>JAQXOO010000001.1 GCA_029099685.1 Clostridia bacterium
TTATCTGGACTATTACAATAACCACCGTATCAAGGCAAAGCTAAAGGGCTTGCCGCCTGCTCTTCACAGACAACAAGCCCTTTCGGCTGCTTGAACAATTTTTTCTTTCTAATATTGTCTAACTTTTCGGGATCACTTCACGGGAGCACGCCCTGTTTTTATTGCTATTTTTCAAACCGCAGGTAAAATTGGCCCTCCGCCTGCCGCAGCTCCCGCGGCTTCAGTCCCGCCCGGAGGCAGATGTCCCGGACCGCGGCGGCGCTCTGGGGCTCCTCCCGGCCCACGCCGTAGGTGGTGCGGACCGCCTGTCCGGCGGCATCGATGTCCAGCGTCACGGTAAAGGGCTCCGGCCAGCCGGAGCCGATGTCCGCGTCCCAGATGTGCAGCCCTCCCCCGGGGCGCAGCACCCGGGCGCTCTCTTCCACCGCCGCCCGGAGGGTTGCAAGGGACATGAACATGGCGCTGTAAAAGAAGGTCACATGGTCAAAGCGTTCCGGCGGAAAGGCCATCGCCCGGGCATCCATCAGCCGCTTTTCAAAGCCGCCGGGGGCCTCGTCCAGCTCCTCCTGCCGGTTGTCAATGGCCACCACCCGGGGACCGTAGATCCGCCCGATGACCCCTTCTCCGCCGCCGCCCACATCCAAGATGGCGCCCTCCAGCTCTTTTTTCAAAACCAGCCGCATGGTCCCGCTCCTTTCACACACACTGTCCGGGTACAGGATAGCACGCCGGGCCGCTTTTTTCCAGCCTCCCCGGGGGATTTTTGCGGAAAACGCTTTCTTTTTCCCCGGAAGGATGGTATACTGAATATGTTTGTAAATATCATGCGTTCCGGCCGCGTTTGCGGCACGCGGAATCGGGTGAGAATCCCGGCGAGTCGGTCACTGTGATACTGCTGCGGGCAGTTAAGCCAGATACGCGGGGAACGCTGTGCCTGTTTCGGCCGGAACTTGAAACAGATCCTCGTCTGGGAACTTCGGCCGCCGGACGATTTTTCTTTTTCGGGAGGTTTTTCTATGATCCGTATGCTGCGCCGGCTGCTGGCCCTTGTGCTGTGCGCCGCTTTTGTGCTGTGCGCCGCCCCGGCGGCGCTGGCCGCCGACACCGGCCGCGATCAAACGGCATCCTTTTTGGCGGCCCAGACCCTGGACCCCACCGCCGGCACCATTTACGGCGACTGGCTGGTTTTCGCCCTGGCGCGGACGGGCAGCGCCGTGCCCGAGGGCTTCTTTTCCGCCTATCTCACCCGGGTGGAAAAGCTGCTGGCGGAACACAACGGCGCCCTCCGGGGACCGGTCACCGGCACCCTGCGGCTGTGCCTGGCGCTGGAGGCTTTGGGGCAGGAGCTCACCGATGTTGGCGGCTATGACCTGCTGGCGGTGGTCAAGGACACCGGCCGCATCTGCCGCACCACCGTCATCGGTCCGGCGGTCTCCCTGCTGATCCTCAACAACGCCGGCGGCAATCCCGCCTGCGAGCAGACCTATCTCCGGCACCTGCTGGACACCCAGCTGGAGGACGGCGGCTGGGCCCTGTCCGGGACGGTGGCGGATCCGGACACCACCGCCATGGCGCTCCAGGCCCTGTCCTTTTACCCGAAAGAGGCCGAAGCGGCCATCAGCCGGGGCGTTGCCCGGCTTTCCACCCTGCAGCAGCCCGGCGGCGGCTACACCGCCTGGGGCGCTTCCACTTCCGAGAGTATTTCCCAGGTGCTCATGGCCCTGTGTATGCTGGGCATTTCCCCGGATGACGCCCGCTTTGTGAAAAACGGCCGCACCCTTTTGGATGCCCTGCTGTCCTTCCGTCTGGAGGACGGCTCCTTCCGCCATCTGGCGGAGGGTGGCTATGATGTGATGGCCACCCACCAGGCCATGCTGGCCCTGGAATCCCTGCGCCGGGCGGAAGAGGGCCTGCCCAACATTTACCTGCTCACCGACCCTGCGGCGGTGGACCGGGGCTTTGCGGGCCTGCCGGGGCGGGATCCCGCCGTGGCCGTCCCGGGCAGACAGGGGGAGGCGCCTGCCTTTTCCGACATTGCCGGCCGGGCGGAGGAGCAGGCCATCCTGGCCCTGGCCGGCCGGGGCATTCTGGAGGGCATGGGCGGCGGACGCTTTGAGCCGGAGGGGCTTTTGAACCGCGCCCAGTTCTGCGCCATGGCAGTCCGGGCCCTGGGACTTCCCCAGGCGTCCTCCGCCGGATTTTCCGACGTGCCCGAGGGGCTGTGGTATTCCGCCCCGGTGAACGCCGCCGCGGCCTTTGGCGCGGTGGAGGGCGTGGGCGGCGGACGGTTCGCCCCCCTGCAGCCCATCACCCGGCAGCAGGCCGCCGTGCTGGTGGCCCGCCTGGCAAAGGCCTGCGGCCTGAACGTCCGGTACAGCGCCGACGCCTGCCGCAACGTGCTGTCCCAGTTCGGGGACTGGCAGAGCTGCGCCCCCTGGGCGCAGGAGGCGCTGGCCTTTTGCTGTGACCGGGGCATTTTAGACACCGGCGAGGCGGACCTTTGCCCCGGCGAAGCGGTCACCCGGGCCGAGGCCGCCCGGATGTTCTTTGCCCTGCTGGACGAGGCCCTTTTGCTGGAGAACTGATATGCGGGACAGCTTTTCCACCTATCATCCGGCGGTGAACCTGCTGTTTTTCACCGAGGTTCTGGGCTTTTCCATGTTCCTGCTCCACCCGGTGTGCCTTGCGGTGTCCCTGGCAGGGGCCGCGGCCTATGACCTGTACCTCAACGGCAAAAAAGCCCTGGCCTTCTGCCTCAAGGGCATTTTGCCCATGATGGCGGTCACCGCCCTGCTGAACCCCTGCTTCAACCACCAGGGCGCCACCATCCTGGCCTATCTGCCCTCCGGCAATCCCCTGACGCTGGAATCCATCCTGTACGGCCTGGCAGCCGCCGCCATGCTGGCCGCCGTGGTGCTGTGGTTTGCCTGCTTCAACACGGTGATCACCTCTGACAAGTTTGTTTACCTGTTCGGCCGGGTCATCCCTTCCCTGAGCCTGGTGCTGTCCATGGCCCTGCGGTTCGTCCCCCGGTTCAAGGTCCAGCTGCGGACGGTGACCCGGGCGCAGAAATGCATCGGCAAAGACCCCGCCCGGGGCGGGCTGCTCCACCGGATCCGCTGCGCCGGGGCCATTTTGTCCACCATGGTGTCCTGGGCGCTGGAAAACGGCATCGACACCGCCGACAGCATGAAAAGCCGGGGCTACGGCCTGCCGGGGCGGACGGCCTTTTCCATCTACCGCTTTGACCGGCGGGACCGGCTGGCGCTGGCGGCGCTGCTGGCCCTGGGCGCCGCCGTGCTGGCAGGGGCGGCGCTGGACGGCCTGACCTGGCGGTATTTTCCCACTGTCAAATGGAGCGGCGGGCCGGTATCGCTGCTGACCCTGACCGCTTACCTGGCGCTGTGCGCCGTTCCTGTGATCCTGGACCGGAGGGAGGACCGAAAATGGACTGCTTTACGCTGGAAGATCTGAGCTTTACCTATCCCGAGCAGGACAAAAAAGCCCTGGATGGCATCAGCCTGGCCGTCCGGGCGGGGACCTTTGTCACCCTGTGCGGCCCCTCCGGCTGCGGAAAGACCACCCTGCTGCGGCAGCTCAAGCCCGCCCTGGCCCCCCACGGCCTCCGGGAGGGGCGCATCCTGTTCGAGGGACAGCCCCTGGAGGCCCTGTCCCGGCGGGAGCAGAGCGCCCGCATCGGCTTCGTGCTGCAGAATCCGGACAACCAGATCGTCACCGACAAGGTGTGGCACGAGCTGGCCTTCGGCCTGGAGAGCCTGGGCTGCGACACCCCCACCATCCGCCGCCGGGTGGCGGAGATAGCCAGCTTTTTCGGCATCGAGCACTGGTTTTACCGGGATGTTTCCCAGCTTTCCGGCGGACAGAAGCAGCTTTTGAACCTGGCTTCCGTCATGGTGATGCAGCCCAGTGTGCTGATTTTGGACGAGCCCACCTCCCAGCTGGACCCCATCGCCGCTTCGGACTTTCTGGCGACGGTGGCCCGCATCAACCGGGAGCTGGGCACCACCGTCCTGTGCACCGAGCACCGGCTGGAGGAGGTCTTCCCCTACAGCCACCAGGTGCTGGTGCTGGACGGCGGACAGCTCATCGCCCGGGGCAGCCCCGGAGAGGTGGGGCAGGCCCTGAAGCAGCGGGGCCACCGGATGTTTGCCTCCATGCCCGCCGCCATGCGTGTCTACGCCGGGGTGGACAGCGACCTTCCCTGCCCGGTGACCGTGCGGGAGGGCCGGGACTGGCTGGACGCCTTTGCCGCCGGACATCCCCTGGGGCCGGTGCCCCCGGAGACCATCCCCGCGCCCCTGTCTGACCGTCCCGCCGCAAAGCTGGAGGAGGTCTGGTTCCGCTACGAGCAGGATTCCCCGGACATCGCCCGGGGACTGAGCCTGGAGGTGTTCCCCGGGGAGCTGCTGGCGGTTTTGGGAGGCAACGGCGCGGGAAAATCCACCGCCCTGTCTCTGCTGGCGGGGCTGCACAAGCCCTACCGGGGCAAGGTGTTTGTGTCCGGCGGAGGGGACGCGGGCCCCGCGCCGGGTGTTCTGGGGATGCTGCCCCAGGACCCCAGGGCCCTGTTTGTAAAAAGTACCGTTGGCGAAGACCTGGCCGACGCCCTCCGGGACAGCGGCCTTTCCAAAGAGGAACAGGCTGCCCGGCTGGGCCGGGTCACGGGCCTGTGCCACCTGCAGCCCCTTTTGGACCGTCATCCCTTTGACCTGTCCGGGGGCGAGCAGCAGCGGGCGGCCCTGGCCAAGGTGCTGCTGCAGCAGCCCCGGATCCTGCTGCTGGACGAGCCCACCAAGGGACTGGATGTGGCCTTTCAGGAGGAGCTGGCGGCCATTTTGCGCCGCCTGTGCTCCGCCGGGGTGGCGGTGGTGATGGTGAGCCATGACATCGGCTTCTGCGCCCGCCACGCCCACCGGTGCGCCCTGTTTTTCGACGGCGCCATCGCCGCCCAGGGCACCCCGCGGGAGTTTTTCAGCGGCAACAGCTTTTATACCACCGCCGCCAACCGTATGGCCCGGCATCTTCTGCCTGGGGCCGTCACCCCGGAGGATGTCATCGCCGCCTGCGGCGGCGTTTCCCCGGAGCCGCCGGAGCCGCCCGGAGCGGACCTGTATCCCCCGCTGAAGTGGGAAGCGCCCACCCGCGGCGGCGGGAAAGAGCCGAAGCAGCCCCTGCCCCTGTGGCGGAAGCTGCTGGCGGGCCTTTCCGGCGCGGGCGCCCTGGCCGCCATGGCAAGCGCCCTTTGGGACTGGCAGGTGCCGCTGCTGCCGGCAAGCGCCTTTTCCCGGGACGTCCTGATGATCGCCTGCCTGCTGTGTCTGGCCCTGGCGGTGACCCGGCGTTCCGCCGCGCCCGCGCCATACCTGCCCGGGCAAAAGCTGGACCGCCGCACCCGGCTGGCGGCAGCCCTGATCCTGCTGGCCATTCCGCTCACCATTTTCGCGGGCTATTTTTACTTCGGCGACCGGAAATACTACCTGATCTCCCTGCTGGTGCTGGCGGAGACCATGCTTCCCTTTTTCCTGGTGTTCGAGGGGCGGAAGCCCCAGGCCCGGGAGCTGATCCTGCTGGCGGTGCTGTGCGCCATGGGCGTGGCGGGGCGGGCGGCCTTTTATATGCTGCCCAGCTTTAAGCCGGTGGCGGCGCTGGTGATCCTGTCCGCCGTGGCGCTGGGGGCGGAGAGCGGCTTTTTGGTGGGCAGTCTCACCATGCTGCTGTCCAATATGTTCTTTCAGCAGGGGCCGTGGACGCCCTATCAGATGTTTGCCATGGGCATCATCGGCTTTTTGGCGGGGGTGCTGTTCCGCAAGGGGCTGCTGCGCCGCAGCCGCCTGAGCCTGAGCCTGTTCGGATTTTTAGCGGTGCTGCTGGTCTATGGCGGCATCATGAACCCGGCGGCCATGCTCATGTACCAGCCCTCCCCCTCCTGGAGCCTGCTTCTGGCCTATTACATCCAGGGCGTGCCGGTGGATGTGGTGCACGCCGCCTCCACCTTCCTGTTTTTGTGGCTGCTCAGCGAGCCCATGCTGGAAAAACTGGACCGGGTCAAGACCAAATACGGCCTTTACCGGTGACAAAAGGCTTGCATTTTGCCGAAAACTATGGTATTATATGAAGCTGTAGTAAGAAAATTGAATCGACGCCATTATCCAGAGCTGCGGTAGAGGGTTCGCTCAATGACCGCACACCAACCTGCCCGAAACGGGTGACGGTGGTTCCGCGAACATCGATAAGGAGCGGCTTGTATCAACCAATGCAAAGACTCCTTTTCGGGAGTCTTTTTTCTTTTCTTACCCCGAAAAAAACATAAGAAACGAGGTAAAAACATGTCTGTCAAGAGATTGTTTACGTCTGAAAGCGTCACCGAAGGCCATCCCGACAAGCTGTGCGACCAGGTGTCCGACGGCATTCTGGACGCGGTCCTGGCCCAGGACCCCGGCGCCCACGTGGCCTGTGAAACCTGCACCACCACCGGCGTGGTGATGGTGATGGGCGAAATGACCGCCAACGCCCAGGTGGATGTGGAGGGCATCGTCCGGGAGACCGTGAAAAACATCGGCTACGACGGCTCCGGCGACAGCTTTGACTACAAAACCTGCGCCGTGCTGTCCGCCATCCACGGCCAGAGCCCCGACATCGCCATGGGCGTCAACAACGCCCTGGAAAACCGCGCCGGCGGCACTGACCGCTACGACCTGATCGGCGCCGGCGACCAGGGCATGATGTTCGGCTACGCCTGCCGGGAGACCCGGGAGCTGATGCCCGCCCCCATCACCTTTGCCCACGAGCTGACCCGCAAGCTGGCGGAGGTGCGCAAAAACGGCAAGGTGCCCTTTATCCTGCCCGACGGCAAGAGCCAGGTCACGGTGCGCTATGACGAAAACGGCGCTCCCGAGCGGTTCGACGCCATCGTCATATCCACCCAGCATCTGGACAGCGTTTCGCTGGAGCAGGTGCGGGAGGCCGTCATCGAGGAGGTCATCTACCAGGCGGTGCCCAAGCGCCTGCTGGACAAGGACACCAAGATCTATGTGAACCCCACCGGCCGCTTCGTCATCGGCGGTCCCCAGGGCGACTCCGGCCTCACCGGCCGCAAGATCATCGTGGACACCTACGGCGGCTACGCCCGCCACGGCGGCGGCGCCTTCTCCGGCAAGGACCCCACCAAGGTGGACCGCACCGGCGCCTATTACGCCCGCTATATCGCCAAGAACCTGGTGGCCGCCGGCCTGGCGGACAAGTGCGAGCTGCAGCTGGCTTATGCCATCGGCGTGGCCCAGCCCGTGTCCGTGCTGGTGGACAGCTTCGGCACCGGCAAGCTGGATGACGGCAAGCTGGCCGACATCGTCCGCCGCCACTTCGATATGCGCCCCGCTGCCATGATCGAGCAGCTGGACCTGCGCAAGCCCGTCTACCGTCAGGTGGCCGCCTACGGCCATATGGGCCGTCCCGACCTGGATCTGACCTGGGAACGCTGCGACAAGGCCGGCGAGCTGGCCCAGTATCTGAAATAAAACCGCGGAGGGCAGTCGCAGGACTGCCCTCTGCCTGTAAACCAGCGAAAACCGGCGGCGCGGCCCGCCCCGCGCCCGGTTCAGGGAGGTACCCATGCGAAAACTGCAATACAATTCTCCGGTGATCCTGACCTATGTGCTGCTGTGCTGCGGCGTGCTGGTGCTGGACGGCCTCACCGGCGGAAAAAGCACCAGCCTGTGCTTCTGCGTTTACCGCAGCAGCCTGTCCGATCCGCTGACCTATGTGCGGCTGTTCGGCCACGTGCTGGGCCATTCCGGCTGGCAGCACTTTTTCAACAACGTGCTGTATCTGCTCATCGTCGGCCCGGCGGTGGAGGAAAAATACGGCAGCCGCAACCTGCTCATCGCCATGATCGTCACCGCCTTTGTATCAGGGGCGGCCCATCTGGTGCTGGCCCCCGGCTCCGCGCTGCTGGGCGCTTCGGGCATCGTGTTCATGCTGATCTTTCTGGCCTCGCTGTCCGGCATGAAAAAGGGCTGCATCCCCCTGACCCTGATCCTGGTGACCGTCTTTTACCTGGGGCAGGAGCTGTATGACGCCATCTTCCTGCATGACGGCATCTCCCACCTGACCCACATCATCGGCGGCCTGTGCGGCACGGTCCTGGGCTTTATGATGCGAAAAGGCCGGGGCCGGTAAAAAAAGTCTTGACTCTGACGCGGCGTCATGGTGTATCGTACACTCCGGAGGTGATGCAAATGCGGCTTTCCATCGGAGAGGCGGCCGGTCTTTTGGGCGTCAGTGTGCGCACGCTGCGCTATTATGACCAGATCGGCCTGGTAAAAGCCAGCCAGGTGGGGGAAAACGGCTACCGCTATTATGACCGTCCGGCCATCGCCCTGCTGCAGCAGGCACTGTTTTACCGGGAGCTGGGCCTGTCTCTGAAGGAGGTGGGGCCGCTTTTGCAGGCGCCGGAAGAAACACGTGCCGCCGCTCTGCGGGCCCACCGGGAGCTGCTGCTGCTGAAGCGGGAGCAGCTGGACGGCCTGCTGCGGCTGGTGGATGACACCTTAGGAGGAACGGCTATGACCAAACCCAACGTGACACAGGCGGACATCGACGCCGCCAAAACCGCGTACGCGGAGGAAGCCCGGGCCCGCTGGGGCCACACCCGGGCCTGGAAGGAATCCCAGGAAAAGGCCCCTGTCCCCGAAGCCATGGAGCAGGCGGAGGCGATCTTCGCCGCCTTTGCCGCCCTGCGGGGCAGCGACCCCGCCGCGCCGGAGGTGCAGGCGCTGGTGAAGCAGTGGCAGGACCACATCACGGCCAGCCACTACACCTGCACCAAGGAGATCCTGGCGGGGCTGGGACAGATGTATGTGGGGGACGAGCGGTTCGCCGCCCATCTGGACAGCCACGGCCCGGGCACCGCCCGGCTGATGGCCGACGCCATCGCCGTGTACTGCAAATGATCCGCGAGAGGGCCTTTGGCCCTCTTTTTTCGCAAACTTCTTGACTTGAACCCCACTCCATGCTTTATAATGGTAGATGGCGGCCAATGCCCCCGGAAAGGAAATCTGCATGGCAAAAAAACTGGACCTGTTGGATAAACGCATCCCCTCCTGGAAGATCATTTTGCTGCTGGCCTGGCCCACCATCGTGGAGCAGATCCTGCAGACGGCGGTAAACTATGTGGACACCGCCATGGTGGGCAGCATCGGCACCCACGCCACCGCCGCCATCGGCGTCTGCACCTCTACGGTCTGGCTCATCATGGGCGTGATGAACGCCGCCGCGGTGGGCTATTCGGTGATGGTGGCCCGCCGCATCGGTGAAAGCCGCACGGAGGACGCCCGGACGGTGATCCGCCAGGCCATGCTTGCCATCGCGGTCATCGGTCTTTTCCTGACGGTGCTGGTGGAGCTGGTCATCGCCCCCAACCTGCCCCGCTGGATGGGCGCCGGCCCCGACGTGTTCCCCTATTCCGTCACCTATTTCCGCATCATCGGCGGCGCCTATCTGTTCAACACGGCGCTGGTGGTGTCCTCCAACATCCTGCGGTGCATCGGCGACACCAAAACACCCCTGAAATATAACCTGATGACCAACATCATCAACGTCATCGGCAATTTCCTTTTGATCTATCCCACCCGGCAGATCGCCCTGTTCGGCCTGTCCTTCACCATGCCCGGCGCGGGGCTGGGCGTGGCGGGCGCGGCGCTGGCCACGGCGCTGGCCACCGCCTTTTCCGGCACCTGCATGACCCTGACCCTGTTTTTGCGGAAAGGGCCCCTGCAGATCAGCCTGCGTGAGGATTACCGCCCCAGGCCCGACATCATCCGTCAGGCCGTCCACCTGGGCGTTCCCAGCTTTTTGGAGCGGGCCACCATCTCCGTGGGCCAGATCTGCACCACCGCCATGATCACCGGCCTGGGCACGGCGGCCATCGCGGCCCACCAGCTGGCCAACACCGGCGAGAGCCTGTGCTATATGCCTATTTTCGGCTTTACCACGGCGGCCACCACCCTGGTGGCCCAGAATCTGGGCGCGGGGGACAAGGCGCGGGCCTTCCACCAGGGCAAATGGTGCATCTGGATGGCGGTAGCCGTCATGAGCTGCACCAGCGCCATTATGTTCACCTTTGCCCCGGGCATCATCGACCTGTTCAGCAACGACGGCGCCGTCATCGCCCTGGGCGCCAGGGTGCTGCGCATCGAGGCCTTTGCCGAGCCGTTTTTCGCCATCGCGTCGGTGGTGGGCGGCGTGCTGCGGGGCGCCGGCGACACCCGCTGGCCCTTCTACATCTCCCTGGCGGGTATGTGGCTGCTGCGGGTGCCCATGGCCTTCCTGCTGATCCACGGCTTTGGCTGGGGGCTGGAGGCCGTCTGGGTGGGCATGGCCCTGGACCTGTTCCTGCGGGGCCTGATCTCTCTGTGGCGGTTCCAGAAAAAGGGCTGGCTTTCCGTCTGGGAGGCCCGGGAACAGCGTTTGTCCGCGAAATAAGCAAAAAAAGTCCCCGGGGAAGCCTGTTTCCCGGGGACTTGACCTGTTTGGGCAAGGAGGCGCCTGTATGCTTTTGAAAGACGGAAACCTCACCATCCGAAACGCCTGCGCCGGAGACACGGCGCAGCTGGCGGCCTGGTGGAACGACGGCGCGGTGATGGCCCACGCGGGCTTTCCCCTGGGGCTGGGGGAGACGGCGGAGAACATTGCCGCCAGCCTGGCCCGGGACAGCGACAGCGGCGGGCGCCGCCTGATGATCGAGGTGGACGGGCGTCCCGCCGGCGAGATGAACTACCGTCGGGTGGACGCCTGCACCGCGGAGATCGGCATCAAGATCTGCGACCCCTCCTGCCGGGACCGGGGCCTGGGCAAGCGGCTTTTGCGTATGTTCATCGGGGAGCTGCTGGGCCCCATGGGGTACCGGCGGATCGTTCTGGACACCAATCTTAACAACCGGCGGGCCCAGCACGTTTATGAGCAACTGGGCTTCCGCCGGCTGGGGGTGCGGAAGGACGCCTGGCGGGACCAGCTGGGGGTGCTCCAGTCCGCAGTGGACTATGAACTGCGGCCGGAGGATTTTATCTCTTGCCCGGGGCCGGCGCGGCCATGACCGGGGCTTTTCCCGAAAAAATAGCAAGGGTGCGGGCTTGTTGCCCGCACCCTTTCTTGGTCCTCAAACATCTCATTGCCCGCGCCTGTGACGGCCGGGGGCTTTTTATTTCAGCAGGGCGTCGTCCTTTTTCAGCGTTCCGAAGGGGTCCAGATCGGACAGGCCCTCCATGTTCATCATGTTTTCCAGCACGCTGATATCGGTGGTGACATCCATGGCCTCACTGTCAAACAGGGCGTCCAGCTGCTTTTCAAAGCCCAGCACCAGCTTGTCCATGATGTCCTCCACGTCCTTCATGGCGGAGCTGATGTTGCCGCCCTCCACGCCCATGCGCTCCATCCGGGCATAGGATTCCAGGATGGACAGGGTCTTGGGCAGATAATGGTTGTGGAACTGCCGCAGCTGGCCCTCCTTTTCGGGGTGGGCCTCGGCATAGGCCAGGATCTTGTGGGTCAGCTCCTCCAGCCGGTCCATGCGCTGGGACACATACTCATCCCGTATCTGATCGTTCAGGGCGCGGATGCGGGCCTCCTGGGGATAGATCTGATCGCCCTGGGGGGTGGTCCGCGCCTGCTGCTCCCCGGGCTCGGGGGCGGACTGCCGCCGCTCCGCGGCCTTTGCCGCGTCGGGATAGGTGAGCTTCCGGCTGGCGCCGTCGATGTACATTCCCTTGAGCATACCCTCTCCCAGCATCCAGTTCAGGTCGTCACAGCACTTGCTGTAGCTGGTGGGAATGGCGGCGGCCAGCCGCTCGATCTCCACGCTGCGGTTCTGGCCGATGAGGACGGCATAGGTGCGGCAGCGCATCACCCGGTTGTGCTTGCGGTTGCCGATGAGGCTGAGCACCGCGCCGGGGGTGCAGCAGCACAGGGCGGTGATGGAGGAGGCCATCACCGTGTCAAAAAACCACTCGCCGTTGGCCACGCAGCCCAGGAACACCAGCGCCGCCACAAAGGCGCCGCAGCCCAAAACGATGTTGCCTGCCAGGCGCAGGCCCTTGCCCACCTTGGGCGACAGCCGGCTCTCGTCCAGCAGGCTGACAGCGGGCCGGCCCGCCTGCCAGAATTGAGACCGGGCGGCCTGGGGGCGCTCTGCCGGACGCTCTGCCGTGCGGCCGGAGGCGGAGGGCTGATAGGTATAGCTGTAGTGATAGGTGCCGTCGGGGTTCTGTCCCCCCTGCACCGTCCGCTCGCCCGAAGCGCGGGCGGGCTGATAGGTGCGGCGGCCCTGCCCGTCATAGGTGCGGCTCTGCTCCCGCAGTTCAGCCACGGTGGCCTGGGTCTGCCGGGCCACGTCCTCCGCGTTGCGGTCCCACTCCCGGTCGGTACGGCGGTAAGCGCCATTGTCCCGGATGTTGGCCTCCTGGATCACCCGGATGGCCAGCAAAATGCCGCCGGGCCAGAAGCCGATGCAGAAACCCAGGATGATGAGCCAGGTGGGGATCTTGTCTTTTTGGGGATTATTTGCCATACATGTTCACCTCCAGGAGGATGCTCCGGCGCTTACGCTTTGCCTTCCAGCGCCATGGGGATCAGGGTCAGGCCGTTGACCCGCTGTTCGGGGGCAGTGGCGGTAAAGCCCTGCTTCAAAAAGAAACCACGGGAATACGGCGTGGCGTTGACGGTCACCCGCCGGATGGTTTCGTCCAGCTCCCGGCAGTCGATAAAGGCGTGCTTCAGCAGGTTGGTGGCGATGCCCTGGCGCTGATATTCGCTGTCCACATACAGCAGCTCCACATGGGACAGGTCCCGCATGGCGCACACCCCCACCAGGTAGTCGTCGTCAAACGCGCCCCAGAAGCGGATCTCGCCGTCTCCGGCGCGCTGGAGCATATATTCATAGTCAATGCGTTCCCAAAACTCGTCCAGCGCCTCCTGAGAGAGGTTTTCCGACTCGCAGTCGGAAAAAACCTCCCACACCAGCGCCAGGGCCTCTTCCAGCATACAGCCGGGCAGGGGGCCGATGGTCTTTTTGCCCTGGGGCTTGTTGTTTTCGTCCATAGACAGTGCTCCTTTTTACAGATACATGGTCTGATAGGCCTTCCGGATGTCTTCAGGCACCAGCGCGCCGCCGGTGGCCCAGGCGATGTGGGTGCTGTTTGCCAGCCTTTCGGCGGTGAGGCCCTGCCGGGCGGCATAGTCCCGGCCCTCCTGCTGCCGCAGCAGCTCCGCCGGGCCCTGGAAGGCGGCGCAGGCGCTGGGCTCCAGGAAGATGTTCTCGCTCTCCAGCAGCGCCCGCATAAAGGTATACAGCTTGGGGTCCGCGATGGTGACCTCTCCGGACAGCAGCGGCTCCATCACGCCGCCCACAAAGCCGGAGGGCCGCCCTACCGCCAGGCCATCGGCCTCGGTAAGGCCGGTGAGCCCCAGATCCTGCACGCTTACCTTGCTGTGCAGGCCGGTGGCCATGCCCGCCAGCATACAGGGGGCCTGGGTAGGCTCGGCAAAGAAGCAGTGGACGCTGTCGCCGAACACGTGCTTCAGGCCGAAGGCCACGCCGCCGGGGGCGCCGCCCACGCCGCAGGGAATGGCCACCAGCAGCGGGTGCTCCCGGTCCACGGCAACGTTCTGCTCCGCCAGCTGCTGCCGCAGCCGCAGCGCGGCCACCGCATAGCCCAAAAACAGGTTGCGGGAGTTTTCGTCATCCACAAAATAGCTCATGGGGTCGGCATCGGACCGGGCGCGGCCCTGCTTCACCGCCTCGCCGTAATCGGCCTCGTATTCAATGACCTGCACGCCGTGGGCCCGGAGCAGATCCTTTTTCCACTGTTTTGCGTCCACGCTCATGTGGACGATGACCTTGTACCCCACCGCGGCGGAAGCGATGCCGATGGACAGGCCCAGGTTGCCGGTGGAACCCACCTGGACGGTATAGCGGCTGAAAAACTCCCGCATTTCCGGGCTGGCCAGTTTGGCGTAATCGTCGGTTTCGGACAGCAGGCCGTTTTCCATGGCCAGTTCCTCGGTGTGCTTCAGCACCTCATAAATGCCGCCCCGGGCCTTTACCGACCCGGCGATGGCCAGATGGCTGTCCTGCTTCAGCAGCAGCCGGCCGGGGATCACCGCGCCAAACCGCTCCTCCAGCAGCCGCTGCATCCGGGGGATGGGGGTCAGGGGCGATTCGATCAGGCCGCCCCGGGGCGCGGTCTCGGGGAACCGCTCCCGGATAAAGGGGGCAAACCGCTGCAGTCTGGCCTCGGCGTCCAGGATGTCCGCCATGCCCAGCTCCATTGGGGGCAGCGCCGTCTCTGCGGACTGCAGGCCGGGATTGAGCCACAAAACCTCCTCCGCTGCCGCCACCCGGGGCAGCACAGGGTCCTTTTTCAGCAGGGATTCCATGGAAAGATCACACATGACCGCGTCCTCCTTTTACTGGTTGTCGCTGCGCTCCGGGCGCAGCTCGTTGTCATAATACTTGAATACCCGGCCCTTCTCATCCTCGAAGTAGAAGGTCTGCAGGTTGCGCTCGGTGCCGTAGAGGTACAGGTCCGGGGCAAGCTCCCGTGCCTTGTCCAGGGCGCCCTTGTTGCGGGTGGTGATGAGGTTGTAGCCCCGGCGGCAGCGCTCCAGCCAGAAAAACTCATAGGCGGGCGCCTGCAGCACCCGGCTCTGCAGGTCGGTCAGCGTCCGGACCCCGGCCCGCTCGCACCAGCCCAGGGCCATGCGGTACATCTTTTGGGCCAGCTTTCCGGTGGTGTTGGGGTCGTTGTCCCAATAGACCCGCAGGGTGCCCATCCCCTTCTGCAGCGCCACAAAGGCCCGGCTGTGGCCGTCGGTGAGCACCTTCCGCCCGTCGCCGAAGTCATATACCGGCAGCGGCTCAAAACCGGAAAAGCCCTCCTCCAGGGTCTTTTCCCGGACGGCCTCCAGCTTGCGCTGGTTCAGATAGAGCTGGCTGACGCCCAGCTCCCGAATATCGATCTCAAAAGTTTCCATCTGCAACGCTCCGTGTTTGAAGAAGTTTGGTCAATTTTATATTGTAGCAGATTCCCCGGCGATCCGCAAGAGAAGCGGAAAAAATGAATGAATTCCTAAGAATTTTCGTGGAGCTGTTTGCCTTTTCCGGGGGTTGTGGTATACTGTTGGGGAAAAGAAGCGGGCCTGTCTGACCCGCTTTATCTTGCCCGGCGGGGATGCGCCCGCGCCCCGGGCGGAGACCCATGATTCCGCCGCCGCCCTGCTGCGGCAGGCCACGTTGGGAGACTGTTTGAAATGCATATCCTGGACTCTGTTCCTGCCGCCATCCGGCAGATCATCGGCGAACAAACCTATACCCCAAACACCGCCGGCCATTCCGGCGCGGGCGTGCTGGTGTTTGACCGCATGGTGCTGAAAACCGCCCCCGCCGATCCGACCGCTGCCCGTGAGATCCAAATGATGACCTGGCTGCAGGGCAGGCTGCCGGTGCCGCAGGTTCTCCACAGCTGTGTGGAAAACGGCCGTTCCTTTCTGCTCATGTCCCGGCTGCCGGGCGTCATGGCCTGCGACCGGCATTACATGGAACGCCCCGGCGTGCTCATCCCTCTGCTGGCCCAGGGCCTGCGCCGGCTGTGGCAGGTGGATGTGGCCGGCTGCCCCGGCCGGTTTGGCCTGGAGGAACGCCTGATGCTGGCGGAGCAGCTGGTGCGGGAGGGCAAATGCGACACGGAGCACGTGGAGCCGGGCACTTACGGCCCAGACGGCTTCCGGGACCCGGCCCATCTCCTCCGGTGGCTGAAGGACCACCGCCCGCCGGTGGACCCGGTGCTGTCCCACGGGGATTTTTGCCTGCCCAACCTGTTTCTGCGGCAGGACCGGGTGTCCGGCTATCTGGATCTGGGCTTTTGCGCCGTGGCTGACCGGTACCAGGACATCGCCCTGTGCTGGCGCAGTCTGGCCCACAATTCGGACGGGAGCTACGGCGCGGCCTATCCCGGCATCCGGCCGGACACCCTCTTCGACGCCCTGGGCATCACCCCGGACCGGGAAAAGGTGCGGTATTATATTCTGTTGGACGAACTGTTTTAATTTTGATAAGGAGCGCCAAACAACTATGGAACAACTGCTGGAAGAACTGCTGGCGGCCAGCCGGCCCTACACCAAGGAAGGCCGCCTGGCGGACTATATCCCCGAGCTTTCCAAAGCCGACCCCAACGCGCTGGGCATTTACGTGGTCAGCAGCGACGGAAAGCACAGCTGGGCGGGCAGCTACAATCAGCCCTTTACCATCCAGAGCATCGTGAAGCCCATCTTGCTGCTGCTGGCCCTGATGGACAACGGCATCGACGCCGTCCGCGCCCGTGTGGGCGTGGAGGCTACGGGAAAACCCTTTGACGCCATCAACACCAGCGAACAGGCGCTGGACAGCGAGCATCTGAACCCCATGGTCAACATGGGGGCCATCGTCATGTGCACCCTGATCCGTGGCGAGACCTATCAGGAGCGCTTTGCCCGGCTGCTGGACCTGACCCGCAAGCTGGCGGACAACCCGGATATCACTGTGGACGAAGCGGTTTACCGCTCGGAAAAATCCCACGGCAGCAAAAACCGCGCCCTGGCCTATCTGCTGAAGACCTACGGCTTTTTGCAGGACGACGTGGAGGAGGTGCTGGACTGTTATTTCCGCGCCTGCTCCATCCGTGTGGACTGCCGGGACCTGGCCCACATCGCTGCCGTCCTGGCCAACCGGGGCCGGGCGCCCGGCTCTGACGAACGCATCTTCCCCGCCCGGTTCGCCCAATATGTCAACGCTATCCTGCTCACCTGCGGGATGTACGACGGCTCCGGCGAGTTCGCCATCCGCGTGGGCCTCCCTGCGAAAAGCGGCGTGGGCGGCGGCATCATGGCAGCGGTGCCCACCCGCATGGGCATCGGCATTTTCTCCCCCGCGCTGGACCGCAAGGGCAACAGCGTCGCCGGCATCCACCTGCTGGAACAGCTCAGCCAACGCCTGTTTTTGAGTATTTTCTGAAAAACACTTGTCCTGCCGCATCCATCACAAGCAGCATATTCGTTGTGACTTACTTTTACAGGAGGGGCCGCTATGAACATCGTGTTTATCCGCCACGGTGAGCCGGATAAGGCACAGGTTGATCAAAGAGGTTTTATCGGCCAGGGACGCGATTTGGCGCCGCTGACCGAATTGGGGATCAAACAGGCAAAAGCCGTTTCCACCAGCCCTCTGTTAGCCGGAAGTCAACTGATTGTTTCATCGCCTTATACAAGGGCTTTGCAAACCGCAGCCATTATTTCTCAAAACACAGGGTTGGACATCGCGGTGGAGATGGACATTCATGAATTTATTCCTGACAAAACCTTTCAGGTGCAAGGGGAATCGGAAAACGAAGCACTGCATGAGGATTTCAGAAATTGTTTGGGGGAGCATCCGGAAGGGCAAAGCAGAAAATGGGAAACGATTACGGAAATCATACAGCGTTCAAAACCTGTATTCGATAAATATGTAGATCTCGGATATGAAAAAATCATCGTTGTGGCACACGGCGGTGTGATCCGCAGATATACAGGAAAGGCCTTTATCGGCTACTGCGAAGCTTATGAAATCTCTTATTCAAAAAACTTTTCATGCTTCGGCTGGATTTAACTGCAGCCCCATCCGGTATAAAAGACAGCTTTATCCTTTGCAGCTCACGCTGAAAGCCGCCCGAAAGGGCGGCTTTTTTATAAATTCCACTCTGATATCCCATAAAGCGAAAAAGCAAAAGCGGCAAGCATTCGCTTGCCGCTTTGTGTAGGCGTTAACTTATCTTCCCGGGCCGTCGCCAGCCAAGTATTGTCAGCACCTGTGAGCTTAACTACCGTGTTCGAAATGGGAACGGGTGGACCCTCACCGTAATCAACACCTACTATGCTGTTGCAAGAAGAAAATGGTGACCGGTAGGAGAATCGAACTCCTGTTTGCGGCGTGAGAGGCCGCCGTCTTAACCGCTTGACCAACCGGCCATGGTTTCTTCTCACAACTATATAACGCGGTTTCCCGCTTTATAACATGGTACACCTTCAGGGACTCGAACCCTGGACACCCTGATTAAGAGTCAGGTGCTCTACCAACTGAGCTAAAGGTGCATTGGGATGCCAGCACATTGAAAACTGAAAGAGAGAAGATCATCCGGCTGAAAGAACTTCTTTGAGGTCGCCTAAATGATTTGTCTCGTTTAGGTCAAGCCCTCGGCCTATTAGTACAGGTCGACTCAACATGTCACCATGCTTACATCCCCTGCCTATCTACCACGTAGTCTTCGTGGGGCCTTACTCCTTTCGGATGGGAAGTATCATCTTAGAGTTGGTTTCACGCTTAGATGCCTTCAGCGTTTATCCAGTCCGAACATAGCTACCCAGCTGTGCTCCTGGCGGAACAACTGGTGCACCAGAGGTTCGTCCATCCCGGTCCTCTCGTACTAAGGACAGCTCCCTTCAAACTTCCTGCGCCCGCAACAGATAGGGACCGAACTGTCTCACGACGTTCTGAACCCAGCTCGCGTACCACTTTAATCGGCGAACAGCCGAACCCTTGGGACCGAATCCAGCCCCAGGATGTGATGAGCCGACATCGAGGTGCCAAACCTCCCCGTCGATGTGGACTCTTGGGGGAGATCAGCCTGTTATCCCCAGGGTAGCTTTTATCCGTTAAGCGACGGCATTTCCACGCACATACCGCCGGATCACTAACTCCAACTTTCGTTACTGCTCGGTATGTCTACCTCGCAGTTAGGCTCGTTTTTGCGTTTACACTCACTGCACGATTTCCGTCCGTGCTGAACGAACCTTTGAGCGCCTCCGTTACTCTTTCGGAGGCGACCGCCCCAGTCAAACTGCCCACCTGACAGTGTCCCTCGACCAGCTTCATGGCCGCAGGTTAGAATCTCAATATCTCAAGGGTGGTATCCCAAGGTTGGCTCCACAGCAGCTGGCGCCGCTGTTTCTCTGCCTCCCACCTATCCTGTACATGAAATATCAAAACTCAATATCAAGCTACAGTAAAGCTCCATGGGGTCTTTCCGTCTAGTTGCGGGTAACTGGCATCTTCACCAGTACTACAATTTCGCCGGGCGGGCTGTTGAGACAGTGCCCAAATCGTTACGCCATTCGTGCGGGTCAGAACTTACCTGACAAGGAATTTCGCTACCTTAGGACCGTTATAGTTACGGCCGCCGTTTACTGGGGCTTCAGATCAAACCTTCGCTTGCGCTAAGCTCTCCTCTTAACCTTCCAGCACCGGGCAGGCGTCAGCCCCTATACGTCATCTTTCGATTTAGCAGAGACCTGTGTTTTTGGTAAACAGTCGCTTGGGCCTTTTCACTGCGACTCACTCTCGTGAGCGACTCTTTTCCCGAAGTTACGAGTCTAATTTGCCGAGTTCCTTGACAACCCTTCTCCCGTTGGTCTTAGGATTCTCTCCTCATCTACCTGTGTCGGTTTGCGGTACGGGCGCTTTAGTATTCGCCAGAGCTTTTCTCGCCTCGAAGCATCGCGAACTTCCCTACTTGTTTTCAGTCCCTTTCGACCGGGCATACCAACGCCCGGCACTCGCTATCTTCAAGTGTCCCTCTGGGTTAAATGTCAGCGGCTACGGAATCTCCACCGTATGTGCATCGGCTACGCCTTCCGGCCTCGCCTTAGCTCCCGGCTTACCTTGGGCGGACGAACCTTCCCCAAGAAACCTTAGATTTTCGACCATTATGATTCCCACATAATTCTCGCTACTCATTCCGGCATTCTCACTTCTTAACTGTCCACATGTCCTCTCGATCATGCTTCGCCCTGTTAAGAACGCTCCCCTACCCAGCATTGCTGCTGCCCAAGCTTCGGTTATATGTTTAGCCCCGTTATATCTTCTGCGCAAAACCACTCGACCAGTGAGCTATTACTCACTCTTTGAATGTGTGGCTGCTTCTAAGCCAACATCCTGGTTGTTTTCGCAGTTTCACATCATTTTACACTTAACATATATTTGGGACCTTAGCTGTGGATCTGGGCTGTTTCCCTTTTGACAATGAAACTTATCTCACACTGTCTGACTGCCTGCCAACAATTATCCGGCATTCTGAGTTTGATAGGGTTCAGTAACCTCGCGGCCCCTAGCCCATTCAGTGCTTTACCTCCGGTAATCTCTATGCAGACGCTAGCCCTAAAGCTATTTCGGGGAGAACCAGCTATCTCCGAGTTCGATTGGAATTTCTCCGCTATCCACACCTCATCCCCGGCCTTTTCAACGGACGTGGGTTCGGTCCTCCATGGAGCTTTACCTCCACTTCAACCTGCTCATGGATAGGTCACCCGGTTTCGGGTCATATACCACAAACTCTACGCCCTATTCAGACTCGCTCTCGCTTCGGCTCCGTTACTTAATAACTTAACCTCGCTTGTGACATATACTCGCCGGACCGTTCTACAAAAAGTACGACATCGCACCTTAACGTGCTTTGTCTGCTTGTAAATACAGGGTTTCAGGTTCTATTTCACTCCCCTCCCGGGGTTCTTTTCACCGTTCCTTCACAGTACTATCCACTATCGGTCATCAGGTAGTATTTAGGCTTGGGGGGTGGGCCCCCCGGCTTCCCACCGGGTTACACGTGTCCGATGGTACTCTGGATACTGCCATGCTGTCTTGAATTTCGCCTACGGGACTGTCACCCTCTTTGGTTTAAAGTTCCAAATAATTCGGCTATCCTCAACAGATCAATTATGCAGTCCGCAACCCCTG
>JAQXOO010000002.1 GCA_029099685.1 Clostridia bacterium
TTCAATGTGCTGGAAAGCGCATAGTAGGTGTTGATTACGGTGAGGGTCCACCCGTTCCCATTTCGAACACGGTAGTTAAGCTCACAGGTGCTGACAATACTTGGCTGGCGACGGCCCGGGAAGATAAGTTGACGCCTACACTCCTCCTTAGCTCAGTCGGTAGAGCACGCGGCTGTTAACCGCGGTGTCGTAGGTTCGAGTCCTACAGGGGGAGCCACTGAAGAAGCAAGTCGCAAGACTTGCTTCTTTTTCCCAGATGCACCTTTAGCTCAGTTGGTAGAGCACCTGACTCTTAATCAGGGTGTCCAGGGTTCGAGTCCCTGAAGGTGTACCACATATTCCTCCTTAGCTCAGTCGGTAGAGCACGCGGCTGTTAACCGCGGTGTCGTAGGTTCGAGTCCTACAGGGGGAGCCATCAAAGCACTTGCGAAAGCAAGTGCTTTTTTCTATTTACTCCTTCATACAGTGGTCAACAATCAAATTCAGAATTCTTAATCTTTGTTAATCTTGTAACATGGTGGAAGCTATGCTACAATATAAAAAAGCCAACGACGATAAGAGATTTGTTTTTGTGGGGAAGGGAGCGCTCTATGGATTGGACGTATGTAATCGGTCCTGCTATCGGAGCATTGATTGGCGGCATTTATGGCAGCATGATGGGTGGCGGCGCGTTCCATAGCGTGAGAGGAAGCGGTATTGGCAGCAGAGTCGGAGGCAGTTCCGGATGGACTACTGGTTATATCGTGTTGGGAGCCTTGTGGGGTATATCCCTTGCGTTTGCGTATAGACAAATGCATAAAAAAGGTGGGGACGAAAGAGGCGAGTTCCTCACAGAAACCAAGGCTTATAAAAAGAAGATGAAAAAACAGGATAAAACTGATCAGAAAGATTGATAGCAGTACATATATAGAAGCATTACAGCGGCAGGGTGCCCCTTCCGCTGCTCTTTTGCTCGACTTTTTGTGAGTTTGTGCTATAATAGAAAACGGAAATTGCATGAGGAGAGCTGGTGATGTTGTGAAAAGGCTTGCACCCTTTTTGGTGATGCTGGCTGGATGTCTGTGGGCAACGTTGGGTCTGTTTGTGCGGCATTTCAATGATGTGGGTCTGACCTCCATGGAGATCCTGGAGGCCCGAAACATCCTGTCGGCGGCGGCTCTGTTTTTGTTTTTGGGGCTGTTCCGCCGGGAGTTGTTGCGGGTCCGGGCAAAAGACCTGTGGTGTTTTGCAGGCGGCGGCATCGGCAGCGTCATTCTGTTTAACTATTGCTACTTTCAGACGATCCAGCGGTCATCTTTGTCGGTGGCAGCCATTTTGCTGTATACATCGCCTATTTTTGTGCTGCTGCTGTCTGTGCCCCTGTTCGGAGAAAAATTGACAAAGAAAAAAGTGTTTTGCCTCATTATGGCCTTTACGGGCTGCGCCCTGGCGGGCGGACTGGCCTCCGACGGGATGAACCTGTCCTGGGTCACGCTGCTGCTGGGACTGGGGTCGGGCTTCGGCTACGGCCTGTACAGCATTTTCTCCCGCTATGCCCTGCAGCGGGGCTATCATCCTATGACCATCACGGCTTATATTTTATTATTCGCGTCGGTGGGCGGCATCCCGTTGACGGACTTTTCCCAGCTGAGCGGCGCCGTCCAGAGGGACGGAGGCCTCCTGTGGTACCTGATGGTCTTTACGCTGGTGGCCACCATCCTGCCGAATGCCTTTTATATTACCGGTCTGCGGTATGTGGAAAACGGCGTGGCCGCCGTGCTGGCCTGCATCGAGCCAGCGATGGCCACGATTTTCGGAATTTTTGTGTTTTCGGAAATGCCTACGCCCGCCGGCTGGGCGGGGATCTTTCTGGTGCTGGCGGCGCTGGTCCTTTTGAATCTGCAGCCGAAAAAATCTGATGACACGAAATAAATCAAAGGAGTTTTTATAATGGAGATCAGACACGCGACTGAAAAGGATCTGGAGGCCATCGCACAGGTGGAGGCCGAGTGCTTCCCTGCCGCCGAAGCGGCCACCCATGCGTCCATCCAGGCCCGTCTGGCGGCTTTTCCCGACCATTTCTGGCTGCTGGAGGACGGCGACACTCTGGTGGGCTTTGTCAACGGCATGGCCACCGATCTGCCCGATCTGTGCGACGAAATGTATGAGAACGCCGCCATGCACGACCCCAGGGGCGACTGGCAGATGATCTTTGGGGTGGACACCATCCCCGCCTACCGCCGCCGGGGCTGCGCGGAGCGGCTGCTGAACCGGGTGATCGCAGATACCCGCGCCGCGGGCCGGAAGGGACTGGTGCTCACCTGCAAGGACCGGCTGGTGCATTATTACGCCAAGTTCGGCTTTGTCAGCGAGGGCGTTTCCGGTTCCACCCACGGCGGCGTGGTGTGGTATCAGATGCGGCTGACGTTTTAAGCCGGTGAAAGCCGCAGACAGCAGCGGCACTGTTTTGTTCGCCGAAAGGGATCAGGGCCGGCGGTATGTACTGGTGATGGAAAAGGCCGGACCGTGCGGCTTGCCGAAAGACCGCCTGGAGCCCGGGGAGAGCGAACATCAGGCGGCTTTGCGGGAGATGTGGGAGGAATGTGGCGTGGAAGCCGCACTGCTGCCCGGCTTCCGCCGGGAGGTGTCCTATGCCGTGGGATGCGGTGAAGGGCGTCAGCTTCTTTCTGGGCAAGTGCGAAGCCCGGCGGCTCCGCAGCGCGGAGCGGTGGCGGAGAGCCTGCTGCTGGCTTATGCGCAGGCGCTGGAGCGCCTGACCCACGGGTCAGGAAACCGGTACTGCGGGCCGCGGAAGCCTATTTGACGCAAAAAACCGTGTTGACACTTGACAGCGGAGGGGAAGCCCGGCGAGGACGATGACGCAGCCGGCGTTCATTTTAGCCACTGGCAGGCATGCAGGCACTTGGCTGCTTTAGGTATGTTTGTACGATAAAAAAATCCAAGGTGCTTTTCGGGCACCTTGGATTTTTACGTTATGAGGGGCACAGAACGGGAAAAAAGCACGGGCATTCCTTCCGGGCCGGGACCCGGGGCAGCGCGAAAAACAGAGGTCAGCGGATGCAGGCGAGTACAAATTTTAAGGGCACGTCCATACGCTGCGTAACCTGTTGAGGCGTCATGCCGCCGGCAAGAAAGCGCCTGCAGGGCTGTTTTTATGAATTCTCCTTCAGCCACTGGATGGCAACATGGGCAAAGGCGGCGGCGCTGGCAGGCAGCGCGTCCTCATGGAACCGCACCTTGGGGTGGTGCTGGGGATAGCAATAGCCCTCCTCGGGCTTTCCGGCCGCCACGCACAGGAAGACGCTGGGCACCTCGTTGGTGACCCAGGCGAAATCCTCGGAGCCCAGGCCGCCGGAGGCAGGCATATCCAGCTCATCCGCGTCCAGTACGGTGACGCCCTCCAGGCCGGAACAGATCTCCTTGACCTGGGCGTACAGCTCCTTGTTCTGCTCCAGCACGGGGCAGCCGCTGCCGTATTCCACCCGGGCTTCAGCGCCGAAGGTGGCGGCGGTGGCGGCGGTGATGGCTTCGATCCGCTCCTTCACCTGCGCCCGCACCTCGTTGCTCAGGGTGCGGATGGTGCCGGACATCATGGCCTCCTGAGGGATGACATTGGAGGTGTTGCCGCCGTGCATCTGGCCGATGGTCAGCACCAGCGGCTGGGTGGGATCCACCTCACGGGCGCTGATGGTCTGGAGCGCCAGAAAGATGTGGGCCATGGCGTTGAGGGGGTCGATGCCGTTGTGGGGCTGGGCGCCGTGGCAGCCCTTTCCGGTGACATGGATGGTGAACCAGTCCACGGCCGCGAACTTGGAGTGTACGCCGGTAAACAGAAGGGTGCCCACGGGCAGAGGGACGTTGGACATGACGTGCATACTCATGGCCGCGTCTACCTTGGGGTCTTCCAGCACACCGCCTTCGATCATCATTTTGCCGCCGTCCATGGTCTCTTCGGCGGGCTGGAACATCAGCTTGACCATGCCCTCCAGCTCAGACTCATGGGCCTTCAGCAACTGGGCTGCCCCCAGCAGCGCGGCGGTGTGGCAGTCATGGCCGCAGGCGTGCATATTGCCGTTGGTGGACTTGAATTCCACGTCGGCCTGCTCCTGCACCGGCAGGGCGTCCATGTCACTGCGGAGGAGGAAGCATTTGCCGCAGGGCTTTCCAACCGTGGCCACAAGGCCGCATTCGCCGATGCGGCGGGGCGTATAGCCCATTTCCTTCAGCTTTTCTTCCACATAAGCCGCGGTTTTGGGCAGATGCAGCCCGGTTTCCGGGTTTTGATGCAGATGGTTTCGATTGTTTACAAGGGTCTCCTGAATGTTCAGCGCTTCCTGATACAGGTTCATGGCAATCCCGCCTTTCTGTAGAAAAAATGGAATAGATTTATTTTGAAAAATCATAGCAGAAATATCCCCCTGTGACAAGAGATCATCTGTTAAACAAGTTGTGAAAGGGACGCGGGGGACTTCCCGCTGAAAAAAGCAAAGGACCGTTTCGCCCCGGCGAAACGGTCGGTTTTTACAGGTTTTTTTGCAGCGACTCGTCCGCCAGGGCCTCGTCCAGCAGGGACAGCAGCTTCTTTTCCTTTTTGTCCAGCGTCAGATTTGCAAACAGGTCGGGGCGGCGCTCCCGGGTGAGGTACAGGGCCTGCAGCCGCCGCCATGTTCCGATGTTTTCGTGGTTTCCGGACAACAGCACCTGGGGGACGGGACGGCCCCGCCAGACCTCGGGGCGGGTGTACTGGGGATATTCCAGCACGCCGCTCCAGTGGCTCTCATCCTCAAAGCTGGCCGTCTCCGCCAGCACACCGGGTACCATGCGGCACACGGCGTCGGTGACCACCATGGCGGCCAGCTCGCCGCCGGTGAGCACAAAATCACCGATGGACAGCTCCTCGTCTACACAGGCCTCCACAAACCGCTGGTCCACGCCCTCGTAGTGGCCGCACACCAGAATGATATGCTCCCTGGCCAGCAGCTCCCGGGCCTTGGCCTGGTCAAAGGGGGCGCCCGCCGGGCTCATGAGGACGGTGTGGACGGCTTGCCCCGCTTTCACATCCTCCAGACACCGGGCCAGCGGCTCGCACTGCATCACCATGCCCTGTCCGCCGCCGTAAGGATAGTCGTCGGTGCGGCGGCGCTTGTCAGGGGAATAGTCCCGGATGTGGTGGCAGCGGATGTCCAGCAGTCCGGCCTCCCGGCCGCGGCCGATGATGCTTTCCCGCAGGGCGCTGTCCACCATCTCGGGGAACAGGGTGAGGATGTCAATTCTCATGGGGCAGCATCCCTTCTATGGTGCGGATGGTAAGCACGCGCCCCTCCAGGTCCACGCCCTGGTGGAAGGGCGGCACCGCGGGCACCAGGACCTCCGCGCCGCCGCAGTCGATGACATACACCATGGAGGCGGGGCGCTCCAGCACCTCCCGCAGGGTGCCGATGGTCTGACCGGAGCGCTGGTCATAGACGGAAAAACCGTAAAGATCCCGGTACAGGTACTGGCCCTTTTCCAGCCGGACCTGCTCCCGGCGGACGGTGATCGGCTTGTTTTTCAGGGGCATGGCCTGCTCGATGGTCTCCACGCCTTCCAGCGTCAGCAGAACAAAGGCGCCGTGGTCCCGGGCGGAGCGGATGGCGTATTCCGTGCCGCCGATGCACACGGTCCGGAGCTTTTTGAAAAAGCCAGGGTCGCAGTAATTGTCCACCTTGATCTCGCCGCGGATGCCGTGGGTGTTGAGCACCTTGCCGCATTCCAGAATGTCCACAGAGTTCCCCCTTATCCCAGCAGCTTTTCCATCAGGTCGCAGGCGCGGGGGACGAACAGGCCGGTAGCCCGGGCCGCGTGCTCGTTATAGAGCACCTTGCCGCCGTCCATGGGGTGCCGGCTGGAATACAGGGCAAAGGGTACCGGGTCGCCCACGTGGGTCAGCAGGCACAGGGGCGTGGGATGGTCGGGCATCACCAGAACGGAATAGTCTTCGCCGCAGGTCTTCAGATAGTCCATCACCGGGCCGATGACCTTGCTGTCGATGTCCTCGATGCACCGGACCTTTTCATGGATCTGGCCGTGATGGCCGCACTCGTCGGGACCTTCCATGTGGATATAGACGAACTGGCAGCCTTCCCGCAGGGCCTTGACGGCGGCCCGGGCCTTGGCATCGAAATCCGTCTCATAGGTGCCGGTGATCCTGCCGTCCACGGGCAGCACCTCCAGCCCCGCGCACAGGCCGATGCCGCGGATCAGGTCTACGGCGGAGATGACGCCGCCCCGTTCCACGCCGAACTTCTCCCGGAAGGGGGTCAGGGCGGGCTTGCGGCCCTCGCCCCAGAACCACAGGCAGTTGGCGGGATTTTTGCCCTGGGCCACGCGCTTCTGGTTGACGGGATGGTCCTTCAGCACGGAATAGGAATACCGCATCATATCCAGCAGCAGCGAACCGTTTTCGCCCTGGGGCAGGTGGCCCTTGACGGGCTTGTGGGAGATGTCATGGGGCGGAGTGCACAGGGCGCCGGTATCGGCATCCCGCAGCACCAGGCAGTGCCGGTAGCTGACGCCGGGATACAGCTCCACCTTGTCGGTGCGGAACTGCTTGTCCATGGCCTCGATGAGCTGGCGGGATTCCTCGCTGGAGATCTCGCCGGCGCTGTAGTCGGCCATGACGCAGTCCTCCAGGTTGTCGGAGCCGCTGAGGGTGACGGTGTTGCAGCGGTAAGCCACGTCGCCGGCGCCCAGGGTGATGCCCATATTGACGGCCTCCAGCGGGGAGCGGCCGGTGTAATAGACCAGGGGATCATAGCCGAACACGGACAGGTTGGCGTTGTCGCTGCCGGGCTTCATGCCCTGGGGCACGGTCTGGGCCAGACCGAACAGGCCATTCCGGGCCACCTCGTCCATATGGGGATGGCGGGCCACATCCAGGGGTGTCTTGCCGCCCAGGGCCTCCACCGGATAATCGGCCATGCCGTCACACAAAAATACAACGGATTTCATAAGCTTCCTCCTTGTTCAAAACGGGGCCGGGGGTCATTCGGCCAGCCAGGCCAGGACCTCCCGCCGCATATCTTCCTTTTCAATGACGCGCTCAAAGCGGGGCTGCTTGTTTTTAAGCTCCTTCAGAGGCGCGGGTATGGGCATACCGCTGACGATCTCCATGGCCTCCAGCTTCTGGAAGTCATCGCCGGTGAAGTCCAGATCCATGGCGGGCAGGATGGCAGGCGCGAATTTGAAGGGCGAGGCGGTGGAAACCACCACACAGGGCGTTTTGTCGCCGGTGAGGGCCACATACTGCTGCAGGGCGTTGACGGCCACGCCGGTGTGGGTGTCGCACAGGTAGCCCCGGCCGAACCAGGTGTCGTGGATCGTGGCGGCGGTGAGCTTGTCATCGCACCAGAAGCCCAAAAAGCCTTCGTCCCGCAGCTTTTTCAGAATATTGGGACCCACATCGTATTTGCCGTGCTTTTTCAGCTGCTCCATCCAGTTTTTCACCAGAATATCGTTGCCGTCGCACAGCATGAACAGCAGCCGCTCCAGGTTGGAGGAGATGAGGATGTCCATGCTGGGGGATGCGGTGAGATGGAAGGCCCGGTTTCTGTCATAGACGCCGGTGTTCAGGAACTGGGTGAGCACGTTGTTTTCATTGGAGGCGCAGATCAGCTTGTCCACGGGCAGGCCGCTCTTTTTGGCCAGATAGCCCGCCAGGATGTCGCCGAAGTTGCCGGTGGGCACGGAGAAGTTCACCTTGTCGCCCATCCGGATGGCGCCCTGTTTGAGAAGCTGGGCATAAGCCCAGTAATAATAGGCGATCTGGGGCGCCAGACGGCCCCAGTTGATAGAGTTGGCAGAGGACAGCATCACGCCCTTCCGGTCCAGCTCCGCCGCCGCGGCAGCGTCGGTGAAGATGGCCTTTACGCCGTTCTGGGTATCGTCGAAGTTGCCCCGGACGGCAAAGACGTTGACGTTGCCGCCGCTTTGGGTCACCATCTGCAGCCGCTGCATTTCAGAGGTGCCGCCGTGGGGATAAAAGACGCAGATCCGGGTACCCTCCACATCTGCAAAGCCCTCCAGCGCCGCCTTGCCGGTATCGCCGGAGGTGGCCACCAGAATGGCTACGGTCTTGTCCGAGCCGCACTTTTTGGCGGCGGCGGGCAGCAGGCGGGGCAGCATCTGCAGGGCGAAGTCCTTAAAGGCGCAGGTGGGGCCGTGCCACAGTTCCAGGCTCCAGGCGCCGGGTCTGAACCTGCGCACCGGGGCGATGTCCGGGTGGTCAAACTGGCTGCCGTAGGCCTCCTGGACGAAGGTGTGCAGCTCCTCCTGGGTGTAATCGGGCAAAAACCGCGCCAGAACGGTCTCCGCTACCTGGCGGTAGTCCATCCGGGACATGGCCTCGATCTCTTCAGGCAAAAAGGCGGGCAGCTCTGCCGGCGTATACAGGCCTCCGTCTTCGGAAAGCCCCCGGAGGATGGCCTGAGCGGAAGTGACCCGCAGGTCACGGTTGCGCGTACTGCAAAATTTCATGGGATATACCTCCTGAATCAAACGCCGGCAGGCAGTCAAAAAAGCGCTGACAGCGAAATCTGTATATACACTTTATCATAGCAAAGTTTTGAAGATTTGTCTATTCCCTAAAACCATGTTTTTTCGTTGCTTTTTGTTCTTTTCCTGCTATAATGATGGTTAGAGCGCCAAAAGCTCGAAAAAAATGAAATGAACCTCTTAAATGAGGCAAAAGCCCGCAGTCTCAGCGGGCGGGAGGCAGGCAAAATGGAAAAGAACCTGACGATGCTGACGGATTTCTATCAGCTCACTATGGCCAACGGTTACTTCAACAACGGCATGAAGGATACCATCGCGTATTTCGATATGTTTTTCCGGAAGGTACCCGACGACGGCGGCTACGCCATCATGGCCGGCGTGGAACAGCTGGTGGAGTACCTGGAGGACCTGCGATTCACCGATGAGGACATCGCCTATCTGGAGGGGCGGGGATGCTTTTCCAAGGGCTTTTTGGACTATCTGAAAAACTTCCGCTTTGAATGCGATGTGTGGGCCATCCCCGAAGGGGAGATCATCTTCCCCGGCGAGCCCATCGTCACCGTGCGGGGCCCCATCATCCAGGCGCAGTTTATCGAGACCATGCTGCTGCTGACCATCAACCATCAGAGCCTCATCGCCACAAAGGCCAGCCGGATGGTCCGCGCCGCCGAGGGCCGCGCGGTGATGGAGTTTGGCTCCCGCCGCGCCCAGGGCGCCGACGGCGCTATTCTGGGCGCCCGTGCCGCCTATATCGCCGGGGCCGCGGGCACTGCCTGCGTCATGTCCGACCGGGACTACCACGTGCCGGCCCTGGGCACCATGGCCCACAGCTGGGTCCAGTCTTTTGACAGCGAATACGAGTCCTTCAAGGCCTATGCCGAGACCTATCCCGACGCCTGCACTGTGCTGGTGGACACCTACAACGTGCTGAAATCCGGCGTGCCCAACGCCATCAGAGTGGCCAAGGAGGTGCTGGAGCCTGCCGGACACCGGCTGAAGGGCGTGCGCATCGATTCGGGAGACATCGCCTATCTGAGCCAGCAGACTCGCCGGATGCTGGACGAGGCCGGCCTGCAGGACTGCGGCATCGTGGTGTCCAATTCCCTGGATGAGTTTTTGGTGCTGGACCTGCTGCGCCAGGGCGCCTGCATCGACTCCTTCGGCATCGGCGAACGGCTCATCACCGCAAAGAGCGCCCCGGTGTTCGGCGGCGTTTACAAGCTGGTGGCTATTGACGACAAGCAGGGCGGCATCATCCCCAAGATCAAGATCTCTGAAAACGTGGACAAGATCACCAACCCCCACTTCAAGCAGGTGTGGCGGCTCACGGACCGGTCCGACGGAAAGTACCGCGCCGATGTGCTCACCCTGCGGGACGAGGTCATTGACGACACGCAGCCCTATCTGCTGTTTGACCCCACTCACACCTGGAAGCGCCGCACCATCACCGATTACGAGGCACGGCCCCTGCAGGTTCAGCTGTTTGACAAGGGCGTCTGCGTTCACAAGGCCCGGGACATCCAGGAGATCCGCGCCTTCTGCAAGGAGTGCCAGGGACGCATCTGGAACGCCGTCAGCCGGTTTGAAAATCCCCATCCCTATTATGTGGACCTGTCCCAGAAGCTGTGGGACATCAAGCAGCGGCTGCTGATGGAAAACAGCCGGTAACGGGGGTGCTTTTATGGAGTGGAAGGAATTGATGCAGATCCGGCAGTCCTGCCGGGCCTATACCGGCCGTCAGGTCACAGACGCCCAGCTGAAGGAGATCCTTCGGGCGGGCTGCGCCGCGCCTGCCGCCCGGGGAAACTATGAGCAGCTGCAGCTCACCGTGATCCAGGACAAGGCGCTGCTGGAGGCCATCGACGACGTGGCCCGGAAGGCCTACGGCGATGACAGCTTCAGCTGCACCCGGGGAGCGCCCACGGTCATTTTGGTTTCGGTGCAGGAGGAGCAGGGCCAGATCCCGCCCATGATGCTGGCCAGCGCCGCCTGCGTGGTGGAAAATATGCATCTGGCCGCTACCGGCCTGGGCTTGGGCAGCGTGTATCTGGGCAGTATCCAGGCGGTGAACAACAGCCTGGAGGTGCTGTACCGGCTCCGGCTGCGGGACGGCTTCTGGCCGGTGCTGGCCCTGGCCGTGGGCGAGGCCCGGGACCCTGCGGAAAAGCGGGCTGTGCCCATGACCCGGATCTTCACCAACATCATTGAGTAAGCGCAGCAAAGCCCCCGGCCATCCTGAGAGCTTTCTTTGTTGCCGTTTGACAACATCATCCGTTTATCAAGCCCCACTCAGCCAGTTTCGATGCAGCCCTATATTTACAATATTTGGTCAAATTATTTGAATATATTGACATAAAAGGAATTATTTAGTATTCTTTCACTAAAGAAGGTACGAAACAGGTCTGGACTGGGCCTCAATAACCACATAAAACAGGACGCGATAAGGCCCAAATAAACGGTTTGGGATTGTCGCGTCTTTTTGCGTTCAGAGAAAGGATGATGGGTATGCGTCAGATCGTTCACGACTTCACGATCATCTGGAGGGCCATGAAAACGGTGAGGTTATGTACAAAAGTTATAGAGCTTACGCAAAACAGTTTTGCTGAGGTTTATAAATCAGTTGATACTTACGATGCAGTTGCGGACTATCAAAGATTTGCTACTGTAAATGGAGGATCCCATCCATATAGTTACGCTAATAGATATACCACTCATAGAGCTGTTAATGAACGTAATAATGAGGTTCGTGCATATATCATTGACCTTGGACGGACAACATACTCGCCGGACGCAAATTATTATGGCAATATTGACGCCATTGCCGATGATGCATATGAAGCTTTCCTGTATTAAAAGTAAGCGTATGAAAGATTATAAAGAAAGATCATATGTCTTAGTATTTAATATCATGACATATGTTTCTTTTGTTTTGGTGTTATTTGGGTACCGATATGGGATCGATAATATGTACAAAGCGATACCAGGAATACGTGTGTTTCCCAGATACGTTTTGCTTTTTTTGCCTTTTGCATTCTTGCTCATGACTGCAATTATAAAAAAGAATGTTTCTCTATTGATTTACAAGCCGATCGCTATCGTCGGAATTATATGTATATTTGCTAATGGGTTTTCTGCCTGCTACGCATACAACGATGTGATAAAATATATTAACCACGATTCACAATCGGTATTAAGTAACTTGGTGTGTAGAAGCATATTTAACCTTTTCGCTTGTGCGTGTTTCAACGAGGCGGCAGACAGTCTGTTTTGTTCTCCTCATAAAAATGAGATTTCAGTTCAATATCAAGGAATGGCTTTTTGCGTGTGTGGTGCGATCATCCTATTTGTAAGCTTAACCACTTTTGGAGGCAAATGGGGATGGGTCCTTTTTGCACAACTTGTGAGCACAGTGCTATATTGTTATAAAAAACGGACTTGTTAAGCTATAACATCAAAAATCCAAGTGAAAGCCCCGCCTGCCGGGGCCGCCGATCAGGCGCACCACAGAAAAAAGCTCCCGGGGACTGCGGTCCCCGGGGGCTTCCTGTCTTTGTTACGCGATATCCACCGCCACGGACAGAGCCAGCTCCATCATCTGGGTGAAGGTGTTCTGCCGGGCTTCGGCGTCCAGCGCCTCGCCGGTGATGATGTGGTCGGAGATGGTGCAGATGGCCAGCGCCCGCTTGCCCGCCTTGGCAGCGTTCATATACAGGCCGGCGGCCTCCATTTCCACTGCCAGAACGCCCATGTCCAGCCACCCCCGGTTGGGGTCGGGACGGGCATTGTAAAAGGCGTCGGAGGAAAGCAGGTTGCCCACCTGCATCCGCAGCCCCATCTCCCGGCCCCGGCACACGGCCCGCTCCAGCAGGTCATAACTGCAGATGGGGGCGAAGCTGCCGTCCAGGCAGAACTGGCTGGCGTAGTTGGAGTTGGTGCAGGCGCCCATGCCGATGACGATGTCCCGCAGCTTCAGGTTGGGGGACAGGCCGCCGGCGGAACCGATGCGGATGATGTTCTCCACATCATAGAAATGGAACAGCTCGTAGCTGTAGATGCCCATGGAGGGGATGCCCATGCCGCTGGCCATCACGCTCACCGGAACGCCCTTGTAGGTGCCGGTATAGCCCTGGATGCCGCGGACGTTGTTTACCAGCACGGGGGCTTCCAGATAGGTCTCGGCGATGAATTTGGCCCGCAGGGGATCGCCGGGCATGAGGACCGTTTTGGCAAAAGCGCCTTTTTCGGCGGAAATATGTGGGGTAGCCATAGAAACAAACTCCTTTACTGTTTATTTGATGATCAGTTCCTCCAGAGGACGCTTGGGAACATAATGCACATCGTTTTCGTCCCGGTAATAGTTGTAGCTTTCGCCGGGCTTCAGCTCGGTGAGCACCACGGTCTCGTCGGGCTTGCCCAGGGCGATGATGAGCACCGGGCGGAAGCGCTCCTCCAGCTCCAGGGTCTCCCGCACCTTTTCCGGGTTGAAATTGCCGATCATGCAGCCGCCCAGGCCCATCTCGGTGGCCCGCAGCAGGATGGTCTGGGCACAGATGCCCACATCCTTCCAGAACCGGTCCACGCCAGGGCCGATGGTGCTGTCGTAGCACATGACGATGAAGCCGGTGGGGCAGTGGCCGGGATGGGGCAGGGTCATGTCCGGCAGGCCCCTGGCCCAGCCGGTGCAGGGCTGCAGGGCGTCGCAGCCCGCACGGGTGTGTACCAGAACATATTTGAAGGACTGATAGTTCTGGGAAAAGGGGGCATAGCGGGCGCAGTCCACCATGTCCAGCATCTGCTCCCGGGTGACAGGCACCGACCGGTCATAGCCCCGGTAGCTGCGGTTTTTTCTGAGAAGTTCTTTCAGCATGGATGTTCCTCCTTATTCATGGATCTGCCAGTCAATGGGCGTTTGTCCGCCGGCCTGCAAAAAGGCGTTTGCCTTTGAAAAATGCCTGCAGCCGAAAAAGCCGTTGTAGGCCGAAAGGGGACTGGGATGAGCCGCCGCCAGCACCAGGTGCTGCATCCCCCGGATCAGGGGCAGCTTCTGCTTGGCGTTACCGCCCCACAGCAGAAACACCAGGGGCTTTTCCCGGGCGTCCAGATGGCGGATGATGCTGTCGGTAAACAGCTCCCAGCCCCGGTTCCGGTGGGAGTTGGCCTGCCCGCCCCGGACGGTGAGCACCGTGTTGAGCAGCAGCACCCCCTGCTCCGCCCACTCCAGCAGACAGCCGTGGGAGGGGACGGCGCAGCCCAGGTCGGACTGCAGCTCCTTGTAGATGTTCTGCAGGGACGGGGGCGTTTTGACTCCCCGCTGCACCGAAAAGGCGTAGCCGTGGGCCTGCCCGGGACCGTGATAGGGGTCCTGGCCCAGCAGCAGCACCTTGACATCATCGTAGTCGGTGGTTTTCAGGGCGTTGAAAATATCCTCCATGGGCGGATACACCGGCCCCTGGGCGTATTCCTCCCGGAGGAACTGCCGCAGCTGCCGGTAGTTTTCACTTTCCAGGTCGTCCTTCAGAATGTCGTCCCAGCGGTTGCCGAAAAAAACCATGGGGCATCCTCCTTTGCAGCGGGATTTTTCTACAGTATATCACAGAAAACGACCCAGGAAAAGAGCTATTTGCACAAGCCCGGGCGGAGCGGCCGGACGGCGTACGCGAAAAATTCACCATCTTTTTCCGAAACAGGCATGGAATTCTGGTCATAAATATGCTATACTATCAATACATTCAGGATATATGCGACTACACGAGTCAAGGAGGTACACATATGGCTTTTTTTGATAAAATCAGCGCGGCGGCCAAGTCCGCCAAGGAGTCTGCCAACACTGCGATCGAGATCGGTAAGCTCAACTTGAAGATCAAGAGTGAAAACGACAGTATCGAGCAGTTCAAGGGTCAGATCGGCGACCTGCTGTGGTCCCAGTACCTGGCCGGCACGGTGACCGATCCCCAGGTCCTGGCTTTGTGCGAAAGCATCGCCGCCGCCAACAGCAACATCGAGGCCCTGCAGCAGCAGGTGGAGGAACTGAAGGCCCCCGCCGGACCCGAAGAACCTGCCGGGGAAGAAGCTGCCCCGGTGCTGGAGCGTCATTGTCCCCAGTGCGGTGCGGTGGTCCCCGAGGAAGCCCGGTTCTGCAACAACTGCGGCGCCCAACTGTGATCCCGTGATCAAATACCGCCGCAGGAGCCACGGCCCCTGCGGCATTTTTCCATAAGGAGCAGAGAGATATGGTTACATTCCTTTCACGCTGGCTGATCGCGGACCACGACCAGACCCAGGACCCCGCCGTGCGGCGGAAATACGGCGTGCTGTGCGGCGCTGTGGGCATCGTTATCAACGTGCTGCTGTTTTTGGGCAAATTCTTTGCGGGAACCATCAGCGGCTCCATCGCCATCACGGCGGACGCCTTCAACAACCTGTCGGATGCGGGCTCCAGCCTGGTGACCATCCTGGGATTCAAGCTGGCCGGGCAGAAGCCGGACCCGGACCATCCCTTCGGCCACGGGCGCATGGAGTATTTGTCGGGCCTGGCGGTGGCCATGCTCATCCTGCTGATGGGCATTGAACTGCTCAAAAGCTCTGTGGAAAAGATCCTCCATCCGGAGGCCATCGAATTCAGTTGGCTGTCCGTGGGCATCCTGCTGGCGGCCATCGCCTGCAAGCTGTATATGGCCAGCTACAACCGGTCCGTGGGCAAAAAGATCCAGTCCTCGGCCATGAAGGCCACGGCCACCGACAGTCTCAGCGACAGCCTGGCCACCACCGCTGTTCTGGCCGCCACCCTGATCGCCCATTTTTTCCATGTGAACATCGATGGCTGGGTGGGCCTGGCGGTGGCCTGCTTCATCCTGTACGCGGGCTATAACGCTGCCAGGGACACAGTCAGCCCCCTGCTGGGGCAGGCACCCGATCCGGAGTTGGTGCGGAGCATCGAGCAGGCCGTGCTGGCCTTTGACCCCATTGTGTCCATTCACGACATGGTGGTGCACGACTACGGCCCGGGCCGGATGATGATCTCCCTCCACGCAGAGGTGCCCGCCGACGGCGACCTGGTGGAGCTGCATGACACCATCGACCTGGCGGAACAGGCACTGAAAGAACAATTTCAGTGCGACGCGGTGATCCACATGGACCCCATCGTCACCAATGATGAAACCGTGCTGCATATGCGGGCAAAAATGGCCCAGCTGGTGCAGATCATCGACCCCCGCATCACCATCCATGATTTCCGCATGGTCGCCGGACCCACCCACACCAACCTGATCTTTGACGCGGCCTGTCCCTTTGACTTACATATGACAGACGGCGAGGTCAAGCGCCAGATCGAGCAGACCGTGGATCTGCTGGACGGCAACTATATGGCAGTGGTCACCGTGGACCGGATCTACGCTTCGGGAAGAAAACAGGAATAACGGCAGAGAGGAGACCGATTATGGAACGGCAACTGGACATCATCGGCATCCAGATGGATCTGGGCGCCTCCAAGCGCGGCGTGGCCATGGGGCCCATGGCCATCCGCTACGGCGGCCTGCTGGAGGGGCTGGAGAAGTTGGGTTATACCGTGTTCGACCGGGGAGATATCGTTCCCCTGCCCCAGGGCCAAAGCCTGCCCAACCTACGGTCCTATGAGCAGGTGGTGGATGTGGACCGGCGCCTGTACGGCCAGGTGAAGGAAAGCCTGGAACGGGGGCATTTTCCCGTGGTGCTGGGGGGCGACCACAGCATCGCCGCGGGCAGCATCGCCGCCGCGTCCAAGCATTATGAGGGCCGGGGCGGCATCGGCGTCATCTGGATCGACGCCCACGGCGACTGGAACGACCAGCACAGCACCCCCAGCGGAAATATGCACGGTATGCCCTTTTCCGCGGTCTGCGGCCATGGGCCGGACTGCATGGTGGACTTCGGCCAGGGGCCGGCTTTTGTGGACGTGCGGCACTGTGTCCAGATCGGCGGCCGGGACATCGACGATGAGGAGCGGGTGCGCATGAAAAACGCCGGCGTCACGGTGTTCCCCATCAACGTCATTGACAAATACGGCATGGACGAGGTCATGCGCCGGGCCCTGGAGGTGGCGGGCGAGGGTACCGCAGGCATCCATCTGAGCTTTGATGTGGACGCCATCACACCGGAAGCGGCTCCCGGCACCGGCACGGTGGTCCACAGCGGCCTCACCGTGCGGGAGGCGTTTTTGGCGGTGGAGACCCTGGCCGAGAGCGGCAAGCTGGTCAGCCTGGACATGGTGGAGGTCAACCCCATTCTGGACGAGCGCAACAAGACCGGCATCCTGGCCTCGGAGCTGATCCAGTCGGCTCTGGGCAAAGTGGTATATTGAAAATGTGAAAAATGCGGGCGCGCTGCGGTACTGCGGTGCGCCTTTTTCCTGCGTTCCAAGTGCGGGTCGAGAAGTAAAGTAAATACTTTCGTTTTGGGCGTGTTTTTCTCACAATACCACTAAAAATCCCGGGTATAATTTGATAGATCCTCCAAATTAATCCAAAAATGAAAACATCTGCTTTACCGTCTACACGGGACGTGGTATAATTAGGATAATCTTTCGAGGAGGGATCATCATGAAAAAGCGATACCTGGTTTTCCCCATGCTGTTGGCCATGCTGCTGCTGACAGCGTGTAACACATCGGCAGAAAAGAAAATGCTCTACGACGAGGCGCCTTCCCGCTACGAATACGGCGTATTCGTCAACATGGACCTCAACGCGGGCGATGCCCTCACGGATTATGAGGTGGCATTCAACAATTTTGCCGACCGGACGGCCTATGTGTTCTACTCCGAAAAGGGCCAGACGCCGGTGACCGAGCAGATGGCCGGACTGACGGCGGAGGATCTGGCGGCCCTGGCAGCGGAAGGCAAGGCCCAGGAGATCCGCAGCAACAGCGGCTTCACCCCGCTGTCCAAGACGCTGAAAAGCCTGGAGGGCAGCGACTTCAAGGCTTCTGAAAAGGACCGATTCTATTATATCTATGTGGCCTATGACGCGCCGGAGGGCGTGACCGTGGAAAAGGCCGCCCGCTTTTTGACGCCCGCCAAAGGCCCCGACGCGCTGAAAAAATACAGCGCCTCCTCTGTGGGCGCGATCGTTCCCGCAGGCGGCGCCACCTCCGTGTTTGAGGAGTCCTCCAGCTACTCCCCCGGCTATGTGGATGCCCTGAAGCAGGGCGCGCTGGAGGCCGGGGTGGAGACGCCCCGCATCGCCGTCATCGAGACCACCATGGGTGCGGAGCAGGCCATGTATGACGACTTCTTCTTCCCCGACGGCGATTACGCCTCCTTCGGCGACACCCTGCGGGCAAGAGGCATGGAGCCTGTCTATATCCCCCTGGCCATCGACAACTATCGGGAAGTGCAGAACACCCGGTATTTCGCCGACCTGATCCGCAGCTGCCACATTGTGTTCTTTACCGGCGGCGACCAGGCTTATTACGGACTGGCTCTGGCCAACGCCGACGGCACGCCGTCTCTGGTGGCTCAGGCCATCACGGATGTGCTGTCCAAAGGCGGCACCCTGGGCGGCAGCAGCGCCGGCGCGGCGGCCATGTCCGGAACGGTGCTGACCAACGGCGCCTCCGGCTCCTATCAGCCGTTCTACTGGAATGAGGCAGAGACGGTGGACATCACCATCTATGACGCCGAGACCGTGGCAGACAACGACACGGTAAACGAGGGCAACAATATGCTCTATCAGAGCATCGGCTTTGTGGAGCCTGTTCTGGGAGAAGACGTTCTGCTGGACACCCATGTGGACGCCCGGGGCCGGGTGGGACGGCTGATCGCCGGCCTGCGGGATTCCAACCCCGCCGGACTGGGCATCGCTATGGATGAGACCTCCGGTATCCGCATCGACGGCCAGACCAAGACCGGCACGGTCTTCGGCACCAGCGGTGTCTATATCATTGACGGTGCCAACGCCATCTGGAGCCCGGCCGGCACCGTGGGCGAGTTCGGCGTGGAGGGCCTGACCATGCACTACCTCACCGCCGGCGACCGCTTTGACTTTGCCGCCAGAACGGTGCTGCCCGCAGAGGACAAGCAGCCTATCACCACCCCTTCCGGTGCGGTCCACGAGTCCACGGACATTTTCGGCACCGACGAGACCGGCACCACCGTGCTGTCTCTGGCCCACAGCGCCCAGCAGTCTGTGACGGCGGAGGTGGAAAATGTTTCCACGCCGCCCTTCCTCACCGGAAACAGCTTTACCGTCACCTTCACCAAAACGGCGGACACTGTCTGCTATACCAACGGAAAGCCGTTCCCCAACGAAAAATACTTTGCGGACTTCCTGCAGACGACCGTTTCCGGCCTGCAGGTGGATATCGCCAGCGGCCCCAGCAAGTTTGACCCCAACGCGGCCAGCGGCTTTGAGATCCTGTCCGCCGCCACGGAGGACAACGCCTATGCCGTGGGCATCACCTTCTCCGGCCCGCTGAGCGTGGGCTTCGAGGGCAACAACAAGTATTTCCTGGACTGCGAGGAAGCGGAGAACATCCCCACCGACTACGTGGAGGTCTATGACGCCTCCGGCGCGGAAAAGCCCCAGGACCGCGTCTATACCTTCCGCATTATGGACGGCAACACCCTCCGCGTGGTGCTGGCGGAAGATGTCTGCTTTGCCGAGGGCGATACCCTGGTGGTCAAGACATCCATCACCAGTATGTACGGCGAGCAGCCCAGCACGGGCGCGGTGTTCCGCCTCACCGGCGGCCAGTGGGTGCTGGAGGGCGAAGCCGCGGCGCAGCCCTTTGTGGCGGCTTCCGCTGTTACCGAGGACAATGCATACGCTGTGGATGTGCTGTTCACCGGGCCCCTGAGCGTGGGCTATTCCGGCAGCAACGATTATTTCCTGGACTGCGGGCAGGCGGAGAACATCCCCACCGATTACGTAGAGGTGCATGACGCTTCCGGCGCGGTGAAAGCGCAGGACCGGACTTATACCTTCAAGATTTTGGACAAAAACACGCTGCGCATCGTGTTGGTGGATGACGTGTACTTCGCTGAAGGCGACGTGATCGTGCTCAAGACCTCCATCACCAGCGCGGACGGCGCCAACGCCGCGGAGGATGTGACCTTTACCCTCACCGACGGCCAGTGGGTCCGCAGCGGCGAGACTGTGGTGGAGCCCGCTCCCGAGACGCCTCAGGAGCCTGCCTTTACCGGCGAATTCAAGGCGGTGTCCGCAGCCACCGAGGACAATGAGTACGCCGTGGATGTGCTGTTCACCGGTCCCCTGAGCGTGGGCTATTCCGGCAACAACGATTATTTCCTGGACTGTGAGCAGGCGGAAAATATCCCCACCGATTACGTGGAGGTCTATGACGCCGCCGGGGCGGTCAAGGAGCAGGACCGGACCTATACCTTCAAGATCCTGGACAAGAACACCCTGCGCATTGTGCTGGTGGATGACGTGTACTTCGCCGAGGGCGACAGTATCATTGTCAAGACCACTGTGACCTGCAGCAACGGTGATAAGGGGGCGGAAGAAGTCCGCTTCACCCTCACCGGCGGCCAGTGGGTCCCGGCCGACTGAACCCAAAGAAAAACCGCCGCCGGATGAGCTCCGGCGGCGGTTTTTGCAGCAAAGATGCGTTTTTTCAGGCTTCGGGCTGGATATAGAGCATGACCCAGAGGTCTCCGGGCATGAGATAGCTGCAGGGCAGCACGCTCATGGCCATGCCGTCTGCCGGGGCCAGGACGGGGGTGCCGTCCACCGTGCCTACCACCTGTCCGGCGGTGAGGGGATCGCCCTTTTTCACCTGGGGCATCCACAGGCCGGCGCGGGGGGCGTCAATGTCCAGCAGCGGACCGTAAAAATCCGGAGCGGCACCCTCAACGGCGCCTTCCGCCACGCCTTCGCTGCGGAGCAGGTCCAGCAGCGCCTGGAAGCACTGGTTGCCCACCGGAAGATTGACGGCGCCGCCGCAGGTGCCGGAGGGCAGCTCGATGATGCAGGCGGCCTGGTCCCGCTTGCGGGTGGACTCGGTAAAGAGCTGGCCGGGGGTTCCTTCGGAACGGACGGCGATGGGCATGGTGATGCGCTGTACCAGCGTTCGGACCTTTTCCGACTCGTTGTATACCGAGAGGATGTAGGGAAGTCCGTGCTGCCCGCAGCAGTGGAGGTCGATGAGGATGTCAGCGCCTTCGGTCTCCCGGTACACCAGATCGGCCAGCCGCAGGGCAAAGCTGCCCTGGGGATCCCCGGGGAACACCCGGTTGAGGTCCAGCCCGTCAAAGGGATTGCGGCGCTGCATACAGCGCATGGCGGTGGTGTTCACTGTGGGAATGACGGAGACGGTGCCCTTCAGCGGGGGGTGGGCGGTGAAATAGTCAATGAGGCGGCGGGCCACATAAACGCCGGTGACCTCGTTGCCGTGGATGCCCGCCGTAAAGAAGACGTGGGGCGCGCCGCTGCCAAAGGTATGCAGTTCCAGCTGGGACAGCACACCCTGCTCCTGGATGGTAAGTGTTTTCATAAATTGACCTCCTTGTGGGGATATGGTATACTGAAAAAAACGATTGAAACGGTGAAAAAGATGGCTGGATTTGTAATGAAAAAAGTGCTGTGGCACGGTGGCATCGGCCTGCTGATCTGGCTGGTGCTGGAACGGTTCTCTGTGCTGGGGCGCATCTATGCCGGTTGGTTTGCCGGGCTGATGGGCGCCTGTTATCTGCTGGTGGCCTGGCTCAACTGGCTCAAGACCCGGGGCACGGACCTGGGCAGGCTGCTCCGCAGAAAGCGGCCGCCCCGGGTACCCTATTACCTGCGGGGCGCGGACAAGTTCGTCCGGCCCCGGCTGGGCATTGGGGGCAACCGCCACACCTTTGAGGATGATCTTCCCGAGGCGGCGGAACGACCGGAGGACGGCCTGGACCGGCAGCAGACTCTTCGGGGCAGGGCCGCGGCTTTTGCCGTGGTGGGAGTGCTGCTGCTGATCCTTTCGGCGTTTTAAAAAACATACAGCAGGAGCGGCAGAGCGTTGGCTCTGCCGCTCGTTTGTTCAGATCGCCACTTCCACCGAGCGGATGCGGAGCCCGACGTTGGTAAAGGAGGTGTGGTCACGCCGGTACCCCGCGGTATCGGGGCGGCGGAGGTAATCCAGCTTCACCAGGAAGGTCCTGCCGTGGACGTCATAGGCCACCGCGCCGTGGATGCAGGGCAAGCCGCTTTCGGCGTCGGTCTCCAGAGAGGCATCTACGCCGCGCAGCAGCTTTTCCTCGATCATGCCGTCAAAAACAGGACTGTTGATGATGCCGTCGTTGATATAATCGGGATAAAAATCCTTGTCCTTTGCAGGAGTGGGCTGAGCCAGACACACCGCGCCGGAGGCGGTGTCATAGCTGTCGCCCTGATGCAGGGCATGGAGCACCACGCCCCGGTAGCAGCCGTTTCCAGTCTGTTCCGCCGCCCGGCAGTCCACCAGATAAACGCCCGCGCTGCCAAGGACCTGGATGCTGCCCTGGTGATAGACAAGAGCGGTATCCTCGGAGACGGCATAACCCATGCGGACGCCCTCCCGGTTGCTGAAGCAGGCCTGGATCAGGCGCATCAGGCGGGGACGCTTGTTGAAGTGCTGGTCCACGATGCCCTCGGTGAAGAAGCCCAGGCCCTGGCACAGCAGCAGGGGGTCACAGGGGTCGTCCTTTTCGCACTGCTCATCATAATCTGCATAGCCATAAATCACCGGTCCCGCCAGAACGCCCCGGTTGTTGCCGCTTCCGATCATTACCCGGCTCATGATGGCTGCGCCCGCACTGGAGCCGCCGATGACGCCGCCGTTGGTGTAGATCTCCCGCAGACGGGTCAGCAGCGCGGTGTCGGAGCCGTCGGGACGGATCAGGCACTGATTGGTAAAATACTGGTCGCCGCCGGTGAACCACACGCCGGTGACGCCGTCCAGGCAGCTGCACAGGCCCTCTGCGTCGCCGGTCATGGCGTTATAGCCCCGCTCATCCCGGACGTGCTGGGCATAGATCGGCACCAGGATGCAGTTTTCCGCGGGCAGGCCCAGCCGGACCAGGTCCTCCCGGTAAGAGCGGAACAGCGCGTCCGGTCCTTCGCCGGAGGCTGTGACGATAAAGGCGATCTTGCTTCGGGGTCCGCCCGCCTTTTCGATCAGCGCGGAAAACACCTGGTCTGCGCTGGCGCGCAGGCCGCCGCCGACGATCAGTAACGTTCCTTTCATGATTGCACTACCTCTTCTTTCTATCATTCTACCCGCCGGAAGGGAAGCCACATGGCCAGGTCAGAGGTCATGACTTCCAGCCCGCCGGGCGCGGGTCTCAAACGCATCCAGTCCGGGATGGCGTCTTCCTCGCAGGCGAGGGCGGTGCCGTCGGGCTGAAGGGTCACAGCGGCGCGGAAATTGCCGTATTCCAGGGTGGCATTTCCCTGGCCGCAGGTGACTGTAAAATCATCATAGGCCGGATGGGAAAACCGGCCGCAAAACTGCGGGATCTCCTTTTCGCCCAGCGGGGCGCCGGCGTGGGCGGCGGAAAGCACCTCGCTGCCGCCGGACATGGCCTGCCGCCATTCCTCGATCTGGGGAGCGATGTCCCGGGCAGGCGCGCCGCAAAGCTCGTCCAGAAGCACGTCCCGCAGGATGGCGGCGCCCCAGGTGGAACTGGTGTTCAGCAGAATGACAAAGCCGCTGTTCTCCTCCGGGAAAAAGGCCACATGGGAATTGAAGCCCTGAATGGAACCGCCGTGGGAGATCAGCCTGCGCCCGCGGTAGGCGCTGGTGCGCCAGCCAAGGGCATAGCCGCAGGCCAGCTCCGCGCCGCCGCCGTCATCTGTGGGGATGTTTGCAGAGGTCAGCTGCCGGAACCTCTCCTCCGTGCACAGGGGCGCACCCTGCCGCAGCAGGCAGCGGAGCCAGGCCACCATGCCCTTCAGGTTGGTGCGGATGCCGCCGCAGGGCCCGGCCACATGGTTATCGGCGTAATTACAGCGGTAGCTGCCGCCCCGGCAGTCGGTGCGGTAGGGAAGGGCGCAGTCCAGCCCGGAAAAATCGCAGTCCCGGCCGCGGAAACGCATCTCCATGCCCAGCGGTCCGGCGATCTCGTCCAGAACAGCCTGCTTCCAGGGCTTTTGAAAGATCGCTTCCATCACGTGTCCCAGGACGATGAAGCCCTGGTTGTTGTAGCGGTAGCTTTCACGAAAGCCCCGGTCCATTTCCATATAGCGGGTGCGCTGGGCCATGTCCCCGATGGAGGAATAGACCTTTGCCCGCATGAATTCGTGCCGGGCCAGACCGGTGCGGTGACAGCCGAAGTCCCGGCAGGTGACATGGGCGCCGGCATAGGGGTCGGTCATGGTGAAATCGGGCAGATAGGTCCGGACCGGCGCGTCCCAGTCCAAAAGGCCCCTGTCTGCCGCCACTGCCCCCAGCATGGCGGTAAAGGCCTTGCTGTTGGAGGCGATGTCAAAAAAAGAGCGCTCGGTGACGGGCCGTCCGGTCTCCCGGTCGGCCAGGCCGAAGCATTCGGTGCGAAGGACGCCCCGGCGGATGACGGCAAAGGCGCCGCCCACCAGTCCGGTGGCCGCCTGCAAAGCGCGCACGGCCTCGGTTTCCCATTGCGTCACAGGCTCCCCTCCTTTCTAAAATGATGGGGAGCGGCCTGACGACACGCTCCCCGGGGAGAGAGGTTTTTTATTGGATCTGTTCCCGATAGCGCTCCAGCTCGGCGTTGTTCGCCCAGATGAAGTGGCCGGGCAGGACCTCGGCCCAGAAGGGCTGGTCCGTGGAATAATCATGGATAGAGGGGTCGTAGACCACCACCTGCTTGTCCCGCTCCACATCGGGGTCGGGCTGGGGGGCGGCCTGGAGCAGGGCGTTGGTGTAGGGGTGCAGCGGATGGGCAAACAGCTCCTCCGACTCCGCCAGTTCCACCATCTGCCCCTTGTACATGACGGCGATGCGGTCGGAGATGAACCGGACCACGCTCAGGTCGTGGGCGATGAACAGATAGGTAAAGCCCTTTTCCCGCTTGAGTTGGTTCAGCAGGTTGATGACCTGGGCGCGGATGGACACATCCAGGGCGGAGATGGGCTCGTCGGCCACGATGAACTCCGGCTCCACCACAAGCGCCCGGGCGATGCCGATGCGCTGCCGCTGGCCGCCGGAAAACTCGTGGGGGAAGCGGGTGACATATTCCGGAAGCAGGCCGACGCTGCGCATGGCCTCGGCCACCTTGTTCTTCCGCTCGGAATCGTGCTTGAACAGATGGAAGTTGTAAAGACCTTCCGAAATGATGTATTCCACCTTGGCGCGCTCGTTCAGCGAAGCCATGGGATCCTGGAAGATCATCTGGGCGCTTTTGCGGAAGGCCGTCATTTCATGATTGGACAGCTTGCCCGTGATGGGCTTGCCCTTATACAGGATCTCGCCGCCGCTGCTGTGGCAGATCTTCAGGATGGCCTTGCCGATGGTGGTCTTGCCCGAGCCGGACTCGCCCACCAGGGACAGGGTCTCGCCCCGGTGAATATCGAAGGTGACATTTTTGACGGCCTTGAACTCACCGCGGCCCAGTTTGAACTTTACGGTCAGGTCCTTGACCTGGACCAGCTTTTCCGCGTTGGAAAAGTCGATGGGCGGCGCGGGCTGCTCCTTGGAACGGACGGCGTTTTTCAGTTCCAGCTCACGGTTGTATTCCGCGGCCTTGTCACACAGCAGCCAGGTCTTTGCGTAGTGGGTGTCGGTGACCTTGAAGAAGGGCGGCTCATAGAGATAGTCGATCTTCATGGCGTCGGGGTTGCGGGGGGCGAAGGCGTCGCCCACGATCTCCTTGTACAGGTTGGGAGGAGAACCCTTGATGGACCGGAGGTCATGACCGCGAACACCCAGCTGGGGCAGAGACTGCAGCAGCGCCTTGGTATAGGGATGGCGGGCGTCCTTAAAGATCTCGTTGGCCAGGCCGTGTTCCACGATCTGACCGGCGTACATGACGGCCACCCGGTCGGCCACATTGGCCACCACGCCCAGGTCGTGGGTGATGTAGATGACCGACATATCCAGTTCCTTCTGCAGGCGCTTGATGAGCGCCAGGATCTGGGCCTGCACCGTTACATCCAGGGCGGTGGTGGGCTCGTCGCAGATGAGGATCCTGGGCCGGCAGGCGATGGCGGTGGCGATGACCACCCGCTGCCGCATACCGCCGGAAAACTGGTGGGGATACTGCTTGTACCGCAGCTCGGGGTCGGGGATGCCCACCTGCCGCAGCAGTTCGATGGCCTCCTGCTTGGCCTTTTCCTTATCGGTGCCGAAATGCCAGGTGATGACCTCGCGGATCTGCTCGCCCACGGTTTTCACCGGGTTCAGAGAGGTCATGGGGTCCTGAAAGACCATAGCGATCTTTTTGCCGCGGACCTGCAGCCACTCTTTTTCGGTGGAATATTGGGAAAAATCCACCCCGTCCATCACCATGCTGCCGCTTTCCACCCAGCCGTTTTTGTCCAGCATACCGATGAAGGATTTGGTGAACACACTCTTGCCGGAGCCGGATTCCCCAACGATGGCCAGTGTCTCGCCCTGGTACAGGTCGATGGATGCCCCGCGGATGGCGGTGAGGGTCTTGCCGCGAAGATTGAACTTGATGACAACGTCTTTTGCTTCAAAAATCTTTTCTCTCATAGTCGACGCCTCACCTTACAGATGGTTTTTCGGGTCGGACGCGTCCGCGAACTTGTTGCCGATGATGTAGAAGGACACGGTGATAAAGCAGAGGATCAGCGTGGGGCAGATCATCTGGAAGGGGTACACCAGGAAGGCGCTGCGCCCCTGGTTCACCAGGTTGCCCAGGGTGCAGATATCCGCCGGCAGGCCCACGCCGATATAGCTGAGGAACACCTCGGAGCCGATGGAGGAGGGGATGGTCAGCGCGGCATCCATAATGATCAGGCTCACCAGATGGGGGATGACGTTTTTGGTGATGATCCGCCGGGTGGGGGTCTTCAGACAGATGGAGGCGATGTTGTAGTCCACCTCACGCAGGGCCAGGATGCGGCTGCGGAACCAGCGGGCCTCGCTGATCCAGCCGGTGGCCACCAGCGCGATGATGATGGTGAAGATGCTGGGTTTCATGATGTAGGCGATCAGCACCAGGTAAATGGTACTGGGAACGTTGGTCAGGGTGTTGTAGATGGCGAACATCACGGTGTCCAGCTTTCTGTAAAAGCCCCACAAAGCGCCGATGATGACGCCCAGGCCCACCTGAAACACGGCTACGGCAATGCTCAGCAGCAGAGAGGTGCGGGTGCCGAACCAGACACGGGCCCAGATATCCCGGCCCACGCCGTCGGTGCCGAACAAATGCTCAGCGGAAGGGGGCTGGTTCCAGTCCCGGGCGGAAAGGGAAACGGTGTAGGGATCCAGGTCGGTGACCATGGGATAGATGATGGTATAGGCGGCCATCAGCGCCACCAGGGCCACGATGATCTTGACGGTGTGGCTTTTGAAAAAGGTGCGGATGGTGCTGCGCCAGTAGGAGTAGTTGGAAAAGCCGGTGTCTTCCAGCTGTTCCTCGTGGAATTCCGCCTGGGTGAACAGGTCCTGAGGCAGCTGGTCCAGCTCCGGGGTCTTGTTTGTATCCATGGTGAAACCTCCTCAGTCGTTGCTGTCCACGAGCTTGATCCGGGGATCCACAAAGGAGACCAGGATATCGCCCAGGAATACGCCGAAAACGGACAATGCGCCGTATACCAGCACCAGAACCTGCACCATGGGGTTGTCCATGGCTTTGATGGATTTAATGAGCAGGCCGCCGGTGCCGGGGATGGAGTACATACTTTCAATGACCAGTGAGCCGGACAGCATCATCAGAAAATCCGAAGGGATGTTGATGGCGATGGGAACGATGGCGTTGCGGAACACGTGCCGCCACATGATGTATTTCTGGGGAAGGCCCTTGACACGGGCGAACTTGATGTATTCCTTGTTTTCCTCATCCACGATGTACCGGCGCAGCCAGACGCCGTAGCCCGCGATGCTGCCGATGGACATGGAGATGGTGGGCAGGATCCAGGAGATGGGATCCTCCATATAGAACAGCATAGGCAGGCCGAACCATTTGGAAAAGAACACCTGGATAAAGAAGTGGATGATGATGGAAGGGACTGCCCGGATGATGACCACGTAGACCGTGCCCAGCTTGTCGGGCAGACCGCCCTTGCTGCGGGCCATGGCTACGCCCAGGGGCAGGCCGATGGCGGCGGAAATGAACCAGGATATTATGTTCAGCAGCAGGGAGTAGGGGATCTTTTCCGCCAGAATACCGTTGATGGGGGAGTTGGGGTAAAGGGTGATGCTCCGCCCCAGATCACCGTGGAACAGGTTGACCACGAAGTTCTTGAGCTGTACCGGCATAGGCTCCAATACGCCCATGTTGCGGAGATAAGCGGTCTTTTCGGTATCCGTCATGTCTTTCCACTGCTCTTTGGTAAAATAGCCCGCCGTGGGCATGAACCGGAGCAGCGTAAAGACCACCAGCATCACGAGAATGATGGTGACGATGGCCTGACCCAGCTTGGATAACAGATAGCGTCCCATTTGGTACCTCATTTCACGAGAGGGGACGTTAAAAACGTCCCCTCTATATGGCTTGTGTTGTCAGATCAGTTGGCCAGAGCAGCCTTTTCGCTGTTGTAGGCCTGGGTCAGCGCGTCAAACTCAGCGGCGGTGATGGGTTCCTCACGGATGAGCGCGCCCTTCATCTTGTGGCGGCCCATGCCGAAATAACCGCCGGGCACGGTGTAGGGCACGATGCGGGTCATGTTGTAGGAGCCGCCGCCGGTCATGTAGGGCTTCAGGTAAGCGTGCTCCAGCAGCCAGGCTTCCGCTTCGGAATAGGCCTCATAGCGGGCGTTGATGTCATACAGCGAGGAGGCCTTGGCGATCATGGCATCATACTCGGGGATGTCGTAGTAGCTGGTGGTGACGTCATAGTCGCTGACGCAGCGGTCCAGGTTGGCGGAGGGGTCCGCATAGCGGAAGCCATAGCTGTCATCCACCAGGTCCCAGTTGCCCAGGTCGTAGACATCAGCGCTGAAGCTGTTGGTGGAATAGCCCAGGATCACGTTGATATACTCGGTGCCCAGATAGGTCTCCAGCATCTGCTTCACCAGAGTGGCCTTCTTCATTTCGCTGTCAGAGGTGCCGGAGGAATAGACGATGTCGATGGGGAACTTGCCGTCCACGGTAAACTCCGTCACAGGCAGCATATCCACCGCGCCGGGGGTGACGCCCTTCAGGGTAACGCCGTCGGCTTCGCACAGCTCCTTGACAGCCTCGGCCATATAGCCCTTGGCGGTTTCCGCGTTGAAAGGATCCACGTTCTTGTAGGGGGCCAGGGCGGGGTAGTCGGTGTAGTCCTTGCCGTTTTCATCAAACATGCAGTTTTCGGGCAGCAGGGTGAAGCGGCAGAAGAACTCGGGATCGTTGGGCTCCCAGATGGCGGACAGGGTCACAGCGTCAATGGCGGTGAAGATGGCCTTGCGGAAGTTTTCGTTCTGCACGGCGGCTGCCATCTCGGGGTTCTTGGTGTCAAAGTTGAAGGAATACCAATAGGTAGTGACGGTCTTTTCGGACAGGTACACGTACTGCTCCCATTCAGAGCCGCGGACGCTGGCCACTTCTTCAGAGGACAGGGAGGTGGAAGTGATGTTGCCGCGCTCGAACATTTCCAGACGGGAGATACCGTCAGAGACGAACTCCCAGCTCAGGGTGTCGATGGTCAGGTTGTCATAATCCCAGTAATGGGAGTTCTTGGTCAGGACGACCTTCTTGTCCAGCTCCCAGTCGGAGATATAGTAGCCACCGTTGTAGAGCATCTTGTCCTTGGCGATGCCGAAGTCCTCGCCCACGGTGTCCAGGAAGGCCTGCTTCACGGGGAGCAGCAGGTCCAGCTGCACATAGGACAGGAAATAGGGGAAGGAGCCGTCCAGGGTGTACTGCACGGTCAGCTCATCCAGAGCCTTGACGCCCACGGTCTCGTCGAAGGTGGCCTCGGCGGCTTCGCGGGTCATGCTGGTCTCGGTGCCGTCGTCGATGTCCACCAGCAGGTAATAGTAGTCATACAGGCCGGCGATGACGCTGCGGATGGTGCTGAAGCTGCTGGCGGAGTGGTTGGGCTCTGCCACATAGCGGAGGCCGCTGACAAAGTCATCTGCGGTGACCTTGTATTCGGTCTTGGCGCCGGTGTGGTCCACCCAGTACAGGTCGGGCTTCAGCTTAAAGGTCCAGACGCTGAAGTCATCGTTGTGCTCCCAGCTTTCAGCCAGGCAGGGGACCGCGCGGCCGTAGCGGTCGGTCTCCACCAGACCCTCCACCAGGTTGGAAATAAAAACATAGTCAGAAGTGCCCTTGGTGGTATAGGGGTTCATGGAGGTGATAGGGGAGGAGAAGGTGGATTTGTACTCTTTCAGGTAAGTTGCGTTGGGATCGGGCTGGCCCGTGGCCACGTCGCCGCCACTGGGGGCGGGTGATGCGGGGTCCTTCTGGCCGCAGCCGGCCAGAGCGCCCATCAGCATGAGAGCGGCCAACAGCAAGGCGATGGTTTTCTTCATACAAAACACTCCTTTTTATTTGTGTCTTTTTCTGTTGGTTCTGTCAACTTGCCAAGCTTAAAAATGTTTACTATATGCTATCACAAACGCGTTTGAAAGTAAAGCAAAAACTTTGCTTTTCACGCGTTTTGTGAAGAATAGTAAAACAAATGATTGAAAATTTGGCCATTTTCACAGATATTTTTTGAAGCCGGGGGCTTGATTTTGCGTTCATTGTTGGATAAAATAAAGTAAATACTTTAATGATGGGTCCAATTCCGATCATGCGGAGGAGACTGACCGTGGGAGCCTTGGAAGAACTATTTGAAAACAGAGACAAACTGACCAACAAGCAATGCGCCATTGCTGATTATATTATGAGTGCGCCGGATGAAGTGGCCTACATGACCCTGCGGGAGCTGAGCCAGCGGGTGGGTGCTTCGGAGGTCTCCATTCTGCGAATGTGCCACGCCGTGGGGCTGGAAAGCTTTGTGGAGCTGAAAAAGGTGCTGCGCCAGCACAACAGCCAGCAGCTGCGCCGGGCCGCGCCGCCGGTCTTCCTCTCCCGGGAGGAGGACCGCAACCTGAATGACCGGGAGGTCATGCTGTCTGCCGTCTGTCAGGATGAACTGCACAACCTGCAGGAAATGATGAACGGACTGGACCATGAAAAGCTGTTCGCCTGCGCCCAGGGATTGCTGGAGGCGGATGAAGTGGCCGTCTTTGCCCATGATGCTTCTTTCCTGTTCGCGGAATATCTGGCCTACCGTCTGAATTTCCTGCGCATCAAGAGCCGCAGCTATAAAATCGGCGACAGCGATTCCGTCCAGACGGCGCTGGCCCGCTTGGGCAAGCGGGATTATGTGATCCTGCTGTCTTTCCCGCCCTATCACCAGCCCATCGTCAATCTGGTGAACTTTTGCCGTTACCGCGGGGTGCGGATGATGACCATTACGGACAGCAATGAATCCCCCGCCGCGGTGGAGGACAGCAGCGTCTTCCTGTGCCGGACGTCGGCGCGCTATTATTACAATTCCCAGGCGGCCACCGCCAGCTTTATCAACATCCTTTCCTCCTGTATCGCCCACAGCCTGGGCGCCCGGTTCGATGAGATCCTCAGCCAGGAACGGGAGGTCGGCAGCTTTATCTTTACCGATACCAATGACGAGAAAAAAGGCTCTGTGTGAGTCTGAGCCAAAACAAAACCATCCTGGTTTAGGAGGTTCTATGCTGAAACTTTGGAAAAATTGTAATGTTTACGCACCCGCGTACCTGGGCCTGCGGGATATCCTGATGGAAGGCGGGCGGATCGCCGCGGTGGGCGAAGACCTGAGCGACTGGGAACGCGCGCCTGAGATCGAGGTGCGGGACCTGGGCGGTGCCATCGTCTGCCCGGGACTGATCGACCTGCACGTCCATGTCACCGGCGGAGGCGGAGAGCAGGGACCGGCCTCCCGCACGCCGGAACTGCAGCTCACCGATTTCACCCGGAACGGCGTTACGTCTGTTGTGGGCCTGCGGGGCACCGACGGTATCTCCCGCAGTCTGGAAAACCTGCTGGCAAAGTGCCGCGCCCTGGAGGAGGAGGGCATCTCCACCTGGATGCTCACCGGAAACTACCGCTATCCCGTGGAGACCATCACCGGGGACGCGGCCCGGGACATGACCCTTATCGATAAGGTCATCGGTGTCAAGCTGGCGCTGGCGGACCACAGAAGTTCCGCGGTCACCGGCCAGGAGCTGGCTCGGCTCGGCTCTGAGGCCCGGGTGGGCGGTATGCTCGCGGGCAAGCCCGGCCTGGTGGTGATCCATATGGGCGGCTCCCCGCGGCGGATGGCGGACCTGTTCTGGGCGCTGGAGCACTCGGATGTGCCGCCCCGCAACTTCCTGCCCACCCACTGCTGCCGTTCACCGGAACTGGTGGCCGACGCCGTGCGCTTTAACCGGATGGGCGGGACCATCGATTTTACCGCCGACCTGCCCGGAAACGAACCGGGAACGGCCGCGGTCCTGTGCGCGGCTCTGCGCCAGGGCGCCGATCCCGGCCGGATCACCATGAGCAGCGACGCTGGCGGCAGCCAGCCCATCTTTGACAGCACGGGCGAGTGCATCGGCCTGGGCACCACCACCAGCGCGACGCTGCTGCAGGAGCTGCGTCGGATGCTGTCCCGGGAGGGCCTGCCGCTGGAGACCGCTTTGCGCTTCTTCACGGAAAATCCCGCGCGGGTGCTGGGACAGAGCCGCCGAAAGGGCGCCGTCGCCCCCGGCGCGGACGCGGATCTTCTGGTGCTGAGCGAAGATTACCAGGTGCGTCACGTGATGGCCAAGGGCCGGGAGGCCGTCTGGGACGGACAGGCCGTTCTGAAAGGTAAATTTGAAAGCTGAAGCCTTCCGCTCTCTCCGGATGTGCAGATGATAGAAAAACACGGGCTGCCCTTGGGGCAGCCCGTGTTTTCTATCGCGGTGAAGAGCGCGCCTATAGGGTGGCTCTGGCGGCCCTTTCAGGGCCGGTCACACTTCACTTTTGTCGGGAAAAACGATGGCGCAGACGATATAGGCGATCAGGGCGGCGCCCCAGGCGAAGCAGCCCACGCCCCAGATCACACGGACGATGGTGGGGTCGATGTCGAAATACTCGGCCACGCCGGCGCACACGCCGCACAGCATTTTCTTTTCCCGGTTTTTATAGATCCTCTTTTTCATAAAAAGCTCCCCCTTTTTTCAGAATACCTGTTTTCAGTATAGCAGGATCTTGCCGCCTGTCAACGGCGGTAGATGCGCAGGTCGCCGGAGACGGTCTGCATACTGTAGTGCCGGTCGGCGCCGGACAGGTAGACGGCGGTGCCGCTCTTGTCGCTGAGCGAGGTCTTCAGATTGAAGTCGGACCGCACCTCGCCGGAGATGCGCTGGTACCGCAGGACAAATCCGTCGTTGTCGGGCAGATACAGCTTGGTGTCGCCGGAGACGGTGCTGATGTCCAGAGCGCCGGGCACATTTTCCATCCGCAGCAGCTGGTCGCCGCTGGTGCACTTGGCGGACAGCTTGTCGGCCGCCCCCCGGAAGGCGCAGTCGCCGGAGACCGTCTGGATCCGCAGCTCGCAGCAGCAGCCGGACACCTCCACATCGCCGCTGACGGACTCGATTTCGGCCATGCCGCACTGGATCTCGGGACACTCAATGTCGCCGCTGGTGGTGTGCAGGCACAGGTTGGCGGCCTCCAGCCCCTTTTCCAGCTCCACGTCGCCGCTGCTGGTGTTCACCCGGATGGTGTTCCATGCCCGCTGGGGCAGGTAGATCTCAAAGTCAGAGGACAGCATACCGTAATTGAACAACAGGGATCCGGCGCTGTACTTCTGGCCCTGGGCGATGGACAGCACTCCGTCCTGGCTCTGGATGCGGGCCAGCTTATCCTCGGAAAGCTCGGTCTTGGACAGCTCCACGATGTAGATGTTGTCATCCTGAGACACGCCGAAGGTCACATCGCCGGAAGAGGTCTGGACCTCCACGCCGGTGAGATCGGCGGCGGGCACGGTATAGTCATAGCGGTACTTGTTGTCATCCAGGCTGACGGAGATGTTTTTCAGCGTGGTCTTGAGGCCGGTTTTGACATTGTGGGCCATTTCCTTCAGCGGGTCCTTGGACTCACGGGCCAGGCCCTTGGCGGCGGTGGTGATGTGTCCGGCGGCGCTCTTCAGGTCGCTGGCCACCTCCCGCAGGTCGGGCTCCAGATTCTTCAGGTTGCGGCCCATCTGGCGCATCAGGTCGTCCAGACCGGCAAAGGGATTGTCAGAGGTTTTGCTGGCCTCCTCGGAGCGGCGGTTGGCCTCGTTGATAAAAGACACCACCTCACCCAGGTCGCCGATGCCCGCCTGCACCTGCTCAAAGGCGGCTTCGGACTCCAGGCCCTGGGCCAGCAGGTCGTTGTATTTCGCGGTCAGGTCCGCGGTGATCTCTTCGATAACGTCGTCCTTGGCGGGGCAGTTGACCGCGCCGCTGAGGCGTTCTTTTACCAGTTCACGCAGTTGCTCGTTCATGTTTCAGTTGCCTCCTTCAGCAATGTCGTTGGCGATCAGGCAGTCGATGATGTGTTTGACCCGCTGCCATTCGGCCGTGTTTTCTTCATAAAAGGTACGCCCTTCCTCGGTGATGGCGTAATACCGGCGGCGTGCACCGCTGCTTTCATCGCCCCAGTAGGAGCGGATGTACCCGGCCTGCTCCAGACGCCGGAAGGCGGTGTAGAGGGTGCCTTCCTTGGCTTCATATTCGCCGCCGGTGCGGTCACGGATGGATTTGTTGATCTCATAGCCGTAGCTGTCGTGCTTCAGCAGCTGGGCCAGGATGATGGTCTCCGTATGACCGCGGATGATATCGGATGTCAGCGACATTTGGGTTCCTCCATTCCTTGATGGTGTCTGTATCATACATCAAATTACTTCGCCTGTCAAGGTATATTGCAATAAAAAGTATTAAGATTTTTTTATACCTCAAAATAAAAGTCCGGGCCTTTTCCGGGAAAGTTTTGCGCACTGTGGATTGTGCATCCGGGCAGGTTATGATACAATCATTTTACAAGTATACTTGCAGGGAGGCCTTTTTATGTATCTGCCCCAGGAGCACAAGATCTGGCTCGCCACCGGCGAGACCCCCATTTATCTGGAACCCGCCATGGCCAACCGCCACGGGCTCATCGCCGGCGCCACCGGCACCGGAAAGACGGTCACCCTGAAGGTGCTGGCCGAATCCTTCAGCGACATGGGCGTGCCGGTGTTTCTGGCCGACGTGAAGGGCGACCTCACCGGTATGTGCCGCCTCGGCACAGAGACCAAGCACATCCGCCGCTCCATCGACAGCATGGGCCTGGGGGATTTCCCTTACCGGAGCTATCCCGTGCGCTTTTTTGATGTGTACGGAAAGCTGGGCCATCCCGTCCGCACCACCATCAGCCAGATGGGGCCGGAGCTGCTGGCCCGCCTGTTGGACCTCAACGACACCCAGAGCGGGGTGCTGCGGATCATCTTCCGCATTGCGGACGACAACGGCCTGCTGCTGCTGGACCTGAAGGACCTGCGGGCCATGACCCAGTATGTGGGCGACAACGCCAAGGAGTACAAGCTGACCTACGGCAACATCTCGCATCAGACGGTGGGCGCCATCCAGCGGGCGCTGCTCAAGCTGGAGGACGAGGGCGGCGAGCTGTTTTTCGGAGAGCCGGACCTGGATCTTTCCGACTGGATAGACTGGGACGGGGACGGCCGGGGCGTCATGAACATTCTGGAGTGCCGGGAGCTGTTCCTCCACCCGCTGCTGTATGCCACTTTTATGCTGTGGATGCTCACCGAGCTGTATGAGCTGCTGCCCGAGGCGGGTGACCTGGACAAGCCCAAGCTGGCGTTCTTCTTTGATGAGGCGCACCTGCTGTTCAAGGATGCGCCCAAGGCCCTTCTGCAGCAGGTGGAGCAGGTGGTGCGGCTGATCCGCTCCAAAGGCGTGTCGGTGTGGTTCATCTCTCAGCAGCCCACCGACTTGCCCGATGTGGTGCTCAGCCAGATCGGCAACCGGGTGCAGCACGGCCTGCGGGCCTATACGCCCAACGACCAAAAGAATCTCCGGGCCGCCGCCCGGTCCTTCCGGGCAAATCCCGCCTTTGACACCGAGGAGGCGCTGCAGGCCATCGGCACCGGTGAGGCGCTGGTGTCCGTGCTGGACGCCAAGGGCGTGCCCTCCATGGTGCAAAAGGCCGGTATTCTGCCGCCCCACAGCGCCATGGACATGACCGACCAGCAGACCTGCAGGCGGGTGATCCTGGAAAGCCCCCTGTACGGCAAGTATGAGCAGGAGGAGGACCGGAAGTCCGCCTTTGAGATGCTGGAGGAGCTGCGGGCCGACCAGCAGGCCCAGGCGGAGGCCGAGGCCCGGCGGCTTGCCTGGGAAAAGGAGCAGCAGCGCCGGGAGCAGGAATGGGAGCGCAAGCTGGCCCAGTCCCGCCGCCCCGCGCCCCGCAGGACCTCCAGCCGCCAGAGCCCGCTGGAAAAGACCATCAATTCGGCGGCCAATACTGTGGGCCGGGAGCTGGGCAAGCGCATCGCCCGGGGCCTGTTCGGCAACGCCAAGTGGTAAACGCGCCGCAAAACCCCGCCCGGCGTGCCGGTGCTTCTGTGGCCGGAACCGGGCAAAAAGCGGTTAGGAGAGACAAATAGGACCTTTCTGGAAGCACAGCGATTGCCTCTTGCAAGGATATGGCATATGCCCCGTCCATGAAATCCCAGGTGTCTGGCAAGTGGACGGCTGCGGAAACCGGGGCGGAAATGGCGCAGGCCATGAAGTGACAGGGGCGGATGCCATCCTCAAAAAAACTGTGTGCGGATCTGCCGCCCTGGCCAAAAGGCCGAAGCCCCCGGAAATCCAATATCAAAACGAAACAAGCCCCGGAGGACATGGTCACTCCGGGGCTTTGCATTGATAAGCTGGGAAAAGTGCCGGTCAGGGCTGCTTCTGGTGCGCCTTTGCCGCGGCCAGCACGTTGCGCATCAGGATGGCGCGGGTCATAGGTCCGACGCCGCCGGGAACGGGGGTGATGTAAGAGGCTTTTTCACTGACGGTGGCATAATCCACGTCGCCGCACAGCTTGCCGTCGGCGTTCCGGTTCATGGCCACGTCCACAACCACCGCGCCCTCTTTCACCATATCGGCGGTGACCAGACCGGTCCGCCCGACGGCGGACACCAGGATGTCCGCCTGGAGGCACTGTTCCTTCAGGTCGGGGGTGCGGGAATGGCACACGGTCACCGTGCCGTTGTCCCGGAGCAGCAGCAGCGCCATGGGCTTGCCCACGATGTTGGAGCGCCCCAGCACCACACAGTGCCTGCCCGCCGGGAAAATGCCGTATTCCCGCAGCAGCTCCATGACGCCGAAGGGGGTGCAGGGCCAGCAGACCGGGTCGCCCACCATCATTTCGCCCACATTCCGGGGATGGAAGCAATCCACGTCCTTGGATGGGTCAATGGCCCGGAGAACGGTCCCCTCGTCGATATGGCCGGGCAGGGGCAGCTGCACCAGAATGCCGTCCACGGCGGGGTCAGCGTTCAGCCGCTCGATGCGGGCCAGCAGCTCCTCCTGGGTGGTTTCGGCGGGCAGGCGGCATCCCAGGTTCAGGATGCCGCACTCGTCACAGTCCTTTTCCTTGCCACGGACATAGACCTGGGAGGCGGGGTTTTCCCCCACCAGGAGCACCGCCAAGCCGGGGCGGCGGGGCAGGGCGGCGGCCTGTGCCGCCACCTGGCCCTTGATCTTCTTGGCAAGCGCCTTGCCGTCTAAAATGATCGCCATGTGTGCGCCCTCTTATTTGAAATATTTCGCGGCGGACCGGAACAGGCCCATGTCATAATCGCCGGGCACGTTGCGGTACAGGTCCTTGCCGATGCGCTCGGCATGGCCCATCTTGCCCAGGACCCGCCCATCGGGAGAAGTGATGCCCTCGATGGCGCACACGGAGCCGTTGGGGTTGAACTCGGTCTCCATGGTGACACGGCCCGCCAGGTCCACATACTGGGTGGCGATCTGGCCGTTTTCCGCCAGCTGCTTCACCAGGGCGTCAGAGCACAGGAAGCGTCCCTCGCCGTGGGAGATGGGCACGGTGTAGATGCTGCCGGGGCGGGTCTCCGCCAACCAGGGAGATTTGTTGGTGGCCACCCGGACGCGCACCATCTTGGACTGGTGGCGGCCGATGACGTTGTAGCTCAGGGTGGGGCAGGTGTCGTCGGTGTCGATGATCTTTCCGAAGGGCACCAGACCCAGCTTGATAAGGGCCTGGAAGCCGTTGCAGATGCCCAGCATCAGGCCGTCCCGCTGCTCCAGCAGAGCGGTGACCTGCTCCCGGATGGCAGGGTTGCGGAAGAAGGCGGTGATGAACTTGGCGGAGCCGTCAGGCTCGTCGCCGCCGGAAAAGCCGCCGGGGATGAAGATGATCTGGCTTTCGCCGATCTTTTTGGCTACCAGCTCCACGCTGCGGGCCACATCGTCGGCGGTGAGGTTGCGGATGACGGCGATGTCGGCCTCCAGCCCGGCGGCCATGACGGCACGGGCGGAGTCGTATTCGCAGTTGGTGCCGGGGAACACCGGGATGAGCACTTTGGGCTTTGCCGCCTTGACGGCAGGGGCCGCGGTGCAGCCCTTGTCATAGGTAAACACCGGGGTGTCGCCCAGGGCGGGCGCGTCGGTGGGATAAACGCCGGACAGCGTTCCCTCGTTGAGGGCCAGCAGCTCGGCGATGGAGGCGGAATCGCTGCCCAGGTCGATCACCGGCTCGGCGGTGGTGCGGCCCAGCAGCATGGAGCCGGGAACGCAGGTCTCCTCCGTCAGTTCGGCCACGATAAAGCCGTACAGGCCGGCGTCGTGCCACTGGTCGAAGTCCACCTCGGCCTCGAAGCCGATGCTGTTGCCGAAGGACATCTTCATAACCGCTTCGCCGATGCCGTTTTCCACGGCCCAGGCGGCCCGGACCTTGCCCTCCAGGCACAGCCCGTGGAAGGCCTCCCAGGTCTTTTTCAGGCTTTCGGCGCTTTCATCCGCGGCGCCGAAGACGTAGACCGGATGTCCGGCCTCCTTGAACTCGGGAGACAGAACCTCTCCGGCCTTGATGGGGGCGATGGCAAAGGAGATCAGCGTGGGGGGAACGTCCCTGTCCAGGAAGGTGCCGGACATGGAGTCTTTACCGCCGATGGCGGCGGCGCCCAGCTCCATCTGGGCGTCCATGGCGCCCAGCAGGGCGGCAAAGGGCTTGCCCCAGCGGGCGGGCTCGTTTTTCAGCTTTTCAAAGAACTCCTGCAGGGTCAGATAAGCCAGCCGGTAATCGGCGCCGGCGGCCACCAGCTTGGCCATGGAGGTGTAAACGGCGGCATAAGCGCCGGTATAGGGGTCGATCATCATGTGATCGGGGTCCAGACCCCAGGCCATCACGCTGGCCTGATCGGTCTCCTGTCCGGGCAGCATGGGCAGCTTGGCGGCCATGGCCTGGGCGGGGGTCTTCTGGGTCCGGCCGCCGAAAGGCATCAGCACGCTGCCCACGCCGATGGAGCCGTCAAAGCGCTCCACCAGGCCCCGGCGGCTGGCGGTCTTGAGAGCGCCGGCCATTTCCCGGAGAGAGCCGTACAGAGGCTTGGCCAGGGGGGCCAGGTCTTTTTCGGTCACTTCCACGCAGGTGTGCTTGACAGCGCCGTTGGTGTCCAGGAAGGCGCGGCTCAGGTCGGCGATGGTGTTGCCCTTCCAGCGGATGACCATGCGCTCCTGCTCCGTGACCACTGCCACCCGGTAGGCCTCCAGGTTTTCCGCCTGGGCCGCGGCGATGAACCGGTCGGCATCCTCGGCGGCCACCACAACGGCCATGCGCTCCTGAGATTCGGAGATGGCCAGTTCGGTGCCGTCCAGACCGTCGTATTTCTTGCGGACGGCGTCCAGGTCGATCTGCAGGCCGGCGGCCAGCTCGCCGATGGCCACGGATACGCCGCCGGCGCCGAAGTCGTTGCAGCGCTTGATGAGGCGGGTGACCTCGCCGTTGCGGAACAGCCGCTGGATCTTGCGCTCCTCGGGGGCGTTGCCCTTCTGCACCTCAGAGGCCATGGTGGTCAGGGACTTGGCGTTGTGGCTCTTGGAGGAGCCGGTGGCGCCGCCGATGCCGTCCCGGCCGGTGCGGCCGCCCAGCAAAATGACCACATCACCCGGCGCGGGGCGCTCCCGGCGGACATTGTAAGCGGGGGCGGCAGCCACCACGGCGCCGCACTCCAGACGCTTGGCGATATAGCCCTCGTGGTAGACCTCGGCCACGTGGCCGGTGGCCAGGCCGATTTGGTTGCCGTAGGAGGAATAGCCGGCCGCGGCGGTGGTGGCCAGCTTGCGCTGGGGCAGCTTGCCGGGCAGCGTGTCGGCCAGGGACTTTCTGGGGTCGCCGCCGCCGGTGACCCGCATGGCCTGGTGGACATAGGCCCGGCCGGACAGGGGATCGCGGATGCAGCCGCCGATGCAGGTGGCCGCGCCGCCGAAGGGCTCGATCTCGGTGGGATGGTTGTGGGTCTCGTTCTTGAACATCAGCAGCCAGTCCTGGGCCTCGCCGTTGACATCGGCGGTCACATGGATGGAGCAGGCGTTGATCTCCTCGCTCTCGTCCAGCTCAGGCAGCAGGCCGCGCTTTTTCAGGGTCTTGGCGCCGATGGTGGCGATGTCCATAAGGGTCTGAGGACGCTTGGCGGCCTTTTCTTCGCCATAGACCTCCACACGGGCGGCCAGATAGCGGTCATAGGCCTTCTGGACGGCGGGATCGTCGATCTTCACGTTGTCAATGTGGGTGGAGAAGGTGGTGTGACGGCAGTGGTCAGACCAATAGGTGTCCACGATGCGGATCTCGGTGATGGTGGGGTCCCGCTTTTCCTCGTCCCGGAAGTAATTCTGCAAAAACTGCAGGTCGTAGACGTCCATGGCCAGGCCCAGCTGCTCCAGCAGCGCCCGCAGGCCGGCCTCGTCCAGGGCGGTGAAGCCCGCCACCGTTTCCACGGTCTCGGGCCGGGCATATTCCACGGCCAGGGTCTCGGGTTTGTCCAGAGACGCCTCCCGGGACTCCACGGCGTTGATGACATACTTCTTGACGGCGGCGATGTCCTCCGCGGTCAGGTCGCCGTACAGGGCATAGACCTTGGCGGAGCGGACAACAGGGCGCTCGCCCTGGCTCTGGAGCTGGATGCACTGGGCGGCGGAGTCGGCCCGCTGGTCAAACTGGCCGGGCAGGGGTTCCACGGCAAAGACCGCCCGGGCGCCGGACAGGTCGGGCCGGTCGCAGATGTCGTCCAGCTGGGGCTCGGAAAACACAGTGGTCCTGGAAGCGTTGAACAGGGCTTCCTCGATGCCCTCTACATCATAGCGGTTCAGGATGCGCACCTGTTCCAGGGCGGTCAGGCCCAAAAAGGTGCGGCAGTCCGCCAGCAGGCCGGCGGCTTCGGGGGCCAGGCCGGGCTTTTTCTCGACAAAAATACGGTAAACCATGCTTATTGTTCCTCCTTGGCGGCCAGCGCCCGCTGGCCAATGTCACGGCGGTAATATGCGTTGCCGAACCGGATGCGCTCTGCCAGGGCGTAAGCGCCGTCCACGGCTTCCTTCAGAGAGGATTTTACAGAAACGGCGCCCAGCACCCGTCCGCCGGAGGTCACCAGCGTGCCCTCCTGCAGCTTCGCGCCGGCGATGAAGATGTGTTCATCGGCGCCCAGCTCCGGCAGTGTGATGGGGAAGCCTTTTTCATAATGGGTGGGGTAGCCGTCGGAGGCCATTACCACGCAGGCGGCGCTGGCGTCCTTCCACTTCACGTCCACCTGAGACAGCTTTCCGGCGGCCACCGCCTGCATGATGGTCAGCAGGTCGGTCTCCAGCAGGGGCAGCACCACCTGGGTCTCCGGATCGCCGAAGCGGCAGTTGTACTCAATGACCTTGGGGCCGTCGGGGGTGAGCATCAGACCGAAGTACAGGCAGCCCCGGAAGGGGCGGCCTTCGGCCTTCATGGCGCGGATGGTGGGCAGGAAGATGGTTTCCATGCATTCCCGGGCCACCTCCGCGGTGTAATAGGGGTTGGGAGCGATGGTGCCCATGCCGCCGGTGTTCAGGCCCTGGTCGCCGTCCTTTGCCCGCTTGTGGTCCATGGAAGAGATCATGGGCACCACGGTCTCGCCGTCGGTAAAGGACAGGACGGACACCTCGGGGCCGGTGAGAAACTCCTCGATGATGACCCGGCTGCCGCTTTCACCGAAAATTTTGTCCTCCAGCATGGAGCGCAGGGCATTTTTGGCCTCCTGGCGGGTCTGGGCGATGATGACGCCCTTGCCCAGGGCCAGGCCGTCGGCCTTGATGACCGTGGGAATGGGCGCGTCCTCGATGTACGACAGCGCCTCTTTCAGGTCGGTGAACACCGCGTAGGCGGCGGTGGGGATGCTGTATTTCTGCATCAGCCGCTTGGAAAACACCTTGCTGCCCTCGATGATGGCGGCGTTTTTCCGGGGGCCGAACACGGGGATGCCCAGCTGTTCCAGCTCATCGGCACAGCCCAGCACCAGGGGGTCGTCGGGAGCCACCACGGCAAAGCCGATGTCATGGGTTTTGGCGAAGTTCACGATGCCGCCGATGTCCGTGGCGGCGATGCCGGCGCACTCGGCGTCGGCGGCGATGCCGCCGTTGCCGGGCAGGGCGTATATTTTGGTGACGGAGGGATTCTTTTTCAGGCTCTGGATGATGGCGTGCTCACGGCCGCCGCCGCCCACAACGAGCAAATTCATGAAAATTCCTTCTTTCCTTTGAGTGGTATAGAAAGGGGAAGAGGGCCGATGATGCATCGGCCCTTTTGGGATCAATGATGGAACAGCCGCGCGCCGGTGAAGCACATGGCGATGTTGTATTTGTCGGCGGTCTCGATGACATTGTCATCCCGCACGCTGCCGCCGGGCTGGGCGATGTAGCACACGCCGGACTTCCGGGCGCGCTCCACGTTGTCGCCGAAGGGGAAGAAGGCGTCGGAGCCCAGGGATACGCCGGTCTGGGTGGCCAGCCAGGCTTTCTTTTCCTCCCGGGTCAGCGGCTCGGGCTTGACGGCGAAGTACTGCTGCCAGGTGCCCTCCGCCAGGATGTCCTCATACTCGTCGGAGATGTAGATGTCGATGGCGTTGTCCCGGTCGGGGCGCTTGATGCCCTTTACAAACTGCAGGCCCAGCACCTTGGGGCACTGGCGCAGATACCAGGTGTCAGCCTTGCTGCCCGCCAGGCGGGTGCAGTGGATGCGGCTCTGCTGGCCGGCGCCCACGCCGATGGCCTGGCCGTCCTTGACATAGCAGACCGAGTTGGACTGGGTGTATTTCAGGGTGATGAGGGCCACCATCAGGTCGATCTTGGCACTTTCGGGCAGCTCCTTGTTTTTGGTCACCAGGTTGGTGAGCATATCCCGGTCGATCTTCAGCTCGTTGCGGCCCTGCTCAAAGGTGATGCCGTACACATCCTTGCGCTCCACCGGATCGGGACGGTAGCCGGGGTCGATGCTGACCACGTTGTACTTGCCGCCTTTTTTGGCGGACAGGATCTCCAGCGCCTCGGGGGTGTAGCCGGGGGCGATGACGCCGTCGGAGACCTCGTTTTTCAGATAGGCGGCGGTGGCGGCATCACAGGTGTCGCTCAGGGCGGCCCAGTCGCCGAAGGAGCACAGGCGGTCGGCGCCCCGGGCGCGGATATAGGCGCAGGCGATGGGGGACAGCTCCGCGTCGGGCTTGACGAAGTAGATCTTCCGGTCGGTGTCGCTCAGGGGCAGGCCCACGGCGGCGCCGGCGGGGGAAACGTGCTTGAAGGAGGCGGCGGCGGGCAGGCCGGTGGCCTCCTTCAGCTCCTTTACCAGCTGCCAGGCGTTGAAGGCGTCCAGAAAATTGATGTAGCCTGGCTTGCCGGACAGCACGGTGATGGGCAGGTCGCTGCCGTCCTTCATGAAGATGCGGGAGGGCTTCTGGTTGGGGTTGCAGCCGTATTTCAGTTCCAGTTCGTTCATGATCGTTCAGGCCTCCTGGTGTTTGTTGATGATGACGGTCTCGTCCCCCAGCTTCACATAGAGGGAGACCTTGTTGTCGGCATTGAGGGCGGCCCAGAGGCTGTCCGCGTATTCCCGGGCGGTCAGGCCGGGAAGGGACACCTCCACCGGCTCGCCGTGGAAGGAGGGCAGGGGAGAACCGAAGCCCTCGTAGGTGCTGATGAACCGGCCCACGCCGTTTTTGGGGGCGTATTCAAAGAAATTGCGGGTGCAGGCGCTGCCCTCGGGGTCGGCACTCTTCAGGATGGAAAGCTGGTAACCGCCGCAGGGATAGACCACGCCGGATACCCGGGGGGTCCAGTTGGGACCGTCCGGCTCAAATTCCCGGGTGCGCAGAGCGGCTTCAGCGGTCTTGCCGGCCTCCAAAAAGTCCCGGACGGTGTCGGTCTGGTCGCCGTTGGTGACCACCAGTTTATCGCCCACCCGGCGGACAGGATGATAAATGATGAGAGAGGGGTCCACCATTTTGCTCTCATCAAAGGCTTTGGTGCGGATGCCGTCCCCGGTCTGTTCAAAGACGCGGTTGCGGCTGTTTTCGCTGCGGCCCATGATGAAATAGGCGCACAAAGCCCGGCCGTCGGGCAGGTTCCCCAGCAGGATGCCCCGGCCGGGATAGGGCCGCTCCCGCAGATAAGCAAACAGGTCAGTCATGTGTTTTCTCCTCCAACAGTTGATGTGCCACCAGCTCTGTGGCCCGGGGCAAAAGCTTCCATTCGGCCTGCTCCATGACCCGCTTCTGCAGGGTCTCGGCGGTGTCGCCGGGCAGGATGTCCACCGCCTTCTGCAGCAGGATCCTGCCGCCGTCGGGGATCTCATTCACCAGGTGCACGGTGGCGCCGGTGACCTTCACGCCGTAGGCCAGGGCGGCCTCGTGGACCTTCAGCCCGTAATAGCCCTTGCCGCAGAAGGACGGGATCAGGGAGGGGTGGACGTTGATGATGCGGTTTTCATATTTCCGGATAAAACCGGCGCTGAGGATGGACAAAAAGCCCGCCAGCACCACCAGGTCGATGCGGTGCCGCTCCAGCACGGCCAGCAGCGCCTGCTCAAAGCCCTCCTGGGTGCCGCCGCTGGCCTTCCGTGTGACGGTCTCAGCGGGGATGCCCGCCCGGGCGGCCCGTTCCAGGGCGTAAACGCCGCTTTTGTTGGACACCACCAGCGCGATCTCTCCGCTGGTGATGACGCCGGCGGCCTGGGCGTCGATGAGGGCCTGGAGATTGGTGCCGCCGCCGGACACCAGCACCGCGATGCGGATCTTGTCAGACATGGGGCGCCTCCTTCTTTTTTCCAAGGTTGTCCAGCAGGGGAAACAGCATTCCGCCCAGGGCGTTGCCCACGATGACCACACAGATGTACCGGAAGGCCCGGAAGGACACCATGCCGGAGGCGCCGAAATAGAACATATTGGCGATGGAATGCTCAAAGCCGCTGAGAATGAACACCGGCACGCAGAACAGAATGCCGGCGATGGTGTTTTTTTCCTTGTAGATGCTCACCGCCAGGTACATCAGCGCGCCGCACAGGACGGAGCGCACCGCGGTGCCCAGCAGGGTCTGCTCCAGCTTGGCGGTGCAGATGGCCAGGGCCGCCTGCCCCAGATGGGGCATGGCTGCGTGGATGAGCAGCCCGAGGCCGCAGGTGGCCGCGGCGTTGCCCAGCAGGCCCAGCAGCAGGACGCTCCAGGCGTTCCGGCTGTGGTCGTTCACCAGATAGCCCACCTTGCCGGTGAACAGGGAATAGCCTTTGAAGCAGATGGACAGCAGCGCCACGGAAAACAGCGCCGCGCCCACATATTTGCTGTCGCAGGCCAGATACACGCAGCCGCCGATGGCGATGAGCACGCCCGCGGCCACGCCGTCGATGAACCGCCGGATCACAGCAGTTCGATCTTTTCGCCGCCGGCCACGATCTCGCCGATGACGTAGGCGTCCTCGCCCTGTTCCTTCAGAACGGCCAGGGCCTTTTCGGCCTGGGCGGCGGGGACCACCAGGCTCATGCCCACGCCCATGTTGAAGGTGTTGTACATATCCCGCTCAGGGATGCCGCCGGTCTCCTGCAGCAGCTTGAAGATGGGCAGCACCCGGACGTCGCTCTTGCGGATGCGGGCGCACAGGCCGTCGGGAATGGAGCGGGGGATGTTTTCATAGAAGCCGCCGCCGGTGATGTGGGACACACCCCGGACCTCCACCTGCTCCATCAGCGCCAGAACCTGCTTCACATAGATGCGGGTGGGGGTCAGCAGGGCCTCGCCCAGGGTCTTGCCCAGCTCGGGCACATAGCGGTGCAGGTCGGCCTTTTCCACGTCAAAGACCTTGCGCACCAGGGAGAAGCCGTTGGAATGGACGCCGGTGGAGGGCAGGGCGATGACAATGTCGCCCACCTGCATGGTCTTGTTGTCCAGCACCTTGGGCTTGTCCACAATGCCCACGGCGAAGCCCGCCAGGTCATAGTCGTCGGCGGCCATGGTGCCGGGGTGCTCGGCGGTCTCGCCGCCGATGAGGGCGCAGCCCGCCTGGACGCAGCCCTCGGCCACGCCGGAGACCAGGGTGGCCACTTTTTCGGGGATATTTTTGCCGATGGCGATGTAATCCAGGAAAAACAGGGGCTTTGCGCCGCAGCAGATGATGTCGTTGACGCACATGGCCACACAGTCGATGCCCACGGTGTCGTGCTTGTCCAGCAGCTGGGCGATGCGCTGCTTGGTGCCCACGCCGTCCGTGCCGGAAACCAGCACCGGCTCGGTCATGCCGGAAAGGTCGGGGGCGAACAGGCCGCCGAAGCCGCCCACATCAGAGCAGACGCCGGGGGTCATGGTGCGGGCCACAAAGGGCTTCATCAGCTGGACGCCCTTGTAGCCGGCGGTGATGTCTACGCCGGCGCTGGCGTAGCTTTCGGACTTGGACAGACTCATAGTCGGATCCTCCATTTTAATTTTCTTTAATCAGGCTTGCAGGTGGGTGCGCAGGCGGAAACGGCGCCGGCCGGACTCAGCCCTGGCCGTTCCAGCAATAGGTGCACAGCTTGCAGGGGTCCAGGCCGATGGCCTCGATGACGCCCTCCAGCGTCTGAAAGTCCAGAGAGGAGAAATGGAACTTTTCGGCGATGGCCTTGCGCATGGCCTTGCCCCGCTCAGAGCTGCTGTCCGCATACTCATCCAGATGGTTCAGGCCTTCCTCCCCCTCCAGCTCCACGATGGTGCGCCGGGAGATCAGCTCCATGTCGGACACCGAGCGGGAAAAGTTCAGATATTTGCAGCCGTACATGATGGGCGGGCAGGCGGAGCGCATATGAACGGACTTCGCGCCGTTGCTGTAGAGAAAGTCCACCGTCTCCTGCAGCTGGGTGCCCCGGACGATGGAATCGTCCACAAAGAGCAGGTCCTTGTCCTGGATCAGGTCATGGACGGCGATCTGCTTCATCTTGGCCACCTTGTTGCGCTCGGACTGGCGGGTGGGGATGAAGGAGCGGGACCAGGTGGGGGTGTATTTGATGTAGGGCCGGGCAAAGGGCACGTGGCTGTTGTTGGCGTAGCCGATGGCGTGGGGCGTGCCGGAATCGGGCACGCCGCCCACATAGTCCACGTGGTCGGTAAAGCCGTTCTCCTGGTCGTTGCGGGCCAGGATCTCGCCGTTGCGGCAGCGCATGACCTCCACGTTGACTCCTTCATAGGTGGCGGTGGGGTAGCCGAAATAGGTCCACAAAAAGGCGCAGACCTTCATTTCCTTCTGGGGGGGCTTCAGCTGTGTGGTGCCCTCTGCGGTGACCTCCACGATCTCGCCGGGGCCAAGCTCCCGGTCCAGCTCATAGCCCAGCTTCTGATAGGCAAAGGATTCAAAGGAGACGCAGTGGCTCTCCTCGCCCCTGGCGATGAGCACGGGGATGCGGCCCAGCCGGTCCCGGGCGGCGATCAGGCTGCCGTTGTCCCGGAGGATCAGAATGGAGCAGGTGCCCTCGATGGCGCTCTGGGCGAATTCGATGCCTGCGGCAAAGGAGCTTTTCTGGTTGATCATGGCGGCCACCAGCTCGGTGTTGTTCACCTTTCCGCCGGTCATGGCGTCAAAGTGTCCGCCGCTGAAGGTGAGGTACTGTTCGATGAGCGCCTCGGCGTTGTTGATGCGGCCGATGATGGAAATGGCATAGGTTCCCAGGTTGGAACGGATCAGCAGAGGCTGGGGGTCGGTGTCGCTGATGCAGCCGATGGCAGAGGTGCCCTGCATATCCTGGAAAATATGCTCAAACTTGGTGCGGAAGGGCGCGTTCTGGATGTTGTGGATCTCCCGCTGCAGGCCGATCTGGGGGTCATAGGCCGCCATACCGCCCCGGCGGGTGCCGAGATGGGAATGATAGTCCGTGCCGAAGAAAACATCGGAGATCGCGTCGTGCTTGCTGACGACGCCAAAAAAACCGCCCATAGATGCTCCCTTCCTTATTCGCCCAGGATGCGGCGCATCATTTCCTGATAAGCGTCCTCCACATTGCCCAGGTCACGGCGGAAGCGGTCCTTGTCCAGCTTTTCGTGGGTGGTGCTGTCCCAGAAACGGCAGGTGTCGGGAGAGATTTCGTCCGCCAGGACGATGGTGCCGTCGGACAGGCGGCCGAACTCCATCTTGAAGTCCACCAGGTCCACGTTGTGCGCCTTCATAAAGGCCTTCAGGAAATCATTCACCGCAAAGGACAGCTCCTTGATGCGGTCGATCTCTGCCTGGGTGGCCAGACCCAGGGCCAGGGCGTGATAGCTGTTCAGCAGGGGGTCGCCCAGCTCGTCGTTTTTATAGGAGAACTCAATGGTGGGGCTGGAAAAGACGATGCCCTCCTCCACACCGTAGCGTTTGGCAAAGGAGCCGGCGGAGATGTTGCGGATGATGACCTCCAGGGGGACGATCTGCACCTTTTTCACCACGGTCTCCCGGTCGTTGAGTTCCTCTACAAAATGGGTGGGGATGCCGGCCTCCTCCAGCTGCTTCATCAGGAAGTTGGTCATCCGGTTGTTGATGGCGCCCTTGCCAACGATGGTACCCTTTTTCAGGCCGTTGAAGGCGGTGGCGTCATCCTTATAAGAGACGATGTAGCGCTCGGGGTCCTCGGTGGCATAGACCTTTTTGGCCTTGCCTTCATAAAGCTGTTCTTTCTTTTCCATGTTATCTGCTGCCTCCTACAGTGCTGTACTGTTTTGAGATTTTTTGATCTTTTTCCAGGACTTTTCTGCCGGCTTCCGCCCGGTATGCCTCCAGCTTTTCCGCCAGGGCGGGGTCCTCCACCGCCAGGATCTGAACGGAAAGCAAGGCGGCATTGACCGCACCGTCGATGGCTACCGTGGCCACGGGCATTCCGGAGGGCATCTGTACGGTAGACAGGAGGGCGTCAATGCCGTCCAACGTACTGGATTTGACAGGGATCCCGATGACGGGAAGGGTGGTGCCGGCGGCCATGGCGCCGGCCAAGTGGGCTGCCTTGCCCGCGGCGGCGATGATGGCGCCGAAGCCGTTTTCCCGGGCGGAGCGGGCGAAGGCGGCGGCTTCCGCGGGGGTGCGGTGGGCTGAAAGCACCCGGACCTCGCAGGGAACGCCGAACTGGTCCAGAGTGCGGATAGCGCCCTCCAGAACGGGAAGATCGCTGTCGCTGCCCATGATGATGGCGATTTTTTTCATGCTGGCCTCCTGTTTATGATGGTGTAGGGTCGGAAACAAAAAAGGACAGTCCTATCCCTTGGCTCAAGAACAGGACTGCCCAGACGGTCGGCAATGGTGCGGTGTCACTCCTGTTCCCTTGTGGTGCTCCACAATTTCCGTCAGTTGCAGAAGTGAATGAAATGATTGTCAAGTAAAATATATCATGTGTTTCGATAAAAAACAAGATACCATGTTCCACAAAACCAAGGGGACAAAGGCGCGAAAAAGGATGATTTTTTTGCCAAAACGCACAGGAGGCCGGAGACCGCTCCGAAAAAGATTCCGAAAACGGAAAAAACAGCTGTTGACAAAATGTTTTCAGTTTCGTTGTTTTTCGTTCACCAATGGGGCGGCGGAATGCGCTATGATAAAACCGCGAAAGAAACAAGCGGATGTTCTTTTCGTAAAGCTGTCCGCCGGGTACCAACGGCGGGCGGCGATCCTTTCTCCCCTCATTTTTCCGCAAAAGCCCGGCAGCTTGCTGCCGGGCTTTTGTGTTGCCGCAAAAAGACCGTCACGGTTCCAGTTCTCCGGCAAGCTGCTCCAGCTGGACGCAGAGGAAGGCCTGCTGGTCAAACTCCGGCGGGTCGTCCCACAGCCTGCGCACCGTTTTCACCCGGTAGCGGACGGTGTTGGGATGCTGGTACAGCGCCCGGGCGGTCTCGTTCACATCTCCGCCGCACCGGACGAAGGCGGTCAGGGTGTCCAGCAGGGCGGTGCCGTGCTCTTGGTCATAGGCCCGCACTTCCGCCAGCTGGCGGCGGCACTCCTCCCGGCAGCCGGGGGCGTCCAGCAGGGGCAGGAGGTACCGGTACAGGCCAAGCTGGCCGTAGTCCACCCAATCCCGCTGCCACAGGCGGCACATCCGGTTGGCCTGCAGGGCCTGGCTGACGCAGGCGTCCAGCTGCCGGCGGGTGGCCACCGTGCGGCTGAAGCCCACCCGGCAGGCCTCCGGGGGCAGGCGGAGGGCCTCCAGCTTGCTCAGCAGCAGGGCGCGGCAGCGCCCCTCGTCCAGGGGCTGAGGGGTGGTGAGCAGCAGAAGTGCGCCGCCCCGGTAGATGAACATGGCGTAGTGAAAGCCGCTCTCATCCATGGGGACCCAGCGGGTGGTCTGCCGGGTGGGCAGCGGCGCCCGCCCCGCCTTGTCCCGGAAGGTGGCGAAGGCCGCCGCGCACCAGGGCAGCATCCGGTCGTCCAGCCTGTGGGAAAGGGCGCTGACCTGGCTTTCCGTAAGAGGCTCCCGCAGCAGGTGCCCCAGCAGCTCCGCCTGGGCGGCCTGGCGGTCCTTTTCCTTCATCAGCTCGTTGACCGCGATGATGATGTCCTCCATATAGGTGGAGTGAAAGGTGAACACCGGCACGCCGGCGGCGTCCGCCAGCTGCTGCAGCTTGTCGGGGATGGTGAAGTAGTACACCGTTTTGATGGCAAAGCCCGAGATGCCCTTGTTGACCAGCGCCCGAAAGGCCTCCAGGATCAGCGACTCGTCGTTTTTGGCGAAATACAGGGAGGACAGAATGAAATCTCCCGGGCGGAAGGCGGAATAGTCCCGGGCGTCGGTCTCGTAGTCCAGCATGGTCACATTGGTGACCTCGTTTGTAAGGCCGCGCTCGCCGGCCTGCAGCTGAAACTCGTGAAAGGGCTCCAGCTGGAGCACCTCGTATACCTGGGTCATGGGGAGAGCCTCCTTGCAGCATTCGCTTTTTTTCATCATACCACAGGCGCGGGCCTGTGACAACAATTCCTTTGTAAAAATTACAAAATGACGAAATATTTTTGTAATTCTCACAAAAAAGGACCGTTGCGCAGGGTTTTCCGGATGTGGTATCATGATTACAAAGAGCCGTTCGTGTTTATTTTATTATGTATAAGGAGGACTGTTTTCTTATGGAAAATGTAAAAGTCATCATCTGGGGCCTGGGCGCCATGGGCGGCGGCATCGCCGATATGCTGCTGAAGAAAAAGGGCGTTGACATCGTGGGCGTTGCCGGCCGCGGCGCCAAGATCGGCAAGAGCATGTTCGATTACATCAAGACCCCCCGGGGCGACCGTCCCGATGTGCTGATCTCCAAGCCCGAGGACATCATCAAGCCCGGCGCAGCCGATATCGTCATGCTGTGCACCGACTCCTTTACCAAGGACGCCTTCCCCCGGATGAAGTTCATCCTGGAGCAGGGCATCAACTGCATCACCTCTGCCGAGGAGATGGCCTATCCCAAGGCACAGAACCCCGAGCTGGCCGAGGAGCTGGACAAGATCGCCAAGGCCAACGGCGTCTCCATCCTGGGCACCGGCATCAATCCCGGCCTGATCATGGACCTGCTGGTGCTGATCTGGACCGGCTGCATGGAGGATGTGGAGCACATCGTTTCCCGCCGCGTCAACAGCCTGTCTCCCTTCGGCCCCGCCGTTATGTCTGAGCAGGGCATCGGCATCACCAAGGAGGAGTTCTACCTCCGCAAGGAAGGCAAGGGCTCCGGCCACCTGTCCGGCCACGTGGGCTTTGCCGAGAGCGTGGGCATGATCGCCGACGGCATCGGCTGGGATGTGGCCAAGTTCACCCAGGATATGGAGCCCATCGTCACCGATGTGGACCGCAAGAGCCCCTACGGCTTTGCCGCCGCGGGCAACGTGGCCGGCGTGGCCATGAAGGCCTGGGGCTATGACAAGGACGGCCAGTGCATCATCGAGATGGACCATCCCCAGCAGATCGAGCCCGAGCAGGTGGGCGTCAAGACCGGCGACTATGTCATCGTCAAGGGCACGCCCAATGTGAACATGGTCAACTCTCCGGAGATCGACGGCGGCATCGGCACCATCGCCATGTGCGCCAACATGATCCCCCAGGTCATCAACGCCAACCCCGGCCTGCACACCATGCTGACCCTGCCCGTGCCCCGCGCCATTATGGGCGATATGCGTGACCGCATCGACCCTGAAAAGAAAATCGTAAAGTAAGAAAAACCGGCATGGGGGGCGAACGATGTTTGCCCCCCATCGTGCAGGCCGGCGGAAGACCCTTCCGCCTAAAATGCAAGTCAGAAAGGAATGAGTTCTTTGGCTAAGAAAAATGATTATGTCCGCATCCACCGCGCCATCCTGGCGGCGGAGGAGCGCACCGGCAAGCTGCCGGAGGATACCAAGAGCGTCCCCCTGGAAATGTGGGTCAAGGGCTGGCTGCAGGATGACAGCGCGGACCTGGGCGACACCGTCACCGTCAAAACGGTGGTGGGCCGCCTGGAGACCGGCGTGCTGATGGAGGAAAACCCCTGCTACGCCCTGAACTACGGCGAGTATGTGCCCGAGATCCTGGAGATCGACCGGCAGCTGAGAAGCGTTTTGTTTGAGGGGGAGGAAGCATGAGCATGGACAGAAGCTACAACGCCGTCACCGGACGGAAGAGCCAGATCATCCGCGACGCCATCGGCGTGGATTACAGCAAATATGAAAAAGAGGGCATCGCCTTTGACTACGAGGCGATGATGAACGACACCGGCTACACCCTGGAGGACCATATCCGCATCCAGCGGGAGTACAACGTGGGCAACACCCCGGTTTTTGAACTGCACAACCTCACCGCCCTGGCCAGAAAGTGCGCCAAACCCGGCAAGGGCGCCCGCATCTTTGTCAAGGACGAGGCATCCAACCCCGCCGGCTCCTTCAAGGAGCGCCGCGCCGCCGCCTCTGTGTACCACGCCAAAAAGATGGGCTACAAGGGCGTTGTCGCCGCCACCTCCGGCAACTACGGCGCCGCCGTGGCCTCTCAGGCCGCCATGCAGGGGCTGAAGTGCATCATCGTCCAGGAGTGCTACGACTCCAAGGGCATGGGCCAGCCCGAGATCGTGGAAAAGGCCCGCAAGTGCGAGGCCCTGGGCGCGGAAGTGCTGCAGCTGACCGTGGGTCCCGAGCTGTTTTATGAGACCCTGCTGATGCTGGAGGATACCGGCTACTTCAACGCCTCCCTGTACTCCGCCTTCGGCGTCTCCGGCGTGGAGACTCTGGGCTGGGAGCTGGGACACCAGTTCCTGGAGCGCTACGGCAGGCATCCCGACGTGGTGGTCTGCGCCAACGCCGGCGGCGGCAACCTCACCGGCACCGCCCGCGGCCTGAAAAAGGCCGGCTGCCCCGCCCAGGTGGTGGCCGCTTCCGTGGATCTGACCGGCCTGTCCATGGCCTCTGACCAGCAGTTCAACCGCAAGTCCTTTACCACCGCCCACACCGGCTTCGGCGTGCCTTATGCCACCGATCCCGACCACAGCGACGTGCCCCGCTCCGCCGCCCGCCCCCTGCGCTACATGGACCGCTATGTCACCGTCCGCCAGGGCGAGGTGTTCTACATCACCGAGGCCCTGGCCACGCTGGAGGGCATGGAAAAAGGCCCCGCCGGCAACACCAGCCTGGCCGCTGCCTTTGCTCTGGCTCAGGAGCTGGACCAGGACCAGATCATCGTGGCCCAGGAGACCGAGTACACCGGCGCCGGCAAGCACATCCAGCCCCAGCTGGCCTTTGCCCGCAAAAACGGCATTGAGCTGAAATTCGGCGATCCCGCCCAGGAGATCCCCGGCCAGAACATCATCTTCCCCGAAAAGCCTTCTCTGATCAAGGCGCGGGATATGGATCTGGACCGCCTGCGCCGCTCCCTCATCAAGCATCAGGTCAAAAACTGCACCGCCCCCCTCACCGATGGGGAAGTGGCCTATCTGATGGAGGAGACCCGCGGCAGCGAGGCCTTTGTCCGCAAGACACTGGAGGAGCTGGGTCTCTGAGCGCCCGGTTTTCGGGGACGATTCTTTAAAAAGAGGTTGAAGTATGAAGAGACAAGATGATTTCGAAAGCCGCCGCGCCCATCTGAAGGGCATGAGCGACGAGGAATTGAAGGCCTATTTCTGGAAGCTGGCCCAGCAGGTGGTGGACCCCCTGCTGGAGCTGGGCTATAAAAACACCAGCCCCGCCATCGAGCGGTCCGTGCTGCTGCGCATGGGCTTTTCCTCTCTGGAGGCCAAGCCCATGGTGGAGCAGGCCATCGCCCACAATCTGATCTCCCACGGCGTGGGCAATGTGGTCTACCGCCTGCACAAGTCCACCGGGATGTCCATCCGTGACGCCGGTACGGCCCTGGCCCGGGGCGAGCTGTGGGACCAGGCCGAAAAGCTGTTTGAAGGAGGGGCCGAATAATGTCTGACTACAAGCTGCAGAAGAACGAGCGCATCGACGTGGAGGAGGTCCTGAAGGACCTGGAGCATTACCGTCCCCGCCGCCGGGGCTGGGTTTGGCGTACGCCCGCCAGCCAGGAGCACCTGAAGGAGGGGCCCTTCCAGTACCGGGACATTTCCGAGCCCATGGCCGGCGACAGCGTCGGTCTGATGACCGCCCACTATTTTGACAACATCGATCCCCAGCCCATGCCCACCATCACCACGGAGATCGCCTCCGGCCGGTTTGAGGACGACATCCGCCGTATGCGTATGGCCGCCCATCACGGCGCCGACCACATCATGGTCATCCGCACCGCCGGCCAGTCCCACTTCGACGGTCTGATCGAGGGCACGCCCCAGGGCATGGGCGGCGTTCCCATCACCCGCAAGCAGGTCCGCGCCCAGCGCAAGGCTCTGGACATGATCGAGGATGAGGTGGGCCGCCCCATCAACTACCACTCTTATGTCTCCGGCGTGGCCGGGCCTGACGTGGCCGTCATGTTCGCCGAGGAAGGCGTCAACGGCTGCCACCAGGACCCCCAGTACAACGTCATCTACCGCAACATCAACATGATCCGCTCCTTTGTGGACGCCTGCGAGTCCAAAAAGATCATCGCCTGGTCCGGCATGGCCCAGATCGACGGCGCCCACAACGCCAACGCCACCGCACGGGAGGCCTGGAAGGTCATGCCCGAGCTGATGGTGCAGCACGCCATCAACGCCGCCTTTTCCGCCGGCGTGGGCATCGACAAAAAGCTGATCTGCCTGTCCACCGTGCCCCCCACGGCAACGCCCGCGCCCTGCGTCTATATGGACCTGCCCTATGCGGTGGCGCTCCGCGACCTGTTCTCTGAGTACCGGATGCGCGCCCAGATGAACACCAAGTATGTGGAAAGCTCCACCCGGGACGCCACGGTGACCCACGTGCTGAATATGCTGATCTCCAAGCTGACCTCCGCGGACATCCAGTCCACCATCACCCCCGACGAGGGCCGGAATGTGCCCTGGCACATCTACAACATTGAGGCCTGCGACACCGCCAAGCAGACGCTGCTGGGCATGGACGGCCTGATGGACATGGTGGAGCTGAAGGACGCAGGCCCCCTGCGGGAGACCGCCCGGGAGCTGAAGGAACGGGCCGTGCTGTTCTTCGAGGAGATCCTGGCCGTGGGCGGCTACTTCAACGCCGTGGAGCAGGGCTTCTTCGTGGACTCCGGCCTCTATCCCGAGCGCAACGGCGACGGCATCTTCCGCGAGATCCAGGGCGGCGTGGGCGCCGGTACCGTCTTTGAGCGCGCAGCGGACTATATGGCCCCCGTCACCGCCCATTACGGCTACAACAACGTGGCCCAGTACGATGAGAGCGCCGTGGGCGATCCTTCCAAACTCATCGGCGGCTGCACCTTCGAGGATCCCGATAAGATCGTTTACATCGACGAGCTGGATGAGGAAGACAACGTCAACGTCCGCATGGCCGAAACCGCCAAGTACCGGGGCAAAAACTGCAAGACCCTCAAGCCTGAGATGGAGTGGCAGGCAGACGGCATCGTCATGGTCAACCTGTTCTTCCCCACGTCCCGCCGCATCGCGGAGGCCGCCGCCATCGAGACGGGCCGCCGCATGGGCCTGAAGGAAGTGGAGGTCATCAGCCGCGAGATCATGCAGGAGGCCGAGGGCACCCGCGTGGAGATCAAGGGCCGGGTGGACTTCGATCTGGATATGGATACGCTGGTCATTCCCGAGGAGCCCCATGTGCTGTCTGACGCGGAGATCCGCGCCGACATCGAGCGCAAGCCCATGACCGTGGTCTGCGGCACCGTGGGCAACGACGAGCATTCCGTGGGCCTGCGGGAGATCATCGATATCAAGCACGGCGGCATTGAAAAATACGGCATCAAGGTCCATTATCTGGGCACCTCCGTCCCGGTGGAAAAGCTGGTGAACGCCGCCATCGAGCTGGACGCCGACGCCATCCTGGCTTCCACCATCATCAGCCATGATGACATCCATTACAAGAATATCGCCAACATCGACCGGCTGGCCCGGGAGATGGGCGTCCGCGACCGCCTGATGTTCCTGGTGGGCGGCACCCAGATCACCCCGGAGATCGCCGTCCAGATGGGCGCTGACGCCGGCTTCGGCCGCGGCACCAAGGGCATCCACGACGCCACCTTCCTGGTGGAGCGCCGCCGTGAGCTGGAAGCCGCCGGCAAGTGGCCCCGCTGAACAACAAAGGAGAACCCCATGAAAGTTGACGTTTTGGTGGCGGAGATCGGCTCCACCACCACAGTCGTGAACGCTTTCCACCGGCTGGGTGAAGCCCAGCCGGTGTTCCTGGGTCAGGGCCAGGCGCCCACCTCGGTGCTGCAGGGCGACGTCTGTGTGGGCCTGCAGGGCGCCATGGACGACCTGTGCCGCCGCCAGGGCTGGCCGGACCTGCAGTATGATGCCATGCTGGCAACCTCCAGCGCGGCAGGCGGCCTGCGGATGACTGTCCACGGCCTGGTCTATGATATGACCGTCCGGGCCGCACGGGAAGCGGCGCTGGGCGCGGGCGCCAACCTGCACCTGGTCACCGCCGGCATCATGCAGGAGGAGGACCTGGAGGACCTGCGGGACATCAACCCCAACCTGATCCTCATCGCGGGCGGCACCGACTACGGTGAGCGCAAGACTGCCCTGGAAAACGCCCGGCTTATCCGGGAGTTGGGGCTGAACGTGCCGGTCATTTATGCCGGAAACGTGCAGAACCAGGCCCGGGTGCAGCGGATCTTTGCCGATGCCCCCGCCGAATGCTACGTGGTGGAAAATGTCTATCCCCGGCTGGACGAGCTGAACATCGAGCCGGCCCGAAAGGTCATCCATCAGGTGTTTGAAAAGCACATCATCCACGCCCCCGGCATGGAGCGGGTCCGCACCATGGTCACCGGTTCCATCATCCCCACCCCCGGCGCCGTCATGGAGTGCGCCAAGCTGCTCTATGAGCTGGTAGGCGACCTGGTGGTGCTGGATGTGGGCGGTGCCACCACAGACGTACACTCCGTCACCGAGGGCAGCGAGGAGATCGCCTCCATCCAGCTCTCGCCCGAGCCCATGGCCAAGCGCACTGTGGAGGGAGACCTGGGCGTGTTCGTCAATGCCCGCAGCATGGCCAAACAGATCGGTATGCACAACCTGGAAAAGGAGATCGGCCGGGACCCCGCGCCCATCTTTGCGCATTACAAGGCCATTCCCGACACTCCGGGGCAGTTTCTGCTCACCGAGACCCTTGCCTGGCACGCGGCCTCTGACGCTCTGGAGCGGCACTGCGGCCGGTTCCGGTACACCTACGGCTCCAACGGCCGCCAGACCTTTGCCGAGGGCAAGGACCTGACCAATGTAAAATATCTGGTGGCCACCGGCGGCGCTTTGACCCGCCTGCCGGGGCGAAAAGCCATCATGGAGCGGCTGTGTCACCTCAACGACGGCGGGAAGCTGCTGTTCCCCAAGGCGCAGAACCTCCGCCTGCTGGAGGACAGGCAGTATTACATGGCGTCCCTGGGCGTGCTGTCCCGGTACCACCGGGAGGCTGCCGTGGCGCTGCTGAAGCAGGATATGGAGGTAGAATAAATGTTCCCCAGACTGGTCATTGACCTTGAAAAGCTGCGGCACAACGGCCAAATGCTCTGCCAAATGGCTGCCGCAGACGGCCTGGACAGCCTGGCCTTCGTCACCAAAGTCTTCTGCGCCATGCCCCCGATGGTGGCGGCGCTGGAGGAGTTGCCCAACCCCTATCTGGCGGATTCCCGCATTGAAAATCTGGCAAACTATCCTGCTACGGGCAAGCAGAAGATCCTTCTGCGGCTGCCCATGCCCTCTCAGGCGGAGCAGGTGGCCGCCCACGCGGATATCAGCTTCTGTTCTGAGCCGGCGGCGCTGTCCGCCCTGGACCGGGCGGCGGGGGATCTGGGCAGGCGGCACAAGGTGGTGCTCATGGTGGACATGGGCGACCTGCGGGAGGGCGTGTTCTTCCGGGACCGGGCGGACCTGCTGGCGCTGGCCCGTCAGGTGGAAGATGCGGCCAATCTGGAGCTTTACGGCATGGCCTTCAATGTCACCTGCTACGGCTCGGTGATCCCCACCCAGCAGACGCTGGATGATTTCCGGGCGCTGGTCAGGCTGGTGGAAGAGGATGTGGGCCGCAGGCTGCCCTTTGTGTCCTGCGGCAACTCCAGCTCTCTGTACATGCTGAAGCAGGCGGATTTTTCCGGCTTCAACAACCTGCGGCTGGGCGAAAGCCTGCTTCTGGGCCGGGAGACCGCCTATGGGGCCGACCTGCCCGGCCTGTATCAGGATGTGGTCATCCTGGAGGCTGAGGTGGTGGAAAGCAAGGTCAAGCCCTCCTATCCCATTGGCAAGATCGGCGTCAATGCCTTCGGCCAGACGGTGGAGTACACCGACAAAGGCGACCGGCTCCGCGCCATCGCCGCTGTGGGTCAGCAGGACATCGACTGCGGCGGCCTGACCCCGCTGACCCCCGGCATGGAGGTCTTTGGCGCCTCCTCCGACCATCTGCTGTTGGACGTCACCGGCTGCCCCGTGCAGGTGGGGGACATCATCCGCTTCAAGGTGGATTATTCGGCCGCTCTCCGGGCCTTCACCAGTCCCTACGTGGAAAAAATCTGCGAATAAAAAATACGCCCTCCGAGGAGGGCGGTTTTGTTATGCGCGGAGGACAGCGGTGGATGTAAATTTTCAAACCATTAACAATTATGTACTATTCAACGAATTGGGAAAATGGTAAAATAAAAGCGTATCATCCTTCTGTTTTGTTGTACAGTTTGACTATGAGGCCTATAAGAAAATGAAAAGGCCGCGCTAATATGAAAAAAGGATTATCCGTTATGCTTGCTGTCTGTCTGTGTTTTGCGTGCTTACTTGTAGCATCACCTGCAGCATATGCGCAAGATGCAAGAGCTATGCCGGTTCCGTTTACATTTACGGATAGAGTTGTGTTAAGGCCGAATTTGTAGGATTCGTTCCCTCTTGGAACTGCAGAATTTGATGTTACGATTACGGGTCTATACGATGCACAGGGTGACCATGTGTATTCCATCCAATCTGCGACCTGCGTTTACCGTGGCGGTATAAATTGCACTGAGCATGATATGGAGGTCAGTACATGGACTACATCAACGGATCGAGGTTATGTGTTCTGGGAGTTGGTGGGTACGCTTACCTTCTCGTGGACGAGCCCTGTGACAGGTGTGCAATATGAAAGTGTCTTTTATCATGGTCCAGACCAAAGTTTTAGAGCGTATGATTATATGGAGTGATGAAAATGAACAGTTTGGCTGGCGTTGTCATTAGCTTTTGGTTTGCACTAATAGTCGTTCTTGAGATTGGCATGTTGATAGCGGTGATTGTTTGTGGCGTGATGATTGCAAAGAAGTTGCTGAAAAATGATCATCGCACAAAATAAGATTCTAGTGCTGTGATGTATTTTGGAAGAAAAAGAACCGCCCTCCTCGGAGGGCGGTTTTGTTATGTGTTTTTACAGTCCCAACGCGGCGGCTCTTCGGCCGGAGATGCGCGCACATACAGGGTTTGCCCTGTATGTGCGCCTTTGCCATCAGGGGATCTTTTGTGCCTTCTTATTCGTCGCCCAGACAGCGATACAGGAAGGTCACGATCTGCGCGCGGGTGCAGTCGTTGGCAGGAGAGAACGTGTTGGCAGTCGTACCGCCGGTGATGCCGTTCTCAGCGGCCCACAGGACTGCGCCTGTGTAGTAAGCGTCAGCCGCCACGTCGGTGAAGGGATTCACGCTGTCGGAGGCGGGAGACTTCTGGCTGCGCCACAAGAAGGTGACGATCTGAGCCCGGGTGCAGGTGGCATTGGGGCTGAACGCAGTGTCGCTGGTGCCCTTGGTGATGCCGTTCTCCATGGCCCACAGGACCGCGTCGTGGTAGTAGCTGCCCTCGGCCACGTCGGTGAAGGGCATCGCGTGGCTCTGCGGAGCGGGGCATCCGGCGGCGCGCCACAGGAAGGTGACGGCCTGGGCGCGGGTGCAGGTGGCATTGGGAGAGAAGGTGGTGGCGGAAGTGCCGGCGGTGATACCCTGCGCAACAGCCCAGTTCACCGCCTCCTCATAGTAGCTGCCTTTCGGCACATCGGTGAAAGGCGACTCTGCTGCCTCCTGCCAACCGGCATATACGGTTGTGTTGCCGGTGAGCTTCACTTTTGTGATCTTTTCTGTCAAAGCATTGTCTGCATACCAGCCGGTAAAGATGTACCCGCTGCGTGTGGGCGTGTAAGCGGTGAGGTCAACGGTAGTGCCGGAGCTCTTTCTCAGTGCCGTAATCTCGCTGCCGCCGTTGGTCTCAAAATGCAGCGTGTAATAGTCAGCACCGGAGTATTCCGGGTACAAATAGATCGTGTAAGTGCGGGTAGTCACACCGTCTGCCGCTGTGATGGTCACAGTGACTGTCCGCGTGAAGTAACCACCAGAAATCGAGGCCATGCCGTTTCCGGCCGTTTTGCCGTTGACGGTGACGGTGGCGCTGGGGCTTTCGGTCAGCACGGTCAGCAGATAGCTGCCGTTTTCCACATCGAACAGCTCTGCCACGCCGTCCTGGTCAAAGCTGTCCAGCGTCAGGGGTAGGCCGTCGATGGTCATAGCGGTGACGTTGGCGTTGGCGTTGGCATCGGAGGTGTTGGCCGCCGGTTCGCCGTAGCGCAGGACCACGCGGGAACCGCTCTGGGAGAAGGCGACGGGGATGGTGCGGATCTCCTCGCACGCAAGCGATACAATGCCGATGCTCTGGGTCTCCAGCAGCCGGCCGCTGTTGTCCAGCAGAGCGGCCAGCAGATAGCCGTCGCTGCCGCTGGGCTGGAGCGTATGGCTGCGGAGCTGGACATTGGCGGTGGAAGTGCCATTGGCGTTGGTCAGTTCCACCGACGTGGTCACGCTGGCGTTGCCGCTGCGCGCCAGCAGGCTGTGGAAGGTGATGCTCTTCTGGTTGTTCTGGGTGTCGGCCTCGGGCATTTCCACCCAGGTGCCGTCCCGCAGCTGCCGCTCCACGCGGGCCTTGACGAACAGGGTCACGCCGGAGTCGGGGATCTCGGCCAGACCAGCGTCCTCCATATAGGAGGCGATGTCAAAGTCAAGCTCCTTTGCAAAGCCGGCGCTGTCGATCCTGCTCAGGTCATCCGAGCCGCTGATCGTGATCTCATAGCCCGTATCCTCCCTGCCGTCCTCGAAATACTTGCCGTTGATGCGGGTGGAGCAGCTGGGGTCGGTGTACACACCCAGCACCACCTGGCGGCGGGACTTGTTCAGCGCGGCGGCGGACTGGTTATACAGGGTGGCCAGGAAGGTGCGGTGGCCGTCCTGCTCGCCGGTCACGGTCAGGGTGGAGATGCCCACATCGGGGTAATCCAGATAGACGGTGCCGGTGGCTGTTTTTGTTTTGTTGTCGCTAAATGTGGCGGTGACGGTGTAGGCCAGATCATCGATGGTGCTACCGGTTTTGACCACCACGGAGAGGGTCTTGCTCCGGCCGGGCAGCAGGCTCAGGTTGTTGAAGGTCTGGGTCTCATCGCCCAGAGTCACTCTGATGCTGTCGATGGCGTGGATGCCCTGGTTGGCCACGGTGAAGTTCACCGGGACATAGCTGTTGGTGGCCAGCGTGGTATAGTCCACCGTGGTGGAGACGACTTCCACAGCGTCGGTATAGGTCTCAGAGGCGCTGAGGAGGTTCACAGTCTCCTTGGGGACCTTGGCTGTGAAGGTCTTCTCCACGCCATCGATGGTGTAGGTGTACTCGACCTCCTCATAGGTGCTCGGATTCTTCTCGTCCACCGTAAGGTAGGTGCTGGCCTGGAGCACCGCCCGGACATCGGTGCCCCTCTCGGTATAGGCATCGATGGAATTCAGGTAGGTGCTGTCGGGCAGGGCGGCCACCTCCACGGCGGCGGAAGCGCCGTAGCTGGGTTCCTCCGCACTGCCGAAGTTGCTGAACTTGATGGCACGGATCACGTCGTTGTCCGCGCCGCCGGTATTGGCATCGTTCCACAGCAGGGACAGCTCATCCAGGCTGTCCGCGCCCTTGACAAAGGTAAACTTGCCGTTGAAGGACTCGGTGGAGACCATGTCGCTGAGGGAGGCGGGCAGGTCGTTGTGGGGTGCGCCGTTTGTGTCGATGGTCAGCAGGCCGATATCGCCCTGGTCATCCGGCTCCCGATACCAGCCCAGCACGAAGCGGTCGCCGGCGGTGGTGAGATGGGGATCGGCATCGGTATAGTTGTTGGTGGTGACCCGGACGGTCTTGACGGCATCCTCTGCATTGCCGGAATCGGTGTTCACCAGGGCGTAATAGATCTCGGTGTCTGCCGCCTTGTCATCGGTATCCTCCACCGTGTAGGCGACGAGGGCGGTGCCATCGATCATCTCGATGGACATACTGCTGACGCTGCCGGAGCTGCCGTTGTAGAGCGTGTAGGTTTCCTCGCTCCAGCTGTCGTTTTCGTAGATCTTGAACAGGATGCGGTTTTCGGTGTAGGTCAGCAGACTGTCGCCCTGCTGCACCGAGCGCCAGGCCGCCACGGCCTTGGAGCCGTCGGCGCTGATGGCGATAATGGGGGTGAGCTCCTGAGTGGCGTTTTGGGTCAGGCGGGTGGTGGCCCACTTCTCGGCCTCGCCGTCCCAGATGGAGGCCACTACCTCCAGACCGCGGGTGAGAGCAAGCTGCTCTTCCTGGGTGACGGTGGCGCCGGGGCTGAGATCCAGGTGGGCGCTCTGCCGCAGCCAGATGGCGGCGGCGTGATATTGATCGCCGTCAAAGTCCAGGTTGCTGTCGCCGTAGCCGTCAAAGCCGGTGGGGCTGTCGATGGCGGTGCCGTCGGGGAAGCAGTCGCCTTCCGCCCGGGAATAGCGCACCTCCACATCCTCCACGTTCGTGCTGTCTGCGTCGGAAAGGTAAACGAGGATGCTGCCGTCATCCGAGATCATGGGCATGGAGAAGGGGTAGGAGTTGGTCTGAACCAGGTCGAGTTTGTTCGGATTGTCCAGACTCATGAGGGAAATTCCGCTGTCCCCGCCCAGCCAGATGCGGTCGCCCTCTTCGAGGTACTCACGGCTCTGTACCCGGACTTCGCCGCCGCTGGTGGCAACGACTACCTGACGGTCCAGAGACTGGGCGCTGTAGGAGCTGATCTGGGTGTTTTTTCCGTCGATCCAGCCGGTTTTGTAGCCGCTTTGGTTCGCGGCCCAGGACTCGGTGATCTCGTTATAATCCTCATCTTTGGGCAGCTTCCATTGCTTGCCCACGGTGATGGATACGAGGTCGAATTTCAGCACCATGGAGCTGACGCCAACCTTCTCCCGCAGGCCGATCTTGCCGTCCAGCTGGATGAAATCGCCCTTGCTGCTGCCCTCTTCATCCCCCCGGCTCAGAATAAGGCTTTCGGTGTTCAGCTCCACGTCGCCGTAAGCGCCGACGGTAAAGGCGATGCCGTATTTGTCAATGCCAAGACCGCCGTAAAGCTCGATGAAGGCGTTGACGCGGATGGAGGTGAGATAGTCATTGATGGCCTGGGCCATTTCCTTGGTGCCCTGACCGCTGCCCAGTGCCTCAGCATAGCGGATGGCGGTCTCCAGCGTGACCACCAGGCCGCCGCGAAGGACAACGCCGTAGTTATAGAGAATGGGCTTGAACCTCTGCTTCTGGATGGCCTTTTCGATCTCCTTGCCGAAGCGCATCGCCCCGCCGGTGGTGAGAACCTCCCACCGGCCCTCGTCGAAGTTATAGCAGATCTCGGCGGTCATCCAGCCCTGCATCACTTTGCCCGTGCCGACCAGCTCGGACATCAGGGCGGAGTTGTCCTCCTGCAGGCGTTCGAAATAGGTGCCGTCGGACATGGCCTTAAAGTCGCCGACGGTGAACCCGGCGAATGAGACCTGCTCCAGATCCTGTACCAGATGGGCCGGTTCCACATAGATGCCGTTCTGGTCATAGCGCAGGTCAGACATGAGGGTGGTGTCGTATCCCGTCCACACGTAGGCGGAGAAGATGGTGGGGTCCTCCGTGGGCATGAGGACGGTGCGGATCAGTCCCAGCTTGGCCCCGACCCCCTCCAACAGGCTGAGGGCGTCGATGAGGTCATCGGCTATCTTCAGGACCTTGTTGTCGAGCTTGGGGTAGACACTGGATCCGGCGAGGGTCAGCTTGGACATCAGGCCGATGACGGACTCGGACTCGGAGACCTTTTCCACCGCCGTCATGTCAATGAGACCGAAGGGCAGGGTCAGGGTACGCTCCATGGCCCCTCTGCCGTTGTAGAGCACCAGTTCCATGGGGATGCGGGTAGTCGCCTTGAAGTCCCCGAAGCTGGCAGTATTGATGATGGTAACATTTTCCAGCAGGGGGATGGAGGAGAAGGGATAGGAGGCGGTGCGGGCGCTGCCGTGGGTCTGGCCGGAGAGTTTCACCGCCGTCTCCTGGGTGCGGACATCGAAGGAATACCCGGTGTCCTGGGTGGATACCTGTTCCATGCCCCAGAGCATCATCCGGGTAGACAGACGCACGGTGGTGTAATCGGCGCTGGGGCCCACCACACCGGTGTGGCGGCGCACATTGATCTCCCGGCCGGTGTAATAATCCACCGTCTGGGTGGCGACCACCGGCTTGGCCCCGTTGGCCGCTGTCAGCGTCAGCAGATTGCCGCCGGAGCGGATCACATCCGACTGGGTCATCCGGGTGTCGAACTCCACCAGCTCGGGCTGGTATTCGTCATTTTTAAAGCGCAGCTCAAAGACAAAGCGGATGAGATCGCTCTGGTCCGGCTCACTGTCCGAAGCATTCCGCTTGAACTGGGTGCTGTCCATGTACACCCGCAGAACACCTTTGCTATCGGTGGTAAAGACCTGGTCCTCCCTGCCGTTCAGGTCGGCGGTGTCGTCGTTGGTCGTGGAGAACTTGGCGCCGGGGCAGTAGGCGGTGTCCCGCTGGGAAGCGTCCGTCACCTGATCCAGGTTGCGGTACACGCCGCCCCGCAGGGTCACCTTGGCGTTGGACAGGGGGGTGCCGTCGGGCTTGAAGATGGTCAGCTCCATGGAAGCGGCGGGCTGCAGCTTCACGGCGTTCAGGGGGTACAGCTCGTCATAGACGCCGTTGCCCTCGCCGCTTTTCAGGTTGACGTTGAACGTGTCCCCCAGCATACTGGCGGTGCCCCGGTAGATCTCGTCGCCCACGGCACTGGCGCAGCGCAGGTCAGAGGCGATACCGTTGGGCTCGTACAGGGCCAGAGAGCCGTCCGAATTGCTGACGACGGTGTGGGTGTTGCCCTTGCCGTCCTCATAGGAGACGGTGGTCTGTACCGCGGGGGTGAACTGGAAGAGGTAGAGCTTGTTTTTCAGCATCTCCACGTTGACCTTCACGCTGGAGGACAGGCTGGGGAGACTGGCGTGTTGGGCGGTGACGGTGGTGGAGCCCTCCGACAGGCCGCACAGCATCATCAGCGCCTTGGGGATGTAGTAGAGATAGCTGAAATTCTCCAGCGGCTCATAATAGCTGCCCTGACGGTAGTTGATGGATACGATTTCCTGAAGCTTTTTGGCGGTGTCGGTGATGTTGGCGTTCTGGGCGCTCTCCGTGGTGCTCCACTGGAACATATCGTTGACATAGTTCCAGTCGTAGTCCCCGTAGTTGATGCTGATGCTCTCCATCAGGCTCAGCTGGCCGCGCAGGGCGGCGATGGCCTGTGCGGAATCCAGACCGTCAAACTTCGTTCCGTCATAGTTGGTGATCGTGGGGTCGGCGGAGGTGGTGGTCTGTTTGACCTGGTTTTTCAGGGTGATCTCGTCCACCTTCTGGCCGCCCACCACCAGATCCAGCGCGCCGCTGCGGTAGACGGTGACGATGGTGGAGGCGGTGCTCCAGGTGGGGTCAGAGGCATTTTTCGCCTTGACCATGACGACGTACTCGTCCTTCAGGCCGGTGGGCGTGTCGGGGTCGAGGGTATAGCTGGCGCTGGTGGCCTGTTTCACATCGGTGATGTGGCTATCCTCGAGGATCTCGCCGTTTTTCTCCACCCGGAAGTCAAAGCCGCAGGTGGCGAGGTTGGTGGTATCCCAGTTTTCCAGCGTCCAGGTGATGTCCAGCGTCTCGTCGCTGGTGAGCAGGGGCGCTTTGGCCCAGGGAAGCGTGACCTTGGCGGGCTGGGAGCGCACCACGATGTAGGCATCGGTGCTCAGCTCTTTGGTCTCACCGAAGTAGGTGGCCGTGGAGGTGAGGGTCACGTGATAGCCGGGGGTGTCCCCTCTGGAGATGGTGGTCAGATACTGGCCGGGGATGGTGACTTCGGTACTGTCGCGGGCAAGCGTGTCGTCCCACCAAAGGGGGATGATCCCGCCGTTCTCATACAGCGTCACGGTGATGGGGGTGTCGTCTGTGGAATATTCCGTGCCCAGATTGGAGGTGAAGGAGAAGGTCAGGTCGGTGTCCTTCCGGGCGAAGAAGGTGTTGGCGTTGCTGGGCAGCAGGAGGGTGGGCCGCTTGTCGTCCTTCACGGTGATCTCAATGGCGTTGGAAGCCTGCGACTCCCCGACGGTGTCGGAGCCGCCGTTTCTGGACCAGAGGGTCAGGTAGGCGGTGCCCGCCTTCTTGGGGGCGATGGTAACCTCGGAGGCGCTTTGCAGGTTGTTTACCGTGCCCTGGTAGGAGACGGTGAACACATCCGGGTCGCTGGATTTCCAATAGAATTGGTCGGTCCCCTTGTAGGTGTATTCTGCCAAGGGGTTGAAATCAGCGGAGAAGATGGGGTAGGTCTGATCCTGCTTGAAGATCACGTTGTCCGTGCCGGAGGGCCATTGGTCGGCGCTGATGGTGTAAGCGTCTGTACCAGCCTTCATGATGGCCTTCTGGGTGCAGGTGGCGTAGGCACCGTAGTATTTCGCGTCTGTGCTGGTGTCGCTTTCTTCCACGTACAGTTCCACGGTGTAGTCCCTTGTGCCCTCGGCCAGAGCGGGCAGGTCAATGTTATAAACCACGCTAATACCGTCCTGCTGAAGAACGGCTTCGCTGTACTTCGTGTTCTCGTCCCCGTTGAGGATGACGGAGAGGGTGAAGGACTTATCCTCCTCTTTTTTATCATTCCAGCCGCCCCAAAGCTGTCCGGTCAGGTCGTTGTCTTTCAGACCTACCGTCACGGTCATTTGGGTGGGGTCATACTGATCCACCGTGGCGGTGACGGAATCGATGGTGTCCTTCACAGAGGCTTTGCGGATATGATTCTCAAGGGTGTAGGGGGTATCGAAGGTCACATCGGAAAAGCGGTTTCCAAAGGGATCCTTGCTGATCAAGTTATCCTGGTTTTCGTTATAGTAGCCGAACACTTTCTTGACACGGATGCCGGTGTCGCCGGGCTGCACGGTATAATAGAACGCATAAAGATTGGAGTAAGGCCTGATCCAATCAGACTTTATGTTGCCGTAAATCGGGGCGTCGACGATAGATGAGGCGATGCTGCCTGTATCATTGTACAGGGTATAGATGCCCTGCACCGGCTCGGAGAATTCCACCAGGACGGGGATCACGTCACCGGGACGGAAGTCTGTATCCCGGGACTGAATGTAAACCTTCTTGACCGTGGGGGCGGTGGTGTCGGACATATAGACCTTACCGCCGGTGGCAAAGGTCAGGGGGGTCGTCAGGCTGTTGGTCTCAAAGGCAAGTCTGGGGAACAGATTTTCAGAATCACCGTCGGGCCTGATGGAGATCTTCAGATCGGAAAAGTACAGACCGATACGGCGCTCGCTCAGCTTGCCCCTGTCGGTGGTGAAATCGGTGACATCCGCCTCCTTCATAAGGGCGTCATAGATGGCCGTCATATCTTTGTCATTGCTGTCGTAAGACCATTTGCCGCTGACGGCGACGGCAATTTTTTCCGCCAGATAGGCTTTGGATTGACTGGACTCGCTATATTGATACAGCGAGGTTCCGTTGGCGATCTTGGTCAGAGCGCCGGAATCATTCCGATACAGGTCAAAGTTGCATTTGGTTAGAACCGGCATGTCGCCGTTGGCGTCGGAGACATACTCTTGGTAAACAAAGTAGTCATTGTTTTTGCTGTTGTCCACCTTCAGAAGGGCATAGGCATCCTCAATGATGATGCTTTGGTCATCGCCGGCGCCACAATACCAGGCGCCCTGAAAACGGTCGTACGGCAAATAACTAGTGGATCCGTCGCCATCGGCATCGATTAGCCTAAAGCTGGTGGGAGTAAAGGAGAAATAGCTCTTGTTGCCGATCGTAGTCGTGTCGTAATTTGTGCCCGCCTTGAAGGAGAAGACCACCGGCGCGGAGTTGGCGGTGTCAGCAACCTTGTATTTTCCCCTCACGTTTTCCAGCAGCTCCGAGGTGCCGGAGAGGGGGGCGAACTTGAAATAGCTCTGGACGGACTGCTCCGGCGCGCCGGAGACCACCCGGCTCTGGAACAGGGCCGATTCATACCCCTGCCAGTGACCGTTTTCGCCATAGATGTGCGTGCTGGCGCCCCAGGGGTTCCACGTATCGTCAAAACCATTAAAATAGGTGCGCAGCTTGCTCAGGTCCAGCTTGTACTCGATGTAGGTGTTGCTCTCGAACAGAGTGGCAGTGCCGTAGCCGTTGACAGGGATGCTTCTTGTGCCAGCGACGGCAACCTGGTCATAGACACTATCGATGCGGTTCACAAACAGGCCGGACTGGATCTGGATATCATGGGGTGCGGGGACAAAATTGCCGTTCTCCGTGTCGGAAACGCCCACCCGGAAGGTGACGATATCCCCAGATGCGCTGACCTCCTGAACCAGATGCAGGCTGTGGGGCGAAACGACGGTGGTCGAGGTGTCGTTGGCCAGCAGGCTCAGCGTATTGGCCAGCAGACCCACCTGGCTCTCCACCGAGATGGCCTGAAGGAGCAGATCCGCCGTGACGGTCTTTCCGGTGGCGTCCACGGTGATGAGGGTGTCCATGTCCTCCTCCTCACACGCGTCCAGCCAGTCCAGCAGAGCGTCCAGACTGCCCAGCCTGGTGCCGTCTTCCACGGTGAAGGTGTTGTCCTGGATCAGCTGTCCGCTGTCGTCCACCAGCCCAAGCTCGCACATATAGAGAGCGAACTGCCGGGCCTCCTCATCCGACTCCACCGCGAAAGCGGTTGTCGGCAGAAGCCCTACCAAAAGGCAGAGCGCGAGCAGCAGGCTCAAAATCCGTTTTTTCATTTGTTCAGTCCTCCTTTGGGAATTGCGTTCGGGTTATATTTCATTACAAATAATTTCAGCGTTTCTTTCAGCACTTCGATCTGGGACTTCAGATAGAACTCGTCCTCGAACAATGCGTAGTGCACGCAGGCCCGGATCAGAATGAAGATCAGCGGCGTGATTTTTTGATAGGGGATGCCCAGCTTGCCCTCCAGGCCTTTTGCGTATTCGGTATAACGCTGATCGACCCCTGCAAAGAATTTCCTGCCGTATTCCCTGTATTTCGGGTGGGTGTACACCTGATACATCAGGCGGTATTTCTTCCCGTGCTTTTCTGCTGTCCAGTAGGGGATCTCGTCTATAAACCGCCACAAATCCTCCACATCCGTGGGGGCTTTCGCCATAAAATCATCTTCCACCTTGCTCATACAGTATTCGGTGGATTGGATGATGAGGTCGTCCAGATCCTTGAAATAGGTATAGATCATAGAAGTGTTATATCCGCAATGCTTCGCCAGGGTGCGGATACCGGTGCCGTGCAAGCCCAAATCGGCAAAACCGTTGTAGCATGTTTCCATGAGCTCGATTTTTTTGGCATTCCATTGTTCTTCTGTGTAATTCGCCATTCAATCGCCTCTTTCATTTAAATCGTTCGTTTTGAATTATAATACATTCACATGGAAAAAGCAACAGGTTTGCACGGCATTTGCTGTAATTTCGACAGTCCGCCAGTGTGGTTTTCTGCGATCGTACCGCTATTGGAAGCGATGCCGAAAAACGGGCGAGGATCTGCCTTGGGGGAGTCGGCGTTGACTGCGGCGCCATTGCCAAGGGGCAGTTTGTCAGTCTCACTGATGTTTTGAAGCTGTCCAAGCGCCTGAAAAGCCCAACCAACCGGCGAGGCAAGGCCATACCAGCCGCATGGAAAAGGAAATAAGCAGAAAAATACGCCATACCCAGCCCTTGAAGCTGAATATGGCGTGTTTTTTCGTTAACCAATTCCGCCTGACAGATGCGCATGATCGAACGGTTTCGTTTGCTTTCTTATGCGCCCCGTCTCATCCCGGCGGGCATTTCTCTTTTTTACACGCCCAGCTCCGCCGCGATCTTGGTGATGAAATCCTGGGCGTTGGCCACGATGCCCTTTGCGCTGAGACTGCCCCGGTCGGCCAGCTTGTTGGCGGAAAAGTCCGAGGTGTCCACGCTGTAGAAGTACACCGGGCGCACCGTGCCGTCTGCCAGCACCCGGAAGGAGGGGGTCATGTTGCCGGTGGCGATGGTGTGCAGGGTGGTGGCCATGCCGATGACGGTGGTGGCCTTTTTCACGTGCTGCCGCATAGCGTCCTGGCCGGCGTACACGTCCCGGAAGACCTCGGGCAGGGGGCCGTCGTCCCGGACGCTCCCCACCAGCACAAAGGGCACACCCGTTTGCACGCAGGCGGCCATAATGCCGTCGGTGATGCCCTCCCCCTCCAGAAAGGCGGGGATGGAGCCGTAGGCACTCACCTTGTTGAGGGTGTCCAGATGGTTGTAGTGCCCATTGGGCTGGGCCTTTTGGGTGGTGATGTCCGCACCCAGGGCGGTGTGCAGATAGGAGCCCTCCAGATCGTGGGTGGCCAGGGCGTTGCCTGCCAGCAGCGCCTGGACATAGCCCGCCCGGACGATCCTGCAGAAGGCATCCCGGGCCATGTCGTCAAAGGTAAAGGCAGGACCCAGCACCCAGACACAGCAGCCGCCGTTTTCCCGCTCATAGCGCAGCAGCTCCACGATCTCCCGGTAATCCCGGGAAAAACCCGTCTCCCGGGTGCGGCCCTTGCGGAAGGAAAAGTTCAGACTGGCGCTCTCCTTGCTGGCAAAGGGGTCGCTGTTGATGTAGATGCCCTGGCTGCCGTCCTCGGTGCGCCCCAGCAGCACCGTGTCGCCCTTTTTCAGACGGCGGAATTCCACGATGTCGATGAAGCCGTTTTCCCGCAGCACGGGGACGCAGTCCATGCGGATCTCGGGAGCCAGCACCCATCTGCCGCCCACCTTGAAGTATTCCGGGTCGATGCCGGTGGAGTGAAAGCCCTCGGGAGCGACGCCGTCCCGGGGGGCGGGAGCCGCCGCGGCGTCGGGCGCGCCGGTGAAGCGGGGCAGGGAAAAGTCGGGAGCGTGATAGGCGGGCAGCTGAAAAGACATGGTACATATCTCCTTTTTGCGGGGGTGGAATCCTCCGGCGTATTATTTTTATTTTAACATAATAAATCGATAAAAACAATGTTACATGCGGCAAAAGGCAGGAATATTCCCACAGAACCATGGTGAAAACTGCACAAATCCTTAATTTTTCATAAGATTGGATAAAATGTGCATCATTTCCCCCACGGCAGCAAAAAAGAAGGTTTTCTTTTTTTCACGGTTGTGCTATAATTGCTTAAAAATCCTGTTGTATTTGAGAGGACCGAAAAGAGGAATGCCTGATGGAAGGTCGTAATTTTCATACCGCGCTGGTGGGCGGTTTCCGCAAAAAAGATGTGGTCAACTATCTGGCAGAGGAAAAGCGCCTGCAGCAGGAGCAGGTCCAGGACCTGCGGCAGCAGCTGGAGACGCTGGAGCGGGAGCTGGAAACTGCCCGCACGGACAGCGGTGCCAACCGCCTGCTGACCGAGGAGCTGCAGCAGCGGCAGACGGAGCTTCAGCAGGCCGCCGAGCTGGCCCGGCAGGACAAGACGGCGGCACAGGAGGCCTGCGACCGGGCGGCGGAACAGCTGGAACAGGCGCTGCGTGACAGAACGGAGGCGGTGACCGCCCTGGAAGAAGAACAGGCGGCGCACCGGGCCACGCGGGACGCTTTGGAGAAGGCGCTGGCGGACAACCGCGTGCTGACGGCACGGCTGGAGGAATCGAAAACCGACCCGGAGGGAGGGGCGGCGGACCGGGAGGAGCTGCTGCGGCTGCGGGAGACGCTTCGGGCCGAGCGGGAGCGTGCCTGCGCTCTGGAAAGCCGGCTGCGGCAGCAGTCCGGAGCCTGGGAAACCGCCGGGGGCGACGGCCACTTGTGGGCCCTGTGCGCCAAGATGGAGCGCACCCTGAGCCAGATGGAGCGTATGCTGGACGGGCCGTACCGCATGACCTGCTATCCGGAGCCGGCGGTCCAGCGGCCTGAACCGGTGGACCCGGAGGTGTTTTTCCGGGACGGGGAAGCGGCGCCTGCCGGGGTCTCATCCGAACCCGACGCATCTGCTGTCAGCGGGCTGCTGCGCAAGATCCGCAAAAAATAACAAACCCACGCGATATGAGGAAATGAGGAGGGCGCGGGGAGGGGTCCCCGCCGCAAGAAGGAATTATGTTCCAGAAAAGAAAGAACGCGCGTTATATCAAAACGCTGACGCCGATCGAAAAGGCGATGCCGCACATCATGCCCAAACGCTCTGACGCCCAGGTGTTTTTTACCGAAGACATCGACTGCACGCCTATCGACAACTACATTGCCGAAAAACGGGCGCAGGGCATCGACATGACCTATCTGGACATCTTTGTGGCGGCGGCCGTGCGCCTGTACGCCAAACGTCCCGCGATGAACCGCTTCGTCATGGGCGGCCGGATCTTTTCCAATGACAAGATCCGCATCTCCATGTCGGTGAAAAAATCCCTGCGGGACAACGCGCCGGACACCACCATCAAGATCCCCTTTACCGGACACGAGACGATTTTTCAGGTGAAGGAGAAGTTTGACCGGGAGATCCACGAAAACCGGAACGAGACCGCCTCCAACGACACGGACAAGGTGGCCACTGCCCTGACCCGCATTCCCAACTGGGTAATGCGCATGGCCTTTGGCCTGATCCGCATTCTGGACCGGTCCAGCCTGCTGCCCGCCAAACTGGTGGAGGCCAGCCCCTTCCACGCCACCATGTACATCACCTATCTCAAGTCCCTGGGCATCCCCGGCATCTATCACCACATCTATGACCTGGGCACCATCGGCCAGTTTATCGCCGTGGGCAAGGAGCGCCTGGCGCCCGTCTGCGACCAAAAGACCGGTGAGATCCGGGCCGCCAAAGTGATGACGCTGATGGTAGTGGCTGACGAGCGCATCTGCGACGGGCTGTACTACGCCCGCTCCATGCGGATGTTCCGGCGCATTCTGGAAACCCCCAAAGCACTGGAAGAACCCCAGGACATTGTTGAAAAAGACATCGATTAAGTCATTTTTTGAAAATTATACAATAAAAGACGTCAAAACGGCCTTGTTTTGACGTCTTTTATTTTTCTAAAGTCTTTTTCTGAAAACGCTTGATTTTTATAAACAAAAAGCGTAGTATAATGCCATTCAAAATCCAAAACGAGGAGTGATCCTGATGAATGAGCGTTCCACCGAAGTGCTGAACAACTACGCCTCCCGGGTGTTCAACGACGGCGCCATGCGCCGCTATCTTCCCGGAGACACCTACAAGCAGCTGAAAAAGATCATCGATCAGGGCCGTCCCATGGAGGACTCCGCCCTGGCCGACATCGTGGCCAACGGTCTGAAGCGCTGGGCCCTGGACCAGGGCGCCACCCACTTCACCCACTGGTTTCAGCCGCTGACCGGCTCCACCGCCGAAAAGCACGACAGCTTCATCAATCCCCAGAGCGACGGCTCCATCATCATGAGCTTCTCCGGCAAGGAGCTGGTACGGGGCGAAGGCGACGCCTCCTCCTTCCCCTCCGGCGGCCTGCGGGTCACCTTCGAGGCCAGGGGCTACACCGCCTGGGACTGCACCTCTCCCGCCTTTGTCAAGGATGATACCCTGTACATCCCCACCTGCTTCTGCTCTTTCAACGGTGAGGTGCTGGACAAAAAGACCCCCCTGCTCCGCTCCATGGAGGCCATCAACCGCCAGGCCCTGCGGGTTCTGCGGCTGCTGGGGGACACGGATGCCAGACGTGTGCTGGCAATGGCCGGCGCCGAGCAGGAATACTTCCTTGTGGACAAGCAGCAGCTGGCCCAGCGCCTGGACCTGGCCCTGGCCGGCCGGACCCTGTTCGGCGCCAAGCCTGCCAAGGGCCAGGAGCTGGACGACCACTATTACGGCAACATCAAGGAGCGCATCATGGATTATATGCGCCAGGTGGATGACGAGCTGTGGCGTCTGGGCGTCCCCGCCAAGACCGAGCACAACGAGGTGGCCCCTGCCCAGCACGAGCTGGCGCCGGTGTATGCTTCCGTCAACATCGCCTGCGACCAGAACCAGCTCACCATGGAAACGCTGAAAAAGGTGGCCCTGCGCAACGGCCTGGTGTGCCTGCTCCATGAAAAGCCCTTTGCCCGGGTCAACGGCAGCGGCAAGCACAACAACTGGTCCCTGAACGTGGACGGCGTCAAGAGCCTGCTGGACCAGGGCAAGACCCCGGAGGCCAACGCCCGCTTCCTGCTGTTCCTCACCGCCGTCATCTGGGCGGTGGATGAATACGCCGACCTGCTGCGGGTCTCTGTGTCCAGCGCCAGCAACGACCAGCGTCTGGGCGGCCACGAGGCGCCGCCCTCTGTGATCTCCATTTTCCTGGGGGACCAGCTCACCGATGTGCTCACCGAGATCGAGACCGGCGGTGAGTCGGTGATCCGTCAGGGCGGCAATATCAAGATCGGCGTCACCACCATTCCCAATCTGCCGAAGGATATCTCCGACCGCAACCGCACCTCTCCGTTTGCCTTTACCGGCAAAAAGTTTGAGTTCCGTATGCTGGGCGCCTCCATGTCCATTGCCGACTGCAACGTGATGATCAACACCAGCGTGGCCGAGACCCTGTCCCGGATGGCCGACCGGCTGGAACAGGCCGAGGACATCCATGAAGAGTGCCGCAAGATCATCCGGGACGTGATGCGGGACCACAAGCGCATTATCTTCAACGGCAACAACTATTCCGAAGAATGGCGGCGGGAGGCCGAGGCCCGGGGCCTGCCCAACATCGACAACGCCGTGGACGCCGCCCGCGCCCTGATCGCGCCCAAAAACATTGACCTGCTGGAGCGGCACGGCGTCTTCAACCGCAAGGAGCTGGAGTCCCGTTATGAGATCCGCCTGGAGAACTACAGCAAGACGGTGAACATCGAGGCAAACACCATGGTGGAGATGACCCGCCGCCAGATCATCCCCGCGGTGGTCAAATACGCCAAGTTCCTTTCCGAGACCCTGGTCAGCATGAAGGACACCGGCCTGGCGGTGGACATCAGCCTGGAGGCCGGGATGCTGAAGGAGGTCTCCGCCGCGTCCGCCGCCCTGCGCACTGCCCTGAGCAAGCTGGAAAAAACGCTGGAAAAGGGCACTGCCATGGAAAACGGCTATGAAAAGGCCGTCCATTACCGGGACAAGGTACTGCCCGCCATGGAGGCCCTCCGCACTCCCGCGGACACCCTGGAGGTGCTTCTGGGCAAGGATTTCTGGCCGATGCCCACCTATACCGACCTGATGTTCGGCATCCTGTAATCCGTTTTGACAGGAAAAAAGCCTTCCCCGGTGCCGGGGAAGGCTTTTTATGAAAATTCAGATTTTCTTTGCCTTTTCCTCGTTGCCCGGCGGCAAAAACCGTGCTACAATAGCGGTAAAGAGATCATCCGCCCGATGGATAAAGGAGTATGAAATTATGAAGCTGACATTTTACGGTGCTGCCCGCGCGGTCACCGGCAGCTGCCACTGCATCGACGCCTGCGGCAAGCGGATCCTGGTGGACTGCGGCCTGCAGCAGGGCCGGGACGAGATCGACGACAACAAGCTGCCTTTTGCACCCGGAGAGGTGGACTATGTGTTCGCCACCCATGCCCATATCGACCATACCGGCCGCATGCCCCTGCTTTACAAGTGGGGCTACACCGGAAAGATCTATACCAGCCGCCTCACCGGCGAGCTGATGCGCATCATGCTGCTGGACAGCGCCCACATTCAGGAGAGCGATGCCCAGTGGACCAACCAGAAGGGCCGCCGTGCCGGCCGGCCTCCGGTGGAGCCTCTGTATACCGTGGAGGACGCCCAGCTGGCGCTGGACAATCTGGTGGTCTATGACTACCAGCAGCCCTTTGAGCTGTGCCCGGGCATCACGGTGCGGTTCATTGACGCGGGGCATCTTCTTGGCTCCGCCTTTATCGAGTTCACCATCACCGAGGAGGGCGAGACCCGCAAGCTGGTCTTCTCCGGCGATATCGGCAACAGCCAGCAGCCCATCATCCGGGACCCTTCCTATCTGTGCGAGGCGGACTATGTGGTCACGGAAAGCACCTACGGCGACCGGGAGCATGACGCGGGCGAGGGCCAGTATACCGAGGATCTGGCCCGCATCCTGGACAGCACCTTTGCCAAGGGCGGCAACGTGGTCATCCCGGCCTTTGCCGTGGGCCGCACCCAGGAACTGCTGTACTTCATCCGGGAGATCAAGCAGCGTGGCCTGGTCACCAGCGTGCCCGACTTCCCGGTGTATGTGGACAGCCCCCTGGCCAAGGCGGCCACCACCATTTTTTCCGGTGACCTGACGGGCTACATCGATGAGGAAGCCATGGCCCTGGTGGAAAACGGCGTAAAAATGCTGACCTTCCCTGACCTGCGCCTGTGTGAAAGCACCGAGGAATCCCGGACGCTGAACGCCGACAAAACTCCCAAGGTCATCATCTCCGCCAGCGGTATGTGCGACGCGGGCCGTATCCGCCATCATCTGAAGCACAACCTGTGGCGGCCCGAGTGCACCGTGGTGTTTGTGGGCTACCAGGCTGAGGGCAGCCTGGGCCGCCGCCTGCTCAACGGCGAGACCCAGGTCAAGCTGTTCGGTGAGGACATCGCCGTTCAGGCGCAGATCATCAACTTCCCCGGCCTGTCCTCCCACGCGGGCCTCACCGGCCTGCTGAACTGGATCCAGGCCTTTTCGCCCAAGCCCAGACAGGTCTTTGTGGTCCACGGCGACGCCGACGTGGTGCCGGTCTATGTGGAAAAGCTGGAGAAGCTGGGCTTTGCCGTCCACGGCCCCGAGCTGGGCGAGGAATATGACCTGATCGCCAACCGGATGCTGGCAGAGGGCCACACGCCCGTCCGCAAGCAGGCCCAGCCCGCCGAGAGCGTCTATTTTGCCGACCTGCAGCGCAAGGGCCAGGCCCTGCTGGAGGTCATCGCCCACAACAAGGGCGGCACCAACAAGGACCTCAGGGGCTTTGCTGCCGAGCTGGAAGCCCTTATCAAAAAGTGGGACCGGTAAGATTCCGGAAATTTTCAAAAAGCACCCCCGCGGGGGTGCTTTTTGTTGTTTCGGCGGGACGCCCTGCGAGGCAAAAGCGGAGGGCTCAGTGCCGTAATTGTACCCGGTAAAGGCAAGGAGAAAGGCTGGGAGCGCTCAAAATCAACGGCCGCCACGGTTGGCAGCGGCGGCCGTTTTATTCCTATTTTGCCTGGGCTTCGCAGTAGATGCAGCGGTAAACGCCGGTTTCCGGCTCGGTGAGGACGAACACATGGTCCAGCTCCTGCTCGGTGGAGGTGATGCACCGGGGATTCTGGCACTTGACCACGTTCACCAGCTTCTGGGGGGTCTTCAGAGCCTTTTTCTCCACCAGGACGCCATCCTGGATGATATTGATGGTGGCCTTTGGGTCCACATAGGCGATGATGTCCAGATCCAGCGGCACAATAGCGCCGATTTTGATGATGTCCTTGCGGCCCATCTTTCCGCTGACGGCGTTTTTGATGAGCGCCACCTGGCAGTCGGCGGACTCCAGCCCCAGCAGGTCGTACAGCCGCATACTGCGGCCCGCGGTGATGTGGTCGATGACGATGCCGTTTTGGATGGAACCGATCTTCATGCTTTCACCTCCAGCAGCATCATGATGAGGGCCATGCGCATATACTTGCCGTTGAGCACCTGCTTGAAGTAACAGGCCCGGGGATCGCTGTCGATGGCCACGCTGATCTCATTCACCCGGGGCAGGGGATGCATGACGATCATATCCTCCCGGGCGTTGCGCATTTTTTCGGGGTCCAGAATGTAGCTGTCCTTCAGCCGGAGGTAATCCTCCTCGTTGAAGAAGCGCTCCCGCTGGACCCGGGTCATGTACAGCGCGTCCAGCTGAGGCAGCGCGCCCTCCAGATTGGTGGTCTGGGTATAGGGGATGCCGTGCTTCTGCAGAACGTCCTTTTTCACATAGCTGGGCAGCTGCAGTTCCTTGGGAGAGATGAGCACCACCTTGATGCCGGTATACCGGGCCAGGGCGGCGATGAGGGAGTGGACGGTGCGGCCGAACTTCAGGTCGCCGCAGAAGCCCACCGTCAGGTCATTGAGCCGGCCCTTTTCCCGGTACAGGGTCAAAAGGTCCGCCAGCGTCTGGGTGGGGTGGTTGTGGCCGCCGTCGCCGGCGTTGATCACCGGGATGGAGGCGTTCATGGCCGCTACCAGGGGAGCGCCCTCCTTGGGGTGGCGCATGGCGATGATGTCCGCGTAGCAGCTGACGGTTTTGGCGGTGTCAGCCACGCTCTCGCCCTTGGCGGCAGAGGAGGAATTGGCCGAGGAAAAGCCGATGACATTGCCGCCCAGCTCGTACATGGCCGCCTCGAAACTGAGGCGGGTGCGCGTGGAGGGCTCAAAAAACAGGGTGGCCAGCTTTTTACGGTCACACACATGGGCGAACCGGTCGGGATCCGCGATGATCTGATTGGCCGTGTCGATCAGGGACTGGATCTCTTCCACCGACAGGTCGGTGATACTGATGAGACTTCTCATTTGCCGATCCAGCTTTCGTCAGAGGGATTGGCGCGGAAGGCCAGCAGCCGCTGCACGTCGGCAGGGGCGATGTAGCCGCTTTCAGCGGCCACTTCCGCGATGGTGTCAAAGTCCGTCAGGCTGACGTTTTTGACCTGGGCGGCGGCCAGACGGTCCAGGCCCTTCTGCATCCCGTAGGTGAAGATGCTGACCACGCCCAGCACCTGAGCGCCGGCCTCCCGCAGCACGTTGACCACCTCGATGACGCTGCCGCCGGTGGAGATCAGATCCTCGATGACCACCACCTTCTGGCCGGGTTCCAGCCGTCCCTCGATCTGGTTGTTGCGGCCGTGGTCCTTGGCAGAGCCGCGGACATAGCCCATGGGCATATTCAGAATGGAGGCGGCGATGGCGGCGTGGGCGATGCCCGCGGTGGAGGTGCCCATGAGCACCTGTGCTTCGGGATATTCCCGGCGGACAGTGTCGGCGATGGCCTGTTCCACACGGCTGCGCACCTCCGGCGCGGTAAGAATCAGGCGGTTGTCACAGTAAACAGGGCTTTTGATGCCGCTGGCCCAGGTAAAGGGCTCGTCCGGACGGAAAAACACAGCCCGGATGCTTAGCAGGTCGGATGCGATCTGTCGTTTCATGAAAAAACGCTCCTTTTCTGTGGTATTGAGCAGCAGCGCGGCAAGCGCCGCCGTGTTTTGTACGAGATAATCAGCTTCTGCCAGTTCCTGGGGGCAGCCATAGCCCCACAGCGCCCCGATCACCGGAATGCCCCGGGCGTGCCCGCCCGATACATCGTGGCTGCGGTCGCCCACCAGAACGGCGGGGCCTTCGGCCCGCTCCAGACAGCGGCGGACGGCGTCCTCCTTGCCGTCGCCCAAGCCCGCGCCGCTGCCGGCAACAAAGGCAAAGCGGCTCCGCAGGCCCCAGTGCTCCAGTACCTGCAGGGCGGAGCCTTCCGGCTTGGAGGTGGCGATCATCAGGATGAGGCCGGCTTCCCGCAGCCGGTCCAGCAGAGGAACGATGCCGGGATACGGCGGGCTTTCCCGGGCGCCGCAGGCGTCATAGTGGGCCTTGAAGGCGGCCGCGGCCACAGCCTGCCCGGGGCCGTCCAGCCCCAGGGTGTGCTCCAGCGACCAGGCAAAGGGCGGGCCGATGAGGGCGCGGCAGGCGTCTTCGTCCAGCGGGGGAAGGCCCACGCTTCGGACAGCGGCCTGCCAGGCGGCCACCAGGCCGGGGGCGGAGTCAAACAGGGTTCCGTCAAAGTCGAACAGGACGGTGCGCCAGGCCATTCAGTCCACAAACTCCGCCACGCAGCGTTTCCAGGCGGCCACGGGATCCTCGGCGGCGGTGATGGGGCGGCCCACCACGATGTAGTCGGAGCCCAGCTCCTTTGCACGGGCGGGGGTGGTGACCCGCTTTTGGTCGCCGGTGTCGCCGCCGGCAAAGCGCACGCCGGGCGTCACCGTCAGAAATTGCCTGCCGCAGGCCTCGTGGACCTTGCCGGCCTCCAGAGGAGAGCACACCACGCCGTCCAGCCCGGCTTGGGCAGCGGTGCGGGCGTAGTGCATCACCACCTGGTCCAGGGGACGGTCAATGAGCAGGTCCCGGCGCATGGTCTCCTCATCGGTGGAGGTGAGCTGGGTGACCGCAATGAGCAGGGGGCGGGTGCCGTCGGGACGGCGCAGGCCCTCCAGAGCGGCCTCCATCATGGGCCGGGTACCGGCGGCGTGGAGGTTGCAGATGTCCACATCTAGCCCGGACAGCACGGCCATGGCCTTTTTCACAGTGTTGGGAATGTCATGGAGCTTGAGATCCAGAAAAATCCGGTGGCCCCGGGCCTTGATCTCCCGGACGATGGCGGGGCCTTCGGCATAATACAGCTCCATGCCGATCTTTACAAAGGGCTTTTCACCCTGAAATTGATCCAGAAACGCCAGGGTTTTCTCCTTGCTGTCAAAATCGCAGGCGATGATAACGTCTTTACCCATAGGGCAGCAGCCTCTCTTTCTCAAATGTGGGCCTTGCCGGTAATATCGGCCAGGCAGTCGATCCCGTACTGTTCCATCACGGCGGGCAGCTCCTCCAGGATCTTTTTGCAGGCGAAAGGCTCCACCAGGTTGGCGGCGCCCACACCTACGGCGGTGGCTCCCGCCAGCATCATCTCGATCACATCCCGGGCGGAACTTACGCCGCCCATGCCGATGATGGGGATGTCCACCGCTTCATACACCTGCCACACCATCCGCAGGGCTACCGGAAAGACCGCGCTGCCGGAAAAGCCGCCCATGGTGTTGGCGATGACGGGCTTTTTTGTCTTCAGGTCGATGCGCATACCCAGCAGGGTGTTGATGAGGGACAGGCCGTCTGCCCCCGCCTCCTGGCAGGCTCTGGCGATGGCGGTGATGTCCGTGACATTGGGGGAAAGCTTCAGGATGACGGGCTTTTTGCCGGCCACCGCCTTGACGGCCCGGGTGACCTGGGCGGCCATGTCCGGGTCGGTGCCGAAGGCAAGTCCGCCGTGCCTTACGTTGGGGCAGGAGATGTTGACCTCCAGCCAGCCCACCTGCTGGCAGCGGGCCAGTTTTTCCGCCACCAGGGCATATTCCTCCACGCTGCTGCCGCAGACATTTGCCATCACCAGCTTGTGAAAGCACTTGGCCAGCCGGGGCAGCTCGGTGGAGATGACCGCGTCCACGCCGGGATTCTGAAGGCCCACGGCATTGATCATGCCCCCGGGACAGTCGGCGATGCGGGGCGTGGGATTGCCGAAACGGGCCTCACCGGTAGTACCCTTGAAGGAAAAGGTGCCCAGCAGGTTGATGTCATACAGCTCGGCAAACTCATATCCGTAGCCAAAGGTGCCGCTGGCGGGGATCAGGGGGTTGTCCAGGGGCAGGCCGCACAGGGTGACCTTTGTGTTTACCATAGGATCTCCTCCTTTGTCAGCACGGGGCCGTCCTTACAGATGCGCTTGTTGCCGTATTTGGTCTTGCAGGTGCAGCCCATGCAGGCGCCAAAGCCGCAGCCCATGCGCTCCTCGAAGCTGAACTGGCCGGAGGAGGCGCACACCTGGTACACCGCCTTCAGCATGGCCTCGGGACCGCAGGTGTAAAGATAGGTGTAGCCGGAAGATGCCCGGATGCCGTCGGTGACCAGGCCTTTTTTGCCATAGCTGCCGTCGGCGGTGAGGGCGGTGACAGAGGCTCCCAGGACGCGGAATTCCGCCTCCAGGAACACCTCCTCCCGGGTGTTGAAGCCCAGGATCACCGCGGGCTGCACGCCCCGCTGGACCAGCCGCCGGCACAGCAGGTACAGCGGCGGGATGCCCACGCCGCCGCCCACCAGCAGGGGCTTTTCGCCGGAAAGGGCGGGGTCAAAGCCGTTGCCCAGGCCGGACAGCACATCCAGCTCCTTCCCGGGGAGGAAGGAGGTCATCAGCCGGGTGCCCTGACCCAGGGGCTTGTAGATCAGAGTGAGCACATCGCCCTCCACATCGCACACGGAGATGGGGCGGCGGAGGAAAAAACCTTCCAGCTTCAGGTTGACGAACTGGCCGGGAGCGGTGACGGCGGAGGTGTCCCCCCGCAGGCGCATCCGCCAGATCTCCTTTGCCAGACAGGCGTTTTCGGTGACGGTGAACAGGCCCTGCTTCATGCCCGGGCACCTGCGTCGATGGTGGAGATGGTGAGGGTGGTCTCCTTCAGCACGTCCAGCAGCACCTTGACGGTGTCCAGACTGGTGAACAGGGGCACGTCGTTTTCCACGGACAGGCGGCGGATCATGTAGCCGTCGTGGGCCTTGTCGGCGGCGGCGCCGATCTCCCGGGTGTTGATCACATAGGCGATGTGGCCCTGGCGCAGGGCGTTGGGGATGTCCTCGTTGCCGTCGCTGATCTTGGCGCGGATGCGGGTGCGGATGCCGTGCTCCTTGAGGAACCGGGCGGTGCCCTCGGTGGCCTCGATGTTGAAGCCCAGGTTGTAGAACCGGCGGATCAGGGGCAGAGCCTCCTCCTTGTCCTTGTCGGCGATGGTGGCCAGCACGGTGCCGTAGTTCTGCAGCTTCATGCCGGAGGCCTGCAGGGCCTTGTACAGGGCGCGGTAATAGGTGTCGTCATAGCCGATGGCCTCGCCGGTGGACTTCATCTCGGGGGACAGGTAGGTATCCAGGCCCCGGATCTTGGCAAAGGAGAATACAGGCGCCTTGACGAACCAGCGCTTTTTCTCCGGGGGATAGATGTCGAAGATGCCCTGCTCCTTCAGGCTGGTGCCCAGGATGACCCGGGTGGCGATGTCCGCCAGGGAATAGCCGGTGGCCTTGGACAGGAAGGGCACGGTGCGGGAGGAGCGGGGGTTGACCTCGATGATATAGACCTTGTCCTCCTTGTCCACGATGAACTGGATGTTGTACAGGCCCACGATGCCCAGCCCCAGGCCCAGCTTTTTGGCATAGGTGAGGATGGTGCCCTTGACCTTGTCAGAGATGGAGAAGGGGGGATACACGCTGATGGAGTCGCCGGAATGGACGCCGGTGCGCTCCACCAGCTCCATGATGCCGGGGACAAACACATCCCGGCCGTCGCAGATGGCGTCCACTTCCACTTCCTTGCCCATGATGTAGTGGTCCACCAGCACGGGCTTGTCCTCGTCGATCTCCACGGCGGTCTTGAGGTAATGGCGCAGCTGCTCCTCGTCGGCCACGATCTGCATGGCCCGGCCGCCCAGGACAAAGGAGGGCCGCACCAGCACGGGATAGCCCACATCGGCGGCGGCGGCGACGCCTGCCTCGATGGAGGTGACGGCGTGGCCGGCGGACTGGGGAATGTTCAGCTCGTGGAGGATCTTTTCAAACTTGTCCCGGTCCTCGGCCTTGTCGATGGCCTCCACCGTGGTGCCGATGATGTTGACGCCCCGGGCCATCAGGGGTGCCGCCAGGTTGATGGCGGTCTGGCCGCCCAGGGAGGCGATCACGTCAAAGGCGCCCTCGAACAGCAGGATGTTCATCACATCCTCGGTGGTCAGAGGCTCGAAATACAGCTTGTCGGCGGTGGTATAGTCGGTGGAGACGGTCTCCGGGTTATTGTTGATGATGATGGCCTCGTAGCCGGCGTCCTTGATGGTGGTGACGGCGTGGACGGAGGAGTAGTCAAACTCCACGCCCTGACCGATGCGGATGGGGCCGGCGCCCAGCACCACGGCCTTTTTCCGGTCGGTGACCACCGACTGGCTCTCGCCGATATAGCTGGAGTAGAAATAGGGGATATAGGCGCCGGTGTGGCAGGTGTTCACCATGCGGAAGGCGGGCATGATGTTCCACTGGCGGCGCAGGTTCCACACATCCAGCTCCTTTTTGCCCCACAGGCGGGCGATGAACTGGTCGGAGAAGCCCATCTGCTTGGCCCCCTCCAGGGCGCGGCGGTCGCCGGGCTTGTCTTTCAGGACGCCTTCCATCTCCACGATGCGCTGGATGCACTCCAGGAACAGGGGAGTGATGGCGGTGGCGTCAAACAGCTCGTCCACGGTGGCGCCCAGGCGGAACAGCTGGGCGATGGCGTAAATGTTGTCATAGCGGAACTGGGAGACATAGTCCAGCAGCTCCTGCCGGCTCATGCCGTCGAACTTGGGCATATGGAAGTGGCAGACGCCGATCTCCAGCGAGCGGACGGATTTGAGCAGCGCCTCCTCCAGGCTGGCGCCGATGCCCATGACCTCGCCGGTGGCCTTCATCTGGGTGCCCAGCTTGTGGTTGGCGTTGGCGAACTTGTCAAAGGGGAAGCGGGGCAGCTTTGCCACCACATAGTCCAGGCTGGGCTCGAAGGAAGCGTTGGTGTTGGCGATCTTGATATCCTCCAGCAGCATGCCCACGGCGATCTTGGCGGTGACCCGGGCGATGGGATAGCCGGAGGCCTTGGAAGCCAGGGCGGAGGACCGGGACACCCGGGGGTTGACCTCGATGAGGAAGTATTCGGAGGTGTGGGGATTCAGGGCGAACTGGACGTTGCAGCCGCCCTCGATCTTCAGGGCGCGGATGATCTTGATGGCGCTGTCATTGAGCATTTTCAGGTCGTGGTCGTTGAGGCTCATGATGGGGGCCACCACGATGGAGTCGCCGGTGTGGACGCCCACGGGGTCCACGTTTTCCATGCCGCAGATGGTGATGGCGTGGTCGGCGCTGTCCCGCATGACCTCGAACTCGATCTCCTTGTAGCCCTTGACGCTCTTTTCCACCAGCACCTGATGGACCGGGGACAGGTGGAAGGCGTGGGTGCCCACCTCCAGCAGCTCCTCTTCGTTATAGGCGAAGCCGCCGCCGGTGCCGCCCAGGGTAAAGGCGGGACGCAGCACCACGGGATAGCCGATCTCCCGGGCGGCCTCCACGGCCTCTTCCAGAGAATAGGTGATCTTGGAGGGAATGACCGGCTCGCCGATCTCCTGGCACAGCTCCTTGAACAGCTCCCGGTCCTCGGCCCGCTCGATGGAGCGGCTGGAGGTGCCCAGCAGCTGGGTCTGGCACTCTTTCAGAATGCCCTTCTTTTCCAGCTGCATGGCCAGGTTCAGGCCGGTCTGGCCGCCGATGCCGGGGATGATGGCGTCGGGGCGCTCATACCGCAGGATGCGGGCCACATATTCCAGGGTGAGGGGCTCCATATACACCTTGTCCGCGATGGCGGTGTCGGTCATGATGGTGGCGGGGTTGGAATTGACCAGCACCACCTCATATCCCTCTTCCTTCAGCGCCAGACAGGCCTGGGTGCCCGCATAGTCGAACTCAGCCGCCTGGCCGATGACGATGGGGCCGGAGCCAATGATCATGATCTTCTTCAAATCTGTTCTTTTCGCCATGAAAAAACCTCCAATATCTCAATCTGTTTTGTTTATGAACTCATTTCAAGGAAGCAGAGGGGAAAAGCCGCCTTATTCCGCCTCATACACGGGTTTTCCGCCGCAGACCGTCCGAACGCAGCGGCCCCGGACCGTCCAGCCGGCAAAGGGGGTGGCCCGGCCTTTGGAGGCGAATGCCTCCGGGTCGATGACCCATTCTCGCTCCAGGTCCCACAGGGCGTAGTCCTCCTCGCCCAGCGGAATGCCGAACCGGCGGCGGGGGGCGCAGGCCATCAGGTCTGCCAGCTTGTCCAGGGATAGGATGCCCGGCAGTACCAGCCGGGTATACAGCACGGGGAAGGCGGTCTCCAGTCCCACGATGCCGAAAGCGCTTTTTTCCAGGCCCCGGCTCTTTTCCTCGGCGGAATGGGGGGCGTGGTCGGTGGCGATCATGTCAATGGTGCCGTCCGTCAGCCCTTCCAAAAGAGCCTCCCGGTCGGCGGGGGAGCGCAGGGGCGGGTTCATCTTGAAACGGCCGTCCTCCTGCAGGCAGCTGTCGTCCATCACCAGATAATGGGGCGCGGTCTCGCAGGTGACGTCGATCCCGGCGGCCTTTGCTTTGCGGATCAGGTCCACGCTTTCCTTTGTGGAGATGTGGCACACGTGATAGGCGCACCCGGTCTCGCCCGCCAGACGCAGGTCCCGCCGGACCTGCTGCCACTCGCTTTCAGAGCAGATGCCCCGGTGGCCGTGGGCGGCGGCATAGGCACCCCTGTGGATGTACCCGCCCTCCAGAAGGCTGTTGACCTCGCAGTGGGCGGCAATGATCCTGTTCAGCTTTTTGGCCCGGAGCATGGCCTGCCGCATCAGGTCCTCGGACTGGACGCCCCGTCCGTCGTCGGAAAAGGCGATGACATCCTTTGCCATGCCCTCCAGATCGGCCAGGTCCGTTCCCAGCTCCGCCACCGAGATGGCGCCGTAGGGGTAAACGTGGATGCGGGCCTTTTCCCGGATGGCCCGGAGCTGGACTTCCAGATGCTCCGGGCTGTCGGGGACGGGATTCAGGTTGGGCATGGTGCAGACGGCGGTATAGCCGCCCCGGGCCGCGGCGGCGGTGCCGGTCGCCAGGTCCTCTTTATAAGAAAAACCCGGCTCGCGGAAATGCACATGCACATCGCAAAAGCCGGGAAGTCTGAAATATTTGGAGTCGTCAAAAGCAGCAACGCTTCCGCCGCCGATACCGCGGGGAAGACCGCTGCGCTGCCGGGGAGCTCTGTTCAAATGCTGCTGCTGGTCCATACAATAACTCCTTATGACATGAAAAAATCCCGCTTGCCAGGCCGGGAAGTACCGTCAATTTGAATTTTTTATATTATACAATGGCCCCGCCCCGCCGTCAAGAAAAACGGCGTGAAAAATAAGCACAAAATTTGAAAAAGCCGCCGGGATTTTTTTGGCAGGGCTCCCGCGGTTTGACAACCGCCCGCCGATCCCGTATAATAAAGACACCCTGAAAGGAGGTGTCCGCCGTGCTGGAGCAGATCGATGTGACCGAGGCCCGGGAGGCCCTGCTCACAGTCCGCCGCCGGGTGGAGCAGTATGCCTGGCTGATGAACGCCCTGCACACCCGGGATATCTCCGAGGACCGGCATTTCCGCCGGGCCTGGCTGAACCATTTCAAACTGCGGGACAAGGACCGGGAGTTCTGCCGCTTCTGCTTCCGCTGGCTGGAGGAACACAAGGCGGGGCGGGTGTCCTTTGAGCAGGCGCTGCTGGACCTGTACCGCCGGTTCGGCGTGTTGGACCCGGCCAGCGCCTCCAAGCTGGCGGCCACCATCGACCCGTCCCTGCCGGTGTGGGACACCCAGATCCTGGGGTCTCTGGGCATCCGGCCCCTGGCGCTGGAGCGGTCGGGCCGGCGGGTGGAAAGGACCATCGAGGCCTATGACAAGCTGACGGCCTGGTATATCCGCTACCTGGCGGGAAAGGACGGCCGCATGGCGGTGCAGGTTTTTGACGAGGTGTACCCCGGCACCGGCTTCGACCCCATGAAAAAGGCGGATTTTACCATCTGGAGCATTTTGTGGTCGTGACGCCCGGCACCCCCCGAAAAAACGGAAGAGGGCCGCTGCCGCCCGGGAATACAGGTCAAAATGACAGAAAAAACCGCCCGTTCGGGCGGTTTTGCTCATGAGAAGGCTCCCTTGCAAAAGGGCGGCCTTTATTTTTTCACATCAAAATCCAGGGTGATGGTCTTGACGGAGGGCTTGAGCTGGGTCAGCTTCACGCCGGCGGCGTTCAGCATCCGTTTGGAGGCCAGGGTGGCAGGCGTGTCGGCGTATTTGTCCGACAGGTAGCGGATCTCCCGGACGCCGCTCTGGATGATGGCCTTGGCGCATTCGTTGCAGGGAAACAGGGACACATAGAGCCGGCTGCCCCGCAGGTCCCGGCCGTTGGCGTTCAAAATGGCGTTCAGCTCCGCGTGGACCACATAAGGATATTTGGTCTCCGGACCCTCCCGGTCCCAGGGAAACTCATCGTCAGAGCAGCCCTTGGGCATACCGTTGTAGCCGGTGGAGATGATGATATTGTCCGGGGACACGATGCAGGCGCCCACCTGGGTGCCGGGGTCCTTGCTGCGCTTGGCGGCCAGCATGGCGATGCCCATAAAATATTCGTCCCAACTGATATAATCCTGGCGCTTCATAGGGATGACCTCCTGAAAAACACTAATTACACCATGATTTTACAAGATAGGTGGAGCCGTGTCAACGGTAGATATAGCACAGGAAATCACCATGGTGATTTCCTGCATCAACCTTGTCGGACGGAAAGATCTGCCATTAAAATGAAGTTACTATACACTGGAGGGGTGCATAGATGTTTCAGCGGGAGACGGTATTGAGAAAACTGCAGAAGCTGCTGTCTGGAAAGGACACACGGTTATTTGAAAACCAGGTGAGCTTTTACAACGCCCTGTTTGGCATGACCGATCCGGAGGCCTTTCCGGAAGCAATGGTCCGGGAACTGGAAAGCTGCCGGAAACGTCCAGCGATCGAGACTTTTTTTCGGAATGGACTGGATAATAGCTCCAGTAATATCGGAAAACATATCAATGACGAGCCGGGCATGGGGATCCCACGGCACCACTGTCTTCATTTTTCGCAGGATCAGTATCAAACGGAGATCTGCCGGCGGCTGAAAGCCGTTATTGGCTATCGGCTGGCGCTCCTGACCGAGGATCCGGTAAAACAGACCCATTGGCGGCGGGAGCTATTGGCTCGAATGAAAGAAAATCTGTCGTATGCCTCACGGGTATTGGAACAGACCGAAACTGCCGATGATACGCTGCTTGCGTTGATCATATACGAGGTCATCCGTACCCATTTGGGGGCGCGGCGCAGCCCAGAACAGGGAGACAGAACACCGCCCGAAATCGGAAAGATCGATCTGGACAGCCAGATCCGGGAGTATTTTCGGACCTGTGACTGTTACGAAGCTACGAGCGCGGATTTTTTCTTCGCTTTGCGGCGGATGGCCAGAAGCAATGTCATCGCAGCCAGTAATCTGGCAGGCTTCTATTATGTAGGCACGGAGTTTATCGTTAAGAACGAGGCGGGCGGCCCAAGCGGCCGATATATCGTGGAGAAGAATCTGGAACAGGCAGCCTATTATTTCAAACTGGCAGCCTCCAGCCAGCCGCCCTATGGGCCGGCGCTTTATTCTTACGGTTATATGCTGCTCCATGGCGAGACAGGCGAGCTTTCACGCGAGGAGAGGCTCGCGTTAGCGGAGCAATATTATCGGCAGGCCGCCCGGCTGCAGTTCCATCATGCTGTCAGCGGTTTGGGGGACCTGGCCTTGCTGCGGGCAGAGGAGCTTCTGAACCGGCAGGAAGAAACCGCTGAAGCAGTGACTGCCCTGCTGGCAGCGGCGGCGGGATATTATGCCCGGGCAGAGAAGCTGGGCTCCTTTTGGGGGCCGATCCGGATGGCACAGTTTTTGGACGAGAACAAGTATGCGCCCTACCGGAAACAAGCGCTGGCAAAAGCTGCCCTTTCCGGCGAGTGGACTGCAAGGGAGAAATGGAAGGCGGCAGTGGACATGGGGAATGTGTTCGCCATGGAGCAGTTGGCATTGCTGGATCTACGGCTGGGGGAATACGACGAAGCCCGAGAAATGCTGAAACGGGCCTCCGATATGAATTATCCCAACGCGTCGCTGCACCTGGCGCTGGACTTTTTCGCTCCCGGCGGACAGACGCCTGATATGCGGGCGCTTTATCACTACTTGGAAAAGGCATCCCGTGAAGGGTCTGCACGGGCAAGTGTGGAGCTGGGAAGATTGGCGCTGGAGCAGAGCCGGCGGACCGAAACGGCAGAGGGCGTTATGGCGCTGAGCGTCCAGGCAGAGCATTGGTTTGAAAAGGCCGAGGAGCAGAATCACTTGTATTTTGATAAAGAGACGTACGATCTGCTGCGGCAATACCGTCGTGAAAACATAGAATAGAAAAGGAGAACAAAAAAGATGAAAAAGATCATTGCGTTGGTGCTGACATTGACCATGCTGCTGACCCTCTGTGCCTGTGGCAGCCAGGCCAGCCAGGACATCGGTGAAAGTACTGCCGCTGCAGAGAATGTGAAGGTGGAGAGCGATCAGGGGAGCAGGCCTCGAAAAGGACCGCTCAAAGATCTGATGGATGCGCTGTTTCCGGAACAGGAGATATGGATGGGTATGCCGGCAGCGGAGTATTCTGGTGAGGTTGGCGAAGTGCAAGATTTTTATAATGGGGAACTCTATCGCTACCTGTATCTGGAAGAAGATTGCATGGCAGCCGGGACAGAACTGTATTTCCTGGAAAACGGCGGGCTTTCCATGGTATATGCGTATGGGACGCAGCTGACACCGGAAACACTGTCGGAAATCTGCGGCGATCCCATGTTTTTCAGGGAAGTGGACTGGGAGAGTGTTTCGTATTGGATCGTGGAGGACAACCTTTTGATCTATTATTCGGCAGATGCGAGATTGGAACTGTATACAGAGGGGTGGGCTGGCCGGTTTTGTCCGGAACAATGGCTGACTGCAAAGTCCGGTCTCATCCTTGTTTCGGCTGGAGCGGAAGGCTTATATTGGTATCAGGACATCTTAAACTGGAAATACGGTTTGTATGAAGAAAGCACAGACTCCACACTTACCGAACCGCTGTATGACGCTTGCGGTGATTTTGACCCAGAAGGTATGGCTCCTGTCCAGCGAGATGGTTATTGGGGTTATATCAACGCTGCGGGAGAGACGGTCATCGGTCATTATTTTGAAAGCGCAGAGCCTTTTGTCGGCGATTGCGCTGTGGTTGAAGCTGATAAATGGGGCGCCATCGATCGAAAAGGCGATTATGTGGTGCAGCCGGAATATCACAGGATTACGATCCAGGATGGGTTTTTGATCGTAGATAAGTCCGGACGTTACGGAGCGTTTGACGCGGCTGGCCAGAGCATTGTTCCCGTTTCCGGAAAGCAGGGCTACGAGAATATCACCATCTGTAACGGTATCCTTTATGCGCAGTATGCCGAACGCTCTTATCATGCATATGATGAAAACGGTGATCGGTTGCTGCCGGAAGCCGAGTGTGTTACACTGCCGAAGAATGGGTTTCATATTGTCCGGATGCCCTATGAAAGCATCTACGGATGGACGACTTCCGGTTACACATTCGCCGACGTGGCTTTTAACGTGCTTGGCACAACCTTGTACGACGAATTGACCGACTTCAGCGCCGCGGGTTACGCGGTCGGCAGCAATAACTGGGAAAGCTTCGATGTCATTGATACCCAGGGCAATGTGGTATATACACTTCCCGAGCTGAACAATGGGGACGGTATCACCAACTATGAATACGCCAACAGTTATCTGGCCTGCGGCCATTATTCCATGTGGACATCCTTCCATTACGGCGTGACCAATTTGGAAACCGGGATCTTTACCGAGTATGACGTGGTGGAGCCGGTGGATGGAACCGAGTGTGTGATCGTTACCGCAAAGTCTGGATTAAAAGGCCTGTACGAGCGGGACGAACTGTATTTTGACTGCGTTTATGACGATATCGTTTTTGATGGGGAAGCATTCACTGTCACCAGAGGCGCAGAGGTCTCCACATATGTTCCGACGGGAAACTGAAAAGGGTAAACCTGCAAAAAGGCGCGTAGTTTTATAGACATATTGGCAGATCACTGTGCCGGTACTATCTTTGAAAAGCAGTCCGAGAATACAAAAGCACCCCGAAAAATTTCGGGGTGCTTGTTCTTGTTTTGGTTTGGTGTTCGGCTTAGTACATACCCATGTCGCCGCCCATGCCGGGAGCGGGAGCGGCAGGAGCCTGGGGCTCCTTCTTGTCAGCCACCACGGATTCGGTGGTCAGCACCATGGAGGCGATGGAAGCGGCATTCTGCAGGGCGGTGCGGGTCACCTTGGTGGGATCCACGATACCGGCCTTGATCATGTCGCAGTAGGTCTCCTTGTAGGCGTCGAAGCCGTAGCCCACCCTGCGGGCGTTCTTGATGCGCTCCAGCACGATGGAACCGTCGATGCCGGCGTTGGCGGCGATCTGCTTGACGGGCTCCTCCAGAGCCTTCATGACGATGCGGACGCCGGTCTTTTCGTCGCCCTCCACCTTGGCCACTTCCTTGGCAACGGCGGAGATGGCGTTGACATAGGCGGTGCCGCCGCCGGCCACGATGCCTTCCTCAACGGCGGCGCGGGTGGCGTTCAGGGCATCCTCGATGCGCAGCTTCTTCTCCTTCATCTCCACCTCGGTGGCAGCGCCCACCTTGATGACGGCAACGCCGCCGGCCAGCTTGGCCAGCCGCTCCTGCAGCTTCTCGCGGTCAAAGTCGGAGGTGGACAGGGCGATCTCGTTGCGGATCTCCTGGACACGGCCCTTGATGGCGCCGGGATCGCCGGCACCGTTGACGATGATGGTGTTTTCCTTCTGGACCTTGACCTGAGCGGCGCGGCCCAGCATGGAGACGTCGGCGTCTTTCAGCTCATAGCCCAGCTCAGAGGTGATGACGGTGCCGCCGGTGAGGATGGCGATATCCTTCAGCATCTCCTTGCGGCGGTCGCCGAAGCCGGGAGCCTTGACGGCCACGCAGGTAAAGGTGCCCCGCAGCTTGTTGACGATCAGGGTGGACAGGGCCTCGCCCTCCACATCCTCGGCGATGATGACCAGCTTCTTGCCGGCCTGGACGATCTTCTCCAGCAGGGGCAGGATCTCCTGGATGTTGGAGATCTTCTTGTCGGTGATCAGGATATAGGCGTCATCGATGACGGCTTCCATCTTTTCGGTATCGGTGACCATATAGGGGGTGATATAGCCCCGGTCGAACTGCATGCCTTCCACGACCTCGGAATAGGTCTCGGCGGTCTTGGACTCTTCCACGGTGATGACGCCGTCGGCGGTGACCTTGTCCATAGCCTCGGCGATCAGCTTGCCGATGAACTCGTCGCCGGAGGAAATGGTGGCGACACGGGCGATGTCATCGGAACCGTTGACCTTCTGGCTGTTCTTCTTGATCTCGTCCACAGCCACGTCCACGGCCTTAGCGATGCCCTTGCGCACCACCATGGGGTTGGCGCCGGCGGTGACGTTCTTCAGACCCTCGCGGACAAAGGCCTGGGCCAGCAGGGTGGCGGTGGTGGTGCCGTCGCCGGCGATGTCGTTGGTCTTGGTGGCGACTTCCTTCACCAGCTGGGCGCCCATATTCTCAAAGGGGTCGTCCAGCTCGATATCCCGGGCGATGGTGACGCCGTCATTGGTGATGAGGGGTGCGCCGTATTTCTTGTCCAGCACCACGTTGCGGCCCTTGGGGCCCATGGTGACCTTGACGGTGTTTGCCAGATGGTTCACGCCACGCTCCAGGGCGCGGCGGGCTTCTTCGCCATACAGAATTTCTTTTGCCATGTGTATCGTTCCTCCAATAGATTAAAAATACAGAATGTTTGGCGTCCGGCCGTTTACTTCACGACTGCCAGGATGTCGCTCTGCTTGACGATGGTGTATTCCTCGCCGTCCATCTTGACTTCGGTGCCGGAATATTTGCTGGTGATGACCTTGTCGCCCACCTTGACTTCCATGACGACCTTGTTGTCACCCTCGGGGATGCCGGGGCCCACGGCGACCACTTCAGCCACCTGGGGCTTTTCCTTGGCGGCGCCGGTCAGGATGATGCCGCTCTTGGTGGTCTCTTCAGCTTCCACCAGCTTGACGACCACGCGGTCCTGCAAAGGATACAGTTTCATATGCATAACCTCTTTTTCTTGGATTTTTAGCACTCTGTTTAATCGAGTGCCAACCTTTTGATTGTATGATATCACAATCTTTTGGAAAATCAAGGCCTTTCCTAAAAAAACATCCAAATTTTTTGCAAACTATCTGTGAACATTCGCCAAAATGTTTGCACAACCGACGGCGTTCCGCTAATTGTGGAAAACACTGTGGAAAAAGTGAAAAACTGCTGTGGAAAGGGCTGCCCGGGGGGTCAATACCGGTAGATGCGCTTGACCCGGTGGTTGGTGAGGCACAGGGGATAGCTCAGGTTCTGTCCGGTATAGCGCATCAGCTCCGCCAGGGGCAGCTTGGCGCCCCCCTGGGAGTAGCCGAAGACGGTCACCTGGTCGCCCACCCGGCAGGGAACGCCGGTGACGTCCACCATGGTCTGGTCCATGGAGGTGGCCAGATACCTGCAGCGGGTGTCATTCACCAGCAGCACGCCGCCGGTGCCGCCCTGGGCCAGGGGCCGGAACAGGCCGTCGGCATAGCCGATGTCCACCGTGGCCACCATGGTGTCCCGGCGGCAGACGTAATGGTTGCAGTAGCCGCAGCTTTCACCGGCGGGAACGGTATGAATATTGGTGATAAAGGCCCGCCAGGAGACGCACTCCTCCACCCCCAGCCAGTTGGTGCCGTCGTCCATGGAATCATAGCCCATGTACAGGCTGCCGGGACGCACGTGGGTGGAGATCCGGTCATCCTTGAACCAGGAAGTGGCGCCGGTGTTGCAGCAGTGGATGTATTTGGGGGCAAACCCCGCCGCCCGCAGCTGGGCCACGGCCTGCTCAAATTTGGCATAGGCCACGGGAGTCTGGGGATCGTCGGTATAGGTGGCGTTGACAAAATGGGTGAACACGCCCTCCACCCGGAGATGCTCCAAAGTCTTCAAAAAGGCCAGCAGATCCTCCAGCGCCGCGCCCTGGCGGACGCCGATGCGGTTCATGCCGGTGTCGATCTTCAGCTGCACCCGGGCGGTTTTGCCCAGAGCGGCGGCGGCCTCGTCAGCCCACAGGGCGGTCTCCCGGCTGAAAACCGGCAGCAGCAGGTTGTTTTCCACGGCATAGGGCAGGGCGTGCCGGGGCGCGGGGCCCAGCAGCATGATGTCCACCTGGCGGAAGCCCGCCTGGCGCAGCAGCACGCCCTCGGAGGTCTGGGCCACCGCCATCACGTCGCAGTTCATGGTGTTCACCAGAAAATCCGCCATGGGGACCAGGCCGATGCCGTAGGCGTTGGCTTTGAGCACGGGGATGACGCCCCGGCGGCCTGCCGCGGCCTGCACCTTGCGGAAGCTCTCCTTCATCCTGCCGAAATCCACTTCCAGATAGGAATTGTACATACCGATATCCATATCAATGCTCCTTTTGGGGAAAAATTCAGCTTTTGCATAGACAGCATACCTCTTTTTCGGCATTTTGGCAACCAAAAAACTTGAAAGCCGGCGCGTAGGGGTATATAATAAATGATCGGAAATAAAGATACGAAAGGAAGTATCACCATGTATAAAGAAGCTATCCGCCCCGTCTGGGCCGAGATCAACCTGTCCAACCTGGACTATAACATCAAGAATATCATGAAAAAGGTCGGCCCCGAGCGCCAGATCATCGGCGTCATCAAGGCCGATGCCTACGGCCACGGCTCCGTGGCCTGCGCCCAGGTGCTGCGGGACAACGGCTGCAAGATCTTTGCCATCGCCACCCTGCAGGAGGCCATCACCCTCCGTGAGGCCGGCGCCACCGAGGAGATCATCTGCCTGGGCCTGACCCCCGACCTGTACGCCGACACCGTGGTGAAATACGACATCACCGCCGTCACCATGAGCGAAAGCAACGCAAAAGCCATCTCTGACGAGGCCGTAAAGCAGGGCAAGCAGGCCACCGTCCTGATCGCCGTGGACACCGGCATGGGCCGCATCGGCTACCAGGCCGAGGATGTGGACCTGGCCGCCCGGGAGATCGCCGCCATGCAGAAGATGCCCAACCTGACCGTCAAGGGGATGTTCTCCCATATGTCCTCCGCCGACTGCATCGACAAGGCCTATGCCGCCTTCCAGGAGATGCGCTACAACAAGTTCTACGAGGGCCTGAAGGAGCGGGGCGTGGAGCTGAACTTCCGCACCTTTGCCAACTCCGCCTCCATTATGGAGATCCCTTCCGTCTATCATGACGCCGTCCGTCCCGGCATCATCCTGTACGGCTGCTATCCCTCTGACGAGATGCGCCGGGAGGAGCTGGACATCAAGCCCGTCATGTCCGTCAAGGCCAACATCGTCCACCTGAAGGAGGTGGGACCCGGCTTCTCCGTGGGCTACGGCCGCCGCTACATCTCTCAAAAGCCCGCCAAGATCGCCACCATCGCCCTGGGCTACGCCGACGGTTATCCCCGTCCCTATTCCTCCCAGGCAAAGGTCATCGTCAACGGTGTGGTCTGCCCCATCGCCGGCAACATCTGCATGGACCAGTGCATGATCGACGTCACCGCCGTGCCCGATGTGAAGGTGGGGGACGAGGTCATCGTCATGGGCTCCGACGGCGTCAACAGCGTCACTGCCGATGACATCGCCCACGCCACCGGCACCATCAATTACGAGATCACCTGCGCCTTTGGCCAGCGCTTGCCCAAGGTCTATGTAAAGTAAGAAGCAAACCGTCAGGGGCCGCCTTTTGGCGGCCCCGCTTTTTATCAGGATATGCTGTTTCACGAAGTCATCACCGATTTGAAAAGCTGGGGGCGGGTCTTTCAGGACCCGGCCCTGTTCACGCCGCTGGCCCGGGCCGTGTTTGAACAGGCGGGCCGGCCCTTTCCCAGCCTGGAATGCTGCCTTCCCGGCTCCAATGCCGTCTTTCGCGCCGGAGACGCCGTTCTGAAGATCTTCGCACCGGAAGAAACCGGGATCGGGGGAGCGGAGGAATTTCTGGCGGAACGCTATGGACTGGAGCGGGCGGCGGCCCTGGGCGTTCCCGCGCCCAGGATGCTGGCTTCCGGCCTTCTCCGGGACCGGGATGCGTTCCGCTGGCTGCTGTTGGAGCGGGTGGAGGGCTTTCCGCTGTCCTGCGGGACGGAAAAGCTGTCCCCGGAAGACTGGCGAGGCATCGGCGGGCAGCTCCAGAGGGCGGTGGAGCAGCTGGACGGGCCCTGCCTGCCCTTTCGGGAGCGGACCCTGCGGGAGCCGTCGGCGGAAGAACGGTGGACGCCGTTTCCGGCGTCTTTCCGGGCGCGGCGGGAGGCCTGCCTGGCCCGGGCCGGGACGGGGGATGTGTTTGTCCACGGGGACCTGAGCGGAGACAACCTGCTGGTGGGGCCGGACGGGCGGCTGGTCCTGATCGATTTTGCCGATGCCCGCACCGCGCCCTTTGAGACGGAGCTGGCGGCGCTGGTATGCGATGGATTCCGCTTTCCGCCGGACTATCTTCTGGGCTTTCTGGGGACGTTTGACCGGGAAGAATTGGAGGATCAGCTCACCCTGGGCCTGCTGCTCCACGATTACGGCGCCTGGATCATCCGCGACCGGGTGGGCGCTCCGGAAACGTTTGCCACGCCGGAAGACCTGAAACGCGCCTTAATGGAGAAGCTGCCCCGGGAGCCCGGGTAAAATCTGTATCCACAGGAAAAAAGTTCTGCAAAAGCAGAACTTTTTTGTTTTTTTCCGGTCTATATGAGTAAGAAAACCAAAAAACGGAAAGAACGTAAAAAGGAGGCCGCATTTATGATCCGACAGGAACTGGGACCGTACATTTGTGAGGAACGCACCTGCCGCCGCTGCCGTGCCGCCGGTGACCGGGGACGCGGGGAGCGCCTGGCCTCCCGGCTGGCTGCCGCCGCCTTTTTGCTGTGCGGCCTGGCGGTGGTGCTGCTGGACGGCGGCCTGCCGGCGGCTGTCCTTCTGGGTCTGTTGGCGGGCGGAACGGCCCTGGCCCTGACCCTTGCCGCCTGCGAAGGGAGGACCCGGCGCCGTGTGCGGGCCTGCGGCGGCTGCCAACAGGCTCCCGCGGCAGCCCTGCTTCATCAGAACTGAAATTTTTCCCAAGCCCCTTTTCGGCCCCGCAAGGTATCGACAAGGGGTTGATTTTTTGGTATAATATTAACAAAGAACCAATGAGAAACGAGGAGGACGCTTATGAATATACCTGATTACTTGCTTTGGCTTGGGCTGGTCATCGTCTTTGGCATCGTAGAAGCCGCCACCATGGGTCTGACCTCCATCTGGTTTGCTGTGGGTGCGCTGGCAGCTATGGTGAGCGCCGTCTGCCACGCACCCCTGGGCTGGCAGATCGCCGTTTTTGTGGTGGTTTCCGGCGTCGCCGTCTGGTTCACCCGGGGAAAGGTGCAGAAGCAGTTCAACCGGGGCCGTGAAGCAACCAATGCCGACCGCATCATCGGCCATGTGGGCGTGGTACAGGAGACCATCGATAACCGGGAGGCCGTAGGCCTGGTCAAGGTAGACGGAACCCTCTGGTCGGCCCGCAGCCTCACCGATCAGCCCATCCCCGCCGGGGCTGAAGTGGTCATCCGCTCCATTGAGGGCGTCAAGGTGCTGGTTACGCCCGCCGAATAAAGGAGGGCTGCGCCATGAAGTGCCCCTGTTGCGGCGGCGAGATGCGGGAGGGCTGGCTCCAGAGTACCCGTCCTTTCTTCTGGGGCGAAGAACCGAATGAACGGTTTTGGTGTTCGCCTCAAAAGAAGAAAGGCGAGTTCTGGGTGAGTGAGGGCTTTTGGGAAGGCTCCAGTGCCCCCGCCTCTTACTGCGAAGCCTGCAAAAAGATCATTGTGTCGGTGGAACCCGGCAAATAACCGTTAAATCACAATTTTTTGAAACAATAAAGGAGGAAAATCTATGTTCGCACCGTTGTTTTTGGCGTCTGTCCTGAGCTATGGCGTGATTGCCGTCATCGTGGTCCTGCTCATCATCCTGGTGGTGTCCAACGTCATCATCGTTCCCCAGGCCTGCGCCTACGTCATCGAGCGCCTGGGCGCTTACCAGCAGACCTGGCAGACCGGCCTGCACTTCAAGATCCCCCTGATCGACCGCGTAGCCAACAAGGTCACTTTGAAGGAGCGCATCGCCGACTTCAAGCCCCAGCCGGTGATCACCCGGGACAATGTCACCATGCAGATCGATACCGTGGTCTACTTCTTCGTGTCCGACCCCAAGCTGTATACCTACGGCGTGGTGCAGCCCATGTCCGCTATCGAAAACCTGACCGCCACCACCCTGCGCAACCTGATCGGTGAGCTGGAGCTGGACCAGACCCTCACCTCCCGGGATATCATCAACAGCAAGATGCGCGCCATCCTGGACGAGGCCACGGACCCCTGGGGCATCAAGGTCAACCGCGTGGAGCTGAAGAACATCATCCCGCCCCGCGAGATCCAGGACGCCATGGAGCGCCAGATGAAGGCCGAGCGTGAGCGCCGTGAGGCCATCCTGAAGGCCGAGGGCGAAAAGAAGTCCGCCATCCTCATCGCCGAGGGTGAAAAGGAATCCGCCATCCTGCGGGCCGAGGCCGTCAAGCAGCAGAAGATCAAGGAGGCCGAAGGCCAGGCAGAGGCGCTGATGAAGGTCCAGAGCGCCCTTGCCGATTCCATCAAGCTGCTGAACGAGGCCGACGCCTCTGACGCGGTCATCCGGCTGAAGGCGCTGGAGGCCTTCCAGGCCGCCGCCAACGGACAGGCCACCAAGATCATCATTCCTTCCGAGCTGCAGGGCCTGGCGGGTCTGGCCACCGGCGTGGTGGAGACCGTCAAGGGCCAGCAGTAACCGGCATTCCGCCGCCTGGCGGGCCGGAACAAAGGGTTTTGCTGCCGTTCCCATGCGCTTATGGCCCATGGGAACGGCTTCTTTTTTTGCGCGGGGCGCGCCGTTACGGCGGACTGCTGCCGTCAGACTGCTCGCCGGGCGGTTCGTCAGACTGCCCGTCAGACGGTCCGGCGGGCGGCTGCGCCTGCTCCGGGCCTTCCTTCAGCGTCTTGATGCCCCAGACAAAATAGACCGTGTGAAGCAGCCACACGCAGCACAGCGCCACCCGGCCCACCGGGACCCGGCACATCATGCAAAAGCCCGCCGCCATGAGCAGCGTCACCGTGCCCATGATGCGCAGCTTGGCGCGCAGCGTCATGCCGCGGCCCTGGACATAGCTTTCCAGATTGCTTTTGTAGAGCCGGGTGCCCACGAACCACTGGTGCAGGCGCTCTGAGCTTTTGGAAAAGCACACTGCCGCCAGCAGCAGAAAGGGAAAGGTGGGGATCAGCGGAAGCACCGCCCCCACGGCCCCCAGCGCCACGCCCAAACAGCCCAGGGCGATGCAGAGCCCTTTTCGGAGCCTCACTGCCGGTCACCTGTCTTTTTTCCGCCGCGCCGTCCGCCGGTGCAGCCGGGGAACCACCCCCTTTTCTTTCTGGGGTTTGCCCTTGCGGTCATCTGTCATGAAAACCCTCCTGTCGGCCGGCCTGCGCCGGCCCTGTGAATTGTGAGCGCCGCACTCCGGGAAGGGGCTGCGCTCCTTTCACTCATATGCCCCGCGCCCGCGGGATAGACTGGAGGACAAAACAGAAAAAGCCGTCCGAAGACGGCTTTCGCGGAAAAAATTGGGGGCGGGAGGAACGATCAATAGCCCAGCTCCTGATTTACCAGCACCACCTCGTACCGGGCGCCCAGGGGCGGACGCCACAGCACAGACAGCGCCCGGCAGATGCGGGCGGGGGACTTGCAGTCATAGCAGCGGTCACCCTCCGCGGCGCAGGGAGTCTTGCAGTTCAGCCGCTGGGCGTTTTTGGGGGCGGCAATGTTCCGGGCGCGCCACAGGGCCTGCTCATAGTCCGGAGCCAGCTTGTTTTTGCCCACGATGAAGTACACCTGCTCGTGGCCGTAGACGGTCTCGGCCACCCGGTTGCCGGTGCCGTCGATGTTGATGATCTCGCCGGTCTCGGCCAGGCCGTTTACCGAGGAAAGATAGACCGGGGCCTTGCGGGCTTCCTCCCGCATCTGGGCGCCGGTCCGCCCTTCTGCGGGCTGCCAGTGCCAAAGAACGGTGTTTTGTTTCCCCAGCTTTTCCAGCAGGCCCATCTGCTGCAGGGTCACCGACCCGCCGAAGCCCACGGTGGTGTTTTGGATCCGGCCGCACAGATAGTCCGCCGCCTGGTCCGCCGTGTCAAACACGCTGACCTGGTAGCCCAGGGCTTTCAGATTCTCGGAAACCTTGGTGAACATAGGATCTCCTCCTTATAAGTCCTTCTGATAGGCGCGCCGGGGCGTGCCGTCGTCGCATAAAATGGTGCCGCAATAGGTAAAGCCCAGCTTTTCCAGGGTGCGGCGCATGGGCAGGTTGCTTTCGTGGGTGTCGATGCGGATGCTGCCGCACAGCTCCAGACACCAGTTGATGCACCAGCTCCCCAGCCCGGGCACTTCCCCCCGGGAAGCGATGCGGTGGATGGTGCCGTAGGGCACGGTGTCCGACAGCCAGGCGCCGTCGATGGACCGGTAGGTGGGGTCCTCGCCCCAGATGAGGGCGAACACCGCCTGGAGGACGCCGTCCTCCTCATAGACAAAGCTGCGGCCCAGGCGCACATCCTCCTCGATCATGTGGCGGTGGGGATAGCCGCCGGTCCACTGTTCCGTGTTGCCGGTGTTCCGCATGGTCTGCCGCCCGATGTCATACAGCGCCATCACGCCGTCGATATCCTCGGGACGGGTCTTGCGCATCCGCCCTTTGGGGACAAAGGCGGGCCTGCCGCCCATGAGCTTCAGCAGGGTGTTGCCGCCGCCGACGCTGCCCAGCAGGGCCTCGGCCTCTTTGCGGGCAGCTTCCCGCTTTTTCTCGCTTACATTGGCCTTTCGGGCCCGGATGAGCAGGTTTTTGGGGGAGTGGCTCAGGTCGATAAACTCCAGCACCTGCACTTCATACCCACGGCTCTCCAGCAGCCTGGCCCGGACGGCGTCGGTGGCCAGGGCACAGAAGCGCTCCTTGAGGATGCCGTAGGAAGTCACCGGGGGCAGAGCAGCGGGCTTCACGTCAAGGTTCAGCTCGTGCTGGCAGCAGGGCACCGACAGAATGTACCGGGCGCCCCACTCCATAGCGTGAAACAGGGCGTAGTCGGTGGCGGTGTCGCAGGCGTGGAGGGTGATGACCATGTCCGGGGCCTGCTCGGTTTTGTAGTCCCGGATATCGCCGCAGAAAAACTGCAGGCCGCCGTAGCCGTACTTCCGGGCCACCTGGTTGCAGTGGTCAATGACGTCCTTTTTCAGGTCCAGGCCGGTGATGTCGGCCTTTTTGCGCAGAATTTCCGTGATGTAATAATAAACAATGAAGGTCAGATAGGATTTTCCGCAGCCGAAGTCGATGATGCGCACCGTGTCCCGCCCGTCCTTTGCCAAAAGGTCATCCAGAAACTCCAGGAACCGGTTGATCTGCTTGAATTTATCGTATTTGGCCTTGACCACCCGGCCGTCGGGGGTGAGCACCCCCAGGTCCACCAGAGGCGGCACTGCCACGCCCTCGGCCAGCAGGTACTGCTTCTGCCGGTTGTGGGCGGCGGGCACGGGGGCCGCATCGGCCGCCGCCCGGCGCTGAAAGAACAGCTTGCCCTTTTTGGACACCTTCAGGCAAAAAACCGCGCCCCGGCAGACGGCGTCCAGCTGGCCGTAGTCCGCCATCAGGGTTTCCAGCCGGTCCCCGGCCTCTTCCGGGGAGATATTTTCGTGAAAAGCCTGGGTGTCCGTGAACTTTTCCAACTGCAGCACCGTTCCGCCGCGAAGCTCCATGGGGCGGACGGTGATCTTTTTATATGCCGCGCCCCTGGGATTGCTCAGGGTCATGCGGACGAGGGGCAGGGAAAGAATTTCCGCCAGCCCCTGGCGGAGGGTCTCCGGTTTGCTCATGCAAGCACCTCCCCGATGAGCGTCTCTTCTTCAAAGCCGGTGATCTTCACCGGAAGGACGCGGTTGTGCAGGTCTTCGCCCCGGGCCTTTACCAGGCAGTATTCCGGGATGTGGCCGGTGAACCAGCCGTCCTCCTGCTGTTCAAACAAAACGTCATAGGTTTGCCCCACCCGGGCTTCCAGGTCCTTTTGTTCCAGCGCCCGGCAGAGACGGATGGCCTGCTGGGAGCGGGCGGCCTTTTCCGCCTGGGAGAGCTGGCCGGGCATGGACGCGGCCCGGGTGCCCTGGCGGCGGGAATAGGGAAACACGTGTACCTTGCCCAGACCGCATTCCGTCACAAAGCGCAGGCTTTCCTCAAAATCCTCCCGGGTCTCGCCGGGGAAGCCCACGATCAGGTCGGTGGTCAGCCCGCAGCCGGGCAGATACCGCCGCAGAAGCCCGCAGGCGGCCTTGTATTCCCCGGCGGTGTAGTGGCGGTTCATAGCCCGGAGGGTCTTGTCACAGCCGCTCTGCAGGGACAGGTGGAAGTGGGGGCACAGGTTGGGCAGGAGGGCGCAGCGCCTTGCAAAGTCCTCTGTCACCGTCCTGGGCTCCAGACTGCCCAGACGGATGCGGCAGCCCGGAGCTGCCTGGCACAGGGCCTCGATGAGGGAGATCAGGCCGGGCCTGCCGGGCAGGTCCCGGCCGTAAGCGGAGATCTCGATGCCCGTGAGCACGATCTCCCGGTAGCCCTCCTCCGCCAGCCTGCGGGCCTCGGACACGGCTGTGTCAAAGGGCATACTGCGCTCCGGCCCCCGGGCAAAGGGGATCAGGCAGTAGGTGCAGAAATTGCGGCAGCCGTCCTGGACCTTCAGCAGGGCACGGGTGCGGCCGGACAGCCCTCCGGCGGGCAGCACGTCAAACAGGGGCGGCGCCTCGTGCCACAGGTCCCGGACGCCGTCTGGGGCCAACTCCTCCACGATGGACACCACGCGGCTTTTGTCCGGGGTGCCGATGACCGCGTCGGCACCGCACAGGGCCCGGGCCTCCTGGGGCTTCACCTGGGCGTAGCAGCCGCACAGCACCAGCCGGGCGGCGGGATTGTGCTTTTTGCACCGGCGGGCAGCGTTGCGGGATTTTTTGTCCGACAGGGCGGTGACGGTACAGGTGTTCACCACATAGACGTCGGCAAAGCCGTCAAAGGGTACGATCTCATGGCCCCGTTCGGCAAACAGGCGCTCCAGCGCCTGGGTCTCAAATTGATTGGCCTTGCAGCCAAGGGTATAAAACGCGATCTTCATATCAACAAATCACCAGTTTATATTGTAACGGAAATAGGCCCGGATTGCAATAATTCCGGCCCGGCCGGCATAAAAATCCTAACAAAAACCTTGTTTGGAGGGTGTGTTTTATGAAAAGAATGCTGGCGGCGGTACTGGTAGTCATGATGTTGGCGGTCCCCTGCGCGGCGGAGGAGGGGCCGGCGGCTCCCGCGGTGGCGGTGCAGGCGCCTTCGGCCGTGCTGATGACCCTGGACGGCGCGGTGCTGCTGGAAAAGGACGCCCATGCCGTGCGGGAGCCGGCCAGCGTCACCAAGGTGATGACCATGCTGCTGGTGTGCGAGGCCGTGGACCAGGGGCGCATCTCCCTGGAGGACCCGGTGACCGCCTCGGCCCACGCCGCCTCTATGGGCGGCAGCCAGATCTGGCTGGAGGAGGGCGAGGTGCTGACGGTGGCGGAGATGCTGAAATGCGTGGCGGTGGTCTCCGCCAACGACTGCGCGGTGGCGCTGGGGGAGCACCTCGCCGGCAGCGAGGAGGCCTTTGTGCAGATGATGAACGCCCGGGCACAGGAACTGGAGATGGAGGACACCCGGTTCGTCAACGCCTGCGGCCTGACGGCGGAGGGCCATGTCACCTCGGCCCATGATATCGGCCTGATGTCTGCCCAGCTGCTGCGGGAGCACCGGTGGATCACGGACTATACCCTCATCTGGCAGGACTATATCCGGGAGGGCACGTCGGTGCTCAACAACACCAACAAGATGCTCAAAAGCTACCAGGGCATCACGGGGCTGAAGACCGGGTTCACCACCACGGCGGGCTACTGCATTTCCGCCACGGCGGAGCGGGAGGGGCTGCATCTCATCGCCGTGGTCATGGGCGGCGCGACCAAGGAGAGCCGCAACGGCGACGCGGCGGCGCTGCTGAACTGGGGCTTCGCCAACTATGCCGCCGTCACCCTGACCGCCGACCGGCCCCTGCTGCCGGTGCCGGTGGAAATGGGCCGGCAGCAATGGGTGGAGGTGGAGCTTGGGCAGCAGACGCCCCTGGTGCTGGAGCGCGCCTCCCTGGGTACGCTGGAAAAGACGGTGGAGCTGCCGGAGCGGGTCCACGCCCCGGTGGAGCAGGGGCAGGAGCTGGGCTGCCTGGTGGTCCGCCAGGGCGGGGCTGAGGTGTGCCGGGTGCCCATCGTGGCCTGCGGCAGTGTGGAGCGCCTGGGACTGTGGGACGTGTTTCAGCGGGTGCTGATGTGCGTCTGCGGACGGGCGGGCGAAGACGCCGGCGGAAACTGAGCCGGACCGCGCCCCTGAAGTGATCCCGAAAAGTTAGACAATATTAGAAAGAAAAAATTGTTCAAGCAGCCGAAAGGGCTTGTTGTCTGTGAAGAGCAGGCGGCAAGCCCTTTAGCTTTGCCTTGATACGGTGGTTATTGTAATAGTCCAGATAA
>JAQXOO010000003.1 GCA_029099685.1 Clostridia bacterium
CGGGCTGGATTTCCTCCTTCATAGCCAGAGTGGGCGTGGATGCCATCCGCATGCTGCGCAAGCCCGCCCTGGAGGCCCTGGAGCGCAGCCGCCGGTTTGAGCCGCCCATGGCCATCGGGAAGGTGGCGGAGCTGGCAAAGCCGTTCCTGTCCATCGGCAACCAGTACGGCGAGGGCTGGTTCCTCACCGGTGAGATGGCCGAGCTTTTGACCACCGGCACGCCAAACATCGTGTGCATCCAACCCTTTGCCTGCCTGCCCAACCACGTGGTTGGCAAAGGCGTTATCAAGCAGCTGAAAAAAGCCTATCCCCAGGCTAATATCGCGGCGGTGGACTATGATCCCGGCGCCTCCGAGGTCAACCAGCTCAACCGCATCAAGCTGATGCTGTCCACCGCAAAAAAGAATCTGGAAGGATGATTCCATGAAGCTCGATTGGAAGACCTGCTTTCGCGTCTGCGCCAGCCTGTTTGGGCTGTACCTGTGCATTTTTTACTGGGAAGCCGTTTCCGGGATGATCGGAACCTTCCTGCGCGCCCTTTCCCCCCTGCTGGTAGGGCTGGTCATGGCCTATGTGCTCAACATCCTCATGAGCTTTTACGAAAAGCACTACTTCCCCCGGCAGGCCAACAGGACCTGGGTCTCCCGCAGCCGGCCTCCGGTCTGCCTGCTGGCGTCCATCATCACCCTCACGGGCATCGTGGCCCTGGTCATCGACCTGGTGGTGCCGGAGCTGGTGTCCTGCGTGAAGATCCTGCTCACCGCAGTGGAGCCGGCTCTGGACCAGCTGCTGCAAAGCAAATGGGCCACCCAGCTGCTGCCCGCCGAGATCCTCAGTCAGCTGGACGCCGTCAACTTTAGCGAGACCATTGAAAAGGCCATCCGGGTGGTGCTTTCCGGACTGGGGAGCGCCGCCGGGGCGGTGGTCAGCACGGTGTCCTCGGTGGTGTCCAGCACGGTGGACTTTTTCCTCAGCGCCATCTTTGCCATCTATCTGCTGCTGAGCCGCGACCAGCTGCAGCGCCAGAGCCGCCGGCTGCTGCGCTGCTTTCTGCCCGCAAGGCTGATGGAAAAGCTGACCCACTGGCTGCAGGTGTTCAACGACTGCTTCCACCGGTTTATTGTTGGACAGTGTGTGGAGGCGGTCATTCTGGGCGTTTTGTGTATGCTGGGCATGACCCTGTTCGGCTTCCCCTACGCCATGATGATCGGCTCGCTCATCGGCTTCACCGCCCTGATCCCCATCGCGGGGGCCTATATCGGCGCGGGCGTGGGCGCTGTGATGATCCTCACCGAATCGCCCCTGAAAGCGCTGCTGTTCCTGGTGTTTATCGTGGTGCTGCAGCAGCTGGAGGGCAACCTGATCTATCCCCGGGTGGTGGGCAATTCCATCGGCCTGCCCGCCCTGTGGGTGCTTGCCGCCATCACCGTGGGCGGCAGCCTGATGGGGATCACCGGGATGCTCATCGGCGTCCCCATTGCCGCGGCGCTGTACCGGCTGCTGCGGGAGGAGCTGCACCGGCTGGAACGCGCGGAAGCCGCCGGCAGTCCCAAGCCCCAGGCATAAAGAATCCGTCAGAAAAGCGCCCATCCAATGTCGGATGGGCGCTTTTATTTGTCCGTTTTTCGGTTTATTCCACATCCACCTTTTCGTAGATGAGGCCGTCGCAAAGCTGGCGGGCGCGTTTCAGGTCCTGTTGGGTGCGAATGGTCCAGCCGATCAGCGGCACACCGTGCTTTTTGCAGTTCAGCCGCAGCTTGTAGTCAATGGAATGGATGTCAAAGGCGATAAAATCCGGCTGGGTCATAGGGTTGAACAGCAAATACCTGGAATAGCTGCTCAGCCGGCGGTCCGTGGGGCTGATGCCGCCCAGCTGTCCCCGGACATACTGGGGCGCGTGGCGGCGCAGCCAGACCAGCACCTCCGGGTTGAAAGACTCCAGAATGAACGGTCCTTCGTACCGGCCCAGGCGCTCCATCAGCAGGGATTCCAGCCGGCCCACGCTGCCGCTCTTGTCGTTTTTGATCTCGATCAGCAGGGGCACCCGGCCGTCCACCAGCTCCAGCAGCTCGTCCACAGTGGGGATGCGCGCGTCCGTCCCCAGCAGGCGCAGCTTCTTCAGGTCCTGCAGGGTCCACTCCTCCAGATAGCCGGGGACGCCGGTCATCCGCTCCAGTTTGTTGTCATGAAACACCACCAGGCGGTCATCCGCGGTGATGTGTACGTCCAGTTCGATGGCATGTCCCCGGTCCACGGCCCGCTGAAAGGCCGGAAGCGAATTCTCCGGCACGCCGTTTGCATGGTCATGCAGCCCGCGGTGGGCCACCAGTCGATAATCCTGGATAAAATCGGGTTTTTCCCGTTTTGCCATAGCTCAGTCCCTCCTGCCCATGGTTTTTTGCCGCTGCTATTCTATCACAGTTTTTTCCGGGGGGCAATGGGTTTTGCATTTTCGGGGAAAATTGTCCCGCAGCCTTGACCGGCCCGGGCGCTTATATTATAATAAATATGTATGCAAACATCACAAGGAGGTTCCTTGTATGAAAATATTCCACGTTGCCGGCGGCGGCGACCGGGGCGGCGCCAAGACCCATATCCTGGCGCTGTGCTCCCAGTTGAAGGAGCGCTATGACCTGACCCTGGTGAGCCTGCGCAGCGGCGACTTTTCTGATTCGGCACAGGCGGCGGGCATCCGCACCCGGACCCTGTTTTCCTGGTTTGTGCCCTATGATTACTTCCGCCTCATCCGGCTGGTGCGGGCGGAAAAGCCCGATATCGTCCACTGTCACGGGGCCAAGGCCAACATCGCCGGCCTGTTGGTCAAGCTGTTCTGCGGCGTCACCGTCATCACCACGGTGCACAGCGACTATCAGCTGGATTATATGAACAGCGCCGCCAAGCGGTACACCATCGGCGCCATGAACGGCCGTGCCCTGCGGCACCTGGACTATTATGTCACCGTCTCCGAGCTGTTCAAAAATATGCTCATCAGCCGGGGCTTCGACCCCCACAAGTGCATGAGCATCTACAACGGCCTGGATTTTGAGGAAAAGGCCTCGCCCTTTGACCGGAACGCCTGGCTGAAGGCCACAGGCATCGATTATGAGGAAGGCGACGTGGTGCTGGGCATTCTGGCCCGGCTGACCCCGGTGAAGGACATCCCCACCCTGCTGCGCGCCTTTGCCAAAGCCCGGCAGGGCAACCCCCGGCTGAAGCTGCTCATCGGCGGCGACGGCGAGGACACAGAGGCCCTCAAGGCGCTGGCAAACCAGCTGAAGCTGGGCAAAAGCGTCAGCTTTATGGGCTGGGTCACCGATGTGCCCCACTTTTTTGCCGCCTGCGATATCGATGTGCTGTGCTCCATCTCCGAGTCCTTCCCCTACTCCATTCTGGAGGGCATCCGGGAGGGCTGCGCCGTCATCACCTCCGATGTGGGCGGCATGAGCCGCCTGATCGACCACGGCGAAAACGGCTTTATCTTCCAGCCCAGGGACGTGGACGCCTTTGCAGACCACATTCTGGAGCTGAGTCTGGACGAGGACAAGCGCAGACGCTTCGCCGCCAGGCTGTATGACAAGGCCTCTGCCCTGTATTCCCTGAAAAGCATGGCCGACACCCAGAGCCGGATCTATGAGGACATCGCCCGGCTGTCCCATGTGCCCAAGCGGCGGGAAGTGCTCATCTGCGGCGCTTACGGCAAGGGCAATTCCGGCGACGAGGCCATTTTGCGGGCCATCATCGCCTCCATGCGGACCATCGATCCTCTGATCCCCCTTACGGTCATGACCCGCAAGCCCGAGGAGACCCGCCTGCAATACGGCGTGCGGGCCATCTACACGTTTGATGTGCCCCTGTTCCTCCGGGCGGCGCGGCGCACCAAGCTGTTCATCAACGGCGGCGGCAGCCTGATCCAGGACAGCACCTCCAGCCGGTCGCTGTACTATTACCTGTTCACCATCTGGGCGGCCCGGTGCTGCGGCGCAAAGGTCCTGATGTACGGCTGCGGCATCGGCCACGTGGCCCGGTCCGTCAACCGCAGGCTGGCCCGGCTGATCCTGGACCGCAGCGACCATGTTATCACCCTGCGGGACGCCATCTCCCGGCAGGAGCTGCAGGATATGGGCATCACCAGGCCCGATGTACGGGATTCCGCCGACCCGGCCCTGAGCCTGGAGCCTGCGGACGACCAAGTGGCCTGCGACTATCTCCGCAGGCACGGCCTGGACCCGGAGGGGCGGTATATTTGCTTTTCTCTGCGGCCCTGGAAGAATTTTGACAACTACGCCCCCTTTGCGGAGGCGGCGGATTACGCCCGGGATCGCTATGGGCTGGAGACCGTTTTCATGCCCATCGAGGACCCTACCGATGTGGCGCCCTCTGAACGGACGGCCCGGATGATGCACAGCGGCAGCCATCTGCTGCCCGCGCCCCCTCAGGTAGAGCTGACCATGGCAGTCCTGCGGCGGATGCAGCTGATGTGCGCCATGCGCCTTCACGCCCTGGTGTTTTCCGCCGCGGCAAACACGCCCTTTATCGCCGTGTCCTATGACATCAAGGTCCAGAGCTTTATGGAATATGTGCATAACCCCTCCTGCTGCGGCCTGGACACGGTGACCGGCGCCTTTCTCCGGGAGCAGATCGACCGGGTCATGGCCGATCCGGATGCTTACCGGGACAATGCCGCCCATCTCCGGGCCATGGAAGCCCAAAACAGCCGCGCCGCACGGGAGATGCTGGGGCTCCGCTGAGCCCGTTTTCCCGCGTTCCTGTCTGACGGGCATCCGGCAGCGTCGCGGCCCCCGGAAGTATTTCATTTGATTTTACAATAAAGGAGTTTCGTCTATGAAGCTTGGTATCGTGGGTCTGCCCAATGTGGGCAAAAGCACCCTGTTCAACGCCATCACCAATGCCGGCGCGGAAAGCGCCAACTATCCCTTCTGCACCATCGAACCCAATGTGGGCATGGTCACCGTGCCCGACAGCCGCCTGGATTATCTGGCTGGGCTGTACAATCCCAAAAAATACACCCCCGCCGTCATCGAGTTCGTGGACATCGCCGGTCTGGTGAAGGGCGCCTCCCAGGGCGCAGGCCTGGGCAACAAGTTCCTGAGCAACATCCGCATGACCGACGCCATCGTCCACGTGGTCCGCTGCTTTGATGACGACAACATCATGCACGTGGTGGAGGACGCCAGCAAGGCTGTTCCCGTGGACCCCGCCGGTGACATCGAGTGTATCAACCTGGAGCTGATCCTGGCGGACTGCGAGATGATCGAGCGCCGCATCGACCGGACCAAAAAGGCCGCCAAGGGCGGCGACAAGAAATATCTCCGTGAGGCGCAGGTGCTGGAGGGTCTGCTGGAGCATCTGAACCAGGGCAAGTCCGCCCGGACCTATGACTGCACGCCTGACGAAATGGCCATCATCCGGGAATCCGACCTGCTGAGCCTGAAGCCCATCATCTACGCCGCCAACATGGACGAAAGCGGCGTTTCCCATCCCGAGGACAACCGGTACTTCTGCATCGTCCGGGAGATCGCCGCCGCCGAGGGCAGCCAGGTGCTGCCCATCTGCGCCAAGACCGAGCAGGAGATCGCCGAGCTGGACAAGGAGGAGCAGCAGATGTTTCTGGAGGAGCTGGGGCTGGAGCAGTCCGGCCTGGACCGCCTGATCCAGTGCAGCTACACCCTGCTGGGCCTGATCTCCTTCCTCACTGCCGGCTCCGACGAGGTGCGGGCCTGGACCATCACCCAGGGCACCAAGGCGCCCCAGGCAGCCGGAAAGATCCACTCGGACTTCGAGCGGGGCTTCATCCGGGCCGAGGTCATCGCCTTTGAGGATCTGAAGGCCCTGGGCAGTATGGCCGCCGCCCGGGAAAAGGGCCGCATCCGCAGCGAGGGCAAGGAATACATCATGAAGGACGGCGACATCGTCAACTTCCTGTTCAACGTGTAAAACAGCAAATAAAACCACCCTTTCCCGGGAAAACTTTCCGTGAGAGGGTGGTTTTTTATGGGCAGGACCTGGGTGGCGGTGCTCTGTGTGGCGGCGCTGGTGATCATTGCCGCGGGAGCGGTGTTTTTTGCCACGGTGGGGGCCTCCATGCTGTCCAACGGTCTTGCGGAGCTGGCCGCCCGCTCGGGGCCCGGAGTGGCGGTGACCCTGTACCGCTGGGCGGTGAGCGCCAATCCCTATGACGCCGCCCACCGGTTGGCGCTTTGCCGGCTGTATCTCCAGCAAGGGCAGCAGGGCGCGGCGCTGGCGCTGCTGCAGGCCGGCATCGACGGGGGCTGGGCCACCGGTCCCGACCTGTATCTGGCCCTGGCCTCCCTGTACGCCGACAGCGGGCGGTTGGAGGACGCCTGCGCCCTGCTGGACAGCGTCCCCTCCGACTACATCTCCCGCAGGCTGGCGGGCCTCCGGCCGGAAAACGCGGCGGCGCCGCCCTCCGGCACCTATGCTTCCGGGCGGACCTTTTCTCTGGAAGGCGGCGGAGGGACCGCCTGGTACCGGCTGGACGGCGGCGCCTGGACGCTGTACGGCGGGCCGCTGGAGCTGCAGGAGGGCAAGCACACCCTCAGTGTGGTGACTCTGGACCGGGACAGCGTGCCCTCCCGGGTGGATGAATACCGGTACACGGTGGAAAAGCTGAAAAACGCGGCGGCCACCTGGCACATGGTGCGGTGTCCCTTCTGCGGAGAACTGTGGCTGGAGATGGATTGACGCAAAAAGCGAGGGTCTTTCGACCCTCGCTTTTATGTATCACGGTAGGATGGGGTGCTCTCAGGCCTCCAGGCGCTTTTCCACGGCCGCCAGCAGGGCGCAGACGCAGAACACCTCAGCGGCCGCCTGCAGCTCCTCCACGGGAGGCAGGGACGGCGCGATGCGCAGGTTGCTGTCCTGGGGATCGTTGCCGTAGGGGAAGGTGGCGCCCGCGCCGGTCATGACCACACCGGCCTCCTTGCACAGGGCATGGATGCGCTTGGCGCAGCCGGGCATGGCGTCAAAGCTGATGAAGTAGCCGCCCTTGGGGGTGTGCCAGGTGCCGGCGCCGGTGCCGCCCAGATGCTCCTCCAGCATGGAGAGCACCATGTCGAACTTGGGCTTCAGCAGCGCGGCGTGCTTCTTCATATGGGCCTCGATGCCGGCCTTGTCCTTGAAATAGAGGACATGGCGCAGCTGGTTGATCTTGTCGGGGCCGATGGCCTGGACGGTCATGAGCTTCTTGGTCCAGGCGATGTTGGCCTCGGATGCCGCCATGGCGCCCACGCCGGCGCCGGCATAGGAGATCTTGGAGGTGGAGCAGAACTCCAGGAACCGGTCCTCGGTACCGTACTCTTTGGCTGCGTCAAAGACATTCAACAGCTGGTCCCGGTCATCGGACAGGTGGTGAACGATGTAGGCATTGTCCCAGAACACCCGGAAATCGGGGGCGGCGGTCTTCATGGAGGCGATGCGGCGGACCACCCGGTCAGAATAGGTCTTGCCCTCGGGATTGCTGTACTTGGGGACGCACCAGATGCCCTTCACAGAGGGATCCCCGGCGGCCAGCTTTTCCACCAGGTCCATGTCGGGGCCGTCGTCCAGCATGGGGATGGTGATCATCTCCATGCCCAACTGCTGGCAGATGGAAAAATGGCGGTCATAGCCGGGTGCGGGGCACAGCCACTTGACCTTTTCCTCCCGGCACCAGGGCTTGCCGTTGGGGGCGCCGAAGACCCACAGGCGCATCATGGTATCATACATCATGGTCAGGCTGGCGTTTCCGCCGGCCATCACCATCTCCACGGGAACTTCCATAATATCAGCGAACAGGCGGCGGCAGGACAAAAGGCCCTCCAGTCCGCCGTAATTTCGGGTATCGGTAGCGCCGTCAAACACATCGGCGTTGCCGCTGACCACCGTCAGCATATCCTCACACAGGTCCAGCTGGGCGCGGCTGGGCTTTCCGCGGGACATATCCAGCTTCAGGCCCTTGGCCTTGCAGGCTTCAAACTTGGCAAGCAGCTCCGTCCGCAGGCTTTCCAGCTCCTGCCGGCTCGCAGTCATCAGATTCATTGGTATTACTCCCTTTCTCCATATAATGCGGCACCGATGGCGGTGCAGAACTCCGAATGCTCGGGAACGATGTAATGGACGCCGTACAGCTCCTCCAGGGCGCGGATCACCGGCTTGGCCGCCTCCATGCGGCTGAGGGTACCGGTGAGCACGATGGAATCCGCCTTGTGCTCCCGGGCGGCCATCATGGCAAAGATGCCCACCGTCTGGAACACCATGTTGATGACGCCCATGGCAAAGTCGGCGTCAGAGGCGTCATCATTGGCCTTTCCGAAGTTGGAGGCCGTGGTCTTGTTGTTCATATTGGCAAGCTGATTGCGGGTGATGTCGCCCACCGTCAGGTCCACGGCCTCGGCGTTACCCCGCAGGGCAAGCTCGGCAATATGCTCGTAGCTGCGGCTGCCCAGCATCTTGCTGCACAGGCCCAGGATGGTGCCTCCGCCCACGCCGCTGCCGTTGATATAAGCGATCTGGTCGCCGCAAACATGGGTCAGCGAGGTGCCGGTGCCCATGCTGACCACCACGCAGTGGTCCAGGCCGGAAATATGCCGGCCGCCCAGGCCGATGGCCATGAACTCATCCACCTTTTCGGTGGGGATGCCGTAGATATTGTCTTTCAAAAAGGATGAGCCGACGCCGGTGCACATGACCCGGTCGATCTCCGTGAGCTTCAGGCCGGAATCCTCCAGAAACCGGCCGAAGGCGCCGTAGGCCGAAGTGACCGGGTCGCTGGCCCGGACCATGGCAGCGCCGATGATGCTGCCGTTGCGCAGGCCCACGATCTTGGTGGTGCTGCCGCCAAGATCGATGCCGATGATATGGGACATAAACTCCTCCTGCCGCTTACGCGGCTTTTCTGTTTAAAATTCCGCGGAACCCACCGTTCTGGGGAAGGGCAGCACATCGCGGATGTTGCCGATGCCGGTGAGGTACATGATCAGGCGCTCAAAGCCGATGCCGAAGCCGGAATGCTTGGTGGTGCCGTATTTCCGCAGCTCCAGATACCACCAGTAGGTGTCCCGGTCCAGGCCGGAATCCTCGATGATCTTTTCCAGCACCTCCAGCCGCTCCTCGCGCTGGGAGCCGCCGGTCAGTTCCCCGATGCCGGGCACCAGCAGGTCGCAGGCAGCCACGGTCTTGCCGTCGTCATTGCGCCGCATATAGAAGGCTTTGATCTCCTTGGGATAGTTGGTGACGAAGACCGGCTTTTGGAAGATCTTTTCCGTGAGATAGCGCTCGTGCTCGGTCTGCAGGTCACAGCCCCAATACACCGGGAACTCGAACTGGTCCTTGTGCTGCTCCAGGATCTCCACTGCCTCGGTATAAGTGACCCGGCCGAAGGATTCTTCATAGGCCACGCTTTTCAGCCGCTCGATAAGGCCGTTGTCCACGAACTTGTTGAGGAAGTTCAGCTCGTCGGGGCAGTTGTCCAGCACATACCGGATGACGTACTTGATACAGTCCTCTTCCAGGTCCATGATGTCGTTCAGGTCGGCAAAGGCCACCTCCGGCTCGATCATCCAGAACTCGGCGGCATGGCGGGTGGTGTTGGAGCGTTCCGCCCGGAAGGTGGGGCCGAAGGTATAGATCTTTCCAAAGGCCTGGGCGAAGATCTCACCCTCCAGCTGGCCGGAAACGGTCAGGTTGGCTGCCTTTCCGAAGAAGTCCTTGGTATAGTCCACCTCGTTGCTGTCATTCAGGGGGACCTGCTTCATATCCAGGGTGGTGACCTGGAACATGGCGCCGGCGCCCTCTGCGTCAGAGGCAGTGATCAGCGGCGTATGGGCATAGACGAAGCCCCGCTCCTGGAAAAAGCGGTGGATGGCAAAGGCCGCCACAGAACGGATGCGGAACGCCGAATTGAAGGTGTTGGTACGGGGGCGCAGGTGCTGGATGGTGCGCAGATACTCCAGGGTGTGGCGCTTTTTCTGCAGGGGGTAGTCGGCGGGACAATCGCCCTCCAGCGTCAGCGCGGCAGCCTTCAGCTCCACAGGCTGCTTGGGGTTGGGGGACGGGACGACTTCTCCCTCCACGATGACGGCGCAGCCCACATTCAGCTTCGCGGCCGTGGGATAGCAGGGATTTTCGGCGTCATAGACCACCTGCAGGTTGGAGACGGTGGAACCGTCGTTCAGCTCCACAAAGGCGCAGGCCTTCACGTCCCGGGCAGTGCGCACCCACCCCTTCAGGGTGACGGTCTTGCCCAGCATTTCCTGCGTGTTGTGCAGGATCTCTCTGACAGTGACAACAGACATAGTGATTACCTCTTTTATTGCTTTGCTCAGACGAGCATTTCTTTCAGTGCCTTGGAGATCTGGTCCGGACAGGAGGTGCCTCGGCCGTTGCAGTTGATGCCGGCTAGCTCCTCTGCCACCTGGGCGGCGGGGCGGCCCTTCACCAAGCGGGCGATGCCCTGCAGGTTGCCGTTGCAGCCGCCGATGATGACGATGTCTTCGATGATATTATCATCGTTCAGCGTGATCTCATACTGGCGGGAGCACACGCCCACAGGATAAAACACAGACTTTTTGGACATAATTCCGACTCCTTTACATATAAATCCAATCATGAACTAATTTAGCACAATTTGCCCCGTTTGTCCATGGGTTTGCGGGGATTTTACCCGCTGTGCAAAAAGTTTGTAAATTGTCCAGCCCATTTCATTGACTTTCCTTCCCCGAGGCTTTATGATAAAAATGACAAACCATCATCCGATATCGGGAGGTCTGCCTTATGAATGAAAAAGTGATCCTTCAACAGATCATCGACAGCTGCGACGATTCCCTGCGGGATGTGTTTCTTCGCCGTATGGACATCGCCGTGAAAATGACAAGGCTGGATGATGACGGTGAATCCATCTATGACTATGACCGGGAACAGGAGGTCCTGCGGCATGTCACCGCCGGGCTTTCTCCGGAGCTGACCATCCGGGCCAATTCCCTTTGGCGCAGCCTGATGCGCATGACCCGGGGCCGCCAGTACCGCCATGTGATCACCAACAAGCCGCAGCTCAAGCTGCCCCACGAAAAGGATCTGGTGGACAGCGACGGCATTACGGACGGGCTGGTCCTGTGCCCCTCCGAGATGGCACGCACCGTGGCCGCCACCCTGGGTATGGAGGTCAGTCCCTGCCACTCCATCGCAGCCACCATCGACGCCCTGCTTCAGGACAAGGGTGATTACGCCGCCCTTGTGGTCAGCAGCTTTTACGATACCGAATGGCTCTATGCCCTGATCTATCAGCAGCCCATCTATATCAATTCCTTCATTCCCCTGCCCGACGGGCAGATGCTTGCACTGTTTTCCAAAAAGCTGTTTTCCGACAGCTCCAACAGCATCGTCAGCGTGGCCTTCGCTATCCGTATGGACCAGCAGGGCGACCTGGCCCAGACCCTGTCTTCCCTGGCGGAAGCCAAGCTGAATCTGGAATATTTCCGGGTGAAGACCCAGGACATCGATTATGACGACCAGCAGAAGATCAACATCGTGTTCGCCGAGTTCTCCGGCTCGCTGACCGCCATCCACACCCGAACGGCCTTCCTGCAGCTGGAGCGGGAGCTTCCCTTCTTCCGGGTCATCGGCTACCGTGCAAGCTACTGAGCGCGCGCCCTTTCCCCGAAATGAAAAAAGCACCGCTTTCGCGGTGCTTTTTTGTATCTTACAGGAAGAAGGTGTGGCCGCCGATGATGCAATAGGTCTGGCGGTTGCGGCCCGCCCAGCAGGTCTTTGACACGGCGTTGCTGGCAAAATACAGACAGTCGGGAGCGGTCTCATAGCCCTCCAGGGCCAGCTTGGCCGCCAGCCAGCTCTCCTGGTTGGGGGCGCGGTAGATCTTTTGAGAGGAGCGGGTGACGAACTGAACGCCCGAGCGGGTGTCGAAGATGACCTCCTCCGCCGTATTGGGGAAGGCCGCGCTGCTCATCCGGTTGAGGATGACGTTGGCCACGGCCACCTTGCCGTCCAGCGGCTGATTGCCCGACTCGTGGGTGACGATGCGGGCGATCCACAAAAGGTCCTGCTGATCATAGAAGGTCTCGCCGCTTTCCAGCAGCGGGCCGCCGGTGATCTGGGCGGTCTGGGTGGCGTCCTCCCAGAGGACCTGGCCGGAAAACACCTTGGCGGCGTCCCGCAGGGGGATCATGGCCACGCCGTCCACACTGACACAGGCCAGGCTCATATACCAGCACCGGCCGTTGAATCTGGCCAGGCGGCTGTTGAGCTGCAGCTCGCCGGTGAGCTCGGCATCCCGGGTGATGCAGATCTTGCTGTTCTGGGAGTCCCAGGTCACCGTGCAGCCCATGGCCTGGAAAAAGTCACGGACCGGCACGCAGGTGACGCCCTGACACAGCCGGGCGCCGTTTTCCAGCTCCATCGGCTGGCCGTTGAACACCAGCTGCACGGCGTTGGGGTCGGCAGGCGCTTCGGTGTCTTCAGCGGGGACGGCTTCTTCTTCCGGCTCCTCCATGCCGCCGTCCGGTGTGAGAGGTTCTTCCTCCCCGGGGATCAGCTCCTCCAGCTCTTCCGCCAGGATGCTGTCCCGAAGGATGGTGTCCTCCTGCAGCTGGATAACCTGGACCACGGCAGCCGTCAGGTCCTCGTCAGCAGGCAGGCCCGCGGCCAGCGCGGTGGCGGGCATCGCCGTCATCACCGCGCACAGGGTCACGGCCAGCATTCGCTGATATCGTCGTATCAAAACTTTCACATCCTTTGATTGTAACTGTTTCGTAGTTGTTGTTACCGTTTTGTAACATTGGTTATGATACCACAAAAACAGGAAATGTCAAGGAAAAGTAATCAGAAGTTCTGACAAAACCCCCGAATTTTGGTGCTTTTGCACAAAAAAATCGGGCCATTTTTCCAGAAAAAAGCCCGAAACTCCGCGAGCACACGCGGAATTTCGGGTACGTTTTTTCAGAAAAGTCATGCTTCGGGCGGTTTTTTCCGGTCCTCCCGCAGACGGACGAGCAGCCACCACAGGGGCAGCAGGTACAGCAGCGCCGCCCAGGGCAGCGCTTCCATCCCCACGCCCATCATCTCCAGGGGGAAGGCGCAGGCGATGCACCAGGGGCACAGGCCCACCATCACCACCATGGTGTTTTCAATGTCCAGCGCCAGGGCGGAATTGGTCTTGCCCCGCTTTTCATACACCGGCCCCAGCAGCTGCTGGGCCATCATGATGCCGATGGTCTGGTTGCAGAACACCGCGATGATGCCCACGGAGGACAGCAGCAAAACGCCGCAGCAGGACAGCTTTTCCGCCAGTCGGGACAGCTTTTCCTGAAGTCCCTCCAGCATCCGTGTGCCCTCGAAGATGCCGGAAAAGGTTCCCGACAGGGCCACGATGCCCGCCACCTTTACCATGGACAGCAGGCCGCCGCCCGCAAAGATGCCGCCCAGCACAGGGTCAGTGGGCTGATAACCGAAGACGCAGGTCCGCAGGGCTTCGCCCAGGGACAGGTCCTGCACAAATATGCTGAGAACGAAGGCACACGCCGAGCTGGCGATGATGGCGAAGCGCACATTGAGCCGGCACAGGGGCAGCGCCACCATGACCACCGCCGGCAGCGCGCACAGCCAGGACAGGTCAAAGCCCTGCTCCATCAGCGTCAGCAGCGCCCCCTCCCCTGCCGTCAGCGGATAGCGCAGGGACAGCAGCCCGTACAGCCCGCCGCACAGCGCCATGGGCACCAGGCAGCTTTTCAGCATGGCCCGGACGTTGTCATACAGCCGGGTCTCCGTAACGGTGGCCACCAGGTTGGCGCTGGAGGAGGCCGGGGCCGTCCGGTCCCCGAAATAGGCGCCGCTGAGTACCGCGCCGGCCATCAGCGCCGGGGGCACCCCGCCCGACCGGGCCAGGGTCATCAGGATGACGCCCACGGTGCCCACCACGCCGAAGCTGGTGCCCAGCGCATAGGCCAGCAGACAGGTCAGCACAAAGCCCGCCAGCAAAAACAGCCCCGGCGGGATCAGGCGGATGCCGTGGTACACAAAATAGGTGATGGTGCCGCCCGACCGCCACAAGGCGGTGAGCAGCCCGATGAGCACCATGATGCGCACCACGATCAGCGACCGCTTCAGCCCCTTGAAGATCATGCGCAGCAGGTCCCGGGGCATGAAGCCCCGCAGCCGGGCCACTGTGTAAAAGGCCAGAAGGCCCACCGCCAGCGCCAGCAGCATGGCGTAGGACGCGCCCCAAGCCAGGCACAGCACCATGGCCAGGGTAAAAACGGCAAAAGCAGCAAATAAATCCATGAAACTATGTATCTCTCTCAGCCGGACGGCGGGACGCAGGTCCCTGCCGCATTGCAAACAACGGGATCACCGCAGTCTTCCGGATTCCATTCGCAGCGCATGGGGCGCGGCGGCGGCGATGTCCCGGTCGTGGGTGATCATGACGATGGTGCGGCCTGCCCGGTGCAGGCCGCGGAGGATGGAAAGGATCTCCTGTCCGGAGGCGGCATCCAGATTGCCGGTAGGCTCGTCCGCCAGAATGATGGGCGGGTCAGCCGCCAGCACACGGGCGATGGCCACCCGCTGCTGCTGTCCGCCAGACAGCTCCGCGGGGCGATGGGCGGCCCGTTCGGCAAGGCCCACCTGCTCCAGCGCTTTCAGGGCCGTCTCCCGCCGGTCCTTTCGGGACACGCCCCGGAGCATCAGGGGCAGTTCCACGTTTTCCAGGGCCGACATGGAGGAGATCAGGTTGAAACTCTGGAAAATGAAGCCGATCTTCCGGTTGCGGATGCCGGCGGCCTCCGGCCCGCCCAGAGCGCCCACCGGGGCGCCGTCCAGCAGGTACCGGCCGGATGTAGGCCGGTCCAGGCATCCCAGGATGTTCATCAGAGTGGTCTTTCCGCTGCCCGAGGGGCCGGTGATGGCCACAAAGCCGCCTTTCGGCACCTGCAGGGACACCTCCCGCAGCGCATGAACGGTCTGGCCGCGCTTATAATAGGTTTTGCTGACGTCTTGCAGTAAGATCATGGTTCGCCCCCCTGTTTCCGGACATAGTATGGGCGAAACCCGGCGGGAAATGCGGCGCAGTCCCCACAGGGGTCATTCCCCCCGCTCCCCTTCCGGCTCCCGGGGAGGACGCACGTCGGTGCGGGGCGTTCCGGGCAGCATTTTCCGGGCCACCAGCCGGTAGATGGGCAGACCCTGCATGGAAAAATTCCGTTCATATTCCGTCATGACGTTGGGCGTGTCGGTGGCGTGCAGGTCAAAGGTCACATCGAACAGGCCGTAGCCGAACTGGCTGAAATAGCAGATGGAATGCTCAAACAGAGGGCGGTTGTCGGTCTTGAAGCAAATCTCCCCCTCGTCCTTGAGGAAGCTCCGGTACACCTCCAGAAAGGCCGGATGGGTCAGGCGGCGCTTGTGCTGCCCCTTGGGCGGCCAGGGGTCTGAGAAGTTCAGATAGATGCGGTCCACCTCGCCGGGGGCAAAGACCTGCCCCAGCCGGGCGGCATCATAGGAAAGAAACAAAAGGTTGTCCAGTTCCGCCTTCTGTGCCTTTTCCATGGCCACCAGCAGCACGCTCTCCACCCGCTCGATGGCCAAAAACAGCTGTGCCGGGTTCTGCCGGGCCATTTCCAGGATGAAGCCGCCCTTTCCGCAGCCGATCTCCACGTTCAAAACGGCGTCCTCCGCCGCGCCGAAACGGGCGCGCCAGGCGCCGCGAAGCTCCTCCGGCTGCTGCACCTGCACACCGGCGCAGGCAGCCATCCGGGGCAGCAGATTTTTCTTTTTACGCATCCGCATGGGGTATCCCCTCATTTTCAGTAAATTTGGACAGCACGGTCCCGCTGTATTATACTGTATTTCCCCGGGATTCCGCAAGTGCCTTGACGGCATTCCCGGGGGATTGTATAATGTTTTCAGGGCTTTCTCCGGCGCGGGCCGGGGAGATCGTCCCGCCGTTTGGTCTGTTTCCGCACCCGGAGCGCCCTTCCCGCCTCCGGTTTTTGAGAAAAGAGGTATTCATGAAAAAAGTCCTGAACCCTGTTTTGAAATATCTGGGCATTCTGGGCGGCAGTCTGATCTACGCCGCCGCCATCGCCCTGTTTCTGGACCCCAACCAGCTGGCGCCCGGCGGTGTCAGCGGCATCGCCATCATCCTCAACCATCTGACCCGCGTCCCCACGGGCACCCTGATCCTCATCATGAACGTGCCCCTGTTGGCGCTGGGCCTGTGGAAGCTGGGCTGGAAGCTGGTGGCCTCCACGTTGGCGGCGGTGGTGGCCTCCTCCCTGTTCACCGACCTGCTGGCGCCCTACGGTCCCCTGACCGCCGACCCCCTGCTGGCGGCCTGCGCCGGCGGCGCGATGCTGGCGCTGGGCATGGGCATCCTGTTCAAGCTGGGCGCCACCTCCGGCGGCACCGACATCCTGGTGCGGGTCATCAAGCTGAAATACAAGCATCTCAAGACCGGCACCCTCTTTCTGGCTACAGACTGCTGTGTCATCGTCGCCTCGGCCCTGGTGTTCCGGAATATCGACCTGGCGCTGTACGCCGCCATCGCCACCATGGTGTGCTCCTTCTGTCTGGACCTGGTGCTGTACGGCCGGGACGAAGCCAAGCTGGTGTATCTCATCACCAACCGTGAAACAGCCATTGCCGACCGGCTGCTGGAGGAGCTGGAGATCGGCGTCACCTATCTTCAGGGCCAGGGCGCCTATACCCGTGACAACAAAAAGGTCATCCTCACCGCCTGCGCCAAGCGGCTGCTGCCCCGGGTCCAGGACATCGCCATGGAGGAGGACCCCTGTGCCTTTCTCATCGTCACCTCGGCCAGCGAGATTTTCGGCGAGGGCTTCAAAGACATTCACGCCCCCCGGCTGTGATTTTGGATATTTCTGGATAAATCAGAAAAAAGCGAAAAAAGGCTTGACTTTCCCGGTTCCTTTTGTTATTCTATAAAGGCAATCAGGAAGCCTGCGGATTTAGCTCATCTGGTAGAGCGCCACCTTGCCAAGGTGGAGGTAGCGAGTTCGAGCCTCGTAATCCGCTCCATTGACCGCTTACGGAACCGTAAGCGGTCTTTTTTATCTTTTCCCTAAAGAAAAAGCCGTCCCAGCGGGACGGCTTTTGTTTGTTTCCGGCTGCGCTTTGACCTTACAGCTTTTCCATGAACTTGGCGGCGGTCTTGGCCATCATCAGCTTGTCCCCCGCCTTGTCAAAGCGGATGTTAAGCAGCAGGTCGCCGCCCATGGGCGTGACCTCCCGCACCACGCCGGGGCCAAAGGCCTTGTGCCGGACGGCCATGCCCACCCGGAACTGGGGCGTGGGGCTGGGCGCGGAGGCAAAGGCCGGACTGGGCGCCGGACGCCGGGGCTCCCTGCGGGGCTGGTCCCGCTGCCATGACACCGTGCCGCCCCGCTGCCACGTGCCGGTCTGCTGGCCGAAGCCCGCCGGGTGCTGGGGCCGGGTCTCCACTTCCTCCACCAGTTCAGGGGGAATTTCTCCGATGAACCGGGAGGGCTTTCCGTACATGGTCTGACCGTAGAGCATCCGGCGGCGGGAGCAGGTGATGTACAGCTCCCGCTTGGCGCGGGTCATTGCCACGTAGCAAAGGCGGCGCTCCTCCTCCATCTCCTCCTCGCTTTCCATGGAGCGGTAGGAGGGGAACAGCCCCTCTTCGGCACCCACGATGAACACCTTGGGAAACTCCAGGCCCTTGGCGGAATGCATGGTCATCATGGTGACCACGTCGGCGTTTTCATCGTACTTGTCCACGTCGGAGATCAGGCTCAGTTCCTCCAGAAAGCCCTCCAGCGCCGGGGGCACGCCTTCGCTCTCGCAGCGCTTCTGATAGTCCACCATGTTGGATTTCAGTTCCTGAATGTTTTCCAGGCGGCCCTTGGCTTCCTCGGTGCCCTGGGCCTCCAGCGCCAGGCGGTAGCCCGACTGTTCCAGCAGGGCGTCGTACAGCTCCACCAGGGAGACCTGGTCCTTCATCTCCCGCAGGGACTGGATCATGGCGCCGAATTTCAGCAGAGCCGCCGCGCCCCGCGACAAGTCAGGATACTTGTCAGCCCTGCAGATCACATCGAATTCCGTGGTTCCTTCCCGCACGGCGTGGTCCGCCACCAGCTCCAGCGTCCTGGCGCCTATCTTCCGTGGCGGGTTGTTGATGATGCGGTGCAGGCGCACGCTGTCGCCGGGATTATGCAGCACCTCCAGATAGGCGCGCATATCCCGGATCTCCAGCGAATCCAGGAAGGAGCGGCCCCGCACCACGGCAAAGGGGATGCCCGACCGCACAAAGCAGGTCTGCAAAAAGTTGCTCAGAGCGTTATTGCGGTAAAGGACTGTAAAGTCCTTCAGCTTTTCGCCTTTGGAATAGGCCTCGTGGATGGTTTTGGCGATGTAATGGGCTTCTTCATCCTGGTTGTCCGCCAGGTAATAGCGGATCTTGTCCCCTGCCCCCTGCTGGGTCCACAGGGTCTTGCCCTTGCGGCCCTGGTTGCGGGCAATGACATGGTTGGCAGCGTCCAGAATGTTGCCGGTGGAGCGGTAATTCTGCTCCAGGCGAATGGTGACGGCGTCCTTGTACTGGTGCTCAAAGTCCAGAATGTTCTCGATGGTGGCGCCCCGGAACTTGTAAATACTCTGGTCGTCGTCGCCCACCACGCAGAAATTGCGCCAGCCGCCGGCCAGCAGGGAGCACAGCACATATTGGGCGTGGTTGGTGTCCTGATACTCGTCCACCAGCACATAGCGGAACTTGCGCTGATAATACTCCCGCACATCATCCTCGGACTGGAGCAGCTCCACGGTCTTGCAGATGATGTCGTCAAAGTCCAGGGCGCTGGCCTTGCGGCAGCGCTTCTGGTATTCGGCATAGATGCGGGCCACGGTCTTTTTGTAATAGTCCTCCCCCGCCTGGACGGCAAAATCCTCGGGCATCAGCAGGGCCTCCTTGGCCCGGGAGATGGCGGACATGACGCCCTTGGGGTCAAAGCGCTTTTCGTCGAAGCCGAAGTCCCGGATCACCGACACGATCATGCGCTTTTTGTCGTCCTCGTCATAAATGGTAAAGTTGGAGGAATAGCCCAGCCGCTCAATATACCGCCGCAGAATGCGGGTGCAGGCGGTGTGGAAGGTGTGGGCCCAGATGTCCCTTCCCTGGTCGCCGCAGGCTACCTCCAGCCGGGCTTTCAGCTCGCCGGCGGCCTTGTTGGTAAAGGTGATGGCGATGATCTCCCAGGGTTTGGGCGGGTCCACGGCGCACAGGCGGGAAATTTCCTCCTGGGGCACCGATTCCGGGTCGTCCACGGCCCGGGCCAGGGTCATCAGGTCGCTGTCTCCCGCCCATTGGGGCGCCAGCTCGGATTCATAGCCGCAGCCGAACCGCAGCAGGTTGATGATGCGGTTGATGAGCACGGTGGTCTTTCCGCTGCCGGCGCCTGCCAGCAGCAAAAGGGGCCCTTCTGTCTTGAGCACGGCCTGCCGCTGCATATCATTGAGCTTGGCGAACTCATTTTCAATAACGGCGCGCCGCAGGGCGGTATAACGAATGTCAAAATCGTCCATAGTGTTCCTCACGGTTTCTTCTTGTTTCGGTATGGGCCTCCGGCGCTTCAGCGGAAGGCCATGTTCTCCCTGCCGATGACAGGTTCCAGCCGGTCATAGACGGCCTGGATGTCGGCGCCCTTCTGCCAGCTCAGGCGCTGCTTGTCCCGCACCACGTACAAAATCACCTTTTGGTTGCCGGGGCAGGCGTCCAGCGCCTCACGCATCAGCTCGAAGCGGGCGTCCTCCGGGCAGCTGACCTTCAGCCACAAGGTGCGGCCGTCATCCGGAGGAGCCTCCCGGTCAGGGGCGGGCGGCGGAGAAGCCGGTTCCTGTCGGGGGCGGGCGGGACGTCCGGCGGCAAACCGGTCGCCCCGGCGGCGGCTTTCGTTGTACTGCTCCGCATAGCTTTCATTGAGGGCCCAGACCTCGTCCACCATCAGCTTGGGGTCCTCGTCCTCCCGGGCGGAGATGCGCCCGTGGACGATGATCGCCTGGTCCGGCTGCAGGAAGGGGCCGCCGGCCACCAGCGCCTTTTCAAACACCAGCAGCTCCAGGCTGCCGGTGGTGTCCTCCAGGGTGACATAGGCCATCTGGGTCTGCTTTTTGGTCAGCTTGACCTTCATGGTCATGACCACACCCGCCAGCGTGACATACTGTCCGTCCCGGAGCAGCTCGTCGCTGCCCTCCTCCACTGCCTGCAGCAGCCGTCCGATGGGGACGGCGTGGACCTTGGCGGCCAGCGGCTTCAGTTCCTCCATGGGGTGTCCCGAAAGGTACAGTCCGCAGGTCTCACGCTCCATATTCAGCAGCTCCTTGCGGGAAAACTCCGGAATATCCGGCAGGCCTGCCGCGGGAGGCGCGCTGTCCTGGACGAACTCTGCGAACAGGTCGATCTGCCCCTCCAGATTGCGCTTTTGGGCGCTGGATTCGGAATCCAGCACCGATTCATACACCGACAGAAGCTGGGAGCGGTAGGCCCCCAGGCTGTCAAAGGCGCCGCAGCGGATGAGGTTTTCCAGCACCCGCTTGTTCAGGTCGTAGCCGCTCATGCGGCCGCAGAAATCGTAAAAATCGCGGAAGGGGCCGTTGGCCCGGCGCTCCTCCACCAGCTTTTCGATAAGGCCCACGCCCACGTTTTTCACTGAGCCCAGGCCGAAGCGGATGTTGTCCCCCGCCACGGTGAAGTCGGCGTTGGATTCGTTGATATCCGGGGGCAGCACAGTGACCCCCAGCTCCTTGGCCTGGTCGATGTATTCCGCCACCTTGCTGTTCTGGCCCAGCACAGAGGTCAGCAGCGCCGCCATGTATTCCTTGGGGTGGTGGAATTTCAGCCAGGCGGTCTGATAGGCCAGCACGGCGTAGCAGACGGCGTGGGCCTTGTTGAAGGCGTAGTTGGCAAAATCCAGCATCTGGTCAAAGACCTGCTGGGCCACCTCCTCCGGGACGCCGTTGGCGGCGCAGCCGCAGATGCCCTCCGCCGGATTGCCGTGAACGAAGTTCTGGCGTTCCGCCTCCAGCACGTCGAATTTCTTTTTGCTCATGGCCCGGCGCACCATGTCCGCCTTGCCCAGGCTGTAGCCCGCCAGCAGGCGGAAGATCTCCATGACCTGCTCCTGATAGACGATGCAGCCATAGGTCACCGACAGCACCTTTTCCAGCAGCGGGTGGGCATAGTGCACCGATTTGGGGTCGTGGCGGGCCTTGATATAGGTATCGATATACTGCATGGGACCGGGGCGGAACAAGGCCACGATGGCGGTGATATCCTCCACGCTGCGGGGCTTGAGCCGCACGGCCACGTCCGTCATGCCGGAGGATTCCATCTGGAACACGCCGGAGGTCTGGCCCCTGCCCAGCATGTCGAACACCGCCTGGTCGTTGTAATCCAGGTGCTCCCAGTCCACGGAGATGCCCTCGCTTTTCAGCAGCTTTAGGGCGTCATCGATGATGGTCAGGTTGCGCAGGCCCAGAAAGTCCATCTTCAAAAGGCCCAGTTCCTCCAGCGTGGTCATCACATATTGGCAGACCACGCCCTGATCGCCCCGGGACAGGGGTACATATTCATCCACCGGCGCGGCGGCGATGATGACGCCGGCGGCGTGGGTGGAGCAGTTCCGGGGCATACCCTCGATCTTTCTGGCCATGTCCAGCAGGTTTTTGATGCGGGGGTCGTCGTCATAATACCGCTTCAGCTCCGGGGACACCTGCAGGGCCTTGTCCAGCGTCATTTTCAGCTCCTGGGGCACCGCCTTGGCCACCATGTCCACCTCGGCATAGGGCATATCCATCACCCGGCCCACATCCCGCACCACGGCGCGGGCGGCCATGGTGCCAAAGGTGATGATCTGGGCCACGTGGTCCTCGCCGTATTTGCGCGTCACATAGTCGATGACCTCCTGCCGGCGGCGGGGGCAGAAGTCGATGTCGAAGTCGGGCATGCTCACCCGCTCGGGGTTGATGAACCGCTCAAAGAACAGGCTGTAGCGCATGGGGTCCACATTGGTGATGTTCATGCAGTAGGCCGCCATGGATCCCGCGCCGGAACCGCGGCCCGGCCCCACGGGAATGCCCTGGGACTTGGCGTAGTTGACGAAATCGGCCACGATGAGGAAGTATTCCACAAAGCCCATCCGCGCGATCATGTCCAGCTCGTAGCGCAGGCGGTCCCGGTACTCCTGGGGGGCGTCGGGATACCGTCTTTCAAAGCCCTCCCGGCACAACTTTTCCATATAGGCCCGGGCGTCGGTCTCACCCTCCGGCAGTTGGAAGGCGGGCAGGTGGTATTTCCCGAAAACGAAGTCAAAATTGCACATTTCGGCGATCCTGACGGTGTTTTCCATGGCCTCCGGAGCCTCCGGGAACAGCGCCGCCATCTCGTCGCCGGATTTCACATAGAATTCCGTCCCCGAAAAGCGCATCCGGTTGGCATCCTCCAGGGTCTTGCCGGTCTGGATGCACAGCAGCACGTCGTGCATCTCGTGGTCCTCCCGCCGCAGGTAGTGGGCGTCGTTGGTGGCCACCAGGGGGATGCCGGTCTCCCGGTGCAGCTGCAGAAGGCCGCTGTTGACGGGCTTTTGCTCGGGGATGCCGTGGTCCTGCAGCTCCAGATAATAATTTCCCCGGCCGAACAGCGCGTCATAGCGCAGGGCGGTCTCCTTTGCCCCGGCATAATTGCCGTGCATCAGCAGGCCCTGCACCTCCCCCGCCAGGCAGGCGGACAGGCACACCAGACCCCCGGCGTGCTCCTTCAGAAGGTCCCAGTCCACCCGGGGCTTGTTGTAAAAGCCCTCGGTAAAGCCCGCGGAGCACAGCTTGATGAGGTTCTGGTAGCCCTCCTGGTTTTTGCACAGCAAAACCAGGTGCCACGGCTCATAGTCCAGCTCGTACACCTTGTCAAACCGGGTGCGGGGCGCCACGTACAGCTCGCAGCCGATGATGGGCTTGATCCCCGCCTTTTTGGCGGCCTTGTAGAAATCCACGCAGCCGTACATGACGCCGTGGTCGGTGATGGCCACCGCGGTCTGGCCCAGCTCCTTGACCCGCTCCATCAGCGGGCCCAGGCGGCAGGCGCCGTCCAGCAGGCTGTATTCGGTATGTAAATGCAAATGAACAAAGGGGGTCATTTGTCCGCCTCCTCTCCCAGCTGCACCAGGCGGCGCAGCCGGTTGTTCAGTCCCGGGCGGGAGATGGGCTCCGGCGACGCGGCACACAGCTCAGCCAGGGACAGTTCGGGGTTACTCAGCCGCAAGTTCGCGGTCTGCCGCAGGGGCTCCGGCAGCTTTTCCAGGATGCCGGCGGCCTGCAGCCGCTCAATGGCGGCGATCTGCCGTGCGGCAGCGCCCACAGTCTTTGTCAGGTTGGCGGTCTCGCAGTTGACCTTTCGGTTGATGTCGTTGCGCAGCTCCCGCTCCACCTTTTTCAGCATCAGGTCCATGGCGGAGCCGGTGGCGCCGCAGGCCGAAAGGAAATCCTCGATGGAAGCGCTGTCCTTGTAATACAGCACATGGATGCCCCGGCGCATCACCTGCCCTGCGGGCAGTTCCATGTCCATCAGCAGGGCGCTCACCTGGCGGGCCGCATGGTAATGGGGCGTCACCAGTTCCAGGTGATAGCCCTTTTCGGTGGACACATACCCCCCCACCAAAAAGGCGCCCCGGAGAAAGGCGGCACGGCTCTGCTCCTCCTCCACCAGCGCCCGGTTCAGGGGCAGGGTGCTCTCCCGCTCGTAGCCGTAGACGGCAAAAATACGCCGGATCTCCTGGGGGTCCCGCACCTGGAGGATGGTGTCGTTTTCCTCGGGCCAGATGTCGAAATACTGGCTGAGCATGCTCTGCACCCGGCGGCGCACCGGGGGCATTTCGCACTGGATGCGCAGATTCTCCCGGGAAAACTGCCCCGCGAACAGCAGCATGCCCAGCATCTCGGCCAAAACGGTGTCATCAGTCACCGGCACATGGCACAATTCACTTTTGATGTCGGTGGTAAAGGACATACGGACGCTCCTTTGCGGATGGATATAAACAGCGGGCGGGTTCTTTCCCGGCGGGGAGCCTTTCAGCCCTTGCGCAAAAGCAGTCGGTCATAATCTCCCAGCTCCCCTTCCCGGTGGGCGAAGGTCTCGGCGGCCAGCATGACGTTATAGGCCAGCCGCAGGGGATCGTGCCGGGCCAGCTGGCCGTTGCGGGACAGCATATCTCCGCCGAACAGCCGCACCCGCAGCCGGCGGAAATCCTCCGTCAGGGGCATCAGCGGCTCGCTGCCCTCGGGCATATACCGGGCGGCCAGTTTGGCGGTGATCTCCTTGGTGTTGTAAAGGCAGGCGTCCACCGTGCCGCCGTGATCCAGAATGGCCTGCACGTGGTCGGCGGCGGAATACCGCTCGGTCTCACCCTCCTGCGTCATCACGTTGAGGACATACAGCTTCAGCGCCGGGGAGGTGCGGATGGCCTCGGCCACGCCCCCAACCAGCAGGTTGGGGATCACGCTGGTATACAGGCTGCCCGGGCCCAGGACGATCAGCTCCGCCTCCCGGATGGCCTGGATGGCCTGTGGGAGGGCGGTGACCTGTTCCGGCACCAGGGACACGGACCGGATATCCAGGTCCCGCTCCTTTTTGGCGGCGGTGATGGCGGTCTCCCCCACCACCCGGCTGCCGTCGGCAAAGGTGGCCTGCAGGGCCACGTTCTGGTTGCACACCGGCAGCACCTGGCCGGTGACCGCCAGGATGCGGTTCATATCGGCCACCGCCTCGGCAAAAGAGCCGCAGATATTGTTCAGCGCCAGCAGGAACAGGTTGCCGAAGCTCTGCCCTTCCAGGCTGCCGCTGTCAAAGCGGTAATTCAAAAGCTGACTCATCATGGTGCTGGTGTTGGCCAGCGCCATGATACAGTTACGGATGTCGCCGGGGGGCAGAATGCCGAACTCCCGCCGCAGGATGCCGCTGCCGCCGCCGTCGTCTGTGACAGTGACGATGGCGGTGATGTTTTCGGTATATTCCTTCAGGCCCAGCAGCAGCGTGGACAGGCCGGTGCCGCCGCCGATGGCCACTACCCGCCGCCCGGTGGCCCGGGCCAGGTCCAGGATCTGCTCGGGGATGTCCTCATAGGGCCTGTCCAGATAGGGCCGGATCAACTGCTCCATATGCTCAGCCCTTTTCCGCGTCCCGGTGGCGCAGGGTCACGTTCTGCCCCAGGCCCCGCAGCTCTTTGCACAGCCTGCGGCTGACGGACACCGACCGGTGCCGGCCGCCGGTACACCCCACGGCGATGACCAGGGAGGTCTTGCCCTCTGCCAGATACAGCGGCAGGGTAAAGGCCAGCAGGTCCCGCAGCTTGCCGATAAACACCTCTGCGTTGGGGTCGGAGAATACGTAGTCATAGACCGCGTCGGACAGGCCGGTCTGCTCTTTCAGTTCCGGGACATAATAGGGATTTTTCAGAAAGCGGACATCAAACACCAGGTCCGCCTCGTGGGGGATGCCGTATTTGTAGCCAAAGGAGCACACGGTGATGACCATGGCGGCGCTGCCCTCCTCGCCGAACAGGCGGTGCAGGTGGCTTTTCAGCCCGGCGGCGGACAGGGCGGTGGTGTCGATGACAAAGGCCGCCCGGCGGCGCATGGGTTCCATCAGTTCCCGCTCCTGGGCCACTGCGGCCGCCAGCCCCAGGCCGTCCACATCCAGGGGATGCCGGCGGCGGCTGGCCTTTTGCCGGTTGATGAGCACCTCGTCGCTGCAGTCCAGGAACAAAATGCGGCACCGGCTGCCCGCCCGCTCCATGTCCTCCAGGGCGCGGAACAGGTAGGAATGGTCCCGGCCGCCCCGGATGTCCACCACGAAGGCGACTTTTTTATTCTTTTCCGCGCTGCTGCCGAACAGCTCGGCAAACTGGGGGATGAGCTTCACCGGCATATTGTCGATGCAGTAGTAGCCGATATCCTCCAGCACGTCCACAGTCACGCTTTTGCCCGCGCCGCTGAGGCCGGAAATGATGAGACAATCCATGGTTCTGCTCCTTTTTCTTTAAAAAATGCTCCGAACGAGCATCAGGATCACGCTGCAGTATTCCCGCAGGTACACGCTGGGGATGAGCCAGGCCCGGGGTACCGGAGCGCTTAGGGTCTGGAGCTCTCCCAGCCCGGCTTTTTTCGCCAGCAATTCCCCCCGGAACAGGTGGAAATCGTTGCTCACCAGCGCCACCGGGCCGGGAAGGTCCTCTTTTTCGAGAATTTCCGCGGAATATTCCAGATTCTGAACGGTGTTGGACGCCTGCTCCTCCAGATAAATGCGTCCGGGGTCAATGCCCCGTCCGGTGAGCCAGTCGGCCATGGCCCGGGCCTCGGTGCAGGTCTCGTGGGGGCCCTGTCCGCCGGTGACCACGGCGCAGGCCCCGGGGTGGGCGTTTAAATACGCCAGCGTCACCTCCAGCCGGGCGGTGAGGATGGCCGAAGGCGTGTCGCCGTGCAGTCCCGCGCCCAGCACGATGAGGGTGTTGGCGTCGGGCGCTTCGGTTCCCCCCGCGTGGGCCACGATGAGGCCCTCAATAATCAGAAAGGAGATCAAAAAGGCCAGGATCAGTGTAAAGGTAATTCTCTTTACAATCTTTGCGATTTTTCGGGTTTTCGGACTTTCCGATCTGCTAAAATGCATCAGGGCCAGCAGCCAGGCCGCCAGCATTGTAAAGCCGCCAGCGGCGCACACCAAAAAGCCGAAGCTGGTGTACAGGTCGCCTGCAAGAAACAGCAGCACGCCCGCCAGAGCGGTGAAAAGGACGGATCTCGGGATGTTTTTCATATTCCTTGCGGCTCCTTATCAGCGGAGAATCTTCACTTCCGGCTCCAGGCGCACGCCGAACTGCTCATAGACCCGGTCGGACACGGCCTGCATCAGGGCCAGGATGTCGGCACAGGTAGCACCGCCCCGGTTGATGACGAACCCGGCGTGCTTTTCGCTCACCTGGGCGCCGCCCACGGTAAAGCCCTTCAATCCGGCGTCCTCAATGAGCTTTCCGGCAAAGCAGCCCTCGGGCCGTTTGAAGGTACTGCCTGCCGAGGGCCATTCCAGAGGCTGTTTGTCCCGGCGGCGCCGGGCGTAGTCCGCCATCTCGGCGTGGATCTGGTCCGGATCGCCGGGCTGCAGGCAGAAGGTGGCCTCGGCGCACACCCAGCCGTGCTCTTCGGCGTAGATGCTGCGGCGGTAGCTCAGGCGGTGCTCCTCCGCCGTCAGCGTCCGGACGCCCTCGGGGGTGATGCACCGGGAGGAGACCAGCACGTCGGCGATCTGGCCGCCGTAGGCGCCGGCGTTCATCACCACCGCGCCGCCCACCGTTCCCGGGATGCCCTGGGCAAAGGCCAGCCCGGCCAGGCCGCGCCCGGCGGCTTCCGTACTGAGGCGGGCCAGGGTGCAGCCGGCGGGCACAGTGACCGTGCGGCCGTCCTGGTGCCAGCGGGCCGGGCCCTCCGGCGCCCGGATCACCAGGCCGTCATAGCCTTCGTCGGGGACCAGCAGGTTGCTTCCATTTCCGATGACCGCCCATTTCAGATCATGTCCCAGGGCGAACACCAGCAGGGCGATGAGCTGGTACGTGTCCCGGGGCAGGGCAAACAGGCGGGCCGGGCCGCCCACCCGGAAGGTGGTGTGGTCCCGCAGGGGCTCGTTTTCCCGCAGGACAATGCCCTCGCTCTTGGCGAAATCAAGGAGTTTCTGACAGGTCATGGCTGCCTCCTCTGGGATGATTTTTGTTACATTCCATCATAGCACATTCTCGCCGGTTTTGGAACAGAAAATACAAAAAAACAGCGGAAGGCGGCGGGGCCTTCCGCTGTTGTTCACTTGCGGATCAGGTTCTGATAAATGGCCGGGTGGCTGCCGGGGATGGCCATGGCGCCCACGGTTTTTTCATAGAAGGCCGCCGCCTCGTCCGCCCAGCCGATGATGGCATAGGCGTAGCCCATCTCCCACATGGAGTGCAGGCAGGACAGCAGAAGCCCGGTGCCCACGCCCCCTTCCCTGCAGTCCGGGGCCACGCCGATGGGGCCGAAATAGTCCTTTCCGGTGGCCTCAAAGCAGGCAAAGCCGATGACCTGTTGATCCTTTACCGCCACATAGCAGGTGGAGGGCACGGTGGAAAGGGCCGCCTCGCATTCGTGCATCCAGCCGTCGCCGAAGTGCTCTTTTACAAAGGCCAGCACACGGCCCCGGTCGGGGGCGATGACCCGTTTGACCATCACGCCCCGGGCGCGCAGCCCTGCCAGCACCGGCTCCTTGGGCGGCAAGTCCCACAGCTTTACAAGCAGGTCCTGTGCAGGCATCAGAACAGCCTCCTTTTGGCGGCCAGACCGGTGGGTGTGGCAGCCAGGCCGCCCTCTGCGGTCTCGCGGATGCAGGCGGGCATGGCGCAGCCGATCTGGTACATGGCGTCGATGACCTCGTCCAGGGGGACAAAGCTGCGGATGCCCGCAAGGGCCATGTCGGCGGCGGCAACCGCCATCACCGCATATACGCCGTTTCTTTTGACGCAGGGCACCTCCACCAGGCCCGCCACCGGGTCGCAGGCCAGGCCCAGGGTGTTTTTCAGCGCCAGCGCGGCCGCGTCGGCGCACTGCTGGGGCGAACCGCCCATCACCTCTGTCAGCGCCGCGGCCGCCATGGCCGCCGCGGTGCCGCACTCTGCCTGGCAGCCGCCCGCCGCGCCGGAGATGGTAGCTCTTGTTGCCACCACGCCGCCGACGCCCGAGGCGGTCAGCAGCCCGTAGACCGCCTCCCGGTCGGAAAACCCATATTCCTCCTGAGCGGCGATGAGCACGCCGGGGACGATGCCCGCCGCGCCGGCGGTAGGACAGGCCACCACCACGCCCATGGCGGCATTGTAGCCGCTGGTGCCCAGGGCATAGGCCACCGCCTTTGCCTCCAGAGAGCCCAGCAGGCTCTTATGGTTGCGCAGATGGTTGTAATACTGGGCCGCGTCGCCGCCGGTCAGGCCGCTCACCGACTTCATATCGCTGGCGATGCCCGACATGGCGGCGTTTTTCATCACCTCATAGGTGTGCAGGGCCCGGTCCAGGATCTGCTCCTGGCTTTGGCCGGAGTCGCTCTGCTCCTCCCGCAGGACCACCTGCCAGATGGGCTGGCTGGTCTTTGCGGTCTCGTCCAGCAAGTAATCAATGCTTGGGATATCCATTGTGCTTCCTCCTCAGAATCGCGGAATGACCACGGCTTCGCTGACGCTCTCCACCGAGCGAAGTTGGTCCACGGTGGCCTCGTCCACGGGCACATCGGTCTCCACCACGGTGATGACGTCTCCCTCTCTCCGGGTCCGGGACAGGCGCAGGTTGCCGATATTGTAGCCGTTGGAGGACAGGATGTGGGCGATGCTGGCCAGCACGCCCGGGGAATCCCGGTGGAACAGGATGAGGGTGTCCTCCGTAAAGGTCACCTGCACCGCCATGCCGTTGATCTCGGTGACGCGGATGGCGCCGCCGCCCACCGAGGCACCCTGCAGCCGCACCTTTTTATCCTTGGAGCTGGCCTCGATGACCACGGTGTTGGGGTGCAGGCGTGGGTCCTCCTGGGTGAAGATCTCATAGGACAGGCCCCGGAATTCCGCCAGGCGGAGGCTCTCCCGGATCTTTTCATTGTCGGTGCGGAAGCCCAGCAGTCCCCCGATCACCGCTTTGTCGGTGCCGTGTCCGTGATAGGTGTCCGCAAAGGAACCGTAAAAGGTGATCCTGGCGTGTTTCACATCATCGCCCAGCAGCATCCGGCACACCAGGCCGATGCGCACCGCGCCGGCGGTGTGGGAGGAGGACGGCCCGATGGTGATGGGGCCCATGATATCAAACAGTCCGATGCTCATGTTGTATACACCTTCTTTTTAGGGGAAAATACCGCGGATGCGCTTGGCGTCGCAGACCTTCTCCAGTGCGATCACATAGGAAGCCATCCGCAGCGAGACGCCCAGACGCACGGCAGCCTCCCAGACCTGGTCAAAGGTCTTGAGGATGATGTTTTTCATCATCCGGTCCACCTCGTACTGTTCCCAGATGAGGGACTGCACGTTCTGGACCCGCTCAAAATAATCCACGATGACGCCGCCCGCCGTGGCCACCAGATCGGGGATGATGGTGACCTCCCGGGCTTCCAGGGCGTCGCCGGCGCCGGAGGTGATCTGGGCGTTGCCGCACTCCAGCACCATCTGAGTCTGAAGATCGCCGGCGTTTTCCTCGGTGACGGAGGCCTGCACGGTGCACAGCGCCAGCACGGTGCAGGGGGTCTCCAGCACCTGGCAGCAGGACACGTGGCGGACGCCGGGCGCCTGGTAGTCGCACAGGCTGCCGCCCTTCTCCTTGAACTCCAGGATGGCGGACACATCCAGCCCCTCCTCCCGGAGGATGCCGCCGGAGGCGTCGGACAGGGCCACCAGGCGGATGCCGGTCTCATACATGGCCCGGACGGCGCTGCGGCCCACATGGCCCAGCCCGGCCACGGCGGCAGTGCAGCGGTCCTGGGGGACCCGAAGGCGCTTCATGGCTTCCCGCAGAACATAGACGGCGCCCCGGCCGGTGGCCTCGGTGCGGCCCCGGCTGCCGCCCAGTTCCACCGGTTTTCCGGTGACGATGCCGGGGATGGCCTTGCCGGCCATCATGCTGTAGGTATCCATGATCCAGCCCATGATGGTCTCATCCGTGCCCACGTCGGGAGCGGGGATATCCACGTCCGGACCGATGATGGGCAGGATCATGGCGGTATAGCGCCGGGTCAGGCGCACCAGCTCTCCGTGGCTCAGCCTGGCGGGGTCCACGCTGACGCCCCCCTTTGCCCCGCCGAAGGGCAGGCCCGCCAGGGTGCATTTCAGCGTCATCAGGCCCGCCAGGCCCCGCATACTGTCGTGGTCTACCGTGGGGTGGAACCGGACGCCCCCCTTATAGGGTCCCAGCAGGCTGGAGTGCTGCACCCGGTAGCCCTGGAACACGGTGACTGTACCGTCGTCCATCTCCACGGGCACCGAGACGATCATCTCCCGCTCCGGGAACTTGGCAAACTCGTACTGGGTGCGGTCCAGCTTCAGAATGGCGGCCGCCCGGTCCACCATGGTGGTGAAGTTCTCGTAGATGCCGTCCATGGCATCATCTCCTCTCTCTTTTGCACAAAATTTATACCCATTTTATATGTATTCTGCTGTTTTCCGGCAGTTTTTTCTTCTGCGGCAAATTTCTTTTTTCATTATAGCAAAAAAGACGCCTCCGGCACAGCCGAAAGCGTCAGTCGTTTTTTACAAAATTATATATCTGCATTTGTGCAGTTTGCGCAGGTGCAAGCCAAAAAGGGACGTTGTCTCTTCAGCGGTAATTCTCGTTGAGAAACAGAGGCTTGACAGCCACCACTTCGTCATACTCGTCCTGCTCCACCTGCACATCCCGGTTGAGGGTCTTCAGCTCCTCCTTGACCACATCCAGCGCCTGGGCGCAGGTCTGGGCGCGGCCCTCCTCCACCGTCCGCAGCATCCGCTGCAGCACAATGGGATGGGCATACCGGGCAGGGGTGGGAAAATTGGGATAATCCTTCAGATAATCCTCCATATCCGCCAGCGCCCTGTCCGCCCGGGAGAGAATGGCCTTTTTGTTGTTGCGGGCGGTGGGCAGCACGCTCAGGCCCGAAAACATGAAGATGGCCGCGAAGCCAAACAGCGCCACATAGGGAGCGAAGCTGTCCATACCGTAGCGCACAATGGACCCGATGCCGAATACCAGGGCGATGATGCCCATCAGGGTGATGACCATGGCGATCCACCGGTAGGCCGGGTTGGACTGCAGAAAGGCGCGCTTGCGCTGGTTGGCCTGGCTCAGCTCCAGCGTCTTCTGGGGCGCCCGCTGCAGATACTCCAGGCCGTCCTCCAGTTTGCGCCGGGCGCTCTGGGCGGCGTCGGTGAGCTGGGGCCGGGGACGCATGGCCCGTTCCCGTTCCCGGGCGGCAACCCTTTCAGCCGCCTCACGGCTCATCAGCGGCAGACCGGGATGCTTCTGGCCGATATAGGCCAACATCTGATCCACCTGCTCCTCATACTTGAAGTTGCACTGCTTTTCGCTGCCGTCATCATATTCCACCACCAGATACGCCATGGAGGCGAACATCCCCTTCCCGGAAAAGCCGCCCTTGCTCATGGCCACGCGTTTGAACACGCGCTGTACGCTGGTAAACGGTACGTAGTACCGTCGGTCGATATAAAAGCTGTTAAGGTAGAGGGCTTTTTCGCCCACGCCGCAGGGGCCGAACCGCCGGCAGGCCTTTTTGTCTGCGGCCAGCGTCTCACGGTCAAGGCCCTCACGGCCCAGCTGTGCGGGTTTGAACAACATCATGTTTCACCTGCTCCCTTGGTTGATGGTAAGACTCTGCCACCGGCCCGGAAAGGGGCCGGTGGCAGACAGGATCCGTTGGGACGGAACTTATTTTGCCAGCTTCTTTTCCTGCTTTCTGGCAGCGTAGAGGAAGATGCCCAGGAAAGCGGCAGCTGCGATGATGCCGATGGGATATGCCACGGACAGGCCCAGATTGACGCACTCGTCAGCAGCGAAGAAGTAGGTCACGGACACGGCGCTCATAAAGGTGGCGGGGACGGCGGTGATCCAGAAGTTCTTCTTCTCCCGGGCCATATACATACTGCCGGCCCACAGAACGATCATGGCCAGAGTCTGGTTGGTCCAGCTGAAATAACGCCAGATGACCTGATAGTCGATGTAGCCCAGAGCGTTGCCGATGCCCAGCACGGCACCCACGCCCAGCACGGGGACGCACAGCATCAGGCGGTTCTTCCAGCGGTCCTGGTCCACCTTGAACCAGTCAGCCAGCACCAGGCGGGCGGAGCGGAAGGCGGTGTCGCCGGAGGTGATGGGGCAGGCAATAACGCCCAGCATGGCCAGGGCAATGCCGATGCCGCCCATGGTCTTCTGGCAGACATCATAGATGGCGGCGGACTGGCCCATGGTCAGCGCCTCAGCCAGGCCGGTGTTCAGACCGCCGGTGGACTGATAGACAGCGCAGCCGGCAGCGGCCCAGACCAAGGCGATGGCGCCCTCACAGGCCATGGCGCCGTAGAAGACGAAATGGCCCTGGCGCTCGCTCTTCATGCAGCGGGCCATCAGCGGAGACTGGGTGGCATGGAAGCCGGAAATGGCGCCGCAGGCCACAGTGATGAACATGAAGGGCCAGACAGCCTTTCCGGCGGGATGCATATTGGTGAAGTTGGACCAGATCTCGGGGATCACAAACTCGGACTTGGTGAAGATACCCACCGCGACGCCCACAGCCATGATGATCAGGCAGATGCCGAACAGGGGATAGATCTTGCCGATGATCTTGTCAATAGAGATGAAAGTCGCCACGAAGTAGTACACCAGGATGATCACCAGCCAGAACAGGGTGGTGGCCACCAGGCCGGAGGCGCCGTTGTTCTTGAACAGGGTGACGATCAGGCCGGCGGGACCCACGGCAAACACGGTGCCCACCATGACCAGCAGGACCACGGAGAAAACGCGCATGACGTTCTTCATGACCTTGCCCAGATAGATGCCGCAGATCTCGGAGATGGAAGCGCCGTTGTTGCGCTCAGACAGCATACCGGAAAAATAGTCGTGGACGCCGCCGGCAAAGATGGTGCCGAAGGTGATCCACAGGAAAACCACGGGACCCCACAGGGCGCCCTGCAGCGCGCCGAAGATAGGGCCGAGGCCCGCGATGTTCAGAAGCTGCACCAGAAACAGCTTCCACTGAGGCATGACCACGTAGTCCACGCCGTCATTGATCCGGACAGCGGGGGTCTCCCGGTCATCTGCGCCGAAGGATTTGTCCACCAGCTTGCCATAGGTGAAGTAACCCACCACCAGCAAAGCCAGACAAAGCAGGAAAGATAGCATAGAGATACCTCCTTTTTATTTGGACAAAACCAGCTTTTATCCGCGGAAAAGCGGCTTTTGTCCTTTTAACGACCTTATTATAGCCGTCTGACCGGGTTTTGCAAGTGTCAAAATCATGGCAGTTTCCGACCGTTTTGCGGTTTTATTTTATTTATAGATATTTAAATATCGATATTTTAATATCGTGTCATATATTGATAATTTTATATATCAATATTTTTCATATTTTTCATTTTATGACATTTTTCACGAAATTTTCCTATGGCTACCTGGAGTTTTTCGCTACAGTTTCACAAAACCGGCTGCCCCGGCGGCTGAAATGCCCGCACGCTTTCCGGGCGGCCGGATCCGGGACCGCCCGGGCGGTGAAAATTTCAGATTACCCCTTTACATTTCAAAAAGGATTTAGTATAATAACAAAGCTGACATATGTTCCGCAGGCGGAACAGGGCCGGCAAAGCATCCATCACACGGGCCTGCAGCGCAGCTGGGCGCGCACTACATTCGCATTGTTGGGGTCGGGAGTTCGAATCTCCACTGGTCCACCAATGAAAAAACCACGACATTTGTCGTGGTTTTTTCATTGGGTTCCGCGCCGCATAGCGGCGCTCCACCCTCCGGTAATTGAAATGCTCGGCGGAAGTGAATTCCGCCTCCGCCAAGGTTTGGCCTGCGGCAAAACGCTTGTGACGCGCCACTCGGCGCGGCCGCCAGAAGGCGGCATTTATAGTGTTTTGATGTTCCATTTCAGGAAAAATCACCGCCAATTCGG
>JAQXOO010000004.1 GCA_029099685.1 Clostridia bacterium
CCGAAGGTCTCGCCCTTGTAGATGTCAAAGGAGACGCCGTGGACGGCCACGAACTTGTTCCGCTTGGAACCGAAGGTGACCTCCATGTTTCTGACGCTGACCAGGACTTCATTCAGCTCTTTCGCCATTGTCGATGCCTCCCCTCTTGATGTTGCGGATATTGCGGATGATCTCGGGCGGCTCTACCTTGGGCGACCGGGGATCCAGCAGCCAGGTGCGGGCTTTGTGGGTGGGAGTCACCTCAAAATAGGGCGGCCGGGCCACAAAGTCCACCTTCAGGGCGTTGGGATTGCGGGGCGCAAAGGCATCGCCGTGGATCTCATGGAACAGGTTGGGCGGGGTGCCCTTGATGGCGTACAGATCCTCGCCCTTGACGCCCAGCTGGGGCAGGGAGGACAGCAGCGCCCAGGTATAGGGATGCTTGGGATCGTAGAACACTTCTTCGCAGGTGCCGATCTCCACGATGTCACCGGCATACATGACGGCGATACGGTCGGCCACGTTGGCCACCACGCCCAGGTCATGAGTGATGTAAATGATGGTCAGGCTGTACTTTTCCTGCAGCTTTTTCAGCAGGTCCAGGATCTGGGCCTGGATAGTCACGTCCAGAGCGGTGGTGGGCTCGTCGCAGATGAGGATCTCGGGCACGCAGGCCATGGCGATGGCGATGACCACGCGCTGGCGCATACCGCCGGAGAACTCATGGGGATACTGCTTGTAGCGGCGTTCGGGATCGGCGATGCCCACATCGGCCAGCAGCTCCAGGGTGCGGTTTTTGGCCTCAGCCTTGGAGACCTTGTTGTGCAGGGTAAAGGCCTCTTCGATCTGCTTGCCAACGGTCTTCAGGGGGTTCAGGGAGGTCATGGGATCCTGAAACACCATGGCAATGCGCTTGCCGCGGATCTTGATCCACTCTTTTTCCTTTTTGAACTTGGCCAGATCCATGCCGCCGTATTCAATGGTGCCGTTATCGATCCAGCCGTTGTTGTCCAACAGACCCATGAAGTTTTTGCAGAAAACGGACTTGCCGGAGCCGGACTCACCCACGATGGCCAGGCTTTCGCCCTTGTACAGATCCATACTGATGCCGCGGATGGCCGTCAGCACCTGGCCGCGCAGGTTGAACTTGACCACAAGGTCTTTGACGCTCAAAACAACTTCTCTATTCTCGTTCATACTCTACCTCCCGTTATCTGTGGTTGCGCGGGTCGGATGCGTCAGCAAAAGCGTTGCCCAGCGCATAGAACGAGACGGTGATGGCGGAAACCATCAGCAGGGGGAAGATCAGCTGATACCGCTGTGCCTCCACCAGCATGACCTTTCGGCCTTCATCCACCAGGTTGCCCAGCGAGGGGATGTTCACAGGCAGGCCCAGACCGATATAGGTCAGGAACACCTCGGAGCCGATGGCGTTGGGGATGGCCAGAGCGGTCTGCAGCATGATGACGGACACTAGCTGTGGCAGGATGTTCTTGACGATGATCTGGAAGGAGGAAGTGCCCAGGCAGCGGGAAGCCAGGTTGAACTCGCGGTCGCGGTAGATCAGGATCATGTTGCGGATGTACTTGGACATGGGCAGCCAGCCGGTCAGGCACATGACCAGGATCATGGTGCCGATGCTGGGTCGCATGATGTAGATCAGCAGCATACGCAGGATGGTATAGGGAATATTATCGAACAGGTTGTAGATTTCGGTAAACAACCAGTCGAACTTTCGGGCATAGCCCCAGGCGCAGCCCATGACTATGCCCAGCATCATACTGCTGGCAGCGGCGCACAGGGCGATGATCAGCGAAGTGCGGGTGCCCTGCCAGATGCGGGACCACAGGTCCTGACCCAGGGCGTTGGTGCCGAACCAGAAGACGCTGTCGGGCTTTTGGTTGCGCAGGGTGGCGCCCAGCTCGTCATTGTTGACCACATAGGGGTCGTGCTGGTTGGGCAGATAAGGCTGGATGAAGGTAAAGGCCAGGATCAGCACCAGGAAGATGAGGATGCCCACGGATACCTTGCTTTTCAAAAACACCCGCAGGGTGCTGCCCCAGTAGGAATAGTTGGAATAGCCGATGCGCTCCGCGTTGGCGGCATCGTATTCCGCCGGCTGGAACAGGTCGTCGGTGAGCGGCGTCTCGCCGTCATCGCACACGGTGGGGGGCTCTGTCTCGGGCCGCGCCATCTGCAGATCTGCAAGCTGATTGGTTGCGGCAAAGCCCTCCTGCAGATCCATGATCTTTCTGTCCTCATAGCTGCGGAAAAACGGAGTTTCCTTCTTTTCGGGAGTCTGATTCTTGTTGTCAGTCATTAGCGGCTGCCTCCCTTCTTGGTAAAGGTGATGCGGGGATCCACCAGCATCATGGCCAGGTCGCCCAGCAGCAGACCCAGGACGCTGATGACGGAATACAGCAGCACCATGGCCTGAACCAGCGGGTTATCCTGCCGCTGGATAGAGGTGATCAGCAGACCGCCCATGCCGTTGATGGAGAACAGGGACTCCACATACAGGGAGCCGGAAATGGTGAACAGCAGGGATGCGGGCAGGCTCTGCACCATGGGCACCAGGGCGTTTCTGAAAATGTGGCGGAAGGCCACCTGCCCGGAGGTCATGCCCTTGGCCCGAGCCAGACGGATGTAGTCCATGTTGAGCTGGTCCACCATGTACCGGCGCATCCACATGGCGTTGGAGGCGATGCCGCCCAGCGACAGGCAGATGATGGGCAGGATGCGGGACGACGGCACAGAGGATTTGAACAGCATGGGCAGGCCCAGCAGGGTGGACAGGTACAGCTGGATCAGCAGGAAATACACGGCCTGGGGCAGCGAGTTGATGAGCAGCACATACAGGTTGCCGGCCTTGTCGATGATGCCGCCCTTTTTCCGGGCCATCAGCACGCCCAGAGGCATACCTATCACAAGCTGGATCGCCAGGGAGATGATGCCGAACTGGAAGGAAACGACTGCCTTGGGCCAGATGACCTTGGTCACCGGCACACCCACGCGCATGACGATGGATTCGCCAAGATCGCCGTGGAGAAGCAGATTTTTCCAGAAATTAGGCAGCGCTACATACCAGGGGTCCAGAAGACCCAGTCCTCTCAAAATATTTTCCTTAAGGGTGTCGGTCATGGTGTCCGAACGGCCCTGGAAGTAGGTCTCGACGGGCATCAGGCGCATCAGCAGAAAGACGATGGAAAGCACCAGGAAGATGGTGATACAGGCACGTCCACAACGCCCCAATGTATATCTTATCAAAGCGTGTCACCTCTCGTTTCATAACGGTGGAGTTTCGATTCAGAAAGCCCCCCCGGAAGCGGGGGGGCTTTCCTTTGGGCTTAGAGATCGATTTTAAAAAGATTCACAAAAGAGCTTCGATCAATAATCGATACCGGCTTCCTGAGCGGCAGCGATGCGGGCGGCACGCTCCTGCTCCCAGACTTCCAGCTGCTCCAGATAAGTCTCGGAATCCATAGCGTCCTCATAGACCCACTGATACTTATAACGGGCATCAGACAGGCCGAAGGGAGCGAACTGAGACTCGAAGGGATTCAGATAGGAAGCGGTGTAGCCGCAGGAACCGATGGGGCCAACGGGGATGGCATAAGCGTTCTCCAGCAGCCAGGCTTCGCACTCAGCCAGGTCATTGTAGCGCTTCTCCATGTCGATAACTTCCTTGGCGGCTTCTTCCACCATGTCGGTGTAATCGTGATGGATCCACCAGGTCTCGTCCCAGCCGTTACGGCCCTTACGAGCACCGGGGGTGCCTTCCTCGACCTGGGTGGCAGCGCCGTCAGCACGCCACAGGTAGGCATAAGCCTGGCCCAGACGGAAGGGATCGGTGTAGGTCAGGGGGTCAGCATAGTCGGGGCCCCAGTAGCACAGCTGGAAGGAGTAATTACCGCTGCGGCGGCAGTTGTTCAGGTAATCGGTGTCGGGATAACCTTCGATGATGAACTTGATGAAGTCGGTGCCCAGCAGAGCTTCCAGCTGCTGCGTGACCACAACGGCCATATCACCGTCGGAACCGCCGGTGTTATAAGGCATGTAAGCCACGATGGGCAGGGTGACGCCGGCAGCCTCCAGCTCAGCCTTGGCCAGATCGCGGTACTTGACGGCTTCGTCAGGCTGGAACTGGTCAACAGTGGTATAGGGCTTCAGGGGCTCGGAGTAGATGTAGTCCGCACCGCCGGCAGCGCAGAAGTCGGGCTTGGTGATGGAACCGCAGACAAAGGCTTCGGCGTTGTAGGGATCGTAGATCTTGATGACCTTGACACGGTCAACGCCGTAATACAGGGCCTTGCGGAAGTTCAGGTTGTTGGCGGCCTTCAGCCACTGCTCATGGTTCAGGGTGTAGCCGTCAACGGTCTTCTCTTCATAAGTGGGCATGAAGTTGAACAGGAACCAGTAGTTATAGGTGCCGGGGCGGTTGGGACGGATGCAGGCGGCCTTTGCGGGGTCACTCATCCACTCGTCGATCTGGGAGCCGGGGATCTCAGCGGAAGTGACATCACCGCGGAGCAGCAGCTCGGGACCGACCACGTCGGCTTCGGCGTTATAGGTTTCCTCGATGCGCTCGATATGGATGTCCTCGATATCCCAGTACTCGGGGTTGCGCTCGTTCAGAGTATAGCTCTGAGGCTCCCACTCGGTGCACAGGAAAGCGCCGCAGTACAGGATGGTGGTGTTGTCGGTACCGAAGGAAGCGCCCATCTCCTCCATGAACTTGGCGGAAGTGGGATAGCCCCAGTTATAGGTCAGACGGGACAGGAACCAGGGGCAGGGCTCGGTCAGGGTGTACTGGATCTCGTACTCACTGATAGCCTTGATGCCGACGGTCTCCCAGTCAGCGGTCTGGCCGGCTTCCAGAGCCAGGTAATAGTCCTCAGCGCCCACGATGTCGAACAGCAGGTCGGCGGTACGGGCGGTGTTGACGGGATCCAGGATCCACTTGGCAGAGGTGACCCAGTCTTCGGCCTTGACGTATTCGTCGCCGTAGAAGGAGCCGTCATACTGCTGCCAACGGACGCCTTCACGGACCTTGAAGGTCCAGGTCAGGCCGTCCTCGGAGCGGGTCCAGGACTCAGCCAGGCAGGGCTGGCACAGGCCGTAGTTGTCGTACTCCACCAGCGTGTCGATCCAGTTGGCCCAGGTGCCGCCTGCAGAGGGATGCAGGGGGTTCCAGTCAGAGATCTCGCTGGTGTACAGCAGTTTCACGACCTGCTCTTCGGCAGCGCCTTCAGGCTTGCCGTCGTCGGGCGTGGTGGCGTTATTCTCGCCGTTCTGCTCGCCGCTGTTGTTGGCCTCACCCTGGCTTGCGTTGTTGTTATTGGCGGCATTGTTATCGCCGCCGCAACCGGCCAGGCAGGACAGCATCATCATAGCGGTCAGCAATAATGCGATCCATTTCTTCATAGGTGTCTCTCCTTTGATTTGATTTCACGGCATATTCCCGCTGACGCGCCCCACGGCGGTCAACCAAATATACAGTGATTCGATGGATGTAATATAGCACAGTCCCCTCTGTTTTACCAGTAAAAAATGCGCCGGATTTTTCCTGATTTGTGATTTTCAGCATTTTTACTGATTATCACATCAAAAATTTATTCATTTTTTCAGGCCAGTTTGATAAAATTGTTTCCAATTTGTTCTTGACAAATCGCAATTTTCGTATATCACCCAAAAAGCAGCCGCCGCCGGCCTTTTGCCGGAAGTCTGCCTGTTTTTTCATTTGTATGAATATTTTTCCTTTTTATGAAAAAACAAAAGGCCGCGCCGGGGGAGTTTGCCCTGCGCGGGCCTTTTTTGCCGGGATGTCGCCCTCCGGAACGGACCGGCCGCCGGAAGGCTGGCCGTTTTCAGCGGTCCCGGGGACCGCGTTCCTTATACATGGTTTCTGGGGTCGGAGGCGTCGGCAAAGGCGTTTCCGATGAGGTAAAAGGCCACGGTGATAAAGGTGACCACCAGCGCGGGAAAGATGAGCTGATAGCGCAGGGTGGGGGACATCATCACCTTTCTGCCGTCCTCCACCAGTCCGCCCAGCGAAGCCACGGATTTGGGCATACCCAGACCGCAGTAGGTCAAAAACACCTCGTCGGAGATGACCGTGGGGATGGCCAGGGCAGTCTGCAGCATGATGACAGACACCAGATAGGGCACCAGGTTGTGCAGCATGATCCGGGAGGAGCGGGTGCCCAGACAGCGGGAGGCCAGGTTATAGTCCCGGTCGCGGATCATGACCACCTGATTGCGGATAAAGCGGGCCATGCCCAGCCAGCCCACGATGCACATGGACACGATCATGGTGAGCATACCCGGCCGCATGATGTAAGAGATCAAAATAAGGATGATGGTGCGGGGGATATTGTCCATGATGTTGTAGACCTCGGTGAGCAGGGCGTCCAGCTTGCGGACATAGCCCCACAGGATGCCCACCGTGATGCCGATGACACAGTTGAAGGAGGCCACGATCAGCGCCAGCAGCAGCGAGGTACGGGTGCCGCTCCAGATGCGGCTCCACAGGTCATGGCCCACCGCGTCGGTGCCGAACCAGAACTCCCGGCTGGGAGCCTTATTCCGCATGGGAGTTTCCGTGCCGTACTGGTCCACGGTGTTGTAGATCTCGTCCGAGGGCTTCTGGTTGGGGAGCAGGGGCTGGATAAAGGTGAACACCAAAAGGGCGCACAGGGCGATGAGCAGCACCCGTGCCAGGCGGTTCTTCCAGAAAGCCTGGAAGGTGCAGCGCCAGTAGGAATAGTTGGAATAGCCGGTGTTTTCGGCCTCACGGGCGTTAAAGACATGAGGGCGGAACTCCTCGGGGGACAGGGCGGCGATCTCCTCGGGGGTCAGGTCGTCCTTTTCCTCCGGAGACAGCTCCCGCTGCAGCTGCCGTGTCAGGCCATCGGCCATGCGCTCAAGCTGAGCGCCTTTTTTGAAATACTTTGCCATTACCGGCTGCCCTCCCCTCTGTTCAGGCTGATGCGGGGATCTACCAGCACCATCAGCAGATCGCCCAGGAACAGGCCCACGATGCCCAGGGCGGCGAAGATCAGCACCAGCGCCTGCACCATGGTGTTGTCCTGCCGCTGGATGACGTTGATGAGCAGGCCGCCCATGCCCGGGACCGAATAGATGGATTCCACATACAGGGAGCCCATGATGGTGAGCAGTAGCGAGCCGGGGATGGTCTGGACCATGGGCACCACGGCGTTGCGGAAGATGTGGTGGGTCATGATGCGCTTGCGGGAGACGCCCTTTGCCATGGCCAGCTTCACATAGTCCTGGTTCATCTGGTCCACCATGTACCGGCGCATCCACATACCGTAGCTGGCAATGGAGGGCAGCGCCAGGGAAATGATGGGCAGGATCCAGGAAACGGGCATCTCGGACTCATAGAGCATGGGCAGTCCGGTGGCCGAGGTGGCGTACATCTGAATAAACAGGAAGTACACCGCGCTGGGCGCCGCCTGGATGAACACAATGAACCCGGTGCCCAGCTTGTCGGGCCAGCGGCCCTTGCTCCGGGCCATGAGGATGCCCAGGGGCATGCCCGTCACCAGGGCCAGGGCCATGGCCATGGCGCCCATTTTCAGCGACACCAGGATCTTCGGGCCGATGATCTTGGTGATCTCCACGTTTTCCCGGTAGATCCAGGACCGGCCCAGGTCCCCGTGGAGCAGGTCCTTGTAAAAGTTGACCAGCTGGATGTGCAGGGGTTTGTCCAGGCCCTTGGCCGCCAGCTTTGCGGCGATGACCTCGGGCGACATTTTATCCACGTTGGCGCCCAGATAGCCCTCGATGGGCATCATGCGCAGCAGGCAGAACATCAGCGTGATGATGATGAACAGGCTGACGACCGCGCTGCAAAAACGACGCAGGATGTATTTCAGCATCGCTTTTTCACTCCTTTTTGCTGTAAAGACTGGCTGAAAAGCCCGCCGGGGCAGGCGCCCGCCGAAAAAATCAGCCCCTTACGGATCCATAAGGGGCTGATTCCGCAGTTTACATCTGGCCTCTGTCAGAGACAGCGTCTGCGAAGCGCCGGATCACTGGGCGCCCCGGGCAGCCTCCCAGGCCTCCTTGGCGGCGGCGTACTCATCCATGCTGTAGGATTTCTCCAGCATATGGCGGCCCTTGTAGCGGTAGCCGCAGATGCCGGCCATGGAGCGCTCGCCGTCAAAGACGGAACGGTTGTCGGCTACATAGCCGTCGTTGAGCAGCATATAGGGGATGATGAGGGCTTCGCTCAGGGCGTATTCCTCCGCCTTGGCAAACAGCTCATAGCGGCGGGCCATGTCCTGAGTCTCTGCCAGGGCTTCTTCCACCAGGGCGTTGAACACCATCTGGGGCTGGCCGATCAGGTCGGAATCGGTGATGATGCCGGTGTCATAATCCTCCTGGGTATAGATGTGGCCGGTCTTGTACTCGTCACCCTGGATGTATTCCAGGCTGCCGTAGGTCCAGCCGTAGCTGAAGGGCTCAAAGAAGGTGGAGGGGTCGGCGTAGTCGGGGCCCCAGCCGGCCTCGAACAGGCCCCACAGGCCGGGACGGCGGACCTCGCCGATGTAGTTGGTGGAGGGACCGGCGTAGACGGTGATGTCGATAAAGTCATTGCCCAGAACGCTCTCCAGCTGCTTTTCCACCAGCTGGCAGCACTGGTCCTGATTGGCGCGGGAGGGGTTGTAGTACAGGGGCATGGCCACGGGGAAGGTGCAGCCAGCGGCCTCCAGTTCGGGCTTGGCGGCGTCGCGGTACTGGCGGGCCAGGTCGGCGTCAAAGGCCAGCACCATGCTGTCACCGGCGCCGAACTCGTTATAGTCCTTGCCGTCGGTGGCGCAGAAGCCGTCGGGCATCAGGCGGTCCCAGACCAGGTCTTTTGCGTTGTTGGGATCGTAGGCGGAGACGGAGTACAGCTTATCCAGACCGTGAGCGATGGCCAGGCGGAAGTTTTTGTTGTTGACGGCGATGCGGTAGTTGTCGCTGGCCGCCTGATCGTCAAAGAAGGGGTTGAAGTTCAGCTGCATATACTGAACAAAGCCGGTGGGCATGGTGGAATGGACGAATTTGGCGTTCTCGCCGGCCATCCAGTCATCCAGGATGGAGGTGGTCACGTTGCAGGCGTCCAGCTCGCCGCGGAGGTACATCTCAGGGGCGATGGAGTCGGCCTGGGCGTTGAACTTGCCGGCCACCTTGGTGATATACACGTGCTCGGCATCCCAGTACTGCTCGTTCTTCACCCAGACGTATTCCTCCTGGGGCTGCCAGCTGGAGCAGATGTAGGCGCCGCAGTACAGGATCTTGTCCCGGTCCGTGCCGAACTCGTTGGTAATGGGTTCGCCCTCGGTGCCGTCGTCATTGATGACCGGCTCGGGGTTCTCCACCTTCAGGGATTCGTAGAACTCGCCGTAGATGGGCAGGTAGCAGCCGTAGGTCAGCAGGGTGACGAAATAGGCGCAGGGCTGGCGCAGGTGATAGACCAGGGTGTAGTCGTCCTTGGCCTCCACGCCCAGCTGGGTGAAGTCGTCGATGACGCCGTTATACAGCTCGATGCCGTTGACGATGTACTTGGTCAGCATATCGGGCATATCGGAGTCAAACTTGGGATCGGCCACCAGGCGGGCGGCGTAAACGAAGTCGTGGGCGGTGACGGGGGCGACCTCCTTGCCCTCGCAGTCGAACCACTTGGCGTCCTTGCGGAGCTGGAAGGTCCAGGTCAGGCCGTCGTCAGAGCAGCCCCAGCTTTCCGCCAGGCAGGGCACCACGTTGCCGTAGCAGTCATACTCCACCAGGGTGTCGATGAAGTTGGCCAGAGACTTCTGGTTCTGGGACACGGAGGTGGTCAGATAGTTCATAGAGGTGATCTCGGAACCGTACAGGTAGGTATAGACCGTATCCTCGGCATAGGCGATGCCGGTGAGGGGGTCCTTGGGGGTCTCCAGCACATCGGTGCCGGCGTTGCCGCTGTTGTTGGGGGCGTCGGTGCCGCCGGGCTGGGTCCCGGTATCGCCGCAGCCGGCGCACAAACTCAGGATCATTACCAGGGACAGCATCAGAGCAGTCAGTTTTTTCATGGTAGCACTCCTTTTTCAAATTTCAAAAATCGGACGAACGTGTTTTCCCGCCGTTTTCCGGCAGTGCGGAGGAAAGGATTTACATGAATACTACCACAGATGCATCCCGCATTCCAGCATAAATTGGAATGTTTTGTCCTTTCATCGGCGATTTCAGCAGATTGCTGTGTTTTTCCCCTTTCCTTTCGTGGAAATTGACCAGCGGCGGAACAAACAGCAGCGGCGGCAGAGATTTTCTCTGCCGCCGCGCCCCGGTACGTTATTGGATCTTGTAGGACAGCACCATCAGACTCTCGGAAAAATGTACATTTTCCACCGGGATCTGAGGCATATCCAGATGCAGGTCGATGCTGGTGAAGTTCCAGATGCCCTTGATGCCGCCGGCGATGAGCCGCTGCGCCGCCGCCCGGGCATGAAGCTTGGGCAGGGTGAGGATGGCGATCTCCGGCCGGTCTTTCTCCAGCACTTCCTCCAGCTTGCGGCAGGAATAGACCGGCACGCCCGCGATCTCCGTCCCGATCAGCAGAGGGTTGGAGTCAAAGGCGGCCACCAGCCGCACACCGTATTTTGTGAAATTGAAATTGGTCATCAGGGCCTTGCCCAGATTTCCCGCACCAACGATAATGGCCCTGCGGTCCCGGTCGATGCGCATGATGCCCGCGATGGCGGCCCGCAGCTCCGCTACGTTGTATCCGTAACCCTGCTGCCCAAATCCGCCGAAGCAGTTGAAATCCTGCCGCACCTGAGATGCCGTCAGTCCCATCCGTTCCGCCAGCGTACCGGAAGAGATCCTGGTGATCCCCGCGTCCTGGAGATCGCACAAATGCCGGAAGTACCGGGGCATTCGGTGGATCACCGCGGACGAGATCTTCTTATCCATGGGAAGCTCCTCCTTGGGATGATAGTCACATATGCAGTTCGGTTTGCTAATCATTTTTATTGTATCTTGCTTTTGGCAAAAAAGCAAGGGGGATTGTCAATAAATATAAGAATATTGACAAAAAAATCAAAAAGCTTCCGGCAGTTTTCCTGACCTTTCCGCCGATTATACGCAATGTTATCCACATTTCCCACAGCGTTTTCCACAGCCCCATGCAAAAAATCCACGGCGCCATCAGGTTTTTTCGCCGGGGTGCTGAAAATGCCCGCCCTGTTCCACAGGGCGGGCAGGCTTTTTCTTCCATTAAATTCCGCGGATGTTTACAGAGCGTTTACATCCCGCTTTCATACCGGCACACATCCTCTGACGCAGGCAGAGTGGCAAAGCAGTTCTGGGAGGGGTCCCCCAGGTTGCCGGCCATGTACTCAAAATAGGCCTGGCAGGCGATCATGGAGCCGTTGTCGCCGCACAGCTTCAGGGGCGGCAGGTACAGCTCCAGCCCCGCCTTCCGGCATTCTTCCTCCAGCAGCGCCCGCAGGGTGGAGTTGGCCGCCACGCCGCCGGCGGCGCACACCCGCCTTCTTCCGTGGTCTTTGGCCGCGGCCACCACCCGGGGGACCACGCTCTGGGCCACGGTGCGGGACACCGCCGCGGCCAGGTCCGCCCGGTTCACCGCCTGCCCCTTCTGCCCGGCGTTGTGGATCAGGTTCACCGCCGCCGTTTTCAGGCCGGAAAAGGAAAAATCATAGGGGTGGTCCCGGATCACCGCCGGGGGCAGGGGATATTTGTCCGGATCTCCCTCCCGGCTCAGGGCGTCCAGCGCCGCGCCTCCGGGATAGGGCAGGCCCAGCACCCGGCCGATCTTGTCAAAGGCCTCGCCGGCGGCGTCGTCCCGGGAAGCGCCCACCACCGTCATGTGGGTGTAGTCCGCCACATCCAGGATGACCGTGTGCCCGCCGGAGGCCACCAGGGCGGTCATGGGCGGCTCCAGCTGCGGAAAGGCCACGTAATTGGCGGCCACATGGCCCCGGATGTGGTGCACCGGCACAAAGGGCACGTTCAGGGCCAGGGCGGCGGCCTTTGCGAAATTGGCCCCCACCAGCAGCGCGCCGATAAGGCCCGGGGCGCAGGTGGCGGCCACCGCGTCCAGGTCGGACAGGCGGACGCCCGCCTGCTTTACCGCCTGCTCCGCCACCAGCGACACCTTTTCGATGTGCTTGCGGGAGGCGATCTCCGGCACCACGCCGCCGTAAAGGGCGTGCATATCCGCCTGGGAATAGACCACGTCGGCCAGGATCTCCCGGCCGTCCCGGGAGACGGCGCAGGCCGTCTCGTCACAGGAGCTTTCGATGGCTAAGATCAGCTTGCTCATTCCAGTATCCGCCCCATGAGAAGGGCGTCCTCCTTTGGTGCTTCATAATAGTTTTTCCGCCGGCCCACCACGGTGAAGCCCGCCTGGGCGTAGCAGTTCCGGGCCGGGAGGTTGCTCTCACGCACCTCCAGCAGCACGGAGCGGACGCCCTTTTCCGCCATCAGCGCCAGCATCCGCCCCACCAGCTCCCGGGCGATGCCCCGGCGGCGGCAGTCGGGACGCACCGCCACATTGGTGATGTCCGCCTCGTCCAGCACGATGCGGGAACCGATATAGCCCAGCACATTTCCTGTGCCGCCGGTGCACACCACATAGAAGGCGCAGGGATTGTCCAGCTCACTTTCCAGCGTCTCCCGGCTCCAGGGGACGGAAAAGCACACCTGCTCCAGGGCGGCCATATCTTCGATGTACTGCGGCTCCAGCGGGCCGAAGCGCAGGGCGTTTGTCTCACTTTTTTGCGTCATACCAGTTGTCTTCCTATCTTCAGGCTGTCAAAGGACCGCTTCGCCGGGTCCTTTTCCACAGGGAGTTCCCGGCCTGCGGGCCGGTTTCACCGCCGCTTTTGCGAAAGCGGCGGCGGGCCGCGGTGTTTTTGCCCATGATCACACAGATCACGGACAAAAACCCATCCTGTAGGGCGGGGGCTTGCCCCCGCCGCATTCTGCGGCCGGACTCACTTTTTTGCGTCATACCAGTTGTCTCCCCAGCTCACGTCGGCCACCAGCGGCACCTTCAGCCGGGCGGCGGCTTCCATCTCCTCCTTCAGCAGCCGGGCGGCGGCCTCCCGCTCGCCCTCCGGCGCTTCCAGGATCAGCTCGTCGTGGACCTGCAGGATCAGCCGGGCTTCCAGCCCCTCCTGCCGCAGGCGGCGGTCCACCCGCACCATGGCCAGCTTGATGATATCCGCCGCCGCCCCCTGGATGGGGGTGTTCATGGCGGCCCGCTGGCCGAAGGACCGCAGGTTGAAGTTGGAGCTTTTCAGCTGGGGGATGGCCCGCCTGCGGCCGTACAGGGTGGTGACGAAGCCGTCCCGCTCTGCCCCGGCCTTCACCCGGTCCATATAGTCCTTCACCCCGGTGTACCGGGCCAGATAGGCGTCGATGAAGCCCTGGGCCTCGGCGTTGGACACGTGGATGTCATCGGCCAGCGACCAGGCGGAGATGCCGTAGACGATGCCGAAATTCACCGCCTTTGCGGCGGAGCGCAGCTTGGGCGTCACCTCGCTGAGGGGCACATGAAACACCTGCGAGGCGGTGACGGCGTGGAAGTCCTCGCCGGAGGCAAAGGCCTCCTGCATGGCCCGGTCGTCCGCCGCGTGGGCCAGCACCCGCAGCTCGATCTGGGAATAGTCCGCGTCCACCAGCACCCAGCCCGGCGGCGCGGTGAAGCAGCGGCTGATCTCGGAGCCGTCCTCCCGGCGCACCGGCAGGTTCTGCAGGTTGGGGTCGGCGGAGCTGAGCCGCCCGGTGGCGGTCACCGTCTGATGGAAGGTGGTGCGGATGCGCCCGTCGGGGTCGATGGTCTTGGTCAGGCCCTCCACATAGGTGCTTTTCAGCTTGCTGACCTTGCGCCATTCCAGGATGGCGGGGATGATGTCGTGCTCTTTTTTCAGCTTTTCCAGGGTCTCGGCGTCGGTGGACCAGCCGGTGCGGGTCTTTTTGCCCGCCCGCAGGCCCAGCTCCTCAAACAGCACCGTTCCCAGCTGCTTGGGGGAGCCAATGTTGAAGGGGTGGCCCGCAAGGGCGTGGATCTGCTCCTCCAGCTGCCCCATCTGCTCCTCCAGCGTGGCGCCGAATTCCAGCAGCCGCTGCTTGTGGGCGCAGACGCCCCGGGCCTGCATCCGGGCCAGCACCGGCAGCAGGGGAAGCTCCATGTCCCGCATCAGCGGCAGCATCCCCAGCCGCTCCAGCTCCTGCTCCTCCCGCTCCCGCAGGGCGGCAATGAGCTGCACATGCTGGCCCAGGGCCTCCAGCGCCTGTTGGGACACACCCAGCAGGTCCCGGGCGTCCTCGGCGTCGTAAACGGCGGGCAGGGCGTCAAAGCCCAATACCTGCCGGGCGGCGGTCACCAGGTCGTAATCCCCCCGGTTGACATCCAGCAGATAGGCGCCCAGCCGGGTGTCAAAGACCGGGTCGGCGGGGGCGGCTCCTTCCTTATAATACTGTGTCAAAAGGCCCTTTCCCCCGTGGAGCACCGGGCCGGTGCTCCCCAGCAGGGCCGCCTGCAGAAACCGCTCCGCGGCCCCCTCTCCCGCCCGGTCGGCGCAGAGGGTCACCGGGGTGCCGTCCGCCAGCACGGCGGCCATCATGGTGCGGTCGGCGGACACCAGCACCGCCTTTCCGGGCAGGCCAGGCAGCGCCTGCTCCAGGTCGTTTTCGGTCTCCAGCTGCCGGGCGGGCCGCTCTTCAAAGGCGGCGGCCGCCGGGGCCTCCGCCGGCGGGGTCAGCCCCAGCCGCTTGATGATGCTCCGCAGCTCCAGCCGGGAGAGAAGGGCGTACAGCGCCCCGGGATCCCCCGCGGTGGGGGCCAGTTCTCCGGGACGGGCGGTGACCGGGGCGTCGGTGACGCCCTTTGCCAGGTCATAGCTCAAAAAGGCCATATCCCGGCTTTCCTCCAGCTTTTTCCGGACGGAGGGGGTCATTTCCCCATCCTCCAGGTGGTCATAGACCCCCTGCAGCGAGCCGAACCGGCAGATCAGGTCCAGCGCGCCCTTTTCCCCGATGCCCCGGACGCCGGGGATGTTGTCGGAGCTGTCCCCCATGATGGCCTTCAGGTCCACGATGCGGCCCGGGGCCAGGCCCCGGTATTTTTCCGCGAACACCTGCTCGTCGTACAGCTCCGTGGAGGTCTGGCCCATGCGGGTCGTCACCAGGGCCACCCGGGACTGGCCGGTGACATACTGCAGGCTGTCCCGGTCGCCGGTGACGATGGTGGTGACGCCCCCCTGGCGGGCGCACAGGCAGCTCAGAGTGCCCAGCAGGTCGTCCGCCTCATAGCCCTCCACCTCCATCCGGGGGATGCCCAGTCCGTCCAGGGCGGCCTTGACCAGGGGCATCTGGTCCGCCAGCTCCTGGGGCATGGGCTTGCGCTGGGCCTTGTAGCCCGCATAGGCCTTGTGGCGGAAGGTGGGGGCCTTCAGGTCGAAGCACACGCAGATCTCGTCGGGGCTGTAGTCCTCCCGCAGCTTGAGCAGCATGTTGAGGAAGCCGTAAACGGCGTTGGTGGGGGTGCCGTCGGCGGCGGACAGGGGCCGCACACCGTAAAAGGCCCGGTTCACCAGGCTGTTTCCGTCGATGGCCATGAGATGCATGGGGCCACCTCCTTTGTGGAGTGATGATTTGTTTATTATACCCCCCAAAACCGTTTTAGACAAGTGGCGGCGCGGCAGTCCGTTTCCCTTTTCTGCGGATATTGCCTGCGCGCCTGCTTCCCCGGCGCCTTTACGCCGCCGCTGCCTGCGCAGAAAGGGCAGCCCCAACAGGGCTGCCCTACAAACCGGAAGTTATGAAAGCGGTCGTTCTCCGAATTCCACGGTATTTCCATCCACATCATAAAAAGCGATGCTGCCCGCGTTTACAGGCAAGACAATGGCAAAGGGTTTGCCGCTGTCGATCCGCGTCACCTGAACGGTATTGCCGTCATCGACCTCCAGGCGTTCCACCTGCTGCCGGTTCATGGAAATAAACGCTTTCTCCTGATATCCCTCCAGGGTGAACTCCGCAATGCCGGTCTCCACTTCTTCCAGGCTTCCGCCGCTGCGAAAAAAATATCCGAAAGAGAGCCCGGGGCGGTTCACATAGACGGAAAAGGTGTGGTCCGTCCTGTCACCGGGATAGGAAATGAACGCGGCGACGGTGTCGGAAACCGTCCCGTCAACGGTCCAGTCCGGTTTGATTTTCTGTGACGACCGGATATCTGCTTCCAACCGGGATTTTTGAACGCCGATATCGTTGTTCAGCCAGAGAAATCCGGCGAACACGATACACGCCAGAAGCACGCCCAGAATCATTTTTGTCAATTTGCCGGGGTGTTGCATATGCGTCTGTCCTCCTGCGCTGCCGTTTTGTTTATAGGATATCACAATCATAAGCGAACTGCAACAGGCACGGTCAGCGCACCCAGCGAATCTGAAAGCGGGCAGCGCCGGGAAGGAACGGAGGCGCGGCGGCTCGCAGGACCCGCGCCCTGATAAGGTACAATAAATTGCGCAAATTGAAAAATGCATAAATAAAGAGACATGGTTTGCAGATCTCTGGTAGAATGAAGTTGCGACACCACCATTCTGAAAGGAGACAGCAAACCATGTCCGAGAAGATTGTACAGTTTAA
>JAQXOO010000005.1 GCA_029099685.1 Clostridia bacterium
AAAGTTGGCGATGCGGCAGACAGCTACTCCAACGGCAACCTGACCGAACTGTATCTGGGCAACAACACCCTGCTGCGGACGCTGGATGTCCGCAACTGCCCGAATCTCAAGCAGGCTGTGGATGTGTCCGGTTGCACCAACATTGAGCATCTATACTTTGAGGGGACAGCGGTGACGGGTGTCCAGCTGCCCAACGGCGGTATTTTGAAAACCCTGCATCTGCCGGAGACGGTCACCAATCTGACCATCCGAAACCAGACGGGCATTACGGATTTCGTGATTGGCGGGTATGACAACATCTCCACGCTGCGCCTGGAGAATGTGAGCGAGGTGTTCGACCTGTGGGAGATTCTGCACAGCATCCCTGCCGGTGCCCGTGTCCGCGTGACCGGGCTGGAACGCAGCTTTGAGGATGCGGCGGACATTCTGGCTTTCTATGATCTGCTGGACACCATGCGCGGTCTGGACGAAAACGGCAACAACACGGATAAGGCGCAGATCAGCGGCATCTTTACCATTGATACGCTGACGGGAAATGACCTTGCTGAGATGCAGGAGCGTTACCCGAACATCAAAATCCAGTACAACCACTTCACTGCACAAGTAAACTTCTATGACGATTCCGGCAGCACCTTGCTGAAAACTGTCACGGTTTACGATGGTGGGGATACAGCCTATGGAAGCAGCAATCCGACCAAGGCCTCCACAGCACAGTACAGCTACAGCTTTACCGGCTGGAGTCTGACGGCTGGCGGCGCTGCGAACGCAAGTGCGCTGAAAGCAGTTGTGTCAGACCGGAATGTGTATGCCGCGTTTACCAGCACTGTTCGGAAGTACACGGTTCGCTTCTACAATGGCACAACTTTGGTACAGACAGTATCCGAGGTTCCCTATGGCAGCAACGCCAGCTACACCGGCGAAACACCGGCCAAAACGGATGTGGAAAAGCCGGAGGATTACGAATTCACCGAATGGAATCCGTCTCCCAACGGAATCACCGGAAATACGGACTGCTATGCGCAGTACCGCTTTATTGGCTACATCTCTGTGGGCATTGTGGAACGGAGCATCAGCGGGGACTACAGCAATGATCGTGTGACAACAGTTGGCGCTTATGCTTTCCAGAACTGCAGCGGTCTGACCTCTGTATCTTTCCCCAACGTGACGTCTATCGGCGATTACGCTTTTAATGCGGCGCACAAACTGGCCAAAGCAGATCTGCCTAAAGTTACGAGCATCGGGCAGCATGGGTTTTCCGCAGCCAACGCTCTGGAAGCGCTGATTCTCCGCAATACGGAAAAGGTGTGCAGTCTGGGATCGGATGCTGTGTCCTATACCAAGATCTCGAGTGGCAGTGGTTACATCTATGTTCCCGCCGCTCTTGTTGACAGTTACAAGGCGGCTGCGAATTGGCAAAACTACGCGGATCAAATCCGGGCAATTGAGGATTATCCCGAGATTACTGGAGGTGAAAGCTAATGACTGATTTTACAAACACGATCGATGTAGTCGGCGATGAAGCCCTGTCGGACAGCATCATTGAACGCACCATTACGGAGTTCAAGGATAACCACGTTCTCACTGTGGGACACGGCGCTTTTTACTATTGCACGGCTCTGACAACGGTGGATTTACCGGAGGCAACAAAGCTCGATGGGAGTTCCTTTGCCGAGTGTGCATCACTGGCATCTGTTTCACTTCCCAAAGTCCAGACGATGAGTGGGTACTGTTTCCGAAACTGCACTTCTCTCACGTTTCTTGATTTTCCCGTACTGAGCAGCATTGGGTATAGCGAATTCCATTCCTGTACTGCTTTGGAAGCACTGATTCTTCGGAACACAGAGCAAGTCTGTAAGCAGTCCAGTGGTGCCTTTGCGTTTTCCAAAATTGAAAAGGGCGGAGGGTATATTTATGTTCCCTCAGCGCTGGTGGATGCGTATAAGGCAGCGACAAACTGGAGCACCTACGCAAACCAGATACGAGCCATTGAGGACTATCCTGAAATCTGCGGTCAGTAACCCTAATAACAGAGTCAAGAGCGGTTGCCCATGACGGGTGGCCGCTCTTCTCATATTCAAAATTCAAAGGAGGACAACTACTATGAAAGAATTCTGGAACACCATTCAGCTGGCCTTTGCCGCTGTGGGCGGCTGGCTTGGCTACTTTCTGGGCGGCTGTGATGGCCTGCTCTACGCCCTGATCGCCTTCGTGGCCATCGACTACATCACGGGGGTCATGTGCGCCATCTCGGACAAGACCCTTTCCAGCGAGGTTGGCTTCAAGGGCATCTGCCGCAAGGTGCTGATTTTCCTGCTGGTGGGCATCGGTCATATTGTTGACGCGCAGGTGATTGGCAGTGGCGGCGTCCTGCGCACGGCTGTCATCTTCTTCTATCTCTCCAACGAAGGCGTTTCCCTTATCGAAAACGCAGCCCATCTCGGCCTGCCGGTCCCAGACAAGCTGAAGGCAGTGCTGGAGCAGCTGCACGACCGCGCCGAGAAAGGCGGTGACGAGTAATGGCATACACGAACAGCTCGATGGTGGTCTACACCAAGCTGAGCCCCAACCACTCCGGCCAGCGGACTCACAGCATTGATCGCATCACGCCCCACTGTGTGGTCGGCCAGTGTTCTGTGGAGACGCTGGGCAGTATCTTTGAACCGACCTCCCGGCAGGCTTCCAGCAACTATGGCATCGGCGCGGATGGACGTGTTGGCATGTATGTGGAGGAGAAAAACCGCAGCTGGTGCTCCTCCAGCAATGCCAACGACCAGCGGGCTGTGACCATCGAGTGCGCATCCGATACCACGGAGCCCTACGCTTTCAGGGATGTGGTCTATCAGACGCTGATCAAGCTCTGTGTGGACATCTGCAAACGTAACGGCAAGAAGAAGCTCCTATGGCTGGGCGATAAGGATACTACGCTGGCCTACACCCCAAAGGCCGACGAGATGGTCCTGACGGTCCACCGCTGGTTTGCAAACAAGTCCTGTCCGGGAAACTGGATGTATGCGCGAATGGGAGATCTGGCCAGCAAGGTCACAGCAGAACTCGGCGGTGCTGCGCAGGAGCCTGCGAAGGTCACCGGCACGCAGGCCACCGCATTGGTGGGCCTTTCCGAAGCCGACGTGATCAAGAAGGTCGGCAGCCTTTTCACCTCCGACATGAAAAAGTCCGGTGTCCTCGCCTCCGTATCTCTGGCGCAGTTCATTCTGGAGTCCGGTTACGGTAAGTCCGAACTGACCCAGAACGCCAACAACCTCTTCGGCATGAAGAAATCCCTTTCCGGGAACAATTGGTACGGCTCCACGTGGGACGGCCAGTCCGTGTACACAAAGAACACACAGGAAGATGATGGCACAGGCAAGCTCTATATCATTACGGCTGATTTCCGAAAGTATCCCTGCATTGAGGACTCCATCGCTGATCACAGCGCCTACCTGCTGGGTGCCATGAACGGAAACAAGCTCCGCTACGATGGCCTGAAGGGCTGCAACGACTACAAAAAGGCCATCCAGATCATCAAGGACGGCGGGTATGCGACCAGCACTACTTACGTTTCCAGCCTCTACAGCATCATCGAAAAGTGGAACCTGACGCAGTATGACGCAGCTCCTTCCGATGGGGAGGACAAGCCCGCCTCTGCTTGCACCGCTGCTATGGTCATCGCCGTGGCCGTAGAACAGATCGGTTACAAGGAAAAGAGGTCCAATTCCCAGCTTGACGATAAGAGCGCCAACGCCGGGTCCGGCAACTACACCAAGTATGCCAGAGACTTCGACCAGAAGTATCCCAAATGGTACAACGGGAAGAAGAACGGCTTTGCATGGTGCGACATGTTTGTGGACTGGTGCTTCCTGACGGCCTTTGGCTATGAGAAGGCGCTATCCCTACTCTGCCAGCCGGAACGCTCAGCAGGCGCGGGATGCACGTACTCCCTGCGCTACTTTAAGAATAAGGGCCAGTTCCATACCAAGGACCCGCAGCCGGGAGATCAGATCTTCTTCGGAACCTCGCTCGACAACAGCACGCACACTGGCATCGTGGAATCGGTGGATAAAAAGCAGGTGCATACCATTGAGGGCAACACCAGCGATCAGGTGGCGAGGAGAACCTACTCGCTCACCAACAGCCGCATCCTTGGCTACGGCAGACCTGCCTATGATGCTGCCGGAGCTGTGGCTCCGGTCACGCCTGCCACTCCTGTCGCACCGCAGACCACGGACGTTCCCTTCCTCGTAAAGATCAGTATCCGGGACTTGAACATCCGCAAGGGACCTGGCACCAACTACAGCCGCACCGGCTCCTATACCGGCATCGGCGTGTTCACCATCGTGGACGTGCAGTCCGGGCAGGGCTCCGATACCGGCTGGGGCAAGCTGAAGTCCGGCGCGGGCTGGATCAGCCTCGACTATACCAAGAAACTGTAACCGACCTTCTGGGCCTGTGGGAGAAATCCTGCAGGCCCACTTTTTTTATTTCTGCCCGCTCAAATCGGCTTCCAATCTCCAGTGGAAAGTGAAGGCCAAGCCTTCAGATTGGAGGTCACCATGACAAACGAACAAAGGATGAAGATCACAAACCTCCGGCATCAAGGCTACGGCTATACGGCCATCGCCAACGCCGTCGGTCTGTCCAAGGATAGCGTCAAGGCTTACTGCAGGAACCACGGCCTGGCCGGTGAAGTAGCGGCAGCCCACACCCTTGCGGAAGTGTCTCCGGATGGGTGCCTGAACTGCGGTGCGCCAATTATACAACGCCCCAAAGTGAAGAAACGGAAATTCTGTTGCAGCGATTGCCGCATTAGCTGGTATAAGGCAAACCCGGACCGGCTGAACCTTAAGGCCATGTACGAATATGTTTGTCCGACATGCGGCAAGCACTTCTCCGCCTATGGTAACAGTCGCCGGAAATACTGTTCCCACGCCTGCTATATCGCTGGCCGGTTCCGAGGCGGTGACGGCGCATGACGCCGGAGGAGCTCCGTAATGATATGCTTTACCATATGGCCTTGTCGATGGCCAAAACCATGCTGGAAAAGGGCCTGCTCTCGCCAGAAGAATACGCTGAAATTGATACTATTCTGCTGCAAAAGTACCAACCATATTTGGGTAGTTTATTCTCAGAAAACACTTGCTATGTATCAAGCTTAGAGTGATAAATAGCAGTGCGGAAGGAGGGATAGCGCTTGAAAACCATCGAAAGGATAGACAAAAAAGCGCCGGTTCTGCCCAGAAAAAAACGAGTCGCTGCTTACGCCAGAGTGTCCATGGAATCGGAGCGGATGCAGCACTCGCTCTCCGCACAGGTGAGCTACTACAGCGCTCTTATCCAGAAGAACCCGGAATGGGAATACGCTGGCGTTTACGCCGATTACGGTATTTCCGGGACTGGCATGAAGGACCGCGATGAGTTCAAGCGGATGCTGGCTGACTGTGAGGCCGGAGCGATCGACATAATACTCACGAAGAGTATACAGCGCTTTGCCCGTAACACGGTGGACCTGCTTAACACGATCCGGCACCTGAAGGAGCTGGGAATTGAGGTCCGCTTCGAGAAGGAAAACATCTACTCCCTCAGCGGTGACGGTGAACTGATGCTCACAATCCTCGCTTCCTTTGCGCAGGAAGAGAGTCGCAGCATTTCTGAAAACTGCAAATGGGGCATCCGCAAACGCTATGAACGCGGCAAGACTGGCGGCTGCAAAATTTACGGCTATAGGACCAAGGATGGCAATCTGGTCATCCACGAGGAGGAAGCCGTCGTAGTCAGACGCATTTTTCAAATGTTTCTGAATGGCGATTCCTGCTACAGCATAGCGCAGAAGCTGAACGCGGAGGGTGTTCCCTCCTACCACCGGAGGAAGTTCAGCGGTGAGGTCATTGGCGTCATGATCCGGCAGGAAAAGTACACCGGCTGCACGCTGGCCCAAAAGTTTTATGCAGAAGACCACATAACGCACAAGCTGACGAAGAATAAAGGCGAGCTGCCCATGTTCTTTATAGAGGAGACGCATCCGGCCATCATCAGCATGGAGATGTTTCAGGCTGCCCAGAGGGAATTCGCAGAGCGCTATGGCGTCAAGATCGAGAACGGGATTGCCCAAACCGCAGGCTACTTCTACCACCGGGATGGAGAGGCCGGACCGCACCCACCGCACAGGAAACCACATTGGTCAGAGGAACAGCGAAAATCCCACTCCGAGTATTTTCGGAACCGTGAAACGGCTATTTGCCGATACGAGCTTTCACACTTCATTGAGTGCGAGAACTGCCACGGCCATCTTCAGGCGCAGCTCCGGCACTTCGTGGATGGCTCCTCTGAGGTGGCTTGGATTGACCCGGAGCATAACGAGAGAGCGAAAGGCACGCCAAGACCGCTTGCCTTCCGGGACAGTGCTCTGAAAAAACAGATCGCAGACGCGCTTGGCTGGGAGGCATTTGACGCAGACGCCATGCTTGAGACGCTGACGAAGATCGGTGCGAACGTGAACGTCCTCACCCTCTACTTCAAAGACGGGCATACGCAGACATTCGAATACATCCCGCCCAAGCAGATTCACCGGAAGCGAAAGGAGACGCCCTGATGTCAACCGTAACAAAGATACCCGCGACGCTTAGCCGGTTCACGGCGGCCCCGTTGGCCAGTATGGCTAAACGCAAGGTCGCTGCCTATGCCCGCGTCAGCACAGACCATGAAGAACAGCAGTCAAGCTATGAGGCTCAGGTGGATTACTACACCCATTACATCCAGAGCCGCGACGATTGGGAGTTTGTCGAAGTCTATGCAGACGAAGGTATCACCGGGTGTAATACCAAGAACCGCGACGGGTTTAACCGGATGGTGGAGGACGCCCTTTCCGGTCGTATCGATTTAATCATCACGAAGTCGGTGAGTCGCTTCGCCCGGAACACCGTGGATAGCCTTACCACCATCCGAAGGCTCAAGGAGCACGGCACAGAATGCTATTTTGAAAAGGAGAATATCTGGACCTTCGACGGTAAGGGCGAGCTGCTCCTGACGATCATGTCCAGCCTTGCGCAGGAGGAAAGCCGCAGCATTTCTGAGAACTGCACATGGGGCCAGCGGAAGCGCTTTGCAGACGGCAAGGTTACGGTGCCCTTTGGACGTTTTCTCGGCTACGACCGTGGTGAGGACGGCAACCTTGTAGTAAACCCGGAGCAGGCCAAGCTGGTCCGCCGTATTTATGGGCTTTTCCTTACCGGCATGTCACCAACCCTGATTGCCCGGACACTCACGAATGAGGGCATCCCGACACCCTCTGGCAAGGAAAAATGGTACGCCACCTCTATCAAGAGCATCCTGACGAATGAAAAGTACAAGGGCGATGCGCTTTTGCAAAAATCCTACACCACGGACTTCCTGACGAAGAAAACGAAGAAAAACGAAGGTGAGATTCCGCAGTACTACGTCAAGGGCAACCACGAAGCGATCATCGACGAGAAGACCTTTGCACTGGTTCAGACAAAAATGGCTGCCCGGACCAAGGGCCAGAATCGCATTAGCTCCGTCAGCATCTTTTCCAGTAAGATCAAGTGCGGCGACTGCGGAAGCTGGTACGGCTCAAAGGTGTGGCACTCCACAGATAAGTATCGTCGGGTCATCTGGCAGTGCAATCACAAGTTTGACGGCGAAAAATGCACCACGCCGACGCTCACAGAGGACGAGATGAAAAGGCTTTTCTTGCAGGCTGCCAACATCGCCATCACGGAGCGGGAGGAACTGATCTCCGTGTTTGAATCGTACATGGCTCCAAAGCTGGCGACTGATGCGTTGGAACGGGAGCTGGCTGAGGTAGAGACGGAGCTCAACGTGGTAAGCGGCCTCATAGATAACTGTATCCATGAAAATGCAAGGATTGCCCTTAACCAGATAGCCTATCAGGAGCAGATTGCGGTCTTGGAGGCGAGGCTCAATCAAGCAGAGGCAAAGAAGGCTGAGGTGATCGCTGAAATCACCCGGAGACAGGCAAAGCGTCAGGAGATTGACCAGCATTTCCAGTACCTGCGGAAGCTGGACCTTCTGACAGAGTTCCGGGATGATGACTGGCTTGCGATGGTGGATTACATGACGGTCCACAGGAAGGATGAGGTCTGGGTCACGTTTAAGGACGGAAGTAAAATAAAGGCAGGGCTGTGAAATGCGAAATCGAGCAGGTCAGATTCTGCGTGAGCGCCGTCTTGAACTCGGCCTGACGCAGGAGGAGGTGGCTTTGGAACTGCATATGAGCATCCACCAATACCAGCGATACGAATACGGAGAACATCAGCTCTCGAATTGCCCCATGAAGGTGGGCCTCCGAATCTGCGCCGTCCTCGAACTGGACCCATACGAAATTATCTTTGAGAGCGAACCATAAGGCCTGCCTTCTCGCCCACACTTCGCAGAGGTCTGCGGAGGTGGGCTTTTTTCATCAATTTTACGCCAAAATACGTCTGCGCAGACGTGGATAAACCTCCTACTATATGCAAATATGGTACTGCCATTATGGCAAATCTAACATCTTTTTGAGAAGGAGGTTGTGAACGTGTACGCAGCAATGAAATACGGTAAGCGGGAGGTGACGGTATGGAAGATGTTCGGCAGGCTGCTCAGGAACGAGCATCGCGTCCGAAGAAAGCCCCGGTTGGTGCCAGCTTTGAATCCGAACGACAGCGATCCAAAAACGCACTTGTAAAACAGATCGCCTCACAGGACGGAAGAAACGTCCGGATGATCGCCGCCGCCACCGAAAGGCCGGAGGAGGAACGGATTCTCCGGGTGGCCGCATACTGCCGCGTCTCGACAGATGATATCGATCAGGCCCTTTCCATCCACCTCCAGATCCAGCAGTACATGAAAAAGATCAAGGAGAACCCCAACTGGAAGTACGCGGGCTGCTATGTCGATGACGGCTTTTCCGGCACGAACACGGACCATCGGCAGGGCTTTCAGAAGCTCATGAAGGACTGTATGGACGGTAAAATCGACATGGTTATCACAAAGGCAGTGAGTCGCTTCGCTCGAAATCTGATGGACTGCATCGGCTGGGTCGAAGCCCTGCAGAACCACGATCCTCCAGTCCGGGTCTTTTTCGAGCAGGAGAATCTGGACACCATGTCCCAGACCAGCGGCATCATTCTTTTCGTTCTGGCAATGGTGGCGCAGGAGGAAAGCCATATGAAAAGCGAGGCGATCCTGCTCTCGCTGGAGTGGCGTTTCAGTCGAGGCCGCTTCCTGACGCCGCGCCTTTTTGGCTATGACAAGATCGAGGTCCCGGATGGCTTCGGTGGCAAGAAAAAGGTGCTGTCCGTCAATGAGAATGAAGCCCGTGTTGTGCGCTGGATGTACTCCACGCTGGTCAACGGCGGCTCTCCGGAGGAGATGGCAGAGGTTCTTACCGAGATGGCGATTCCCACCGGGGGCCGACGCAGGGACGGGACCATGAACACCCACTGGACTGCCAGGGGTGTCGTGTCCATCCTGCGCAACGAAAAGCACTGTGGCGACGTGCTGGCCCGAAAGACCTACACGCCCAACTATAAGGACCACAAGTCCAAAAAGAACAATGGCAAGAAAAACAAGTATTTTCAGCCAGATCACCACGAGGCCATTGTTAGCCGCTCCATGTGGAATGCCGCCCAGCGGATTCTCAACAGCCGGAAGTACGGCCACGAGGGCACCTACCTTCCCATGCGCATCATCGATCACGGTGCTCTTGCCGGGTATATCTCCATGAACCGTGCTTGGGCAGGCTTTGACTTTGAGGATTACTACCGCGCCGGTCAAATCGCCATGGGTATGCTCGACGAGGATTTGGAAGTGGATCTGGCCTCGGAGTATCTGCCAGAAGGCGGACGACGCATTGGCGGTCTTGTGGACGACCACGGCATTGCACAGATCGCCCGCGATCTCACTGCCGCTGAGCAGGAGATCAAGGACGAGCTTGAGGGAAAAACCATGGAGGCTGCGGAGAACCAGGCCAAGGAAGATGCCGTGAAATCCTTTCAGGTGGTCAGTGGAGATATGTTCTCCCGCGTCCATGAGCCTGTCATTCGTATCACAACAAAGGGCATCACCTTCAATAAAAGCTGTATCTCGAAGCTGCCCGGTGCGGAGAACGTGGAGCTCCTGTTTAACCCTGTGGAGCGTATGATGGTCATTCGACCCTGCAGGCCGGACCATCCCAACGCGATTCCATGGGACGCCAAGTACAAAAGCGCAGCGCCTCTGTGCAAGGTTTTCTATGACAGCATGGGCTGGGAGACGGATTACGCCTTTCGGGTCCCATGCCAGGCCATGAAAAACCCCAACGCAGCGGTCCTCGGCGACACGGTGCTTGTCTTTGATCTGGACAACTACGTGGGCCGCGCTATGAGCAAAAAGGATGAAGTGATCATTGCCCGGAAGGAAGCGGAAGCCAATACCGAGGAGCAGGAGGACGCCAAGAGCTACTACTATCCGCCCGATGAGGATGAGCCGCAGGAAATCCGGGATATAGAAGAAAAGTTTCAGCAGGCCGTGGAGGTGAACAAGAAGCTCTTCGGTACCCCGGCTTTTCAACACGATTCCGGTGTGCGCGGCTTAAGTACGGAGAGCTCTGATGAAGAGTGGGACATGATGGTAGAAGCGAGACCGCTGGATATCACCCACACCGTTGATGCCGGTACCGTGGATGACCTGCTCCTTGAGATTATGGATGACCCACCGGTCCTTCCACAGAGCCAGGAAGCCTATCCGGGCGAGCCCATCGTGGTCGAGCCCATGGGCGAGGAGGAATGAGCCATGCAGACGTCCCGAAACCCGGCCAAGAGCCGCCCGCTATCTGCGAATGTAAAGCGCCTGATGCGCCTTGCACGGGCATCGCCGCAGAACAGTCAGGTCATCAAGGTTGCGCGGCAGTTTACAGGCCGTGATCTGGCCTACTGCCATAAGCAGGGCAACCTGTTCATGGAGGCCGCTTCTATGGGCTTTTCTATGGTGGAGTTCGCGCCCCTATTCATGACAAGCCAGCTGGCAGGCGTCTTTGACGTCAGCTTCGCCGCCGCAAACGGCATGGAGAATGATGAGCTCTCCAACCTGCTCCGTATCCCTATGCTGCTGAAAAGCCCGGAGGTGATCGTGGAAGCCCTTTACTGGATCGACGATATTGTCTCCAAGGCTGAGGACGACCAGAACAAGAGTCTGCTGCTCTCGCAGGCCTATGAGGCTGAGCGGCTGCGGCTGCCACCGGCTCTGGCGGAGCTACCCGAAGAGCCCAATCGAAATGTGGACGAGCTGTCCTACGCCTATTGGCTGGGCTATATCTACCGCTGTGAATGCCTGCTCCACGAAGAGTCCAGCCGGATGGTATATGGCGCTTTTGAGGAGCCCATCATGTATAGAGCCTATCAGGAGCTTCTCCGCAGCCCTCTGGGCGAGGGAAACCTGATCGACAGCGCCGTGGAGATATGCATGGAGCTTGACCGACTGCTGGTGGCAAAAATATGGCCGGAGAAGTCCAAGAGGCAACGCCAATTACAGGTAAAAGAGCTGGAGCGCCCTGCCCAGCCGAAAAATGAAGGGAGTATGACCAATGCAACAGGATCAGTGTAAACAGCCAATCACAAACAGTGCCTCTGCCGATACAGATCAGGAGTCTTCCAAACATGAAGACCTGCTTGTGTTCGACAGGAAAGATTATCAGGTGGTGCGCCCGGAGTTCATGCGTCACCGAAAGACTAAGTAACAGGAGGTTTTGACTATGGTGGACAACATGCAGCCTTGGCCCCAACAGAGGCAGGGATTCCGACCCAGTCCACCCGGTATGCAGCGCACCCCATTCTCTGGTGTCTCGCAGCCGGGTGCATCGGCGGCACCGGGCATCAGCAGTCTAACCCGCGAAGAGCGGCAGGAAGCCAAGCGTATCGCCGAAGAGGCAAGCTTCAGCTTTGCCGGATATCAGGTGGTACGGCGGGAATTCATCTCCCACCGCTTTGATCCGGCCATGACCATTCGCGGCAACAGCATCACGTTCAACAATTCCTGCATCAGCAAGCTGGAGGACGCGACTTACATTCAGTTTTTGATCAATCCCACAGAACGCAAGCTGGCCATCCGGCCCTGTGACGAGGGTGCCCGTGACGCTGTGCGCTGGTGTGTCGTCAAAGGAGACAAACGCAAGAGCCGCGAGATCACCTGCAGGCCCTTTACCACGAAGCTCTATGACCTGATGGGCTGGGAGTCCATCTACCGGTATAAGCTACAGGGCATGCGGATCAACTATCAGGGCGAGAGCCTGTACCTCTTTGACCTGAGCGCCAAGGAGGCCTTCCTGCCCCAGAGCCGTGACCCGGAGACCGGCAAGATCAAGCGGCCTAAACCGATCCTACCCAGCGAATGGCTGGAGACCTTTGGCCTCAGCGTCGATGAACACAGGGCCTCGACGGAGATCGATCTGACTGAAGGCTTCGTATCTTCTGATCTGACTGACAGTGAACCTGCAGCGGAACAGCTGCCTATCACATCCGATACAACGGAGGTATTGTAATGAGCCCGCAAATCATATTGACGCTGAACCTGATGGAGGATTCCATCCTTCTCAACGAGGGTGTGCTGGATGCGCTTGACTGGCCTCGGCAGGTTCAGATTCTCATAAACAAAGAAGAAAAGATGCTGCTGCTCCGGGCCTGCACGATTGACGATCAGCAGGCTGTGGTGGTACCTGAAGAACGGGCGGTGCAGTTTGAAATCAGCGGCAGGAGCCTTCTGCGCAAGATTAAGCACATGGTCGGCTGGGAGGATGATCGGCCCAGAATGTGCTATGGGGAGTATCTTCCCGCCCATCAGGCCATCCGGTTTGATCTGAAAGGCGCACAGGCTCTGGACGTGGAGCAGCAGTAAGCGCGCCAAGGAGGTAGCCAATGGACCGAGAAAAGCTATTCAGGCATTTAGAACAGCGCTATACCTCGAAACGCGATATGATCTCCCGTATCCCTCTGGGGACGCAGCCGGACGCACTGTGGCAGGAACTGCTGAATCAGCGACGGTCCAGAAGCACAGTGCTGCCCCTGTACAACTACAAAGGCCTTCCATACTGGTTCGTCACGACGGATAAGATGGTTACCGCCAGTGAGAGGGTCGTGGAGGCCCTGTATGAAATCGAGACTGAGTTTGATCCTTACACGGAGGCTCTGCCGGTTTCCACGCTGGAGGAGGTGTTCTACACCAGCTATGTGGAAGGCTCCCAGATCAGTATTCAGGCAGCTATGGACTTTCTCACCAGCGATCTGCCGCCAAGAGACATCGAGGAACAGATGATTGCAAACAACCGACAGGCCAGCAACTATGCCAGCGGCAATCTCTACCGGCCTATCGACGCGGAATATCTGAAGGAGCTGGTCTACTTACTCACAGATGGTATGGATCAGGGCGGGCAGGATTACCGCTCCACAAACGAAGTGGATTTTACGCCCACCAGTGGAGAAGCCTTTGCGTTTCCCTCTGTGCGAACCATACCGGACAGACTGGGTGAGTTGTCCGCCTTTCTGGAATTGCCGAACACACACCCGCTGGTCAAAGCCGCTGTGGCACAGGCGTACCTGATGATCCTGCGTCCTTTCCCCGAGGGCAATGAGCGTCTGGGCAGGATGGTTTCCAATATCATCCTGCTTCGGGCCGGGTATACGTTCTTTAGCGAGATCAGCCTGTCCGCCCTCATCGCTCGGAAGAGCTACAGTTATTACGAGGCCATGCTCAACATTCTGCGGGAGGAGAATGGCTGCGATCTGACCTACTTTATTGAGTATTATCTTGAGCTCCTCTCCCGCGCTGTGGAGGAACGGCGGCTACGGCAAAGGCAAAAGGAAGAACGGGCTCGGCAGGAAGAAATGGCACTTGCCCGTACACCGCTCATGGCAGTTGCCGTGCCTGCGTCTGACCCGACGCCACCTGACAGTGGGAGGCTTGCGCCACCGGGAACGGAGACTGCAGAGGCAAGTGAGGTTCCTACGGAAACTGACCCTAACTACCCGGAGAGAGGAGGTGAAAACAAGGACTGGCTCTCGGCAGATTCTTGGGCTGGAAACGACACGGAAATGGATTCGGAGACCAGCATAGCAAGGGTGCGGGGCAAGTTCTGCCATCTGGCTTCGAACAGCGGTCCAGTCATGAAAACCGGTGCAAAATTCTTGCTCAGCCTGATGGACAATCAGGTGGACACGTTTACAGTAGACGACATCGTCAATGGCTGCGGCTTTACTTTGAAGCAGGCAGGCAATTTTGTGACACACCTCAGAGAGATGAGCCTGATTGAAAGCGTCGGAAAACGGACCAATCGCTGCATGATTTATCAGTTTGCCACCGCCCAACTGCCTCTTGGGCCACAGGATTATTCGCCGGAGATCATCCAGGCCATTGCGGAGCTCCGCAGCTCGGCAAGATCGGCTAAGGACCGCCGTATCGGCGAGATTCTGGCTGCCAGCCTTTCCAAAGGGATGATCACGGCTACGGACTATACGGACGCGGAGGATGCAGCAAAAATCTACACGGATATGCTGCTCCCTGAGCAGATGGGCATCGTGAAAAAGGTGTCTCCCGGTGTATATAGGATCAACCGAAACATCATTGAAACCTTGCCAACACCCAGCGGTTCCCAGAAGACGGCGCTTTCAGCCCTGTATCAGAGCTTCGGATCGGAGCCCTTCACCAGAGAAGGTGCGATGGCCGCCATGAAGCTGGGAAAATCCAGTACATGTTCGTTGCTTCATCAGCTTTCCATACTCCAGTTGATCGACTGCCAGGAGAACGACGTTTTTGTGTACCGCCTGCGTGTCAATCCCAACGATCATCCCACGCTCTTTGCCGGAGAGCCTACTCCGCCTGTAAGCCCGCTAGAGGACAATCAATCTGCACCAGAGCCTGTGGTAGCTTTGGCAGAAGGATACTCGCAGGATGTGTTGGAGCAGCTGAATATTCTATCCGAATCCTCTACCTCCAACAGGGACAGGCGCGTTTCCGAAGTGTTGCGGTCCTGCCTCGCCAAAGGGACGCTTCTTCGCAGCGATTACGAAGCGCGAGGCTATAGTGACAACATGTGGCTGGCCGACACCGCACTGGCAGCCCAGCTTGGTCTGATTACGAAGCAGCCTGATGGCGACTATACAATTAACCGGGAGCTGCAAACAGAATTCTCCAAGCTCAAGCCCCATCAGAGGAAAGCCATCACCGCTATTTATGAGGCCTTTGGCTACGACACGTTCTCGTCAGAAATGTTTGTTGCCACACTGAATTATTCCGTTTCCTATACCTACGCATCTCTGCACAAGTTGACCCTACTCCGTATCCTGGAGCAGAAGATCACGGATGAAGGCTGTCAGTACCAGCTTCTCGTGAATCCGGAAGATCACCCTGAGTGCTTTATCGAAGCCGCATAAACCAAATACGGGATGGTGGGTGGGAACAGAAAGGATTTGCATCATGAAAATCGCTGAACTTATGAAAGACAAGGCCTATGTGGCTGATCTGCTGAACGGGCCGTGCGTCCCGAAGGACGCGGCGCGGGACTGCGCTCCACTGAATCCGGACTGGATCGACGAGGAGACATCCACCGTCGCCACAGAGGCGTTTCACAGACTGCTGCCTGATGGGATTCCGTATCTGACTTACATCATTGCGGAGCGGAACCCGGACACGATGTATGGCAGCATCTGCGTGGATAGCAACGCCAAGCGCATGCGCTATTTTGTGGTCTCTATCATTCCGGACACAGAGCATCCCTATGACTACAGCTTTCCGCTGATCCACCAGATGTGGACCGCCAGCCTGCATTGCTGGGAGCTCATCCGGGCGACCCTCGCTGCGGCCACCAGTGACATGCGCGTCATGCTTGCCAACAACCCCATACCGCCGATTCTGAACAATGCCCGTATTGAATGGGTCAGTCTTTACCTCGGCAAGCAGCCCTATCGCGGGATCAGCAGGCTCTCGGAGCAGTGGACCGAGGCCGAAGACTTTGACAACTGTGAGAACGACGTGCATCTGTATAAGGTCCGGGAGATGGAGGCAAACCCGCTCCTGCAGCGGCTCATCGACGCATACGAGGCGGATTATCCGGAGGTGGATCATGGCAAAGTGTAAAGAGCCCAAGGGCACAACCATCATTGAATTCAACCACAGCGGCATTCCGGATGACGAGCTGAAGCCGGAGGAATTTAACGACTACCAGCTGGCCGTTCTGAAAGCGCTCCCTCCGGAGCGGCAGGCACCCATCCGCAGAGGCTGCCCGGTCTCCGTGATTGATCTTGCCACGGGAAACCAAATCGCTGCCTTCAACATGCACAACGTGGCTCCCTCAGAGCTTCAGAAAAAGCAGCTTGGAAAGGCCGTGTACGAAGCCATGCAGCGTTATTTTCATGACCCGGAGAACGTGAAAAAGTACGAGGCGTGGAAAAAGAAAAAGGAGGCTGAATCGGATGGCGGAGACAAAACCTAAGCACAAAATTCGCATCATTCGAAATGCCGCCCGGTGTAATCACTGCGGCGATGTAATTGAGAGCACCTACCGTCACGATTTCAAAGCCTGCAGTTGTGGCCGTGTTTCTGTGGATGGCGGCCATGACTATCTGCGCCGGTGCTACGCCAGCCCAGCTGATTATACCGATCTGTCTGAGACAGAATATCTACCTTTAGAGGGAGGATCGCATATGAGAAAACTTGCAAGCATTCAGCGCGTTTGGAAAATTGAACCCATTGAGGGGGCGGACCGTATTGAGCTGGCCCACGTGCTGGGCTGGCAGTGTGTTGTGAACAAAGGCCAGTTTCAGCCGATGGACATTGCAGTCTATTTCGAGATCGACAGCTTCCTGCCCATCCGGGACGAGTTTGAGTTCATGCGCTCATCGAGCTATAAAAAGACCGACATCATGGGCGAAGGCTTCCGGCTGCGGACCATGCGTTTTCGCGGCCAGATTTCGCAGGGCCTGCTGCTCCCCGTCAGCCAGTTCCCGGAGATCCCGAAGAACGCCGACGTGGGCGACGACGTGACGGAACTGCTCGGTGTGCGAAAATGGGAGATCGAGGAAAGGGCCACGACCGGTGGCACCGTCATTGGCACGTTGCCCTATGACATTCCTCATACGGATGAGACCCGCGTTCAGGAGGCACCTGAGTTGATTCAGGCCTTTGCAGGATTGGAATACTATATCAGCACAAAAATGGACGGCTCGTCTCACTCTATCGGGATCGACGAGAACGGCTTCCACGTCACCGGCCACAATTACGAATACAAGGACGACGGCAGCAGCTCCTTCTATAAGCTGGTGAAGGCGCGCGAGTATCAGGCAAAAATGGAGGACTACATGAAAGCGCTGGGCATGAAAACGCTGACCATTCAGGGCGAGCTCTGCGCTCCGGGCATCCAGCAAAACCGCCTGCGTCTCGCAAAGCCGGAGTGGTATGTGTTCACCATCCGAGAAAACGGCAAACGGGTGGGGCTCAAGCGAATGCTCCAGATCTGTGAAGCGCTCGACATTATACCTGTGCCCATTGAGGAGGTAGGTACCGACCTGCCTTCCAAATATCCCACCGTAGAGGCGCTGCTCTCCCGCGCTGACGGCGAATATCCCAACGGCGGTAAGAAGGAAGGTATCGTGATCCGCCCGACGGAGCCGGTCTTCTGCCCGCTGATCAGCGCCAGTCTCTCCATGAAGGTCGTCAGCAATAAATACCTGCTGAAGAACGACGGCTGACACACAAATTATATTGTGAGAAGATAGGCTTGTCTACGTCCGTGCAGACGTAGGAAAATGCACAAAAATTATACCGGGCTACTGTACATTTCGTCAGTAGCCCGGCTTTGCACAAATGCTTTCTGCTTTGATGGACACAGCAGAAGCATGAGCCATAAAAACCAAAGTGCCGTGCTGCTGAAAGCGATAATCAGCGGCACGGTTCGTTTTTTGCCTATGGCTATTCCTTGTACGCTAACTTACCCCTCACGGAGCAACTTCCCCCTCATCTCGCCAAACTTACCCCTCGGACCGCGCAACTTACCCCTCAAAACTATGCGGCACCGGAAAAGTCAAATTGTATCAATTCCGCAGTTTTGATTTCCAGCTTGCCTGCCTTGCAGTCACGGATCATTTGGTTGAACTCGTCACGATGATTGAGTGAGGTGCCACTGATGCCCTTATCTGCATAAATCTTGACCAGCGTCCAATTAGGGTGCCGAGTGACGAACTCTTCGTAATACTTGCTCTGCAAATAGTAGGAAGTCGTTTGCTTGATGTTTCCGGTGGATACACGGACATAAATGCCAACGCGCTGGTGTACGTCGTTGTTATAGTAATCGGTCTGCTGTGCGGTGGCCGGTTGGTAGCGATAACTTTTGCCCATGTTGGGCACCTGTATCCGTCGCTTAACCTTTTCCTCTTCGTTTTCTCGCTCAATGCGTTTTTCCTTATCAACCATGCAGTTCCTCCAACGACTCCTCCTCGGGGAGCATCTCCCAATCGCCTTCTGGGAAGAACGAAAAATCCTGCATGTCTTCCAGATAATAAGAGGCCAGGGTAAACAGATCCTCAGAGATGAAATAAATCCCAATGGGTGGTTTATGGCTGGCAAGAACGGTTGCGCACAGCGTAATCTCGTGAGCTTTCTTTGACACATTGGAAAGCTTCTGTGTGATGATCAGATCAACCTTCCCGTCCATACAGTCGTTTAGCAACCTGCACCACTCTGGTGCGGATTCCATATTGGGTGGAGAGGAACCCTCATCCACATAAAAATCAACCAAAGTCCATCTGGGACAGTCAGCGATAGCATCCGCCAATTGCTCCATGTGGTACTTGAGATAATCCTCATAGCGTGTCTGATTGAAGTAGCGGATGTAAATGCCGACTTTGAACGGATGAGCGGTGCTCGGGCGCTCTTTTCGGATACGCTGGAGCCAGGATTTATGCTCCGCAATCTTGTCTGCCCGTTCCGCATCGTTGCCGAATAGCAAGGGGTATTGCGGTGGGGCAGAGATTTCATTCAGTCTTGCATAAATATCGAGTTCACCCATAATGGACGCTCCTTCATACTTCTATAGGTTGCTTTCATTATAGGAGTGTGTCCGCTGAAATGCGATTAACCCAGAGTGAAGGCCTTCACTCTGGGTTAATGAAACACAAATTATTTTACTGGAAGTGACTTTGTCCACAGCCTCGTAGCCCTGTTTATCGGACAGCCCATGTGCGATAATCAGCGGAACAGCAAAAGAAAAACAGGCCAGAACGAACTGGCCTGTCAAACATCATCGTCTATTCTGTTCAAGTGAAGCGTAGTTTTGAGCTCCTTAACGATTTTCAAAATTGCGTCTAATTCGGTTGGCGTGCAGTCAGAGAACAACTCGGCAAACTCCGTCTGATAGATAGTATTGACTTCAGGAATGTCTGGGCGCAGTAACGCATCGGATGAAATCTGCAATGCCTCAGCAATGTTGAGGAATGTTCCCAAGAGCATCTGTGTCTTACCAAGTTCGATGGCACTGATGTGTGGCAGCGAGACGTGTGCCTTTTCGGACAAGTCTGCCTGACTCATCTTTTTCTGGATTCTGAGTTCCCTGATGCGGGAACCAACCTTGACATATAACTCCCGACCTTTGTCGTCCACTGCTCACACCTCCATTTCGCCTCTAGGCTATATTCTGCCCCGATTATATCAACTACACTTTGTATTTTATATAAAGACAAGGTGAAAACCTAAACACCTCTTTATAATGAGTCTCGTGATTTTTTATTAGGAGGTTCATTATCATGGCAATTGACAACATCGCAATCGGACAGAGGATTCATCACTTCCGGAAGAAAAAGGGACTCTCCCAGATGGCGCTTGCCGAGAGAGTCGACATTTCGCCCACGTACATGAGTTATCTGGAAACAGGAATCCGCAGCATGGGCGTGGAAACGCTGGTGCGCTTGGCTAATGCGCTGAATGTATGCCAAGCTGTGGCTCATGAAGCTACAGAAAGAAGGGAAAAGCTACAGCACGATTACCAGCATTCGCGGAGTTGTAAAACCGGCTTTTCAAATGGCATATGAAGATGATATAATTGTAAAGAACCCTTTCGATTTTGTCCTGACCAGTGTGGTCCGGAACGACACACAGCATCGTGTGGCACTCACTCCTGACCAGCAAACAGTCTGGATGGACTTTGTCCGTTTTGACACGGTATATCGGAAGTATTATGATGAGTTTGTCATACTGCTGGAAACCGGAATGCGCGTCAGTGAGTTCTGTGGTCTTACGCTGAATGACCTAGATTTTGAGAAACGACGTATTTGCGTGGATCATCAGCTCCTGCGGGATCGAGACGGTACCTACCATGTAGAGAAAACAAAGACCGAAAGCGGCTGTAGGTTCATACCGATGACTGATCGTGTGGTAAAAAGTCTGGAAGTTCTTCTCGCGCGCCGTCAGGCGCAGAAAAACAACTGGATCATCGACGGCTATTCCAACTTCCTCCTGCTGGACAAAAACAGCAGGCCGAAGGTGGCACTCCACGTTGAACATGAAATGCAATGGGCTCTCAAGAAGTACAATAGACTACACCCCGATGAGCCATTGCCTCATATAACCCCGCACATTATGCGGCATACATTCTGTACGAATATGGCAAATGCAGGCATGGACATAAAGAGCCTTCAATATCTGATGGGGCATTCCGATGCAGGCGTTACGATGAACGTTTACTCCCATGCCACTTATGAACACGCAGCTGGTGCGATGCGGCGATTGAAGATTGGTGAATCGCATTCTCAGGATGAACTCGAGAGGAGTATTGTTTAACTATGGGCTGTACCAAGCAGGAACTCTTTGCTATAGCAAAGGAATGTTATGGCACTGAGCCAGACTATCCTTGGATGGACGAAAATGCCGTGTTACGGCATCAGCCATCTCGGAAATGGTATGCTGCGGTGTTAGAGGTAGGCAGGCAAAAGCTAGGCCTTCCTGGCGATGGCAAAGTAGATGTGGTCAATGTTAAGTGTGACCCGTTGCTGTCTGGAACACTGCGCCAGGAAACGGGCATTCTTCCTGCCTATCACATGAACAAGGAAAAGTGGATCAGCATTCTCTTGGACGGCTCTGTGGACACAGAGCTGGTTAAGGGATTGCTGGATATGAGCTATCAGCTTACAAAGTGAGGAGCAAATCATGCTTAGTTATACATACGTTGATCACGGGAAATTTGAACTCAGAGAAAAGCCCAAGCCTATTCTGGTAGACGAAAAAGATGCTATTGTGAAGGTAACTCTGGCCAGCATCTGTACCAGTGATTTGCATATCAAGCATGGCAGTGTGCCTCGCGCAGTCCCCGGCATCACAGTTGGTCACGAAATGGTCGGCGTTGTAGAACAGGTTGGATCTGCCGTTACCACCGTCAAGCCCGGTGACAGAGTAACGGTGAATGTTGAAACTTTCTGCGGGGAGTGCTTTTTCTGCCAACATGGTTGGGTTAACAACTGCATTGATGCAAACGGAGGATGGGCACTTGGATGCCGTATCGATGGTGGACAGGCCGAATTTGTCCGCGTTCCTTACGCTGACCAGGGGTTGGACAAAATCCCCGATTCTGTTAGTGATTTGCAAGCTCTGTTGGTGGGTGATGTTCTGGCCACCGGTTACTGGGCTGCACAAATCTCCGAGATAAAATCCGAGGACACCGTACTGATTATTGGTGCAGGCCCCACCGGTCTTTGCACGCTTCAATGTGTACGCTTGCTGAACCCTAAACGCATCATTGTTTGCGATCTTGACGAGAGTCGTTTGAACTTTGTCAAGACACACTACCCCGAAGTGTTGACTGTCACACCCGATAAGATTTATGACTTCGTAAAAACTAACAGCGACCATGGTGGAGCCGATGTGGTATTAGAAGTCGCAGGTACAGAAACCACTTTCCGTACAGCATGGGAATGTGCAAGGCCTAATGCAATTGTCACCGTAGTAGCCCTTTACGACGGCGCCCAGAGCCTTCCGCTACCTGAAATGTACGGTAAAAATCTGACATTCAAGACCGGCGGCGTGGATGGCTGCAACTGCAAAGAAACTCTTCAGCTCATCGCCGAAGGAAAAATTGACACCACTCCTTTGATTACACATACTTATGCGCTCAAGGATATTGCCGACGCCTACGAAGTGTTTGAAAGCAAGAAGGACGGCGTAATCAAAATTGCAGTTGAGTGTTGATGGCTTATGTGCCTCTGGGAGAAAGCAAACGACTGTCAGCTATGTAAAAGAGGAGCACAGATGGATAATTACAAACTGCGCACTGTTGACTACACCTTTGAACACTTTGCTCACCAGGGACTTGGTGGTATGCAGAAGTACATAGCTACACCTGTAGCCGGTGCCTTGCCGAAGCTAATGGTGAAACACGAAAACAGGCACTCGGCCTGCAATGAATTCGTGTACAGTCGCTTGGCAGAACTCTGTGGTATCCGCGTACCCAAAGCCTATTTATTAGACTACAAAGGTGACTTTCGCGGCCTCTTTGTCCGCCCCTATGTTGTAGGCATTGAGTTCATTGAAAACTTCAGCCCCGCAAAAGATGATCTTCTTCGTAGTAGTCCGGAACTGAAATCCAGTTTTCTTGGCGCTATGGCAATGTACGCTCTATGTACAGGAATTGCAGATAATGCCCAGTTTGGTTATACCCCTGACCGTGGGATCTGGGCCTTTGATTTGGAAGATGCATTTAATGTATCGGATTTTATAGTCTTGCTCGGTGAGGGTTCCAAGGATTTGATGCTTCGGCAACTGAATGTTATCCTCCATGCACCAGACAGAGTTGGGACCATTTCAAGCGCCTTGATGAGCTGCTTTCAAAAGGCAGTCAAAATCCTCGCCGATGATTCCGCTAGTACCTCCTGGATGTTTGAACAGTACACCAAACCACTGAAGGTCTTCAGCGAAATCGAGGAAAGCACCATCTGTGACATAACCGATGCCCTTGAGGTGTTTTATCCGTTAGAGCTGGTGGTATACTACGAGGAATACATCAAACGTCTTCAAATAATTGCAAAAGAGTTTGCTTCAAAAGACTGAGTTGCAGCCTGGGCAGAAATCGTTGAAAATAACAAGCTGATATAGCCTGCAGTTGATAGCTGAATACAAGGCCTCCGATTAAGCTGATGCTTGAGGAGGTGGCGATAATGCCAACAGAGATCAACATATATTCCCAAAGCCCTAAATCTCTCGAACCGAAGAATCTGCAAATCTTCTTTCTGACGGTCTTTCGGCAACTAATGAGTTTCAGGGTCCCAATGATGGTCAGGGAACTTCTCGTTTTCCAAAGCCATAATGGTCCAACGGGATACTACAAGTGCCCCCGTTGTGGAATTACGGTTGAGCGAGAGTTCATGTCTTTCTGTGACAGATGTGGTCAACGTCTGGATTGGAAAGAGTATCGCAAAGCTGTTATAGTACATATTACACCAAGAAAGTATCCATCTGCGTCCAAACATGAGAGTGGAGAACCGCAGGCAGGTGAATTCTGATTTCACCCAATGTGAACCGAAATGTTTGGTGGTACCTGTTATACTGTCTTTGAGGAGATGGTGACATGTACGAACTTAATGAATTTACAGGGCTTATAATCAAGCAGGCCCGCGAAGAAAAAAACTGGACGCAGCAGTATCTGGCAGACGAAATTGATATCGACATCCGGACTCTCCGTAAGTATGAATCTGGGGAGAGTAGTATTGACTTGAACAACCTTGGGAAACTAATCTACCTTCTTGACATTTCTCCAAATATATTGTTTAATGCTGAACAGACGGATGTGGGCTTAGAGATGGATTCCATGTTCAGAAAACTGCTGAGTCTCAGTTACGAGAATCTCAAGTTACTATGTGAATCTGCCCTTTATATCAAGAAGTGGCATTTAGAAAACGACTAATAGCGGGGCCTGACAAAATATCTATTTCGGTCAGACCCTCGCCGGAGTGTTAAGGCGCATTTGACGGCTGGATGGAAAAAGAAAACGGCCCAAACCCATTGAAAACACAAGGGTTTAACCGTTTTCAAGAAATATCTAAAATCGCCAGACGTGCCATCACCCCTGCAGCCTGACGGCTGCGGGGGTTTTTCGTTTTTGCGGCCCGCTTTCCCTCAAAAGCGCCTTTTCAGAATTGCTTTTCTCTTTTCACAGAACGGTCTCATTGCTCTTGACAAGCAGCTAAACACAGTATATAGTAGGTAGCAGTTGAGTACCCCCCTACATTTGGTTTCAGTTTTTTGGAAAGGATGATCCCCTATGATCACCGAGATCATCAAGCGCGACGGTCGCCGCGCCCCCTTCCGCATCGAAAAGATCACCGACGCCATCTTCGCTGCGGCCCAGGCCTCCGGCGGACAGGATTATGAGATGGCCCAGCGCCTGGCCCGGCAGGTGGTGCAGCTGCTGGACAATGAAAACATGATCACCATCCCCACCGTGGAGCAGATCCAGGACACTGTGGAAAAGGTGCTGGTGAAAAACGGCCATGCCCGCACCGCCAAAAAGTACATTCTCTACCGCAACGAGCGCACCCGCGCCCGGGAGATGAACACCCGGCTGATGAAGATCTATGAGGATCTGACCTTCAAATCCTCTCTGGAAAACGACATCAAGCGGGAAAACGCCAACATCGACGGCGATACCGCCATGGGCACCATGCTGAAATACGGCTCCGAGGGGGCCAAGCAGTTTTGCGAGATGTTCATCCTGGACCCGGAGCACGCCCGTGCCCACCGGGAGGGCGATATCCACATCCACGACCTGGATTTTTACACTCTGACCACTACCTGCTGCCAGATCGACCTGCTCAAGCTGTTTGAGGGCGGCTTTTCCACCGGCCACGGCTATCTGCGGGAGCCCATGGACATCCGCTCCTATTCCGCCCTGGCCTGCATCGCCCTGCAGTCCAACCAGAACGATCAGCACGGCGGCCAGAGCGTTCCCAACTTTGATTATTCCCTGGCCCCCGGCGTGGCAAAGACCTTCCGCCGGTCCTACCGGGACAATCTGGCAAAAGCGCTGGACCTCCACGCGGGCATCGACCTTTGCGAGAAGCTGGCCCGCTCCCTGCTGGACGAGACGGAAGCGGCCACCGGCCTGCAGCCCGCCTTTGACGGTAAAAACGGCTTTGACCAGGCGCTGCAGGCGCGTCTTGCCGAAGCCGTGGGCGACCAGGCTGAAAAGGTGCTGCGCTTCACCCGGAAATACGCCGTCAAGGGCACCCGTTCGGCCACCTATCAGGCCATGGAGGCCCTGGTCCACAATCTGAACACCATGCACTCCCGGGCGGGCGCCCAGGTGCCCTTTACCTCCCTGAACTACGGCACCGACACCTCTCCCGAGGGGCGGCTGGTCACCGAATGCCTGCTGCTGGCCACCGAGGCCGGCCTGGGCAACGGCGAGACCTCCATCTTCCCCATCCACATCTTCAAGGTGAAGGAGGGCGTCAACTTCAACCCCGGCGACCCCAACTACGACCTGTTCCGTCTGGCCATCCGGGTGTCCGCCAAGCGGCTGTTTCCCAACTTCTCCTTCCTGGACGCTCCCTTCAACAAGCAATATTACAAGGAGGGCCACCCCGAGACCGAGGCCGCCTACATGGGCTGCCGCACCCGGGTGGTGGCCAACCACTACGATCCCACCCGGGAGATCACCTACGGCCGGGGCAACCTGTCCTTTACCTCCGTCAACCTGCCCCGCATCGGCATCCGGGCCCACGGCGACGTGGACTGGTTCTTCGAGGACCTGGACCGGAAGATCGACCTGGTGATCGCCCAGCTGCTGGCCCGGTTCAAGCTCCAGTCCCAAAAGACCGTGCGCAACTACCCCTTCCTCATGGGGCAGGGCGTCTGGATGGACTCGGAAAAGCTGGACCCCGACGACACAGTGGGCGAGGTGCTGAAGCACGGCACCCTCACCTGCGGCTTCATCGGCCTGGCCGAGTGTCTGAAGGCCCTCATCGGCAAGCACCACGGCGAGAGCGACGAGGCCCAGAACCTGGGCCTGGACATCATCCACCATATGCGGGAACGGATGGACCAGGCCACCCAGCAGTACGGTCTCAACTTCTCCCTGATCGCCACCCCGGCAGAGGGCCTGTCCGGCCGCTTCGTCCGCATGGACAGGGAGCGCTTCGGCGTCATCGAGGGGGTCACCGACCGGGATTATTACACCAATTCGTTCCACGTGCCGGTGTACTATCCCATCTCCGCCTTTGAAAAGCTCCGGCGGGAGGCGCCCTATCACGCCATGACCAACGGCGGCCACATCAGCTACATCGAGCTGGACGGCGACCCCACCCAGAACCTGGAAGCCTTTGAGCAGGTGGTGCGCTTTATGAAGGAGTGCGGCATCGGCTACGGCTCCATCAATCATCCGGTGGACCGGGACCCCATCTGCGGCTACACCGGCATCATCGGAGAGACCTGCCCCCGCTGCGGCCGGAAGGCCGGCGAGGGCGTCCCCCTGGAAAAGCTGCACAAGCTGGGCCTTTACAAGCATCTCAATGCCCAGACCCTGGGCTATCCCGGCGACCCCGCCGAGGAAGCCGACCGTATGGAAAATCCGCTGTGAGCCCCCGGCTCTCCGCTACAGAAAGGAAAGGATCAGTATGACCAAACAGTTTAAAGTGACCGAAGTCAACGGCGTCCCCGTGGTGGGCGAGGGCGTGGGATTTGAGCGCATCCGCCGCATCACCGGCTACCTGGTGGGCACCCTGGACCGCTTTAACAACGGCAAGCGCGCCGAGGAAGCCGACCGGGTGAAGCACAGCGTGGAGTGCTGCTCCTGCGCCGACTCCGGCAGCACCTGCGCCTGATGTCTGTCCTCCGCGTGGCCGGGACCATCCCGGAATCCATCGTGGACGGCCCCGGCATCCGCTACGTGCTGTTCACCCAGGGCTGCCCCCACCGCTGTCCCGGCTGCCACAACCCCCAGACCCACGATTTTTCCGGCGGGCGGGAGATGACGGTGGAGGCCCTGCTGGCGGACATCACCGCCCGCCCCTATGTAAAGGCGGTGACCTTTTCCGGCGGGGAGCCCTTCGCCCAGCCGGAACCGCTGGCGGAGCTGGCCGCCGGGCTGAAGGCCCGGGGCTTTCACCTGATGAGCTACAGCGGCTATACCTTCGAGGAGCTGCTGGCCCTTCCCGGCGCCCGGCCGCTGCTGGAGCAGCTGGACCTGCTGGTGGACGGCCCCTTTGTGGACGCCCAGAAGGACATCGGCCTGCGCTTCCGGGGCAGCGCCAACCAGCGGGTGCTGGATGTGCCCGCTTCCCTGGCGGCGGGCGCGCCCCTGTGGTGCGGGCAGTACCGCTGAACAGTCCCGCCTGCCCCTTCCCGGCAATTTGACACATCCGGCCGCGTTTCAGAAGTTCTGAAGCGCGGCTTTCTTTTTATTCCCGGGGGCGGCGCAAAGGATGAACGAACGGTAAATTCCCCCGTTTTGCCTTGACGGCGGTAAAATTTGCTGGTATATTGCTGAGAAATAACGGTAAAAAGGGGAAAACCATGAAACGGATCTTGAAATACCTGCTGTGGGCGCTGGCAGCCTATCTGCTCTATGTGGTGGTCACCGGGGTGCTGCCCTTTGCCCGGCAGCCCCGGGTGGCGGAGGAGGACCGGTACGCCGCCGGGGACTTTTACGGCAGCGCTCCCTGCTGCGACCGGGTGGCCCTGGTGGAGGAGCCCCGGACCGGGCTGGCTGCCCGGCTGTTTCTGGTGTCCCAGTCCTGTGAGACCCTGGACGTTTCCTATTACGCCCTGCAGATGGACAGCACCACCGACCTGTTTCTGGGGGCGCTGCTGGACGCCGCCGACCGGGGCGTCCGGGTGCGGCTGCTGGTGGACGGCTTCGCCGGGGGACTGACCCATCTCCATCCCGTCTACGCCCGGGCCATCGGCGCCCACCCCAACATCACCCTGCGGCTGTACAATCCTCCGGATCCCCTGCGGCCCTGGACCTTTAACGGGCGGCTCCACGACAAATACATCCTCATCGACGACAAGCTGGTGCTGCTGGGCGGCCGCAACATCGGGGACCGCTACTTCGGGCCGGAGGGCTACGGCGCGGGCCTTTCCATCGACCGGGATGTGCTGGTCTACAACACCGCATACGCCTCCGGCGGGCGGGAGAGCGCTCTGTTCGCCGTGCGGGACTATATGGACGGCATCTGGGAGGGAGAGAACGTGACCCAGCCCTTTGACCGGGATTCCGGCGGGTCGGCGGCCCTGCGGGAGCAGCTTTCGGCGGATTTCCAGGCGCTGCGGGCGCAGCACCCCTCCCTGTTTGACACGCCGGTGGACTTTGCCGCCCGGACCTTTGCAGCCAATAAGGTGACCTTTGTCCACAACGGTGCCGCTATTGGGCCGAAGGCCCCCGCCGTAGCCCAGGCGCTGAAAGAAGCTCTGGGGTCCGCCCGGGAAAGCTGCGTGCTCCAGTCCCCTTATGTGGTGCCGGGAGAGGATCTGTGCGCCCTGCTGGCCCAGCTGGCCGCCGGCTCGGCGGACTGCCGGGTACTCACCAATTCCCTGGCCTCCACCCCCAATCTGCCGGCCTTTTCCGCCTATGTGCAGGGGCGGCAGTCCCTGCTGGACACCGGCGCGGCCTTTTTTGAGTATCAGAGCGATGACGCCATCCACGCCAAGACCTATATTGTGGACGGCCGCCTTTCGGCGGTAGGCTCCTTCAACCTGGACCCCCGCAGCACCTACCTGGACACGGAACTGCTGCTGTTCATCGACAGCGAGGACTTTGCCGCCGACCTGCTGGCGGTGCAGCAGCGCTATTTTGACCGGAGCCTGCAGGTGGGCCCCGGGGGCGAATACCTGCCCCGGGACGGGGTGGAAGCCGTCCCCGTCAGCACCTTCAAGCGGGTGCTGGTGTCCGCCGTGGGATTCCTGGGCCGGCCCCTGCGGTTTTTGGTGTAAGCTTCTCCGCCCGCGCAAAAATGCCCCCTTTGACCGGATACGGCACAAAGGGGGCTTTTGTAATGTCTTTTTTGGCGGCGGCCTTATGTCCCGGCCCGGCGCACCAGCTCGGCAAAGGCCTTTGCCAGCTCGCTGAGCGCGCCCTTTTTGCGGAAGACCATATAAATATTGCGGCTCACCGGCTGCTCCTCCAGCTCGAAGGTGATGAGCTTGCCGGCCCGGACCTGCTCCTGCACCGACAGGGCGGACAGGATGGATACGCCCGCGCCCAGGGCCACCAGCTCCTGGAGCATTTCGGGGTCAGAGGCATAATACCGCACCTGCAGCTTTTTGGCATCGATGTCCCGGTCGCTGAGGTAGTTGTCGATCATCTTCTGGGTGCCGCTGCCCTGATCCCGGAAGACCATGGGTTCCCCCAGCAGGTCGCAGCCCAAAACACCCTGCTCCTTCAGTCTGGCAAAGCGGGGGGTGTTGGGGGCGATGAGCACCAGCCGGTCCCGGGCCACCCGCTCATAGGTGAGCGCCTGGCGGTTGTCGGTGCTGCCCACAAAGCCCAGCTGAACGTCTCCGTCCAGCACCATCTGCTGAATGTGCTCGCTGTCGCCGCCGCGGACGACACAGCAGCACTCGGGGTGCTGCTGGCAAAAGGCCAGCACATGCCGGGGCAGCAGGCTTTTGGAAGGCGCGGTGGAGGCGCCGATGACCAGCTCCCGCCTGACGGCGCCCTCGATGGAGGATTCCAGCGCGCCGCATTTGGTGACCACATCCTTGGCGTACTGATAGACCCGCTTGCCGTCGGCGGTCAGTTCGATGGATCGCTTGGACTCCCGGCGGAACAGCTGCACCCGGAGGGCCTCCTCCAGGGCGCTGATATGGCTGCTGACTGTGGACTGGGCCAGGTACAGGCGGCGCCCCGCCTCGGTAAAGTTGCCGCATTCCACGATGGTCACGAAGATCTCTAATTGTTTTAAAGTGATCCTGCTCATGGTTCTTTCCCGCTTTCTTTGTTTGGTCCGGTTTGTTTCTCAAAAGGCCTCTCCGGCGCTTTCTCAACAGCCGGCATGAAAAAAAGCACAAAGCGACCCCGCTTTGTGCCCCTGTTCCCAGCCTGAGAGATTCCCCACAAAATGGGTTGCACCTTCGGCGTGCATCGCTGCACTTCACAGAGTTTCGTCCCGGTCCGGTACGTCTGCCTGAGAGTTTTTGCTGCCCCTTCGGCGCCGCGCCCGGGCGCGGTCTCTCCCGGACCGTTCATCCGCGTTTTTCCCGTTATGGTCCCGGGGCACCCCAGCCGTGCTGTGGTACCGCCGTTGTATATTTCTGCGGTTTCATCATATCATATGCCATTTTTTGTTGCAAGAAATCATTTTAAATCGCTATTGGCCGTTTTCTTTATCGCTTTTTCCGATGATTGCACCGCCAAATGCCCTTTTTTTCCCGGATTTCCCGTCCCGGGGCATCAGTCACGGACGCCCCGTTCTTCCAGGGTGATCTCGCCGGTGAGGTCGGTCCGGAACCACTTCCGCACGTTTTCCACGCCCTCTGTGCGGCCCAGCACCCACATCAGCTTGGTAAAGGCCGCCTCGGAGGTCATGTCCATGGCGGAGATGACGCCCTTTTCCAGCGCCAGCTTGCCCACCTCATACTTGGACAGGTCACTTTTCTCATACAGGCACTGGCTGGCCACCACCACCGGGATGTCCGCCCGGCGCAGGGCCTCCAGCTTGCCGTAGAGGTCCCGGTGGACATAGTGCAGCCCGCCTGCGCCGAAGGCCTCGATGAGGATGCCCTTGTACTGCCGTTGGAGCAGCAGGTCAAAGATGGCGGGATCGATGCCGGGGGTAAGCTTCAGCAAAAACACGTGGGTGTTCAGAGCGTCCTCCAGCCGGAACTTGCCCCGCAGGGGCGGCAGCAGCTCTTCCCGCAGCTCCAGGCCGCTCCCCGTCACCCGGGCCACCGGCGGATAATTGATGCTCTCGAAGGCGTCGAAGCCAGAGGTGCGCACCTTGACCCCCCGGCAGCCCAGCAGCACCTTCCGGTCAAAGGCCAGGAACACGCCGGGCTTGCCGGTCATGGCCATAGCCACGGCGCAGCGGATGTTGTCGGTGGCATCGGTGAGGGGATGCACAAAGGGCAGCTGGCTGCCGGTGAGCACCACCGGCACGGGGATGTTCCGCAGCATATAGCTCAGGGCCGAGGCGGTATAGCCCATGGTGTCGGTGCCGTGGGTGATGACGATGCCGTCGTACTGCTCCCAGGAGGCCGCCACCTCCCGGGCGATGACCTGCCATTCCTCCGGTTGGATATTGGAAGAATCCAGCGCCAGGATGTCCCGGCAGTCAATCTGGCAGTCGCTGAGGCTGTGCAGGCTCCCGGCCACGATGTCGGACACGGAAAGCTCGGGCGTCAGGCCGTTCTCGGAAACATCGGAGGCGATGGTGCCGCCGGTGGCAAGAATGAGGATCTTGTGCATGGTGGTCACTCCTTGTTGATGATCTCAAAATTGCGGCGCAGGGGCTGCACCCCCCGCCAGACAAAGGCCCGGTCCGCGAAGGTCCGGCGGAAGGCCCGGTCGGACAGGGCCAGCTCCCCGGGGGAAGGGTCCGGGCCGGACAGAAATTCCGGCAGGGGCGGCGCAGTGCGCCGGGCGTTTTCCGGACAGACGGTCTGGCACCGGTCGCAGCCCCAGAGCATGCCTCCCTTCCGGACCAGCGCCCGCTGCGCCTCCGTCAGCGCGCCCCGCTGCTGGGTCAGGTGAGACAGGCAGCGCTCCCGGCACAGGCCCCCGGCCAGCGCCCCGCCGGGACAAGCCCGGCGGCAGGCCCCGCAGCCGGAGCAAAAGCGCACCGTCCCGCCGGTGGGGGGCAGGTCCGCGTCGGTGGCCAGAAAGCCCAAAAACACATAGCTGCCTGCGTTTTCCGTGATAAGCAGGCCGTTTTGCCCCACCCGGCCCAGGCCCGCCAGGGCAGCGGCGTACACCTCCGGAAAGGGGGATGCGTCGGCGTAAAAATCAAACCGGCGGCCGGGATACCGCCGGGCCAGCGCAGCCGCCGCCGGGGCCAGCCGGTCCCGCAGCACCCGGTGGTAGTCCGCCCCCCGGGCATAAAGGGACAGCGGTCCCGGCGTCACCTTCTCCGGCCCATAGGGAAAGGCGGCGCACAGCAGGCTTTTCAGCCCGGGCGTCGCCGTCAGGGCGCGCTGCCAGTTTTCCGGCGCCATCCGCTCCCGCAGTCTGTCCGCCGGCACGCAGCCCGCGGCGCAGGCTCCGGCCTGCAAAAGCAGCTCTGTCACGGGCTTCTCTCCTTTCCTTGTGGCCTGCTGTGTTTGGGGGTTGAAACTTCCCCGGTGCGTGTGCTAAAATGATAAATCGTGAGGTGATTTTTCCTATGTCCGCATTGGAACAACGCAAGTTTAATCCCGGCCCGCTCTATCTGGTGGCCGCCGCCGTTTTATGGAGCACGGCGGGCGTGCTCACCAAGTTCATTCCCTGGAGCGCCGCCACCGTGGCCTGTCTCCGTGGCCTGATCGCCGCCGCCATCCAGATGGTCTATTCCCGCACCTGGCGCATCCGGCTGACCAAGCCCATCATTCTGACCGCCATCTGCTATCTGGGCGAGACCACCCTGTTCATGTTTGCCAATAAGATGACCTCGGCAGGCTCTGCCATCGTGCTGCAGAACACGTCGCCCCTGTACATCATCCTGATGGGGCTGATCGTGCTCAAGCAGAAGCCCTCCAAGCTGGACTGCTGCGTGGGCGTGGTGATCTTTTCGGGCATCCTGCTGTCCATGCTGGACACCCTGCGGGGCGGCGAGCTGCCCGGCTCCAACCCCATGGTGGGCAACCTGCTGGCGCTGGTGTCCGGCGTGTTTTACGCGGGCATTTTCTTCACCAGCCGCCTGCCCGGAGCGGACTCCCTGCAGTCCACCATCCTGGGCAACCTGATGTATGTGTTCTTCATTCCCTTCCTGTTCACCGACCAGGCGCTGATGCATCCCGAGACCACGGGAGTGCCCGCCTGGCAGTCCTGGCTGGCCATCCTGTTCATGGGCGCCTGCCAGCTGGGCCTTTCCTGGATCTGCTTCAGCCGGGGCATCAAGACCACCCCGTCTCTCCAGGCCAGCTTCATCACCATGATCGAGCCGGTGCTCAATCCCCTGCTGGCCCTGCTGATCCTGGGCGAAGCCATGGGCACCCTGTCCGTCATCGGCAGCGTGCTGGTGGTGGTCACCATCGTGGTGCACAATGTGCTCACCGCCAAAAAGGAGCAGGCGGCCCAGGAGGCCTCCAAGCCCGCCTGACGCCGGCCCCGGGGCCGAACGCCCCGCCTTCCTGCCGTTCCGTCGTCACCGGTTTTGTCCCGCCCTTTCGGGCGGGACTTTTTTTGCGTTTGTTTACTTCCGTTTGCCGGGTTTGGGCCGGGATACGGCCTGTTTCCCCGGGCGCGGAGAGGGCTTTCCCGGCTTTTGGGCCGGTTTTTCCGTCCTCCGGGGCGTTTTTCCGGACTTTTCAGTCTTCTTTCCGCCCTTTTCCGGCCCGGGCCGTTTTTCCCCTTTCCGCTCCCGGACACCGGGGGCGGCGGCGTTTTTCTCCGGCGGCACCAGGCAGTGCCGGTTCCACCCGATGAGGTCCTCCCGGCCGGCCAGTTTCAGGGCCTTGCGCACCAAGGCGTGATTTTTGGGGTTGCCCGACTGCAGCAGCGCCCGCTGCATGGCCTTGTCCTCCGGGTCCCGTGCCACGAACACCGGGGTCATATCCCGGGGGTCCAGGCCGGTGTAGTACATGGCAGTGGACAGGGTGCCGGGGGTGGGATAAAAATCCTGCACCTGCTCCGGGTTGAGCCTGTGCTCCCGCAGGTAGCAGGCCAGGTCGATGGCCTCGTTGAGGCCGCTGCCCGGGTGGGAGGACATGAGATAGGGCACCAGATACTGCTCCTTGCCGTATTTTTCCGACAGGGCGTAATATTTGCGGCAGAAGTGGTCGTACACATCGGCAAAGGGCTTGCCCATATAGTGCAGCACCCGGGGGCTGATGTGCTCCGGTGCCACCTTCAGCTGGCCGCTGACATGGTACCGCACCAGTTCGGCGAAAAAGTCGCCGTTTTTGTCCCGGAGCATGTAGTCAAAGCGGATACCGCTGCGGATGAACACCTTTTTGACCCCGGGGATGGCCCGCAGCTTCCGCAGGGTGGCCAGATAGCCGCTCTCATCGGCGTTGAGATTGGGACAGGGTGTGGGGAACAGGCACTGGCGGTTGGGGCAGGCGCCGTGCTCCTTCTGCTTTTGGCAGGCTGGGTGGTCAAAGTTGGCGGTGGGGCCGCCCACATCGTGGATATAGCCCTTGAAATCCGGGTCGGCGGCGATGAGCCGGGCCTCCCGCAGCACGCTTTCCTGGCTCCGGGCGGATACATACCGCCCCTGGTGGAGGGCCAGGGCGCAGAAATTGCAGGCGCCGAAGCAGCCACGGTTGTGGATGATGGAAAAGCGCACCTCCTCGATGGCGGCCACGCCCCCCAGCGCCTCGTAATCGGGGTGGTAATACCGGGCATAGGGCAGGTCGAACACCTGGTCCAGCTCCCGGCCCTCAAGGGGCAGGGCGGGGGGATTCTGGATGAGAAAGCGGCCCCCGGTGGGCTGGATCAGCGCCCGGCCCCGGGCGAAGTCGTTTTCATTCTGCTGGACAAAGGCCGCCCGGGCATAGGCCTCCCGATTCTCCCGCACCTCTTCAAAGGAGGGCAGGGTCAGGGCGTTTTCAAAGGCGCATTCCGCCGGGTCCTTCGCCAGAAAGCAGGTGCCGCGGACATCCCGGATGGCCTCCACCGGCTCGCCTTTTTTCAGCCGCCGGGCGATCTCGGTCATGCTGCGTTCCCCCATGCCGTAGGACAAAAGGTCCGCGCCGCTGTCCTCCAGAATGGTGCGGCGCACATCGTCATCCCAGTAGTCATAGTGGGCGAACCGGCGCAGGCTGGCCTCGATGCCGCCGATGATGATGGGTACGCCGGGAAAGGCCTCCCGGGCGCGGTTGGCATAGACGATCACCGCCCGGTCGGGGCGCTTGCCCGGCAGGCCGCCGGGGGTGTAGCTGTCCCGGGTCCGGCGGCGTTTGGCCACCGAATAGTGGGCCACCATGGAATCGATGTTGCCGGAATTGATGAGCACCCCCAGCCGGGGCCTGCCCATGGCCAGAAAGTCGGCGGCGCCGTGCCAGTCGGGCTGGGACAGGATGGCCACCCGGAAGCCCGCCTTTTCCAGCGTGCGGGAGATCACCGCCGTGCCGAAGGAGGGATGGTCCACATAGGCGTCGCCGGTGACCAGCAGAAAGTCATAATAATACCAGCCCCGGGCGGTCATGTCCTCCCGGTTGACAGGCAAAAATTGGTCTCGTGTGTGCATAAAGGAACCCTCCAAACCGTGCTCTTTTTCTCCGGCAGTTCTGCCGGAGGACTCCGGGAACCCGCGCTGCCGCGCCTCCCAACTGTATCATATTGCCGGCCAGTCAGCGCGGTGTGTCCGTAAGAACCCACAGTTCCACCCCACATGGCCGCGCCGCGGCATCCGCCGGCGGGGCCATTCTGCTTGGTCTGCTGGGCAGACAGGGGTCCGGGGGCTTCCTGCCCTTACGGGGAGGGCCCCCGGCGCGCTTTGGTGACTTTCCCGCGGTGGAAAGTCACGCGGGGGTCTGGGCTGCGCCCGCAGGCTCGCTTCGATGTAAGCCGCCGCAGGCGGCTCTTGGGCCGGGATGGCGCAGCGCCCCAAAACTGTCCGCAGGCGGCTCTTGGTCCGAGATGGCGCAGCGCCCCGTAGCTGCGGCGGTGCCAGCCAGTCAGCGCGGCTTGTCCGTAAGAACCCACCGTATCAACCCCACATTCTCTTTTCGTCCCGCCGAAAAGAGAATGTGCCGTTGACGGTACAAGAGAAAAGGGCGGCCGCGGGAGCTGTCCCCTTATTGCGCCCTCCCCCCGACCCCCTGCGGAGCGCACCGCAAACGGATGCTTCTCTATCTCGTAAGCCTTCTAAAAGTGGGGCCGCACAGCGGCGGAGGATGGTAACAACGGTAGGGAATTCTATCCATCGCGTCCGCGCCGTAGCACCCGCCGGCGGGGCCGGTTTGCCTGGTCTTTTGGGCAGACAGGGGTCCGGGGGCTTCCTGCCCTTATGGGGAGGGCCCCCGGCGCGCTTTGGTGACTTTCCCGCGGTGGAAAGTCACGCGGGG
>JAQXOO010000006.1 GCA_029099685.1 Clostridia bacterium
CCTTGGCCGGGCCGGGGCACCCGCCGGTGGGGCCTTTTTGCCTGGTCTTTTGGGCAGACAGGGGTCCGGGGGCTTCCTGCCCTTATGGGGAGGGCCCCCGGCGCGCTTTGGTGACTTTCCCGCGGTGGAAAGTCACGCGGGAGGGATGGGCTGCGCCCGCAGGCGCGTTTCGAGGCCAACCGCCGCAGGCGGCTCTTAGGCCGAGATGGCGCAGCGCCCCAAAGCTGCCCGCAGGCCCGGCAATCTCTCCGTTACAGGTCCCGCTTCCGGGCCATGCGCTCCTGCCAGTCGGATTTGGTGATGAGCACCTGGCGGGGCTTACTGCCCTCGAAGGGACCCACGATGCCCCGCTCCTCCATCTGGTCCACCAGGCGGGCCGCCCTGGAATAACCCAGCTTGAGCCGCCGCTGGAGCATGGAAACAGAGGCCTGTCCGCTGGACACCACGATCTCCACCGCCTCGTCGAACAGCTCGTCCTCCTCCTCGCCGGCGTCTCCGGCGGAGCCGCCCTCTTCGGCGGCCTGGGCAGAACGCTCCATATGGTCCAGGATCTCCTGGTTGTATTCCGGCTGGCCGCACTGTTTCACAAAGGCCACCACTTCCTCCACCTCCTGGTCAGAGACGAAGCAGCCCTGGATGCGCATGGGCTTGGTGACGCCCAGGGGAGCATAGAGCATATCGCCCTTGCCCAGCAGCTTTTCCGCGCCGGACTGGTCCAGAATGATGCGGGAGTTGATGGCGGAGGCCACGGCAAAGGCGATGCGCGAGGGGATGTTGTCCTTCATCAGGCCGGTGATCACGTCGGCAGAGGGCCGCTGGGTGGCAATGATGAGGTGCATACCCGCGGCGCGGGCCATCTGCGCCAGGCGGATGATGGCGTTTTCCACCTCGGACCGGGCCACGGCCATCAGGTCGGCCAGCTCATCGATGACGATGACCACCTGGGGCAGGGGCTCATTCTCGCTTTCGGGGTCCTTTGCGACCTCGGCGTTATAAGCCGCCAGATTGCGGGCGCCGATCTCTGAAAACAGCTTGTAGCGGCGCATCATCTCCGTCACCGCCCAGTTCAGGGCGCCGGCGGCCTTTTTGGGGTCGGTGACCACCGGGATGAGCAAATGGGGGATGCCGTTGTACACCCCCAGCTCGATCATCTTGGGGTCCACCATGATCAGGCGCACCTCCTCGGGGGTGGCCTTGTACAGAATGCTGATCAGGATGCTGTTGATGCACACCGACTTGCCCGAACCGGTGGTGCCGGCGATGAGCATATGGGGCATCTTGGCGATGTCACCCACGGTGGGATTGCCGGTGATGTCCTTGCCGATGGCGAAGGACAGGCGGCTGCGGGCGTTCTGGAAGGCGGGCGATCCGATGATATCCCGGGCCGTGACCAGCTCCTGCTGCTCGTTGGGCACCTCGATGCCCACGGCGTTCTTCTCCGGAATGGCGGATACCCGGATGCCGGGCGCGCCCAGGGCCAGGGCGATGTCGTCAGCCAGATTGGTGACCTTGCTGAACTTGATGCCCCGCTGAAGCAGCAGCTCATAGCGGGTGACGGCGGGTCCGTTGGTAGTGTCGATCACCCGGGCCTCCACACCGAAGGACTGGAGCACATCCACCAGCCGCTCGGCGCACTTCTGGATGGCCTCGGCGGAGCCGGCGGGCTTGCCGGGGCCGGGCTTCAGCAGGCGCAGGGGCGGATACAGGTAGATGGGCGCGCCCTCGCTCATTTCCAGCGCCTTCTGGATCTGGGCCTCCACCGGCTCCTCCTCGGGATCCGGCTCCCCGGCGGGGGCGGCCTCCTGTTCAGGCTCCTCCCAGGGGGGCAGGTCGTCCTCCTCCGGAGCGGGGGCCTCCGGCGCGGGATCCGGCGTCACAGGCACGGCCTGGGGCGGGTCCGCGGGCAGGTCTCCAGGCAGATCGGAAACGGTTTCTTCCGGAGCGGGCTCCTCCGCCGGTTGGGGCGCCTGCCGGTCCCGGTGGAACAGGCCCCGCAGCGTTTCGGCGGGGGTGGCCACATTGGGGGGCGGCAGGGGACTTTCCTTGTTCCGGTCCGGCGTGCGGACGGACACCGCCTCGTCATCCAGGGCGATGTCCACGTTGGCGCGGCTGTTCAGCGCCGGGCGGGCGGGGCCCCGGCGGACCTGGAGGGTCTCCCGGGGAGGCTCAGGCTCCTGGGGCAGCTCTTTCTCGGAGATGGGCTTCATCCGGCCGAACCAGCCCGCCATGCGGGCGGGCGTCAGGCGGAAGCCCACCAGCAGGCACAGGATGAGCAGCGCCACCGCCAGGATGGCCGCTCCCACGGTGGACAGCGCCGCCCGCAGCAGCTCCGCCAGCCCGCCGGACAGCACGCCGCCGGACAACAGGTCCTGTCCGGCTCTGCCCAGCGCCGCGAGGCCCCCGCCGGCATATACATCGCCGGAGGTTGCCAGCAGATGGCGCACCGCGCCGAACACCAGGGGCGTCAGGCCCCAGGCTGTAGCCTGCAGGCGCACCTTTTTCCGCCGCTTTACCAGAAGCAGGATGCCGCACACCATCAGGCACAGGGGCAGCACCTCAGCGCCCCAGCCCAGCAGCCAGTAAACGGCGCCCCGGTACCAGCGGATCAGAAAGCCCCCCAGGCCGAACAGGTCCAGCACACCCACGAAGCTCAGCAGCAGCAGTACCGCCGCGAATATGCACCGGCGCTGGGCCAGCTGTTCCGCGGCCTGTCTGGAAGCTGCCGCGGCAGCGGGCTTTTTCCCCCGGGCGGGGGTCTTTTTCGCCCCGGAAGCGCTCTTTGCCGGGGTCTTTTTGTTGGAGGAGGGGGATTTTGTGCTCTGTGCCAACTGTCTCACCTCAGATCAGATTCAGAAAAATGGTAATCAGGCCCACGGCCAGGCAATAGACCGCGAACCAGCGGAAGGTATCGTGCTTCACCAGCAGCCTGACGGTGAAAATGGCCAGATAGCCGCACACCGCCGAAGTGAGGAAGCCCACCACGCAGGGGAGGAGCATCCCACCCCCCAGGCCGGCCTCCGCCAGGTCGGGCAGCTGGAACACCGCCGCGCCGCAGACGGCGGGAATGCTCATCAAAAAGCCGAACCGCACGGCGAAGTCCTTTTTGAACCCGCAGAACAGGCCGCCGCAGATGGTGCTGCCGCTGCGGGACACCCCGGGAAACAGGGCGATGAGCTGCATCAGGCCCACCTTCAGGCCGTCGCTGTATTTGGCGTCGGCCTCGGTCTTTTTGCCGCCGGTGTGGCGGCAGGCCACCCACAGCATGACGGCGGTGAAGCACAGGGCGATGCCCACGAACAGCGTGCTGTCAAAGGCCCGCTCCACATAGCTCTCCAGCAGCGCCCCCGGCACCAGGGGCACCGTGGCGATGAGGAGGAGAACGATGAGCCGCCGGGCAGGGATGTTCTTCACCCGGAAGCCGTCGCCCACCCAGCGGAAAAAGGAGAGGACCAGGGTCTTCACGTCCTCCCAAAAGGCGATGACCACCGCCACCAGGGTGCCCAGATGGAGCACCAGGTCAAAGGCCACCGCGTCCACGTTGTACGATTCAAAATCCACCAGCGCCTGCATCAGCGCCAGGTGTCCCGAGGAGGAAATGGGCAGAAACTCTGCCAGTCCCTGCACCGCGCCCAGTAAGACCGCCACCCAGATCGGCATTTTTTATCACCTCAAACTGTATTTTTCAATCAATATGCACCAGGTACTTGTCCAACAACTGACAGGGGCGCCAGGCCAGCTTGCTTTTCCGCAGGCCCTCGTCCCCGGCATCGTCCTCCCGGTTGATGTAGCGGATCTCTCCGGTGCAGGCATACCGTGCGAACTGCTGAACGATCATCTGATAGGCGCCGTGATAGCGGATATCGGCCTTTTCGATGTGGACGTACAGGGTGTCGCCCTGCCGTTCTCCCAGGGACATGGCCACGATGCGCCCCTCGGCCCACACGGCGCCGCCGGTAAAGCCGTACAGGTCAAAGTTGTTCAGCACCTCGGATACCTTGCGCTCATCCTCCCGGAAGGTGTCGGAATCCTTGTCATGGACCTGGGCGAACCAGGCGAAGAACTCCTGCACCGCCTCCAGGTTGGCGGGGGTGATGGGCGTAAAGCTCCAGTCGGGATACAGGCGGTTGAACCGGCTGATGTGGTTGCGCTGGGCGGCGTATTTTTTCCCGGCCAGCTCCTTCAGGTCCTCCGCCTCATACAGATAGTCCGCCCATTCGGGGATGGTCTCCACCCGGGCATCGGGCCACAAGGACCGGATCAGGGGAAGATCCTCCGCCGAAACGGTGGACAGGGTCATGGGGTGGCCCTCTCCGTCGCAGTGCTCCTTGAGCCTGCGCAGGGCCAGGGTCTCGTCGCCCTCCATGGGCACCGAATAAATGATCTCTCCGCTGCCGGGCATCTCCGACCGGAGGAACAGCGAGCCTTCCGCCTGGGCATAGGCGGTGCGGAAATAGTCCCGCCACAAAAAGGTGCCGCCCACCGTGCTGTCGCAGATACGGCTGGGCTGTTTGTGAAAATAGGGCCGCAGGACGGTGATGTCCTGCAGGGTCAGGGGTTGGAACTCCAGCATGGTTTGCTTTCTCGATCCTTTCTGAAATGGGCCGCCGGAGGGCGGGCCCTTGTTAATTTTTTTATTATAGCACATTTGTTTGCAGATTGCACCCGAAAATTACGCGGTTTCCCCGGAAGAAAAGGAATGATTCTTTTATAAATTGTCAAAGATTTTCTTAATATTGGATAAAAGCCCTTGCGGCGCCGCCCGGGGGCATGGTATAACAGTCGTGGACTTTCCGGCGTCCGGTACGCCGCGCAGGGTCACAGCTTTTCGGAAAGGAGGCCCCGCCATGAACGACAAACCCCGCTCCCACCTGGTGCGGAATCTGATGCGCGCCGGCGGCGTGCTGTTTTTCGCCGTGCTCATGCTCCTGTGCCTGCAGGGCTGGCGCATGGGCCTGTTCCGCAGTCTGGATACCCTGCAGTCCTTCATCCGGTCCAAGGGCGCCTGGGCGCCCGTCATTTTTTTGCTGCTGCACGTGCTGCAGATCCTGATGGCCTTTATCCCCGGCGGCATCGTCCACGCCGGCGGCGTACTGATCTTCGGGCCCTGGCCGGGCCTGTTTTACAACCTGCTGGGCTCTTATCTGGGCTCCAGCCTGAACTTTTTTCTGGCGCGGCGCTTCGGTCAGCCGCTGGTGCGGCACCTGCTGGAGGAGGGCGACCGGGAAAAATATTTCCGCTGGCTCCACGACGGCAAAAAGTTTGACCGGCTGTTTGCCGCGGCCATCCTGCTGCCCCTGTTCCCCGACGACGCCCTGTGCCTGGTGGCGGGCCTGAGCGACATGACCTGGAAGCGCTTTCTGCTCCTTCTGCTGCTGAAGATCCCCACCGTGGCGGTGTACAGCATCGTTTATGCCACCGCCGGCTATCTTTTATAAAAGTTCCTGTGTACCATACAGCAAAAGCCCGCCGGGAGACCGGCGGGCTTTTGCCTTTACAATAGGGAAAAAGAGATAAAAGGGGAAATGAGGTGTTACAATCCATTTACTTGACATCAGGAACTATACCACAGTTTTACTTGGAATGTGTTGCGGAATCATGAACACAGCTTGAACTTTTTTATTTTCAGTTTTCCTCCGTCCCGGGCATGGCCCCCAGCTGGCAGGCGAGGGTCAGCTGCCGGCCCTCCCGCAGGACGGTCAGCTCCGCCCTGTCTCCCACGGCGCACTTGTCCTTTTCATAGTTCAGCAGGGCGGAGGTGGGAGTGCTCTGGCCGTTGAAGGCGATGATCCAGTCACCCACCTGCAGCCCCGCGGCCTGGGCGGCGCTGTCCGGGCTGATGTCGATGACCAGCACCCCCTCCGGTCCCCGGGACAGGTCGGTCCGGTCCCGGACTGTGATGCCCAGCCAGGGCCGCTGCTGCACATAGCCGTAACGGATCAGGTCCTGGGCCACGGTCACTGCCTGGTCGATGGGGATGGCGAAGCCGATGCCCTCTACCTGGTCGTCGTCCACCTTGGCGTTGACCATGCCGATGACCTGTCCCAGGCTGTTGAGCAGCGGGCCGCCGGAATTGCCCGGGGACACCGACGCGTCAAACTGCAGAAGGGTCATCACATACCGGTCGATGGTCACCGTCCGCTCCCGGGCGGACAAAATGCCGCAGGTGAGGGTGGCGGAAAACTGCGGCCCAAGGGGATTGCCCAGGGCGATGGCCGTCTCTCCCACCAGCGTCTGGCCGCTGCTGCCCAGCTCCGCCGGCTCCAGCCCCAGGGCAGGGATGTGGACCACGGCCACGTCGGTCTGGCGGTCCAGCGCCACCACCGTTCCGTCAAACGCGCTGCCGTCGCAGGTCTCCACGGAGATAACGGGGTCGCTCAGGTCCACCACATGGGCGCAGGTGAGGATATAGCCGTCCGCGGTGAGCACGATGCCTGTGCCGAAGCCGCCTCCGCCCCCGGCGCTCCGGACCTGCAGGGTCACCACCCAGGGCCGGCACCGCTCGTATACCTCGGGCACCGAGAGGGCGTTTTCCCGGTCGGCCCGGATCTGGTCAAAGACGATCTCCCGCCCGGTGAGATCCACCTGGCGGCCGGTGAGCCACACATACAGGCACACCGAGCCCAGGCCGGAGGCCGTCAGCAGCAGGCCTGCCAGCAGCACCCCCGCCAGCCAGCGTGCCAGCCAGCGTGCCGGGCGGCGGTGCCGCCGCTTGGGCGGTTCCGGCGCGGGCAGCCGGGCCATTCCCGGGCCGAAGGGGTCATAATGACGGTCATTCACACAAAACGCCTCCCTTTTACGGCATTGGTTTGCACCAGTATACCCCGCCCCTGCCGGATGTGTCAAATTCCCCCTTTCTCCGAAAAGCAAAAGAAAGACTGGAAAGGCGCCGCAAATGATGCTATAATGTTAAAATACAAAAACCGCCCATGGAAAGGAGCATGGATATGACGCAAAATGCGGAATACCTCCGCTGGCGGGACGCCGCCGTGCTCACCGGCGAGCAGCGTGCCGAACTGGCCGCCCTCACCGATGAAGCTGAGATCAACGACCGCTTTTACCGCACGCTGGAGTTCGGCACCGCCGGCCTCCGGGGCGTGATGGGCATGGGTCTGAACCGCATGAACGAATACATCATCCGCCAGGCCACCGCCGCCTTCGCCCGGGTGATCCTGCAGGCGGGCCTGGGGGACAGGGGCGTGTGCATCTGCTATGACTGCCGCCGCAACTCTGACGAGTTTGCCCGGGAGGCCGCCCATGTGATGCGCTGCCACGGCATCCCGGTGTGGCTGTTCCGCCAGTGCCGCCCCACCCCGCAGCTCAGCTTTGCCGTGCGGTATTTCGGCGCGGCGGCGGGCATCAACGTCACCGCCAGCCACAATCCCAAGGCTTATAACGGCTATAAGGTCTATTGGCAGGGGGGCGCCCAGCTCCCGCCGGACAAAGCGGCGCTGGTGGCGGCGGAAATGGCCCGGATCGACCCCCTGGCTCCCCGGATGACCTGCACTGACCCGGCCCCCCTCACCTGGCTGGAGGCCGATTTTGACCAGAAGTACATCGACGCGGTGCTGCGGTGCGCCATCGCTCCCGAGCTGCTGGCCAGTCACGGCGGACAGCTGGGCATCGTGTATTCGGCCTTTCACGGAGTGGGCGGCTTCATCCTGCCCCAGGTGCTGCGCCTGGCCGGGCTGGAAAACCTCCTCCCTGTGCCGGAGCAGCTGGCCCCGGACGGCACCTTCCCCACAGTGGCCAGCCCCAACCCGGAGGAGCCGGAGGGCTTTGCCCTGGCCATCGGGCTGGCCCGGAAGCAGAACGCGGGCTTCATCGTGGGCACCGACCCGGATTCCGACCGGGTGGGCATCGTGGTCCGGGACCGGAGCGGGCGGTACGTCCCCCTGTCCGGCAACCGCACCGGCGCCCTGCTGCTGAACTACATCCTCACCGTGGGCGGACAAAAGGGCATTCTGCCTTCCCACCCCGCCCTGGTCAAGACCATCGTCACCTCCTCCCTGCCCGAAAAGATCGCCCAGGCCCACGGGGCCGCCTGCTTCAACACCTTTACCGGCTTCAAATTCATGGCGGAAAAGGTGGCGGAGCTGGAAGCGGAGGGCAAATACCGGTACGTTCTGGCCTTTGAAGAATCCTACGGCTACATGATCGGCGACCACGCCCGGGACAAGGACGGCGTTGTGGCCGCCCTGCTGCTGTGCGAGATGGCGGCCTGGTACCACAGCCGGGGCATGACCGTGCTGGACGGTCTGGAGGAGCTTTCCGCCCGGTACGGCTGCTTCGGGGAAAACACCCGCAACGTGATGCTGCCCGGGCAGGACGGTATGCGCCGCATGGCCGCCATCATGGCCGGCCTGCGGAAGGACCCGCCCCGGGCCATCGGCGGCGTGGGCGTCCGCGCCTGGCGGGACTATGACTGCGGCCGGCGCTATGAAGGCGCCTCCGTCACCCCCACCGGCATCGCAGGCTCCAATGTGGTCTATTACGAGCTGGACACCGGCGAAGCCCTGGTGGTCCGTCCCTCGGGCACCGAACCCAAGATCAAGATCTACGCCCTGATGCAGGGCCCCACCCTTCCGGAGGCCGACAGCCGCGCTCAAGCCTGCGCCCGGGCCGCCGAAGAGATGATCCTGGCGCTGTGAGCGCCGTTCCCCATTTCAAACCCAAAGGGAGAGACTGTTTATGAACAAGCAAAAGCGAAACCTGATCCTGATGGCTGCCGCCGCCGCGGCGGTGGTGCTGGCCGTCATCCTCATCGCCGTGCTGGGCAGCACCGGCCGCGGCTCTGAAAAAGCCACCCTGACCCAGTATTACACCGCCATGTATGCGGAAAACGGCGGCGGCATGGACGCGGTGGTGGACTGCCTGGTGCCCGACCGGCAGCAGAGCTACTATGACACCGCCACCGCCGGCGGCACCAACTTCAACCAGATGATGGCCTGGCGGGTGGAGGCCATGTCCATGGTGGGCGACAATGTGCGCGTGACGGTGGACATCCTGTCCGTCTCCGCCGAGTCCGCCTCTGACCTGGCCCAGGTACGGCAGACCTACAGCAACGCCCAGCGCTGCCGCACGGTTGCCTTCCGCCTGACCCTCACCGGCGACCAGAGCGCCCAGGAGTTCGTGGGCGTCATGCCCATGGTGTGCCTGGACGGCCGGTGGTACATGACTGACACCGACGCGGGTCTGAAGCGTGTGGTAAACGAAGAAACGGGGGAATAAGCTATGAAACAGAAGTGTCTGGGCCGCACCGGCCTGATGGTCACCGAAAACAGCTTTGGCGCGCTGCCCATCCAGCGGATCTCCGACAGCGAGGCCGCCGGACTGCTGCGCTATGCCTATGACCGGGGCGTGAACTTTTTTGACACGGCCCGGGCCTATTCCGACAGTGAGCACAAGATCGGCCTGGGCCTGGCCGATGTGCGGGAAAACATCATCCTGGCCACCAAGACCATGGCCCGCACCCGGGAGGCCGCCCTGGCTGACCTGGAGACCTCCCTTGCCAACCTGAAGACCGACCACGTGGACATCTGGCAGCTGCACTGCATCCCCGAGCTGCCCGACCCCAACGATCCCGACAGCGCCTATCAGGCGCTGGTGGAGGCCCGGCGACAGGGAAAGACCCGGTTCATCGGCATCACCGCCCACCGCATCGACGTGGCCATCGCCGCCGCGAAAAGCGGCCTGTACGACACCGTCCAGTTCCCCCTGTGCTATCTGGCCTCGGACAAGGATCTGGAGCTGATCCGGGTATGCCGGGAGCACAATGTGGGCCTCATCGCCATGAAGGGCATGAGCGGCGGCCTGATCTCCAGCCCCCGGGCGGCCTATGCCTTCTTCACCCGGTACGACAACGTGGTGCCCATCTGGGGCGTGCAGAAGCAGTCCGAGCTGGATGACTTCCTCACCGCCGCGGAGGAGGGCGTCACCTGCACCCCGGAGCTGGAGGCCATCATGGAACAGGACCGCCGGGAACTGCAGGGCGACTTTTGCCGGGGCTGCGGCTACTGCATGAAGACCTGTCCCGCCGGCATCCCCATTTCCGACGCCGCCCGCATGACCCTGATGCTGGGCCGGGCCGTCTGGCAGCGGTTCACCACCCCCGAATGGATCGAAAAGATGAAGACCATCGAAAACTGCCTCCACTGCGGCCTGTGCCGGAGCCACTGTCCCTATGAGCTGGACACTCCCAGGCTGCTGGAGGAAAACTACGCCTATTTCATGCAGTTCTGCAAGGAAAAGGGCCTGATCTGATGCATTTCCCCGCGCTTTTCTTGTTTTTATTTTGCAAATACAGATAAAGAGAAAGGATCTGCCGTCATGAAACATCTGAAAAAAGCACTGTGCCTGCTGCTGTGCGCCGCCCTGTGCGCCGCGCTCAGCGTATGCGTCTTCGCCCAGGACGCCTCCACCTGGGGCGACGTCCGCCAGGACAACTTCATCCGCATCACCTCCGCCGATGCCTGGAACCAGGGCACACTGGAAAACCTGGAGGTCGCCGCAGACGTGGGCGACGGCGCCCTGCGCCTGGCCGCCGGCCAGACCGAGGGCGTCTGGACCTCTCCCGAGCTGGACGTTCCCGCCTTTGAATACCTGGTCGCCAGCTGGGGCGCCGACACCCCCGATGGCACCTGGGTGGAGATCAAGGCCCGGGCCTATGTGGATATGTATGACCAGTGGTCCGGCTGGCTGTCCTGGGGCAAGTGGGGCACCTCTGTCAAGCGCGGCTCCGCCGATACCTCCGAGACGCTGGCCGAGGTGGACACCGACACCCTGATCATTCTGGGCAGCAAGGGCGAGACCTCCTCCCGCATCCAGCTGATGGCCGTGCTCCATTCCGATGACGCCGCCGTCACCCCCACCCTGCGCCAGGTGTGCACCACCTCCAAAAACACGCTGGAGGGCCAGGCCATCCCCACCTACCATCCCAATGCCGGCATGGAGCTGCCCGAAAAGGTGCTGCTGGACACCCCCTGCTACTCCCAGATGATCCGGGACTCCGCCATCGGCAGCGTCATCTGCAGCCCCACCTCCATGACCATGCTGCTCAATGACCGCAACAGCGCCCTGGACCTGCTTCCCGAGGAAGTGGCCCTGCGGGAGTTTGACTTCAACTACCAGGGCTTCGGCAACTGGCCCTTTACCGTGGCCGCCGCCGGTGCTTACGGCTACAGCGCCTACTGCCACTACGCGGACCTGGACTTTGTCCGTGAGGAGCTGGCCTGCGGCCGCAGCGTGGCCATGTCGGTGCGCTATTCCAGCCGGACCACCGGCAACAACCCCTATCTGGAAAACGGCGCTGCCGGCGACACCTCCGGCCATCTGATCGTCATCGTGGGCTACGAGACCATCGACGGCGTGGACTATTTCTACAGCAATGACTCTGCCGCCACCGGCGACGCTTCCTGCGCCCACCGCCGCTACCGGGCCGACCAGCTGGAGACGGCCTGGTCCGGCCGCCTGGCCTATGTGGTGTCTGCCGAGCCTGAGCAGAACGCTGGCCAGGACGCCCCCGCCCGCATCCCCGCCACTCTGGAATACACCGGTGACAAGGATGCCTACCGCCTGATGGTGGACGGCCAGGAAGTGGTGCTGAACAAGTCCTTCGGTGCCAAGACCTCCCGGTTGGACGCCGGCACCGTGCTGGTCATCACCGACAAGTCCGAGACCGCCCAGCTCCCCGACCCCGTGGAGCCCACCACCGCCAACCAGTCCATGATCTACTGCAGCGTCAACGGCGACGGCCAGATCTACATCAACTCCGCCAAGATCGAGAGCCTGGGCGCCCAGACCGGCACCTGCTACATCATCGTGAACAACGGACCCACCTATGTGGCCTCTGTGGAGTTCCCCGCGCCCGCGGCGCCCGCCGAGCCTGAAACTCCCGCTGAGCCCGAGACCCCCGCGGAGCCCGAAACTCCCGCCGAACCCCAGCAGAACGAGGAAGCGCCCCGGAGCGCCGCCACGCCCCTCATCATCGTGGCAGTCTGCGCCGTGGTTCTGGCGGTTCTGGCTGTGGTTCTGAAGAAAAAGCACAAATAAGTCCGCCCGATGTCCAAAGCCGCCCGGTGACAAGCCGGGCGGCTTTTGTTGAATATGCACAGGATTTTTGCCGGGTTTTCGTCAATTTTTACAGGTTTCAACTAATTGACAATGGGGGGGAAACCGTGTAAACTACAGTCATTCACAACAGAACATCGGAAAAGACGATGAAGAGAAGAGTATCCGGTCAGATACGGCACAGAGAGCTCCGGTTGGTGGGAAAGGAGCGCGGAAGGGTCCGGGGAACATGGTCTCGGAGTTGCACGGTCGAAGCTTTTAGACCGCGACGGGTGCGCCCGTAACCGCGCAGGCGTGTGCTGGCACGCTCAAAGGCCGGGTCCCGCGAGGGTCCGGTGAACCAAGGTGGTACCACGGATATGTTTTATTCGTCCTTGATGCATGGCATCAAGGATTTTTTTATTTTTGAAAGGAGGCAGCGTATGCCCCCCATTATCAAGCTTGACAACATCACAAAAACCTTTTTGGTAGACGGCAGCCCCTTCAACGCCCTGGACGGCGTGAGCCTGGAGGTGGAAAAGGGCGAGATCTTCGGCATCATCGGCCTGTCGGGCGCCGGAAAGTCCACCCTGGTCCGGTGCATCAACCTGCTGGAGACCCCCACCTCCGGCACGGTGGAGGTAAACGGCCAGCAGCTGACTTCCCTCTCCACAAAGGCGCTGCGGCTGGCCCGGCGGAAGATCTCCATGATCTTCCAGGGCTTCCACCTGCTGATGCAGCGCTCTTGCCTGCAGAACGTGTGCTTCCCCCTGGAGCTGGAGGGCGTTCCCGCCCGCGAGGCCCGGGAGCGGGCCCTGAAGCTGCTGCGGACAGTGGGGCTGGAGGACAAGGCCAACGCCTATCCCGCCCAGCTTTCCGGCGGACAGAAGCAGCGGGTGGCCCTCGCCCGGGCACTGGCCACCGAGCCGGATGTGCTTCTGTGCGACGAGGCCACCTCCGCCCTGGACCCCACCACCACCGCCTCCATCCTGGCGCTGCTGAAGGAGCTGAACCGGACCCTGGGCGTCACGGTGGTCATCATCACCCACCAGATGAGCGTCATCGAGGAGGTCTGCTCCCGGGTGGCCATTCTGGACGGCGGCAAGGTGGCCGAGGCCGGCGCGGTGGAAGACATCTTCCGCAATCCCCGCACCGACGCCGCCCGGCGGCTGGTCTATCCCGCCGGCATCCCGGAGGTGCACACCCTGCGTGGCAGCAAGGTCATCCGGGTATCCTTTGACGGCGGAACGGCCTATCAGCCCCTCATCGCCTCTCTCGCCATCGACTGCGGCGTGAAAGCCAATATTCTAGGCGCCGACACCCGGAACATCGACGGCCGCGCCTTCGGCACCATGCTGCTGGGCCTGCCCGACGACCCCAACCTGCAGGCAAAGGCGCTGCAGTATCTCCGCGCCCAGCCCAACATCACCGTAGAGGAGGTGCAGGACCACCATGCTTGAGACGCTGACCCTGTTTTTTGAAAATCTGGGCTTCCGAAAGGTGCCCGAGCAGCTGGAGTTCCTTCTGAACCCGGAAAACATCCCCTTCGCCATCTGGGAGACCCTGTACGCCCCCCTGGCGGCCACGGTGCTGGCCTATGTCATCGGCCTGCCCTTGGGCATTTTGCTGGTGACCGGCGAGGAGGGCGGCGTCCGCCCCCTGCCCAAGACCCTGATGCGGGTGCTGAACGCCGTGATCAACCTGCTGCGCTCCATCCCCTTCCTGATCCTGATGGTGGTGGTGATGCCCCTGAGCCGGCTGATCCTGGGCACCTCCGTGGGCACGGCGGCCACCATCGTTCCCCTGACCGTGGCGGCGGCCCCCTATGTGGCCCGGCTGGTGGAGGCCAGTCTCCGGGAGATGGACCGGGGCGTCATCGAGGCGGCCCAGTCCATGGGCTGCTCCACCTGGCAGATCGTCACCAAAGTAATGCTGCCAGAGTGCAAGCCCTCCCTTATCAACGGCGCTACCAACGCCACCATCACCATCCTCAGCTACGGCGCCATGTCCGGCGCCATCGGCGGCGGCGGTCTGGGCGCCATGTCCCTGATGCGTGGCTACGCCCGCGGCCAGACCATCGTCCTCTATGTGGCGGTCATCCTGCTGGTGATCCTGGTGCAGATCATCCAGTCCGTGGGTACCCGGCTCAGCATCCGCACCGACAAACGTATCAACAAATGATCCTTTCACGGTCATTTTTGTTAAAACAAACAACAGAAACACAAAGGAGAAATGAACCATGAAAAAGAAGATTTTTGCCCTGGCACTGGCGCTGGTGCTGTGCCTGTCCCTGGCTGCCTGCGGCAGCTCCGGCTCCAAGAAGACCATCAAGGTGGGCGCCACCCCCGCTCCCCACGCCGACATTCTGGAGGTCGCCAAGGACCTGATGGCCGAAAAGGGCTACACCCTGGAGATCGTTGAGTACAACGACTATGTCCAGCCCAACAACTCCGTGGAGGACGGCTCCCTGGACGCCAACTACTTCCAGCACATCACCTACATGAACAACTTCAACGAGGAAAACGGCACCCATCTGGTGAGCGTGGCCGCCATCCACTACGAGCCCTTCGGCATCTACGCCGGCAAGACCGCCTCTCTGGACGCGCTGCCTGACGGCGCTCAGATCGCCGTTCCCAACGACGGCACCAACGAGGCCCGTGCCCTGCTGCTGCTGGAGCAGGAAGGCCTGATCACCCTGAAGCAGGGCGTCGGCCTGTCCGCCACCAAGAGCGACATTGCTTCCAACCCCCACAACTACGAGATCGTGGAGCTGGAGGCCCAGCTGCTGACCACCACCCTGCAGGATGTGGATGTGGCCGTCATCAACGGCAACTACGCCATCGACGCCGGTCTGAAGGTGTCTGAGGCCCTGGCCGTGGAGGCCGCCGACGGAGCCGCCGCCGAAGCCTATGCCAACGTGATCACCGTCAAGGCCGGCAACGAGAACAACGATGCCGTCAAGGCCCTGGTGGAGGTGCTCAAGTCCGACAAGATCAAGACCTATATCGAGGAGACCTACGACGGCGCCGTGGTGCCCCTGTTCTGAAGCACATCCCAAAACGCAGAAAACCCGCTCAAACGAGCGGGTTTTTCTTTGTTTTGCGGCAATTTTGTGTCATCCTGAGGGAAGCGCAGGCAAAGGAACTCACGGCAGGCATCCCTTAAGAGCCCCCGGCACGCCCGGGATGGCAGCGGGGTCCACCCCTGCGGGATCTCACCCGCACCGGATCCATTCCCCGGTGGCCGGGTCTTTCTGAAGGGCGGGCGTCCACACACCGCCGCCCCGGAAAAAGGCGATCTCGGTGCAGCCCTCCACCGGGATGTCAAAGACATTTTGCGCGCCGATCCTGCTGTTCAGCCCGCCGAAAGCGGCATAAAAGGTGCAGCGCAGGGTCGTCCCCACCCGTTCCGTCCGAAGGGCCCGGGTATAGCCCATGGAGCTCATGACGCCGGTATGCAGCGTCATGGTTTTTCCGTCCTCCGACAGCTCAAATGTCCCTGCATACACGTCGGTCCGCCTTGCGAAGCCGCTGCACACGAACAGCAGTGCCCCCACGGCCAGCAGCGCGGCCAGTACATACAAAGCCTTTTTCATCCTGTTTCCTCCTGTTTTTTCTATTTTCGTTTCAGGAGGAGCCACGCGCCTACGGCCATCACTGCCGCGCTGAGGCACATGAGCAGGCCGCTGCCGTTGATGGTCACCGTGGAGCTTGCGTTGACCTGCTCTGCCGTCTGCGGCGCCGCCAGCGACAGCACGCCCAAAAGGATCAGGCAGCCCGCCCCCGCCACGCACAGCGCCATCCCCATGTGTCCGGTGCGGGCCGCGGGCTGTCCGGGTGCAGGCTCCTCTGTTCCTGTGAGCTCGTTCAGGGTCACACCGAACACACGGGCCATGGTCTCCAGCTTTTCCAGGTCGGGCACCGAACGGCCGGTCTCCCACTTTGAGACCGTCTGCCGGGTCACCTCCAGCCGTTCGGCAAGCTGCTCCTGGGAAAGGCCCGCCTTCCGGCGGAGGGTATAGATGTTCTCTTGCAGCATGCGTGTTCCTCCTTGGGTCTTATGGTAGCAGAAACAGGCGTCCGGGTCTATCAACGGCCGCGGACAAAGCCGCAACGGAGCGTTGCAGGTGTGAAAAAGGGCGGCTGATGCCGCCCTTTTCGGTTGTTTGCTTTCCTTTACAGGTTGAAAAACGCCTTCCGGCCGGGATACCGGGCCACTTCGCCCGTCGGCGTCACACGAACCGCTTTTTGCGGGCGCTGCCTGCGGCAGCGCCCTGATCCGCTTCACGGTGCCGCCTCACCCCCGCCAAACCCGCTTTGCTGGGCTTTGACGGGGACCCCGGAGCTGGGCGCAGCGGGGCAAGTGCCGCGCTTATGGGCTCTTACAGATTGAAAAACGCCTTCCGGCCGGGATACTGGGCCACTTCGCCCAGCTCCTCCTCGATGCGGAGCAGCTGGTTGTACTTGGCCACCCGGTCGGTGCGGGAGGGGGCGCCGGTCTTGATCTGACCGGCGTTGAGGGCCACGGAGATGTCCGCAATGGTGGTATCCTCGGTCTCGCCGGAGCGGTGGGACACCACGGCGGTGTAGCCCGCCCGGTTGGCCATCTGGATGGCGTCCAGAGTCTCGGTCAGCGTGCCGATCTGGTTGACCTTGATGAGGATGGCGTTGGCAACGCCCTTTTCAATGCCGGTGGACAGGCGCTGGACGTTGGTGACGAACAGGTCGTCCCCCACCAGCTGGACCCGGCTGCCGATGGCCTTGGTGAGCATGGCCCAGCCTTCCCAGTCGTTCTCGCCCATGCCGTCCTCCAGGGAGATGATGGGGTAGTTGTCCACGAACTTCTTCCACATATTGACCATCTGCTGGCGGGTCATGGTCTTTTTGGCTTTGGGCAGGTCATAGCAGCCGGTCTCCTCGTTGTACCACTCGGAGGTGGCGGCGTCAATAGCGATCATAAAGTCCTCACCGGGCTTGTAGCCGGCCTTTTCGATGGCCCGGACGATGACCTTCAGAGCGTCCTCGTCCTTCTTCAGGTTGGGGGCGTAGCCGCCCTCGTCGCCCACGCCGGCGGCGGGGGTGCCGTTTTCCTTCAGCACGGTCTTCAGGGTGTGGAACACCTCGGAGCAGCGGCGCAGGGCCTCGCGCCAGGAGGGCGCGGACACGGGCATGATCATGAACTCCTGGATGTCCACGTTGTTGGTGGCATGGGCGCCGCCGTTGAGGATATTCATCATGGGCACGGGCAGGGTCTTGGCGTTGGGGCCGCCGATATAGGCGTACAGGGGCAGGCCCAGGGCCTCGGCAGAGGCGCGGGCGCAGGCCAGGGACACGCCCAGGATGGCGTTTGCACCCAGGCGGGTCTTGTTGGGGGTGCCGTCCAGGTCGATCATGGTCTTGTCGATGAGGGCCTGGTCCATGGCGTTCATGCCGGTGAGGGTCTCGGCGATCTCGCCGTTGACGGCGTCCACGGCCTTGAGCACGCCCTTGCCCAGATAACGGCTCTTGTCGCCGTCGCGGAGCTCACAGGCCTCGTAAATGCCGGTGGAAGCGCCGGAGGGCACGGCGGCCCGGCCGCAGTAGGTGTTCAGGCCGTCCTCCACATAGACCTCCACCTCCACGGTGGGATTGCCGCGGCTGTCCATGATCTCGCGGCCGACGATGTCGATGATCTCGAGAAATTTTTTCATTGTTGTCTCCTCCTGTAATAAACCGTGTTGTGCGCACGGGGGGTGCAGAAAATGGGGGGCGGCGGGCGTTCTGCCCTGTCCCGCGGGGTTTGGAGCTCTGACCGCGGGCTTGCCTTGAGCTTCTTCGGCTTGTCTCAGGATGACAGGGTCCTGTCCTTTACACCAGGCTCTTTCCGGTCATTTCCGCCGGCTGGCTCAGGCCCAGCAGCTTGAGCATGGTGGGGGCCAGGTCACACAAGGCGCCGTCGGAAATGCGGTCCCCACCGTCCACCAGCAGGACCGGCACCTGCCCCGTGGTGTGCTGGGTAAAAGGCACGCCGTTTTCTTCCATGCATTCGGCGTTGCCGTGGTCGGCGGTGATGAGGGCTGTGCCCCCCGCCTTCCGGAGGACGCCGATCACCCGTCCTACGCAGGCGTCCACGGCCTCCACAGCCTTTACCGCCGCCTCCATGACGCCGGTGTGGCCCACCATGTCGCAGTTGGCGAAGTTCAGAACGATCACGTCATAGGCCCCGCTTTCGATGCGCTCCACGCAGGCGTCCGCCACCGCAAAGGCGGACATTTCCGGCTGCAGGTCATAGGTAGCCACCTTGGGCGAGGGGATGAGCACCCGGTCCTCGCCGGGGAAGACTCGCTCCTCGCCGCCGTTGAAGAAAAAGGTCACGTGGGCGTATTTTTCCGTTTCGGCGATGCGCAGCTGGGTCAGGCCCTGCTCCGCGATGTACTGGCCGAAGATGTTTTCCAGCTTTTGCGGCTTGAAGGCCACCTCCACATTGGGCATGGCGGCATCGTACTGGGTAAAGCAGACGAAATGGGGCTTCACCGCGCCGTTTTCCCGGCGGAAGCCGTCAAAGGCATCATCGCACAGGGCGCGGGTCAGCTCTCTGGCCCGGTCGGGCCGGAAGTTGTAGAAGATCACGCTGTCCCGGCTTTCGATGCGCCGCGCGCCCTCCACCCGGACAGGCTCCAGAAACTCGTCGGTAATGCCCTTTTGATAGGATTCCTCCACCGCCTTGCCGCCCTTTTTGACGGTGTGGGCCTTTCCCAGCACCAGGGCGTCATAGGCCTTTTGCAGGCGGTCCCACCGTTTGTCCCGGTCCATGGCGTAGAACCGGCCGCAGATGACCCCCATGCGGAAGTCCTCTCCCAGCTCCGCCATCCGTTCCTCCAGCCGGCGGACAAAGTCCGCGCCGCTTTCCGGCGGGGTGTCCCGTCCATCCAAAAAGCTGTGGACGCAGGTTTTGACCTTATGCTTCTCGCACAGGTCCAGCAGGGCAAACAGGTGGATCAGGTGGCTGTGGACGCCGCCGTCGGACAGCAGGCCCATGAGATGCACCGTGCCGCCGGTTTGCTTGGCGTGCTCCACCGCCGCCAGCAGGGCGGGATTTTTAAAAAAGCTGCCGTCCCGGATATCCCGGGTGATGCGGGTCAGCTCCTGATAGACCACCCGGCCGGCGCCGATGTTGGTGTGGCCCACCTCGCTGTTGCCCATCTGGCCCTCGGGCAGGCCCACGTGCTCTCCGGAGCAGTCCAGCCGGGCATGGGGACAGGTCTCAAACAGCCTGTCCAGATTGGGTGTGCGGGCGCAGGTCACCGCGTTGGCCGGGGAGGGCGGGGCGATGCCCCAGCCGTCCAGGATCATAAGCAACAGAGGTTTTTTGTTCATTGCTGATTCGCCGCCTCGATGATTTTTGCAAAGCTTTCGGTTTTCAGGGACGCGCCGCCGATGAGGCCGCCGTCCACGTCGGGCTGGGCCAGCAGCTCACGGGCATTGCTGACGTTCATGCTGCCGCCGTAAAGGATGGACACCGCCCGGGCCGCCCGGGCGCCGTAAAGATCCCGCAGCACCTGCCGGATGACGCTGTTGACCTCGTTGGCCTGCTGGGCGGTGGCGGTGTAGCCGGTGCCGATGGCCCAGATGGGCTCATAGGCGATGGTGACCCGGCGGAGCTGCTCCAGCATAACACCCCGCAGGGCGGTCTTGACCTGCATCCGCACCACGTCCAGGGTGACGTCGTTGTCCCGCATCTCCAGCGTCTCGCCCACACAGATGATGGGCCGCAGCCCGAACTGCAGGGCGGCCAGCACCTTTTTGTTCACCAGGGCGTCGGACTCGTTGCTGTCCCGCCGGCGCTCGCTGTGGCCGATGATCACATATTTCACCCCGGCCTCCGCCAGCATCCCGCAGGAGATCTCGCCGGTATAAGCGCCCTTGGGCTCATAATGGCAGTTCTGGGCGCCGATGGCGATCTTGGTGCCCCGGGCGGCCTTTACCGCCGCGGGGATCTGCAAAAAGGGGACGCACAGCACCACGTCGCACCACCTGGCCTCGGCGGCCAGGGGCTTGAGCTGGCGGATGAACTGCCGGGCTTCCTCCTCATTGAGGTTCATTTTCCAGTTTCCGGCAATGATGGTCTTACGGTATCTCAGATTCATAAAATGCCTCTTATTCTGTTATTCGGCGTCGTCCAGACAGGCGATGCCGGGCAGCTCCATGCCCTGCAAAAACTCCAGCGAAGCGCCGCCGCCGGTGGAGATGTGGGTGACATGGCGGGAAAAGCCCATGCTGTCGATGGCCGCGGCGGAGTCGCCGCCGCCGATGATGGACACGCCCTTTACCTTTGCCACGGCGGTGGCGATGGCCTGGGTGCCGTGGGCAAAGTTGGGCATCTCAAAGACGCCGGCGGGGCCGTTCCACACCACGGTGCGGGCGGATTCGATGATGCGGGAGTAGATCTCGGCAGTGGCGGGGCCGATGTCCATGCCCATATAGCCGTCGGGGATCTGGCCGGCGGGGACCACCTTGATGTCGGCGTCGTTGTCAAACTTGTCCGCCACCACGTTGTCCACGGGCAGCAGCAGGTTGCAGCCCATATCCTTGGCCCGCTCCATCAGCTGGCCCATCTCCTCCACCATGGAGTCCTCGCAGAGGGAATTGCCGATGCTGCCGCCCAGCGCCTTGCGGAAGGTATAGGACATGGCGCCCAGCACCAGAACGGTGTCGCAGTGTTCCACCAGCAGCTTTTCGATAAGCTTCAGCTTTTCGCTGACCTTGGAGCCGCCCAGAATGGCCACAAAGGGATGCTCGGGGTTTTCCATGGCCTTGCCCATGGTGGTGATCTCTTTTTCAATAAGGAAGCCGCAGACGGCGGGCAGATAGTCGGCGATGCCGGCGGTGGAGGCATGGGCCCGGTGGGCGGTGCCGAAGGCGTCGTTCACATAGATGTCCGCCAGCGCCGCCAGGCTCTTGGCGAAATCGGGGTCATTGGCCTCCTCTTCGGGACGGAAGCGGATGTTTTCCAGCAGCATGACCTGGCCGGGGCGGATGCCGTTGGCCATCATCTGGGCAATGGGGCCGTTGATATCCTCGGCCATGGGCACCTTGATGTTCAGGAATTCCTCCAGGGCCTGGGCCACGGGCTTCAGGCTCAGCTTGGGGACCACCTTGCCCTTGGGGCGGCCCAGATGGGAGCACAGGATGATGGCCGCGCCCTGTTCCAGCAGGTAGCGGATGGTGGGCAGAGCGCCGCGGATGCGGATGTCATCGGTGATCTGGCCGTTGTCATCCAGCGGCACGTTGAAATCGCAGCGAAGGAAAACTTTCTTTCCGGAAACGTCGATGTCCCTCACGGACTTCTTATGATAATTCATACCCTCGTCCTCGCATTCTCTTTTTGTTCTGTTATTGATTGGTTTTTGGGGTGCTTCACCCCATATCAATCTGATTATAGTATACAAATGGCACGACTTCAAGTCAAAAAGGCCATCAAACAGCCGAATTCCCGGCGCTTTTCTTCCTATTTTCGGCGTTCTCAACAAAAGGGGGCAGCGGGCGGCGGGGCGGGCCTGCCGTCACCGGGCCAGCTTTCCCTGTTCCTGCAGGCCGGAAAAGTCCCGCTGGCGCAGCACCTCGTACACCACCACCGCCACGGCGTTGGACAGGTTCAGGCACCGGGCGCCGGGCCGCATGGGGATGCGGACGGCCCGCTCCGGGTCGCTCTCCAGCAGCGCCTCGGGCAGGCCCTTTGTCTCCTTTCCGAACAGCAGCCACACGTCGTCCTGCTCATAGGGCGCCTCGCAATAGCTGCGGGCCGCCTTGGACGAGGCCATCCATGGCCGCACGTGGGGGTGCTTTGCCCGGAAGTCGTCCCACCCGTCATAGGTGAACACCTCCAGCTGGTCCCAGTAATCCAGGCCCGCCCGTTTGAGCCAGCGGTCCTCGATGGAAAAGCCCATGGGCCCGATGAGGTGAAGATGGGCTCCCGTTACCGCGCAGGTGCGGGAAATGTTGCCGGTGTTTTGAGGGATCTCCGGCTCCAACAGCACGATATGAATCATGACAGTGCTCCTTTTTTCAACAAACTATCCTATGGCCGCAGCCTTCGGCAATTTTTCTTTTTTATTGACTTTTTTCGATAATTTGATATACTAAACTGTAAAATCAACTGTTATATCCGCCGGTCCACAGCAGCGAAACAAGAAAGGAAGTGTTTACGGGAAAGCAAGACCGGGCCGGTCCAGCTGTCCGGGGAAGTCACAACTCCCGGGCGGAACGGATGATGACGGTTGACTCTCCGGAGAATGATCCGCATGAAAGGAGCTACGATCCATGAGTAAGAAACTGATCGCCCTGGTGGTTTGCGCCGTCATGCTGCTGTCCCTGGCCACCGCCTGCGGCAGCAACAACAACGCGAACACCAACCAGCCCAATTCCAGCAACTCTGAACCCAACAACTCCCAGAACGAAACCCCCACCGATCCCAACGCCGGCAACGAAGACTACAAGATTTTCTACACCTATCTGTCCACCGACGTGGATACCCTGAACGGCATGGGTACTGTCCAGGAGGCCAATTCCACGCCCCTGTCCTGGTGCAATTCCTACCTGTGGCGTGCCGTCCCCAACGATGACGGCATGGGTTACCACTACATTCCCGACCTGGCCGCCGATATGCCCAAGCAGATCGACGAGCTGACCTGGGAGTTCACCATCCGTGACGGCGCCAAGTGGCATAACGGCGACCCCATCACCGCCGACACCTTTATGTTCACCTTCAAGGCCGTCCTGGATCCCAAGATGTCCAACCCCATGGCCATCTTCCTGGCGGACGACTCCATCACCATCAAGAACGCCTATGACTATATGCTGCAGGGTACCGAAGGCCATCCCGCCACTATGGACTGGGAGGAAGTGGGCATCAAGCAGATCGATGATATGACCATCCAGATCACCACCGCCACCCCCGTCAACGAGAAGGATGTCTGCACCCACTTTACCCTGCGCTCCAACCTGCCCGTCCATCCCGATACCTTTACCGCCGGTCTGACCGACGGCGGCGCCCGCACCCTGTACGGCACCGACCTGGATCACTGGATGGGCTGCGGCCCCTACTTCTTCGACAGCTGGACCCGTGACTCCGTCCAGGTCTACAAGAAGAACCCCGACCACTGGCTGGCCGATTACTTCAACTATGACGAGGTCCAGGTCCGCATCGTGCCCGAGATGAACGCCCGGGTGCAGCTGTTTGAATCCGGCCAGCTGGATTCCCTGTCCCCCGATACCAGCACCATCGAGACCTATATCGACGACCCCCGCATGGTGTCCTATCCCTCCATCATGGTCTATGACTTTGACGTCAACGTGAAGAACCCCTCCAACCCCGTCAGCGGCAGCATCAACTTCGGCCGCGCCATGTACCACGCCATGAACCGTGAAGTCATCGCCCGGGATATCTTCGGTCACATGGAGCCCACCGGCACCTATATCAACGGCATGGCCGGCGCCCTGAGCCAGAGCGGCCTGACCTACCGTGAGTCCAAGTACGGCAAAGAGGTCTGGGACATGATCGAGGGCTGGAGCGCCGAAGGCGAAGTCTGCGGCTACAACCCCGAGCTGGCCTATGAGTACCTGCTGAAGGCCTTTGAAGAGCGCAACCTGCCCGCCGACACCGTCATCACCGTCAAGGTGCTGAACACCGGCGGCTCCAGCGAAGGCTCCAGATGCTGCGAGCTGTTCATGGAAGAATGGCCCGAGATCTTCCACGGCCAGGTCCAGGTGGAACCCTATACCGTGGCCGACGGCCTGTCCCTGGACATCATGGAGACCGAGCCCGAAAACTGGGATATCGTTCTGATGGACTGGGGCCGCAGCCTGTCCCGTACGCTGCCCTATCAGGTCTATTACTACCATACCAAGGATTATACCGGCCGTCCCACCTTCACCTACACCGACCGCTTCGAGGCTCAGTTTGCCGCTTGTGAAGCTGTGAAGTCCGGTGATTATGAGACCATCCTCCAGGAGACCCAGAAGCTGGAGATCATCGCTCTGGAAGATGTCATCAGCATCCCCGTGGTCCAGGCCGTCAACTACGAGATGTTCTCTGATCGTCTGGAACTGCCCATGAAGCAGTATGTCCCCGGCTTCGGTTGGGGCTCCATGTTCGGCGACATCGTCGAATAATCCACTTCCTTTCCTGTACACAAACCTCTCTCAACGGCGGTCCCCACCTGCGTGGGGACCGCCGTTTTCCGTATACCGTATGGAGTTTGCATCCGGCCGTGCCGGAAAGGGTGGGATCACCGCACCTTTATCTGCCCCAGCACCCGGCCGATGGGCTCCCGGATGCACAGGGAGGCCCGGCGGTCATAGGGGGTCACGTCCCGGTTCAGCAGGACCAGCCTGTCCCCGCCGAAATACTGGATCAGTCCCGCCGCTGGGTACACCGCCAGGGAGGTGCCGCCGATGAGCAGCAGGTCCGCGCTGCCCAGGGCCTCCACCGCCTTTTCCAGGGTGGGGCCGTCCAGGCTCTCGCCGTACAGCACCACGTCGGGCTTGACCACCCCGCCGCATTCGCACAGGGGCACGCCCACGCTGTTTTTCACAAACTGCACATCATGAAACCTGCCGCAGCGGGTGCAGTAGTTGCGGTGCACCGAGCCGTGAAGCTCCAGCACGTTTTTGCTGCCCGCGGCCTGGTGCAGGCCGTCGATGTTCTGGGTGATGACGGCGGTGAGCTTTCCCGCCTGCTCCAGCTCCGCCAGCTTTTTGTGGGCGGCGTTGGGCTTCACGTCCAAAAACAGCATCTTCTGCTTGTAAAACGCGTAAAAATCCGCGGTTTTTTCCATAAAAAAGTCGTGGCTGAGAATGGTCTCCGGGGGATATTTCCAGGTCTGGCTGTAAAGGCCGTCCCGGCTGCGGAAATCCGGCACGCCGGATTCTGTACTCACGCCCGCGCCGCCGAAAAAGACGATGCGCCGCGCCCGGTCGATATCATTCTGCAGGGTCTGCAACTCGTTCATGCATCTCTCTCCTTTTTCAAAAAGCCCGCCGCGCGGGAAGCCTTCAGCACGCCGGCGGCGGCGCCGCCGGTGATCAGTCCGGATACCACCGCGGCCGCCAGCAGCAGCGGCAGATAGGACACCACCACGGTGGTCTTCATCACCAGCATGGCGGCGCAGATCTGGCCGGCGTTGTGGGCCGCCGCGCCGCAGACGCTGACGCCGTATACCGAAAGGCGGCGGCTGTTCCGCAGCAGGGTCATCACCCCCATGGCCAGCAGGCCGCCGGTGAGGGAAAACACCAGCCCCGACAGGCTGCCCGCGAACAGGCTGCCCAAAAAGCACCGGGCCACAAGCACCGAAAAGGCCGCCCCCGGCCCCACCAGGCACAGGGTCAGCAGGGTGACCACATTGGCCAGCCCCAGCTTGATGCCCGGCAGCGGCACCACCAGTCCCAGGGGAATGAACCGCTCGGCATAGGACAGGCCCAGGGCCAACGCGGTGAGCACGGCGCACATCGCCAGTTTTCGCACCTGCTTCATACCGTTCACCCCACCACCAGGTCCACCGGGCTGTCTCCCCGGACGGCCACCGTCACCCGGTTGGGCAGGCAGGCGATGGACTGTCCCGGCGCGGAGATCTTGCCCATCTCCCGGCAGTCGCCCCCGGGACAGGCGGACTGCTCCACCCACACCTGGCCCTGACGGATGACCACGGTCATGGGGTAGTCGCCGTCCACGGGGATCTCCCGGTCCGGGCCCTCCAGCCGGTCCTCATAGAGCACGCGCCCCTCCCGGCTGATGACCACCGTGGCCTCCCGGCCCCGGGCCTGAAGCCGCAGCCCGGCGGCCAGGACCAGCGCCGCCAGCAGCACCAGGGCGCACACCGCCCCGTCCCATTTTTTCATTTGGAAGGAAAGCATACCGTTCCCCGTCCTTCCGGTTTATTTCCGTTTGGGCTTGACCTGTCCCCAGGGCACGTTGATGCACAGCGCCCGGGGCAGGTTTTCAATGACAGCGTCGGTGTACCGCCCGCCGTACTCCCCGTCCACCGTCCAGGGGATCGGCTCCCGGGAGGTCACCCGCAGCTGCCGTGTCTTTACGGAAACCACCAGTTCCGGGTCCAGCTCACCTGTTAGCAGCCTGCTGATGACCCTTGTCAGTTCGATCATCAGGGGCGGCTTGCGCACCAGATTGACCTCCATCAGGCCGTCGTTCATGGAAGCGTCCACCAGCTTGCCCACCGGCAGGCCGGCCACATAGCTGCTGTTGCTCACCAGCCCCACCAGGAACTCGCCGTCAGTCTCCCCGCCGTCATATTCCAGATGCAGGTGATAGGTCTGCAGGCTGGTGAGCCGCTGGGCGCCCTCCACCAGATAGGCCAGCTTTCCCAGAATGTTTTTGGCGTCCTGGGGGGTGGCATAGGCCACGTCCGTAAAGGCGCCGAAGGCCGCCACATAGGCAAAATGCCGCTCGTTGAGCCGGCCCACATCCACATGGACCGCCAGGCCGTCCACCGCCGTCCGGGCGGCCTTTTCCATATTTTTAGGGATGCCCAGGCTGGTGGCAAAATCATTGGTGGTGCCGGCGGGGATATAGCCCAGCACCGGCGGATGCTCCAGCCGCATCAGGCCGTCCACCGTCTCATTGAGGGTGCCGTCTCCGCCGGAGCATACCACCAGGTCATACTTTTCCGCCTCTCTCGCGGCGACGGCGGGCATCTCGCCCGCCCGCTGGGAGATATAAACGGTAGGCTCATAGCCCGCCCGCACAAAGGTGTCCACGATGCGCAGGAAATGGCTGCGGATGGCCTCCTTTCCCGCATGGGCGTTCACCAAAAACAACAGCTTGCGCTGATTTGTCATATCGATCACCTCTCTGTGCCTTATTTTACCGTATGCTCCGGGAAAATGCAATGAATTCGCTGTAAACGGCGGCGGCGCTCCGCCTTGACCGCCGCCGTCCGCCGTGCTATAATCCCCTTTGTGATTTCGCCCTGGCCGGGGGCCGTCCAATACCCTGCCGGTGAGTTCGAGACCTTCCTCACCAAAAACAAAACTAAAGGAGACTGTTATGCGAAACAACAAAACATCCTACCTGACCCAGAGCGCGGCTGTGGCCGCCGTCTATGTGCTGCTGACCATGCTGGCCGCGGCCATGGGCCTGTCCTCGGGACAGATCCAGGTGCGCTTTTCCGAGGCGCTCACCATCCTGCCCTGCTTTTTGCCCGCCGCCGTGCCGGGACTGTTCATCGGCTGCCTGCTGTCCAACATCCTGTCCGGTTGCGTGGTCTGGGACGTGATCTTCGGCAGTCTTGCCACCCTGCTGGGGGCCGTCGGCACCCGGCTGCTGCGGAAAAACCGCTGGCTGGCCTGCCTGCCGCCCATTTTGGCCAACACCGTCATCGTTCCCTTTGTGCTGGTGTATGCCTACGGCGTGCCCGAGGGCATCCCCTATCTGATGCTGACGGTGGGCGTGGGCGAAGTGATCTCCTGCGGCATCCTGGGCCAGCTGGTATATTCCGCGCTGGACAAGCACCGGAACACCCTGTTCAAATAAATACAGCTAAATAAAGCCAGTTCAGGCGGCCCCTTGGGGCCGCCTTTTTTGTTGCCGTCACCCTTTGGGGCAAAGCGCCATAGAATGGCCCAAAACCACCTGAGAAAGGAACATTTTTATGGCACTTCGATTCTTTTTGGGAGCCAATTCCAAGGACGGCTTCGTCTCCCTGTTCCCACGGCTCCAGCAGGAGGCCCCCCGGCGGCTGTATGTGGTGAAAAGCGGCCCCGGCTGCGGCAAGTCCACCTGCATCCGCAGACTGTCCGAAGCCCTGGGCGGCGCGGAGGAACTCATTTTCTGCTCCTCCGACCCGGACTCCCTGGATGGCGCCGTGCTGCAGGACGCTGCCATCCTGGACGGCACCGCGCCCCATGTCTTCGAGCCGTCCTTTCCCGGCTGCGACGGCGATTATCTGCCTCTGCCCGCCTTTCTGGACCGGCAGGGACTGGAGGCCCAGGCCCCGGCGCTGTACGCCCTGCGGGCGGCCTCCCGGCGCCACTATGACCAGGCCTACCGCCTGATCCGGGCGGCGGCTCTGACGCGGCGGGAGCGGCGGGAGACGGTGTCCGCCCTGCTGGCCCGGGATCCCGCCGCCCGGGCGGCGGGCCTTGTGCGTCGGGAGCTGCCCAGGCTGCCCGGGCCCGGCTCCCTGCGGGTGCGGTTTCTGGACGGCGTGACGCCCAAGGGCTGCCTGTGCCTGTGGGACACGGTCACCGCCGCCGCCGCCCGGGTCATCGCCCTCAAAGACAGCTTCGGCCTGGCCCATCCCCTGCTGGAGCGGCTGCGGGACGGCGCTCTGGAGCGGGGGCTGCGGGTGTATGCCTGTCTGGACCCGGTGGAGCCGGAGCGCATTTTGCACCTGCTGCTGCCCGACGCGGACCTGGCCTTTGTCACAGACGGCGGCGCCCTGCCCTTTACCCCCACCCGCACCATCCGCCTGGACGCCATGGTCCCCGCGGAAAGGCTGAGGCCCCTCCGCGGCCGTCTGCGCCTGCTGCGCCGCATGGAGGACGCCCTGCTGGAGGACGCGGTGTCACAGATCGCCGCCGCCCACGCCCTCCATGACCGGATGGAGGACATATACCGCCCGCACATCGACCTGGACGCCATGGAGGACCATTACCGGCAGCTTCTGGAGCGCATCCGATAAGGAGGACCTATGAATTATCAAGACTGCGACCCCTGTCAGCGGCCCCAGGGCCACCCCGCCCCCAAGACCGACGACCTGCTGCTGCCCGCCCTGCTGACCCTGGCGGTGCTGTTCGGCGGCTTCTATTTCGTCATCAAGGCCGGCGTAAAGGCCGCCCTGCTGGAGTTCGTCAACGACCCCAAATTCCCCCTGCGCCTGCCCGGCAGCGACTGCTGCTGAGCGCCTGGAAAAAGCACCGCCCCACGGGGCGGTGCTTTTTTATTCAAGACGCGGCAGACAGGCGCCGGACGGCGGCCCTGACCGGCCCCCGCTCAGGGGTTTTGCAGATAGACGCTCTTCCAAAAGGCCATCAGCCGGGTGAAATCCTGCTCCATCCGGTCCAGGTCCACATCCCCCTGCTGCATGGTCTCCCAGAGATATCCCTCCGAGGCCCAGTACATCTCCCGGTACATCATGGGGATATCCAGTCCGGGGCGGAACTGGCCGGGGTCCAGGTTGAGCCGGGTCCGGTCCGCCTTGAGGTTGAAATACCTGTGATAGCTTTCCTGCACGGCGGCGCTGATCTCCGGGTCCTTTTCGTAAAAGGCCCGCAGCGTGAAATTGCCCATGTCCGGATACTTCCGCAGGATCTCCATCTTGGCACGCATCCCCCGCTCCATGCTCTCAAACAGTCCCTTTTGCTCATAGCAGCCCCAACGGGTGAGGTGTTCGATGGTGGTCCGGGCGCAATTCTCCCACAAAAACAGGTACAGCTCCTTTTTGTTGCGGAAATAGTGGAACAGCAGGGATTTGCTGATGCCGGCGTCGCCGGCGATCTCGCTCATGGGGCTGTTTTTATAGGAATTCCGGGAAAACACCCGGTAGCCCGCGTTGAGGATGGCCTGCCGCTTTTCTTCCGGCAGGGAAAAGAACCGCTCGTTCATACCGTCACCTCCGTTGACCGCTTCGGTCAATCACAGGATACTGCCGTTGACCGATTTTGAGAAGACCCCTATGGAGAAAAAACCGGGAGCTTCAGCCCCAGGTGACGCTGCCCAGCACCACCGGACCGGAAGCGCCGGTGGCGGCGGGCAGATTGCCCGGGCGGCGGTTCATGGTCTCGTAGCCCAGCACGGCAAAGGCCACCGCCTCCTTGGCATCACCGGGCAGGCCGGCGTCCTCGGTGCGGCCTACCCGGCTCCCGGGCAGCTCCCGCTGCAGCATGGCGGCGATGGCGGGGTTCCGGGCGCCGCCGCCGCACAGCAGCACCTCGTCGGGCAGAACAGGCAAAAAGCGCCGGTAGGCATCGGCGGTGCTCCGGGTGGTAAAGGCTGTCAGCGTGGCCAGAATGTCCTCCCGGGAAAGCCCGGCCAGTTCCTGCAGGTACACCTGGCACCGCTGGACGCCGAACAGCTCCCGTCCGGTGGATTTGGGGGGCTGCCGGGTGAAATACGGCTCCTCCGCCATCCATTTTTGCAGAAAATCCTCGTGGACATGGCCCGCGAAGGCCATTTTCCCGTCCAGATCGCACCGCATTTGGCCCTGGGTCAGCACCTCGACGGCCCGGTCCAGCAGCATATTGCCCGGGCCGGTGTCAAAGCCAAAGGCCCCGCCGCCCTCTCCGGCGGGCAAAAAGGTCACGTTTCCGATGCCGCCGATGTTCTGCACCGCCCGGGAGCGGGTGGGGTGGCGCAGCAGCAGGTCGTCCACAAAGGGCACCAGCGGCGCGCCCTGGCCGCCCGCCGCCATGTCCCGGCTGCGGAAATCGGACACCACCGTCACGCCGGTGCGCTGGGCGATCACGGCGGGGCTGCCCAGCTGCAGGGTGGAGGGCACGCCCTCTCCGCTCCCCGGGGGGATGTGCCACACGGTCTGGCCGTGGCTGCCGATGAAATCCACCTGCCCGGGGGTCAGGCCCGCCGCCCGGATGGCCTCCAGCGACGCCTGGGCAAAGGCCTCGCCCAGGGTGAAATTCAGCCCGCACAGCCGGTCCACCGTGCCGGTCTCCGGGCGGAAGGCCGCAAAGACCTGCTGCCGCAGGTCTGGGTCCATAGGCAGGGTGACAAAGCTGAGCAGCTCCCAGTCCAGCCGGGGCGGCGCGCCCTCCAGCCGCACGCAGGCGGCGTCGATGCTGTCGGCGCTGGTGCCGCTCATCAAGCCGATGCCGATCATTTGCAGGTATCCTCCTTGTCAATGGCAGAGACCAGCTCCTCCACGATGGCCTTGCGCAGGCGGCCCGTGGTGCGGTTTTCCCGGCCGTTATATACATCGTTGGTCATCAGGGCAAAGCAAAGCTCCCGGTCCGGGTCGCACCACAGGCAGGTGCCCGTAAAGCCGGTATGGCCGAAGGTCCGGCGGCCCAGAGGGAAGGAGTGGGCGTCCGTGTCCAGGATGCGCAGCTGGAACATCACGCCCCGGCGGTCCCAGCGGTTCATCTGGCGGAAGCGGATCATGTCCCGGGCGGTTTCCGGCCGCACCACGCCCTCCCGGCCCTGGAGGGCGTCCAGATAACTCTGGATCAGCCGCGCCGCGTCGTCGGCAGTGGAAAACACCCCCGCGTGGCCGGCCACGCCGTCCAGAAAATAGGCGTTTTCATCGTGGACCAGTCCGTGAACACGCAGATTGCGCCACTTGCAGAACTCGGTGGGGGCGGTGTTTTCGGGCTTCGCCCCCAGGCTGACCCGGTTGTAGCCGGTATTATTCAGGCCCAGGGGGCGGCAGACCAGCTCGTCCACCAGCACATCCAGGGGCTTGCCGCAGCGGCGCTCCATGGCCACGCCCATAAGGATCAGGCCCAGGTCGGTGTACAAAACCGTGGACCGCGGCTCATAGGCCAGGGGCATGGTGAGGATATAGTTGACGGCGTCCTCCTTGGACTTGCAGCGCAGGTTCAGCGGCGCCCAGCCCAGGCCGGAATTGTGGATGAGCACATTGTACCAGGTGAGGTCGGTGACGTCGGCCCGGCCCAGCAGCTCGTCGGGCTGGTCCTTCAGCAGGGCGTTGGCGCTGGCGCGGATGTCCCGGACGCCCTGAAACGCGGGAAAGGACTTGTGAATGGGCTCATCCAGTGAAAACACCCCCCGGTCGCACAGGGCCATGAAGGCCGAACCGGCAAACAGCTTGCTCAGAGAGGCCACGTCAAAGCGGGTGTCGGGCCGGCAGGGCCAGCCGGCCTGCGGGTCGGGGGTGCCGTAGGCGGCGGAAAACACCGGCCGGTTGTGGTGCCACACGGCCAGCGCAGCAGAGGGGAAAGCCTTTTCGTCGATGAGGTTTTTCAGATGCTTGTCCAGATTTTCAAAGTTTACCATGGAGGTTCGTCCTTTCTGTGGTAGAAAAATAGAATATTACATCAAAGCGCTGTCATCCTGAGGAGCGAAGCGACGTGAGGATCTCAGGATACGCTCACTGCCAGCCCAGAGACAAATCTCGCCACAGGGGATTTGTCAGCCGCACCAAGGCATTTTTCGTTTCACGCCGGTATACATCACATTGTCCGTTTGATTGGTGAGGATGCAGACATCGTATATGGTGGACACCTCTTTATTAGCCTGCCGTGGGATCCCTCGTCTGCGCTGGGGATGACGGGGTGCACAGGCGGGATAACAAGGCACACAGCTGCGTGACAGGTGTGCCGGCGGAGCGGCAGGGCCGGAGCCGGTTTACAATTCCTTCCGCATGGTGAGGAGGGTCTGTTCCGTGCCGTCCTCCAAAACAGCGGCGGCGGGCAGGCGGCATACCTCTGCAAACCCCAGCTTTTCATAAAGCCGGATGGCCCGGAGGTTATCCGCCGCCACCTCCAGCTCCAGAAAGCGCAGGCCCTTTTGCCTGGCCACCCCTGCAAGGGCCTCCAGCATCAGGGTGCCCAGGCCCAGGCCCCAGAACTTCTGATACAGGGCGATGCCCACGGTGCCCCGGTGGGCGGTGCGGCGGGTCCCGCCGATGGTCAGGGAGCAGTTGCCGGCAAGTTCGCCGTCCACCTCCGCCAGGATCATCAGGCTCATGGGGTCCTCGTTGATGTTCCTGAGAAACGCCTTTTCCTGCTCCGGGGTAAAGGTGATCTCATCGGGGTCCTTGGACAGAAAGGGCGTTTCGCCGCAGGCGGTTTTCAGAAAGTCAATGAGGGGCTGCGCATGCAGCTCCGGGTCGGGAAACCGCAGAAACACCTGCCGTCCGTCGGGCAGGTTATGATATTGAGGCATATAAAACATAGTCATTCTCCTTTTTCATTCAGACGCACCATATGGATGTGGTCCTCCCACACGCCGTTGATGCGCAGGTATTTTGGGGACAGGCCTTCCTCCCGGAAGCCGCATTTCCGGGCCAGGGCCAGGGACGCCCGGTTGCGGGGCATGATGTTGGCCTCGATGCGGTGCAGCTCCAGGCCCCGGAAGGCCAGGTCCACCACCGCCAGCACCGCCTCTGAGGCGTAGCCCTGCCGCAGCAGGTCCTTGTCTATTTTGTAGGCCAGCGTGCAGGAGCGAAAGGCGCCCAGCACGATGTTGTTCAGCGCCGCGCAGCCGATGGCCGTTTCAGGGTCCTCCTTCCGGAAGATCCAGTACCGCAGGCCCCGGTTTTCTTTCGCGGCCTGCCGGTCCTGGCGCATCAGGGCCTTCTGATAGGGGACGGTGGCAAAATCCGGGTGGTGCGTGGGCTCAAAGGCCTGCAAAAACGCCTCATTGCGGGCGTAATACGCCGCGGCAGCCCGGGCCAGCCGGGGATGCGCGGGCCGCAGCAGCAGGCGTTGGGTCTCCAGTTCGGGCAGATGCTTCATAAGGCCGCCTCCAGCAAACGCAGAATGTTTTCCATGGTAAAGGCAAGGTTTTGGGCGGCGTGGGGCGCGCTGTCCTGCAGGGTCTGGGGCAGGCGGTTGATGGAAAACGCCGCCGTCAGGCCCAGGTCGTACAGATCGTCCAGGCAGCCCCGGCTGCCGCCCACCACGGCCACCACCGGCACACCCAGGGCCTTTGCCCGGCGGGCCACACCGGAGACCGCTTTCCCCCGGAGGGTCTGGCCGTCCAGACAGCCCTCGCCGGTGAAGATCAGGTCCGCGTCCTTCGCCAGGCGGTCAAAGCCCACGGCGTCCAGCAGCAGGTCGATGCCGGGCCGCAGCACGCCCCCGAAAAAGGCCGCCATGCCCGCGCCCATGCCCCCCGCCGCGCCGCCGCCGGGCAGGTCCCTCAGGTCCAGCCCCAGGTCCCGCCGCCAAAGCTCCGCCAGATGGCCCAGGCCACGGTCCAGCCGCTGCACCATGGCCCCGTCCGCCCCTTTTTGGGGCGCGAACACCGCCGCCGCGCCGTTTTCGCCGCAGAGGGGGTTGTCGATGTCGCAGAGCACCGTAAAGGTGCAGTCCCGGAGCCGCCGGTCCATCCCGGACAGGTCCATGCGGGCGATGTCCTTCAGCGTGCCGCCGGTGGGGACAAAGGCCTCGCCCCCGGCGGTGTAAAACCGGGCGCCGCAGGCCGCCGCGCAGCCGCAGCCGCCGTCGTTGGTGGCGCTGCCCCCCAGTCCCACCAAAAAGTGCCGGGCGCCCTTGTCCAGAGCGTCCAGAAACAGCTGCCCCACGCCAAAGGTGGTGGTTTTTTCGGGATCGTTGTCCGGTCCCGCCAGGGGCAGCCCCGCGCAGGCGGCCATCTCCACCACCGCCGTTCCCCCGGGCAGCAGACCATAAAAGCCGGTATGGGCCAGGCCCAGGGGCCCTGCGGCCGCCGCCTCCACCCGCTGTCCGCCCTGGGCGGTGAGAAAGGCCTCCACAGTGCCTTCGCCGCCGTCGGCCACCGGGAGGGAAAGCACCCGGACGCCGGGCGCGCGGCGCAGGATGGCCTGCTCCATCACCCGGCACACCTGCCGGGAGGACAGGGTCCCCTTGAAGGAATCGGGGATCAGAACAACGGTATGCATATGGGCGGCCTCCTTTGATCTGTTTACCGCCATCATACCATGCTTTCGGCAAAAAAGGAATGGTAATTCTTCGGGTCACCGGGAAAGACGCTTTGCCGCCCCAATGCGCGGGGCAGCCCCGGCAGCGCCCGCACCGGCCAAAGCGAAAAGGCCGCCGGGGCTTTGCAGCGCCGCGGCGGCCGGGAATGGGCTCTATTTTCAGGCATTCTCTGAACGGGGCAAAGAGCCGGGGGCTGCTCCGGGCACAGCCGGCGGGCAGCCGGGGCGGCGCTCCTCCGCCGGACACTTCACCGCTGCCCCGCGGGGCGTTTTCTCAATCCTCGTAGCGGTAGATCCTCCCGCACCGGGGACAGGCCAGCCGGGGGCTGCCCACGAACTTCAGCGGAGCCACCGACTTGCCGCAATAGGGACAGCGCAGCTTTTTAAACCGCACATACTGGGACACCACCAGCAGCACAAAGGCCACGGCGAACCACAGCGGCTCCCGGTGGGTGCCCTTCATGGCGCTGTAGGCCGCCAGCAGCACGCCGCCCAGAGCAGCCATGAGGATGCCCATGGACACCCAGGCCCATTTTCTGCCCAGGGTGCGCTCCTGGTTGAGGAAGGGGTCGGGCAACGGCTCGCACTTCACCGGTTTTCCCTCTTCAAAGGTGACGCACCAGCCCTGGCCCGGCTCCCGCTGCCACTCGTAGCGGCTGGCGTTGCTGTCCGGATACAGGTCGGTCATGATGGCGGCCACCACGCCGCCGTGGGTGACCAGAATGGTGTCCCGCCCGTCTGCCAGCAGGGCGTCAAAGGCCGGACGCACCCGCTGGGCCACATCCGCGCCGCTCTCGCCGCCGGGGCAGCGGTTCCGGGCGTTGTCCCCCTCCAGCCACTGCCGGTAGTCCTCCCGCTCCCTGAGCTGCTCATAGCTCTGCAGCTCAAAGGCGCCGAAGTCGATCTCCCGGAAGGCGGGCTGCACCTCGTGCTCCCCGGGGCCGAACAGCGCCTCCAGCGTCTGCTCGGTGCGCTGCATCCCGGAGGTGATGAGCCGCTTGCCCGCGGGATCGGGATAGCCGCCCCGGGCGGCCATCTGCCGCAGTCCGGCCAGACCACCGGGGGACAGGGGCAGGTCGGACCTGCCGCAATAAAGCTTTTGTTCGTTGGCCACGGTGGCCCCGTGGCGGATCAGATAGATCTTCTGCATCATTTCAACCTCTGGGGCAACCCACAAAAGATCCGGGTGACGGTGTCCGCCCGGCGGCTGAGGGCATTGAGCATCCGGCCGCAGGCCTCCCGCCAGGCCCGTGTTTCAGCCTCCAGCGGCACCACGCCGCAGGAGATGTCGTCGCAGATCAAAACGCTGTTCTTCCACGCTTCCGCCCGCTGCTCCAAAACCTCCGCGGGCTCCAGCCCCTGCCGCAGGCAGTACAGGGCGAACCGCTCCAGGTGGGTGACGCAGGGGGCCGAAAGGCAGGCGTCCGCTTCTTCAGAGCATTCAAAGATCCCGCTGCCGTCCAGGGAAAATTGGGCCTTTGCCCAGTCGGTCTTACCCTGAAAGGCGCCGCCGATGATAAGATGCATGGCATTTCCTCCTTTAAACCAGTGCCAGCGCCGCCGCGCCGCACAGCTCTCCCAGCGTCAGGGCAAAGCCCGACACATCGCCGGACACGCCCCCCAGCTGGCGGGCGGCGTACCGCACCGCCAGGCCGTAGCCGCAGGCCCCCGCCAGGGGCGCCAGACCCTCCGCGCCCCACAGGGCCGCCGGCAGCACGCAGGACACCGCCAGGCAGACGGCAGGCAGCGCCAGCGTCCGCGCCCGGTCCCGCCTGTCAAAAACGCCCGCATACTGGCTGTGGCCCATGGGCTTCATGCAGGTGACGGCCACCGCCGCAGCGGAGCGGGTGGCCACCGGCAGCAGTGCCAGTGCCCAGGGACAGACCGTCCCGCAGCCGCTCCACAGGGAAAAGGCGCCCAGCGCCAGCAGCACCATGCCGATGACGGCGAAGGACCCCACGTGGGAATCCTTCAGGATCCGCTGGCGGGTCTCCAGGTCCCTTCTGGAAAAGATGGCGTCGCAGCAGTCCAGAAAGCCGTCCAGATGGATGCAGCCGGAAAGCAGCCAGGGCGCCGCTGTCAGGGCGGCGGCCTTTACAGCAGCCGGAACGCCCAGGGCATCCAGCCCCCAGGCCAGGCCCCACCACAGCGCGCCCACCACCAGCCCCACCAGGGGCAGGCAGGAGATCATCCGGGGCCGTGCCTTTTCCTCCCAGACCTTTACGGGACAGGGGATGGCGCAGAACATCCCCCAGCACATCCAAAAGGCGTACCACCACTTTACCATTGGGGCAGCACCCCCTTGTGAACGGTGATATTGCCGCCGCACAGCTCGCAGACGCAGTCGCACCGGGCTGCCAGCGCCCGGTCGGCCTCCGCCAGTCCCCGGCGGTAGGCCTGGGTCAGGCTGTCATAGCGCCCTCCGTCGGCATAGATGAAATCGCTGACGAACACGATGTGCTCCGCCCAGTCCGCCAGGGCCAGCAGGTCCTGCTTCACCCGGGCGGGCGCGGTGAGATCGGGCTCCAGGCCGGGGAACATCTCGTTGGCCAGCAGGGCTGTCACGCTGTCGAATAAAAACGAACCGTTGATATTTTTGTCAATAATACAATTTGTAATGTCTTTCCCGCACTCCAGGGTGGTAAATCCCCAGCCCTCCCGCTCCCGCAGGTGCCGGGCGATGCGGGCATGGTCCTCCCGGTCGTGAGGGATCATGGTGGCCACATAATACAGCGGCCCCCCTGCCGCCAGCGCCTTTGCCAGATGCTGGGCCAGGGTGGATTTGCCGTTTTTGGCCCCGCCGGAGAGGAATACCGTCATTGCTCCGTCCCTTTCACCGTGAACTTATCGCCCTGGCGGATCTCGTCCAGATAGCCGTCGTCAATGGCGGCCTCGGCAAAGGTAGCCATCTCGTTCATGATGGCGCAGGACGCCTCTACGGTGAGAAAGGCCAGCGGGCAGCCGCTGCCCTCGCCCAGGCGCATCCCCAGCAGCAGGTAGGGCTGCAGCCCCAGCTCCCTGACGGCGATGGAATAGCCCACCTCAAAGGAGGCATGGGAGGGGATCATGTACGCTTTTGCGTGGGGGCACAGCCGCGCGGCGCACAGGGCCGCCACCACCGAAATAAAGCCGTCGATGACCACCGGGATGCGGTTGGCCGCCGCCCCCAGAAACACGCCGCACATGGCGCACAGGTCCAGTCCGCCCACCTTTGCCAGCACATCCACAGGGTCGGCGGGGTCGGGCCGGTGGCGCTCCAGCGCCTCGCGGATCACCTGCTTTTTCACGGCGAAGGCGCTGTCCACCAGTCCGCCGCCCCGGCCGGTGACCTCCTCCACAGAGGCCCCGGTGAGGGCCGCAAGCACGGCGGAGGAGGTGGTGGTGTTGCCGATGCCCATCTCCCCTACGCCCAGGATGTCCACACCCTCGGCCCGGGCGGTGTCCGCCTGTTCAATGCCCGCACAAATGGCCTGGATGGCCTGGTCCCGGGTCATGGCCGGCTCATACCGCAGGTTTCGGGTGCCGTAGGCCACCTTCCGGTTCACCACGGCGGCGCAGGGCACGTCGGTCATCACGCCCACATCCACCACCCGCACCTCGTCCCCGAAGTGCTTTGCCAGGGAGGAGGCGCCGGTAAGGCCCCGGGTGAGGTTGATGGTCTGGGACAGGGTGACGCTCTGGGGCGTGGAGGACACGCCCTCGGCACAGACGCCGTTGTCGGCGCACAGCACGACGATGCGGCGCTTGTCCACCCGGTTGTGAACCTTTCCGGTCATACCCGCCAGGCGGATACCCATCTCCTCCAGCTGGCCCAGGCTGCGGGGCGGCTTTGCCAGAGAATCCTGCCGGGCGCGGGCCGCCTCCATGGCGGCGGCGTCGGCGGGGCGGATGCGTGCGATGGTTTGCTGCAGTGTGATTTCCATAAGCTTATCTCCCGATCAGTCCGCGCTCCTCCAGCCATTTGCAGGAGGGCCCGGCTTTTGTAGTTTCCAGTGTCCAGGTGGCCTGGGGCGCCAGCCGGCCCAGCAGGTCCAGTATGTGCTCCATGGGGATGGTGCCTTCCGCCAGTCCGCTGTGGGTGTCCCAGCCGCCCCCGTTGTTGTGCAGGTGAACATGGCCCAGGCAGGGCGCCCACCGGCGCACCCAGGCCTCCACAGGGGTCTCCGACACCTGGGAGTTGGCGTGGCCCAGGTCCAGGCACAGCTTCAGCCGGGGGTCGTTCACCCGGCGCACCAGCTCCAGATCCATATCCGGCTCCGGCTCCAGCACGTTTTCCAGCAGGATCCGGCAGTCTGCGGGCTTGTCCCTTAAAAAATCCTTCCAGAACTGCACCGACTGCTCCACGAACCACTGGGGAAAATAGACCAGCGGGATGTAGCCCGAGTGCACCACCATGCGGGAAGCGCCCAGCCTTTGGGCCATGGCCCAGGCCTGTTCATAGCGCATCCGGGTGATGCAGCGCACCTCCGGGTCGATGGCGGCGGGGCACAGCTCGTTGAAGGGCGCGTGGAGCACCCTGTGCCCCACGGCGGCCATCTGCCCGGCGGCCTGCCGGATGACGGCGGGATCCTCCAGGTTGGCGGCGGTGCAGAAGGCGTCGCACTCCAGCCCCAGGCCGTATTTTTCGGCCATCTCCCCGCAGTCCGGGGCGATGGTGGCGATATAGATCTGACTGTTTCGGTTCATATGGCTTCCTTCCCCCGGCGGAGTTCCGGCGAAAAACCGCCTTTTCCGCCTTTATCTTTTATCATATCACACTTTCCGCCGTTCCGCCACTTGTATTTACGGGATTTTTCAGTACAATGGAGTTGACACACAGAAAACACAAGGAGGCACAATCCCATGATCCGTTTTGACTGCGACTATCTGGAAGGCGCCCATCCCGCCATTCTGCAAAGGCTGGCGGAGACCAACATGGACCAGACCCTTGGCTACGGCGAAGACCCCTACTGCGCCGCCGCCGCCGAAAAGATCCGCAAGGCCTGCGCCGCGCCGGACGCCGCCGTACACTTCCTGGTGGGCGGCACCCAGACCAACACCACCGTCATCTATTCCATCCTGCGTCCCCATGAGGGCGTGCTGGCCGTGAGCACCGGGCACATCAACTGCCACGAGGTCAACGCCATCGAGGGCACCGGCCACAAGGTGCTGGCCATCCCCGGTGAAAACGGCAAGCTCACCGCCCGGGCCATCGAGGACGCCTATCTGGCGTGGAAAAACGACGCCTCCTGGGAGCACATCGTCAAGCCCGGAATGGTCTATGTCTCCCAGTCTACCGAGACCGGCACCCTGTATACCAAGGCCGAACTGGAGGCCATCCGCCAGGTGTGCGACAAATACAGCCTGCCCCTGTTTCTGGACGGGGCCCGTCTGGGCTATGCCCTGGCGGCCGACGGCTGCGACCTGACCCTGCCGGACATCGCCCGCCTGTGCGATGTGTTCTACATCGGCGGCACCAAGCAGGGCGCCCTGTTCGGCGAAGCGGTGGTCATCCCCGATCCCGGCCTGATCCCCGCCTTCCGCTCCCTCATCAAGCAGCGGGGCGGCCTGCTGGCAAAGGGCCGGCTGCTGGGCATCCAGTTTGACGTTCTGTTCACCGACGACCTGTACTTCCGGCTGTCCCGGCACGCCATCGACCTGGCCAAGGTGATCAAAAAGGGCTTCGAGGACAAGGGCTACCGCTTTATGTGCGACAGCGCCACCAACCAGCAGTTCCCCATTTTGTCCCAGGAGCAGATCCTGCGGCTGAAGCAGGACTTCTCCTTTGACGACTACGGACCCGCCGGGGACGGCTGCCGCAACACCCGCTTCTGCACCAGCTGGGCCACCACCGAGGAAAACGTGAAAAAGCTGCTGGAGGCCATCTGACCGCCGCCGGCCGCTTCAAAGCCACGCAAATGCCAAAGCCACCCCCGGGTGGCTTTGCTTTTCTTATATTTTACAAAAGGTTAATAGTCACCCTTTTTAAATTGTGCTATGATAAACGGTATGATATAAAATGCCGATGAAAAAGGTCAATTTGCTGTTTTGAGGTGGTTTTGCCATGAGTTTTATCGAATTTAAGGACGTTGTCAAGCGTTACACCGTGGGTGAGCAGGAAATTTACGCCGCCAACGGCGTTTCCTTTACCATCGAGCAGGGGGAATTCTGCGTCATCGTGGGCTCCTCCGGCGCGGGCAAGACCACCATTCTGAATATGCTGGGAGGCATGGACAGCTGCACCTCGGGCACCATCCTGCTGGACGGCGAGGAGGTCTCCGCCTATAACCCCAGGCGGCTCACCCAGTACCGGCGGTTTGACGTGGGCTTCGTGTTCCAGTTCTACAACCTGGTGCAGAACCTGACGGCGCTGGAAAACGTGGAGCTTGCCTCTGAGATCTCCCGGGAGCCGCTGGACCCCCGTGAGACCCTGCGGCAGGTGGGCCTGGGCGACCGGATGGACAACTTCCCCGCCCAGCTTTCCGGCGGTGAGCAGCAGCGGGTGTCCATCGCCCGGGCGCTGGCCAAAAATCCCAAGCTGCTGCTGTGCGACGAACCCACCGGCGCGCTGGACTATGTCACCGGCAAGAGCATCCTCAAGCTGCTGCAGGACACCTGCCGCCAGACCGGCAAAACGGTGGTTGTCATCACCCACAACACCGCCCTTACCGCCATGGCCGACCGGGTCATCCGGGTCAAGAGCGGCCGCATCGTCAGCAACGAGGTCAACGCCGATCCCATGCCCGTGGAGATGATCGAATGGTAAAAAAGACGTTTTTCAAGGCGTGCCTCCGGTCCATCCGGGGCAGCTTCAGCCGTTTTCTGGCGATCTTTCTCATCGTGGCGCTGGGCGCCGGCTTTTTGGCGGGGCTGCTGGCCACCACGCCGGATATGCGCCACACCGTCAGCGAGCTGTACCACGAGAGCAACTTCTATGACCTGCGCGTCGTGGGCACGCTGGGTCTGGAGGACGGCGACGCGGAGGCCCTCTCCCGGGTGGAGGGGGTCCGGGCCGTCATGCCCGCCCGCAGCGCCGACCGGGAGGTGGCGCTGGATTCCGGCGACACGCTGGTGGCCCGCTTCCACGGCGTCACCGCCTGGGAAGGGGACGACCCCGCCCTGATGAACCGTCCGGAGCTGGTGGAGGGCCGCTGGCCCCAGGCCGACGACGAGTGCGTGGTGGTCCTGGGCACCGGCCTGCGCCAGACCTCTCTGGACGTGGGCTCCGCGCTGGAGGTGCTGCCTCTGGAAAACAAGGATGACGGGGACGAAGCCCCGGAGGAGGTTTTTGCCCATACCCGGTTCACCATCGTGGGCGTGGTCACCAGCAGCTACTACATCTCCCTGGTCCAGCGGGGCAGCACCTCCATGGGCAACGGCTCCATCGGCTGCGTGATTTATGTGAATGACAGCGTGCTGGACATGGACTATTACACCGACCTTTATGTGACGGTGGAGGACGGCCTGCAGGCCGAGTCCTTCACCCGGGACTATGACGACCTGGTAGTCCCTGTTCAGCAGCGGATAGAGCAGCTGGCGGAGACCCAGAAGCATGTCCGGGCCGACCGTCTCCGGGAAGACGCCCAGCAGGAGCTGGACGACGCCCGGCAGGAGCTGGCCGACAAGACCGCCGAGGGCCAGCAGGAGTTGGACGACGCCCTCCGGGAACTGCAGGACGGCGAACAGGAATATGCCGACGGCCTGGCGGACTATGAACAGGGCCAGCGGGAGTTGGAGGACGCCTTCCGGGAGCTGCAGGACGGCGAAGCCGAGCTGCCCGACGCGCTGCAGAAGCTGCGGGACGGCGAGCGGGAATACGAGGACGGTCTGAAGGAGCTGGAGGACGCCCAGGCGGAGATCGACGATAACCAAAAAGAGCTGGACGATGCCTATGTGACCATCCAGGAGGCCAAGGCCCAGCTGAAGGACGCCCAGCACCAGCTCAAGTCCGGCGAGGCCGAACTGGAGGAGGGGTCCCGGCAGCTGGATGAGGCACAGGCACAGGTGGACGCCGGGCAGGCCCAGGTGGACGCCGGCCGGGAGCAGCTGGCCCAAAAGCAGGCCGAACTTGAGGCCGGCTATGGACATGGTCTGGTCAGCGAGGAAGTTTATCAGGCAGGCATGGCGCAGATCGCCGCCACCCGGCAGTATTTAGACGGACAACAGGCCCAGCTGGATGCGGGCCAGCGTGAGATCGACAGCGGCCGCAGCGCCCTGGCCGCCGGGTCCCGGCAGCTTGCGGACGCCCGTGCCGACTATGAGGACGGGCTGAAAGAGGTGGAGGACGCCGATGTGGACCGCCGCTGGGGCCTGTATCAGCTGGAGCTGGCCCGGGAGAAGCTGGAGGACGGCCGCCAGGAACTGGCGGACGCCCGAAAGGAACTGGACGACGGCTGGCGGGACTATGAGCAGGGCGTCCAGGACCTGAAAGACGGCTGGGCCGACTATTACGACGGCCAAAAGGAGCTGGAGGATGCCCGGACCGAGCTGGAGGACGCCCGGCAGGAGCTGGACGACGGCTGGAAGGAATATGAGGACGGCCGCCGGGAGTTTGACGAAAAGATCGCCGACGCCAACCTGAAGATCCGGGACGCCCAGGACCGCATCGACGACATCGAAGATCCCGAATGGCACGTGCTCACCCGGGATGAAAGCAACGAAAGCTATATTTTCTACAGCAGCGACGCGGAAAAGGTGGCCGCCATCGCCAAGGTGTTCCCCGTCTTCTTCTTCCTGGTGGCGGCCCTGGTGGCCTCCACGACCATGACCCGCATGATCGACGAGGACCGGGGCGTCATCGGCACGCTGAAGGCCCTGGGCTATTCCAACGGCGCCATCGCGGGCAAATATCTGCTGTATGCCGCCCTGGCCTGCGTGCTGGGGGCCGCCGCCGGCCTGGCGGTGTTCCTGCCCCTGCTGCCCCGGGTCATCGCCAACGCCTATACGATGCTGTACCAGCTGCCCCCCATCCGGTCCAGCAGCCACCTGACCTTTATGCTGGTGTCCGCGGGCGGCATCCTGGCCGCCGTGCTGCTGGCGACCCTGGGCGCCCTGCGGGGCTCCCTGCGGGACCGGGCGGCGGAACTGATGCGGCCCAAAGCGCCTCCGGCGGGCAAACGCATCCTGCTGGAGCACATAAAGCCCTTGTGGCGGCGGCTGAAATTCACCCACAAGGTCACCGTCCGCAACCTGTTCCGCTACAAAAAGCGGTTCTTTATGACGGTCATCGGCATCGCCGGCTGCACCGCCATGCTGGTGGCGGGCTTCGGCCTGCGGGATTCCATCCGCGACATCGTGAACATCCAGTTCACCCAGCTGCAGAACTATGACCTGACACTGACGATGAAGCATCAGGGCGACGACACCGCCGACCGGCGCATCGCCGCGGTGCTCTCGGACAAAAGCCTGGTCAGCGACTTCCTGGCGGTGCATCTGGAATCGGGCGTGGGCTTTGTTCCCGGGCGCGAGACCGATCTGAACATTCTGGTGGCCTCTGACCCGGAAAAGCTCCAGAGCTTCTATACCTTCCGGGTGCGCACCACCGGCGAGCCGGTGCCCTTCACCGATGAGGGCGCCATCCTGACGGAGAAGGCCGCCAAGGTGCTGGGGGTGGAGCCGGGCGACGTGCTGCAGCTCCGCAACCAGGACGACCAGGAGGCGGGCATCCCCATCACCGGCGTGTGCGAAAACTATGTCCACGGCTACATTTACATTCCCCAGAGCCTGTATGAGCGCGCCTTCGGCGAGCAGTGCTCCTTCGATACCGTTCTGGCCAAGACCGGCGCTTCCGACGAAGCCGCCCGGGACGCCCTGGCCGCGCAGCTGCTGTCCTCCTCCAACGCCACGGGCGTCAGCTTTTCCACCGCCACCATCGAGGCCTTTAACGATATGTTGGGCAGCGTGGATTACATCGTCATCGTGCTCATTGTCGCCGCGGCGGTGCTGGCCTTTGTGGTGCTGTACAACCTGACCAACATCAACATCTGTGAGCGGCAAAAGGAGATCGCCACCCTGAAGGTGCTGGGCTTTTACCGGCGGGAGGTGTCGGACTACGTGTTCCGTGAAAACATCCTGCTCAGTCTCATCGGCACGGCCGCGGGCCTGTTCGTCGGCGTGTTCTTCCATCAGTTTGTGGTGCAGACCGCTGAGGTGGACGCGGTGATGTTCGGCCGCACCATTGCCCCCATGAGCTATGTATACGCCGCGGTGCTGTCCATGGTGTTCACCCTGCTGGTGAGCCTGTTCATGCGCAAAAAGCTCCACCGCATCGACATGGTGGAATCGCTGAAAGCGCCGGAATAAGCGTTCCGTCGGAGCGCATACAAAACAAAAAAGCCGTGAGCGGACGCTCACGGCTTTTTGATACGCTTTTTTATTTCTTGCGGAACAGGGCATAGGAGGGATATCGGTTGTCGCAGTCCCGGGCCAGGGTGGCGATGTCCACATAGGCCAGGTTGCCCTCCACCCGGACCTTGCCCTTGCGGCCCTCGGTGTCATACTTGCCCTCATACATGGAGGGGTCCATGACGCAGATCTCGCGGCCCTTTGCGCTCACCAGCACGATGAAATGGCCGCCGGTGGTGAACACGCCGGTCCAGCCGGGGCGGTCGCCGCCGGAATTGGCGATGGCCATGCCCTCGCCATTCTGCAAAAACTGCTGCATTCTGCCGTGGTCGCAGGTATATTCCACCGTCAGGCCGAACTTTTCGCACAGGGCGGGAGCCAGAAGGGTGATCTCGGTGCCGGTCTCGTCGTGGGCGCCGGCGGCATTTGCCAACTCCACGGCTTCGGCGGGAGTAAAGCTCTGTCCGGTGAGGTTTTCCACCACCATGCAGGCGGAACACAGCCCACAACCGCTGGAGGCCACGGTGCCGTCGCCGTAGGGAATGTCGGGATAGTTGTTCTGATTCCAGTATTTGTATTCCATGGGAAGCGCGCTCCTTTTCATCATACTTTTCATGCTTCGGCGCCGGCGGACCCGGGAGTCACCCGTCTCCGCCCGGCGGTATTTCACTCAGTTTAGCACAGCAGGGCGAAAAAGTAAAGGCCCGCCCGGGCATATTCCGCCCTTACAGGTGCTGCTCCAGCCAGGCCAGAATGTCCTGATACACCGTCTCCCGCCAGGGCTCGTTGAGAACTTCGTGGCGGCCGTCGGGATACAGCTTCCGCTGCACATCGGTGCAGCCCGCCTGCAAAAAGCCCTGGTACGCCCACTCCACGCCCTTTCCGTTTTCGCCCACCGGGTCTTTTGCGCCGGAAAACAGCAGCACTGGGGTGCTTTTGTCCATCCGGGCCAGGTTTTCCCGGTCCCCGATGAACCGCAGGCCCCCCAGCATATCCCGGTACAGGCTTACCGCAGGCAGAAACTGGCAGCCCCGGTCCTGGCAGTAGGCGTCCACCACTTCGCTGTCGCCGCACACCCAGTCATAGTCGGTGCGGTTGGGGCGAAAGGCCCGGTTGTAGGCGCCGAACAGCAGGTTTTTCACCGCGGGGGAGCGGTATCCCGGGCCCTTGACCCGGCAAAGCAGGCTGGTGAAGGCATAGCCCGCCCGCACCAGGCCCTCCGGCTGCTGGCCGGTGCCGGAGATCAGCGCGCCGGACACCCTGCCGGGGTAGCGGATCAGATAGGTCCGGGCGATAAAGGAACCCATGCTGTGCCCCAGCAGAAAATAAGGCAGGCCGGGGCGCTCCGCCGCCGTTTGAGCCCGCAGCGCTTCCACATCGTCCACCACCGTGTTCCAGCCGTCGGCTTCCTCGAACAGGCCCTCCCGCTCTGGTTCCTGCCAGCTTTTTCCGTGACCCAGGTGGTCGTTGCCCACCACCAGAAAGCCCCGCTCCGCCAGCCACCGGGCAAAGTGGCCGTACCGCTCCACATATTCGCAGATGCCGTGGGAGATCTGCAGCACCGCCCGGGGCGGCTGTTCCCCCTGCCACGCCACCGCGTGAATGTTGGTGCGTCCGTCGGCGGACGGATAGAAAAATTCCCTGCATCCGATCATAAAGATACCCCTTTCTGCGGATCCGTGTTATAATCTTATCATAAAACCTGTTTTTCTTGCTGTCAATCTTCAAAACGGAGGTCATACCATGCGTCAATATGTCATCGCCCTGGACCAGGGCACCACCAGCTCCCGGGCCATCTTGTTTGACCGGACCGGCGCCATCGTCAGCCAGGGCCAGTATCCGCTGCCCCAGCACTACCCCCAGCCCGGCTGGGTGGAGCACGACCCCATGGATATCCTCCGCACCCAGCTGATGGCGCTGGCAGAGGCCTATGAAAAAGCCGCCGTCCCGCCGGGGGACATCGCCGCCCTGGGCGTCACCAACCAGCGGGAGACCGCCGTGGTCTGGGAAAAGGACACCGGCAGGCCGGTGATGAACGCCATCGTCTGGCAGTGCCGCCGCACCGCCGAGGAGTGCCGCCGGCTGGAAAAAAGCGGGATCGGGGACTATGTGCGCCAGACCACCGGCCTGCTGCTGGACGCCTATTTCACCGGCACCAAGATCGCCTGGATCCTGGACCACGTCCCCGGCGCCCGGGCCCGGGCGGAAAGGGGCGAGCTGCTGTGCGGCACGGTGGACAGCTGGCTCATCTGGAACCTCACCGGAGCGCACGTGTCCGACTATTCCAACTGCTCCCGCACCATGCTGTTTGACATCGACCGCCTGCAGTGGGACGAGACCCTGTGCCGTGCCCTGCGGGTGCCCATGAACATCCTGCCCCGCCCGGTGCCCAACAGCCAGGTATACGGCAAGGTAAAGCCCGGCATCCGGGGCATCGAGGCGCTGGCGGGCATCCCGGTGGCGGGCGCGGCGGGCGACCAGCAGGCCGCCCTGTTCGGTCAGGGCTGCCTTGCCCCCGGCCAGGCCAAAAACACCTACGGCACCGGCTGCTTCACCCTGATGAACACCGGAGAGCAGTCCCTCCGGTCGGAAAACGGCCTTTTGACCTCCGTGGCCTGGCAGCTGGGCGGCCGGACGTCCTATGCCCTGGAGGGCAGCGTGTTCAACGCAGGCTCCACCATCCAGTGGCTTCGGGATGAGCTGCAGCTCATCGGCGCGGCCCACGAGACCGACCTTTTGGCAGAGTCCGTCCCGGACAACGGAGGCGTGTATCTGGTGTCCGCCTTTACCGGGCTGGGCGCGCCCCACTGGGACATGTATGCCCGGGGGGCCATCCTGGGCCTGACCCGGGGCGCCACCAAGGCCCACATCGCCCGGGCCGCCCTGGAGGGCATCGCCTATCAGGTGGCCGACCTGGTGTCCACCATGGAAAAGGACCTGCAGCGGCCTCTGGACAGCCTGTGGGTGGACGGCGGCGCTTCCGTCAGTGATTTTATGATGCAGTTCCAGGCCGACCTGCTGCGCTGCAGCATCTACCGCCCCGCCATGGTGGAGACCACCGCCGCCGGCGCGGCATATCTGGCCGGGCTGGCCGTGGGGCTGTGGGACAGCCCGGAGGAGATCCTGGGCAGCCGCCGGCTGGAGAGCGTCTTTGCCCCCCGGATGCCCCTGGAGCAAGCCCAGGAGTACCGGCGCCAGTGGCACAGGGCCGTGTCCCGCGCCCTGAAGTGGGAGGCGTGAGCATTTCCGCTTCTCTTCCGTTGGCACCTTTCAGAAGAACATCCTTCTGCTTTTATGTCAGGACAAAAAAGCACCCGGCAGCCTGCCGGGTGCTTGATTTTTTATTTCCGCTGGGCATAGGCCCGGAGACCGTCCACATCCACCACGATGTTGACCTCCGGCGGGATGTTGGCGTCCTTCTGCTGCATGAACTGCAGAAAACGCTCGTCCAGCAGGTCGTTTGCATAAAAATATTCCTTGGTGCGGCGGTTGCAGACCACCACGAACATCACCGAAGTCAGATGTGACCAGTTCATCCTTGCCGAGCCGTTTTCAATGCGGGAAATGGTGATGCGGGACAACCCGCACAGTTCGCCAAACCCTTCCTGTGTGGCGCCCAGCAGCTCCCGGATCTTGGGCAGCTCAGCGGCCAGCTTGCTGCACATGGCTCGTTTTTCCTCGGCAGACAACGTGATCATAGGCATCCTTTCCTCTCAACTGATTTGTCAAAAAACCGCCTGTTACTGTTACAGAGTATAGCAAAAAACATGACAAAATGCAAGAAAAAAGGACAAACTTATGTGTTTTTTTAAACAAGCCCCAGGCTGTTTCCTCTTTTGGGGGCCGGCGGCGTTCAGCTCCGGCTCCGGGCGTCCCAGTTCAGCCGGGTGGTGATCCGCTCACAGATGCCGCCGCCCCGGTCAAAGAAGGTGACGGCATCGCCGCCCTCCGGCTCATACAGGGCGCGGCGGACCACCGGCCGTCCCTCCAGGTCGGAGCGGTAGCTCTCATGGACCACATAGGCGCAGTCCGGCTCCAGCGCCAGCTCCTCCGGCGCCCCGCCGGGAAGGTATTCCGCCGCGGCCAACACCTGGTGGCCGGCGCCCATCTGGTAAAACACATCCTTCACCGGCTGGAACAGGCCGTAGACGGTCAGGTTGACGGAAAAGGACTCCTGCTCCGTCCTGCCGTCCCGGGTGACGGTAACGGTGTCCTCCTGCCGGGTGGAGCAAAGCTCCCCCTCCCGCCCGGCGGGGCTTTCGATGCCGGTCCCGTTGACGGCGTAGATCCGGCCCTGGCCGTCCTGGTACATGGGGTTCATGGCAAAGGCCACATCGCCCTCCCGGGCGATGACATACAGCGTCGCCTCCACAAAGATCTCCTCGGTGCCGTCTCCGTAGCGGATGTCCACGCTGCTTTCCACCGCCCCTTCCGTGCCGCAGCCCAGGTAATCGTCCCCGTCTTCCATGGGAAACCGGGCGCAGCAGACGGAAGCGCCCTCTATAGGAAAGACCACCCGGTGGCCGGACCCTTCCGCAAGGATGTCGGCGTAAATGCGGCCGTTTGCATCCTGATGGCTATACCACTCATTCTCTTTTTCGCCGCGGGTGACCAGCACACCCACCATCCGGTCCTCAGAGGCCTGCAGGGGGTCTTCCTCCTTTGCAAGGCTGCACCCCGGCAGCACTGCCAGCATCAGGGCGCAGAGCAGCGCCAGCGCTTTTTGTCTCATTCTTCTTCCTCCTCCTCTTGCTCCAGCTGCCCGTCAAACCGCAGGATGTCCCCCGCGCCGCACTCCAGAAAATAGCAGATGCGGTTCAGGGTGTGGAACCGCACGCCCTTGGCCTTGCCCGAGCGCAGGATGGACAGGTTGGCCTCGGTGATGCCCACCTTGCCGCACAGCTCCTTTGCGGTCATGCCCCGCTCCCGGAGCACATCGTCCAGATACACACGAATGGCCATGGCCCACCTCAGATAAACAGGTCGTTGTCCTGCTGCAGCCGGTAGCCCCGGGCCACCAGCCGGGCCAGCAGCAGGGCGGCCAGCAGAAAGACCACGCCCAGCAGGGGCAGCTGCACGGAAAGGTCCATGGCGCTCAGGGTGGGGGCAAACAGCAGCTGCAGCAGGTTGTGGCCCAGCTGGCAGAGAGCTGCCGCAGCCAGCGCCCGGCCGCACCAGCCCGCCAGCCGCCCGGCCGCCGCCACGGCTTCTCCGGTGTAACGGCCCTCCCCCAGGCACTCCAGCAGCCGGGCCGCCCACCGGGCGGTACACAGGGCGTACACATCGGGGATCACCCCGGCGGCCAGGGTCAGCAGGGGGAACAGGTCCTCCGGCGACACCGCCCGGAAAAAGGCCGGCAGCCGCACGCCGCAAATGTCCGCCACAAAGGCCGCCATCACCACATAGACCAACCGGAGCAGCCACCGGCTCAGCCGGGCAGGGTCCCCCTCCAGCGCCGCCCGGCGCAGCCGCAGCACGCCGTAGCAGCACAGCACCGACCATACCGACAGCCCCAGAAAGGCCTTTCCCATCCATGCCGCGGCACTGCCCAGCATGGCGGGCAGGCCGGCGGGATTGACCATCCGATACAGCACCACCAGCAGCAGGCAGGCGGCAAGGACCAGCAGGGCGTCCTCGGCTTTTGCCCGTTTTTTCACCACACGCACTGCCAGCCACAGGCAGGGCAGCAGCGACAGCAGAAGATACAGCGTCCACGCGGCAAGATCCCCCACAGGCCCCGACAGGGACAGCCACCGCAGGCCCTGCCCGATCTGGGCGAAGGGAAAGGCAAGCAGCGCTTCGGCGCCGCCCTCCGCCGCCCCGGACAGGCCCAGGGCCAGACAGGCGGCCCCAAACAGGCCCAGGGCGGTCCACAGGTTCCGTTCTTTCATAAGATCTCCTCCGGAATTATTGTTTTTCGATAATTTCTGTTTTGAAAATAGCACATAAATTATCGTTTGTCAATAATTTTTTTGCAAAAAAGAAAGGGATGCTGCCATGCAGCATCCCCCGGGCGCCGGACATCCGGCCTTACAGCTTCAAAAGCCGCGCGATGCGCGCCCCCATGGGCAGCTCCAGCACCTCCCGCTTGTTCAGGATGTGCAGGCCGAACACCGCGGCAAAATACGCCGCTACCGACAGCGCCACGGAAAGGACCACCGCCACCAGATTGGAACGGAAAGCCAGCATGGCCAGGCGGTAGCTGCCCCAGGTCACCGCCGACATGAACAGGGTGCACAGGAGCGGCTTTGTAAAATACTTGGTGCGCTTCATCTTCAGGGGGATGGCCCGCCGCAGGGAGGTGAAGCAGATGGCAAAGGCCACCATATGACAGGCCACCGAGGAAATGGCGGCGCCGTAAACATTGATGGCGGGGATGCGGATGAGGATCAGGTTCAGGATCAGCTTGACCACGGCGCCGCACAGCAGGCCCTGGGCGGGCACCTTCACCCGGCCCAGCCCCTGCAGACTGCCGTTGATGGTCTGGTCCAGGGCGGTGAAGATCAGCGCCACCGACGCCAGGCGCAGGATATCCGCCCCCTGGGAGGCGTTTGGATACAACAGCTTGAAAAACGGCTCCGCCAGCACGATCAGGCCCGCCGCGCAGGGCAGGATGATAAGGGTGGAGATCAGGAAGGAGTAGGAGATCTTTTTGGAGGCCGTGCGCCGGTCGCCCACGGCCAGCGCCGCCGAAATGGTGGGCACCAGCACGGTGGCAAAGGCGATGTTCAGGGCCAGGGGCAGGTTGGTGATGTTGTCCGCCTTGTTGAGCATACCGTTCAGCTGGACGGCATAGGCCTGGAGCTGGGCCTCTGTGGGGATGCCCGCCTGCCCGGGGATGCCTTCCGCAAAGGCGGCGGAAATGCCCCGGGAGATGGTGGCCGTGTCGATGACCCGGGAAACGGTGGTGATGATGGCGCTGAGGGAGATGGGCACAGACAGGCTGAGGATCTGCCGGCAGATGGCCCGGTGGCCGCCTTTGGACAGGGCGGCGGGGCGGGGACACTTGTTTTTCCGGCGGTAGAGCAGCAGCACGATGACCAGATAGCCGCAGCTCAGGGCGGTGGACACCGCCGTGGCGGCGTTGGCTCCCGCGGCCATGACGGCGGCGGTGTAATCCGACAGGGCCAGGACGAACACCACCGTCAGGGCCGCCTTGAAGATCTGCTCCAGAAGCTGGGAGCGGTTGTTGGGGGACACATTCTGCCGCCCCAGGAACCAGCCCCGGATCACCGACGAGATGCACACGAAAAAGATGGAGGGGCTGAGAGCCCGCAGGGTCAGCTGGACGCCGTCCATCTTCACCACCGTCAGGGCGATGAAGTCGGCCCCCCAGTACAGCAGCAGCGACGCCGCCAGGCCGATGCCGGCAAACAGCGCCAGCGCTGTGCGGAAGATGCGCTCGGCGCCCTCACGGTCGTCCAGGGCCAGCCGCTCCGACACCATCTTGGAGATGGCGTTGGGGATGCCCACCGACGAGATGGCCAGCAGCATGGTGTAGATCTGGTAGCCCGCGGTGCGGTAGCCGTTGCCCGCGTCGCCGAAGCCCGGGATATTGATGATGATGAGGTTATAGGCCAGGCCCAGCAGCTTGATGAGGAACTGGCTGCCCAAAATGGCGGCCACGTTGTTCATAAAGGTGTTTTTTCGTTTTTCCATAGGGGGCCTCCGCAGGGAGAGATTGGTTGAATCTTTATTATACGCCTTTTCCCCCGGGAAAGCAAGGGACCGGGACGGACAAAAGGCGGGGCAGGGTCCGCTCCTCATTGACGGCGGCCCTTGCCTGTGCTACACTGATAAAAGATGCCCTGATCGCACAGAAGGAGGATATTTCTATGAACGAACAACTGCTGACTGCCGCCCTGGACAAGGCGCTGGCCCGGGTCACCGACGAGACCGGTTTGGTGGGCGGCGTGGTCAACGTCATCCGCGGCGGAAAAACGGTCTATACCTATGAATACGGCTACGCCGACCGGGAAAACAAGCTGCCCATGACCCAGGACACCCTGTTTGACGTGGCTTCCACCTCCAAGGCCTGGACCGTCATGCTGGCCGCCCAGGCCATCGACGACGGCCTGCTGGCCTGGGACGAGCCCATCCAGAAGCACATTCCGGAGTTCACCATGGTGGACCCTTACGCCGGGGCGCACCTGTCCGTCCGGGATATGGCCAGCCACCGCAGCGGCCTGCCCGGCCATGACTTCCTGCGGGAAAAGATCGCCGGCGACCGGGAAACCCTCATGCGCAAGACCGCGTTTCTGGAGCCCAATGTGGGCTTCCGCAGCAAATACCAGTACAATAACCATATGTTCATCCTGCTGGGCTACCTGGTGGAGCGGGTCCGGGGCGGCCAGCTGTGGGAGGATCAGATCGTGGAGCGCATCGCCAAGCCCCTGGGCATCGACCAGATCCGCTTCCGGGGCATCAACAGGGACATGGACCAGGTCTCTCCCGCCCTGCCCTATTGCAGCGACGGCTACAAGACCGACCGCTGCGGCTATGCCACCAACTATCACAGCGCCCCCTGCGGCGGCATCCGCATCAGCATGAAGAACATGGCCAAGTGGATCGCCGCCATGAGCCGGGGCGGCGTCACCGAAAGCGGCGCCCGCCTGTGCTCTGAGCAGCAGTACCGGGAGATCATCGCCCCGGTGATCTCCGCCCCCGAGGAGGACTGCTTCTGGCTGAAAAACAGCAGCTATGCCCAGGGCTGGATCAACGCCGACTACAAGGGTCACAACGTGGTGTTCCACAGCGGCGGCCTCACCGGCTTCAACACCCAGGTGGGCTTCCTTCCCGAGGAGGACTGCGGCTATGTGATGTGCTTCAACACCGGCAGCACCCCGGCACACCGGGTGGCCCGGGCCATCGTGCTGGACGCCCTCACCCAGGGCCGGCCCGAAGACAGCTATGACCCCATGATCGACGCCTGGCTGAAGGAGCGGGACGCCATGCACCACAAGCTGCAGGCCAACGAGACGGGCACGCCCATCACCGCGGAAAGCCATCCCGGCCTGGTGGGTTCCTTCCGCCATCCCGGCTACGAGAGCTTTGTCATCGCCCAGGGCGAGCGCCAGCTGGAGTTCACCTACGGCGACTTTACCGCCCGGCTGATGCTGGAAAAGGACGGCCGCATCACCGGCTATTCCGGCGACCTGGACGGTCTGACCCCCGCGGGCATCGAGCTGTTCCCCCAGCCCAACGGCGACCTGCGCCTGATGACCCCGGACAGCGCCGACCTGAAGCTGCTGTTTGTAAAGGAATAACGAAAAACATAAAAGCACCCCGAATGGCAGGTGTTCGTAAAACAGTGTTAGCCAAATAACGCGAAATGAGCATCTGTCAGACAGGATTGGTCAACGAAAAAACACGCCATATTCAGCTTCAAAGGCTGAGTATGGCGTGTTTTTCTGTTTATTTGCGTTTCCGCTTGCCTTTGCCATGCGGTTGGTATGGTTTTGCCTTACCGCGCTGGTTGGTTGAGCTTTTCATGTACTTGGACAGTTTCAAAACATCAATGATATTGACAAACTGCTCCTTGGTAATGGCATCGTAGTCAATGCCGAATGTCGCAAGGTAGATCCTTGCCTGTTTCTCGGCGTCGCTGCCCTCAAAGTTCATGGCATCCTTCAACTGGGCCTGCACTTCCTCCGCAATGGAGGGCGTATCTGCCGTTGTGGTGTCGGTGCTGTGCTTCTCACGAATGTCACGGAGAATCGCTTTCAGATCATCGGCAAGTACATGACCGAAATAATCATCCTCCCGCACCTGGGCCAGTTCCAATGTCCGGGTGGAAAGATCGTCCTGCCCGTCCTGCTTCATCAGGACCATCTTCCGTACTGCTTCCAGCATGGCGTTCATATCGTTGATCCGCATATCTGCGATCCGGTCCACATAGATCTCCGCATCCAGCATCATACGCTGAAAATCTTTGTGGCAAAGCATTTCCGACAGCAGCCGGTGATTGAACTGTCCCGCCTTTAATACTTCTATGGCATCATCACTCAGATGCAGAGCGTCCAGCTCTGTGTCCGGGTGATTTTTTGTTTCCGTCATACCCAGCAGATAGTCCGTGGACACGCCGTAGAACTTCGCCAGCGTGACAATGCTGAACGGGCTGATGTCCTTGAAATCGTCTGCCTCATATTTGCCGAGAGCGGACTTGGAAAGCCCGGTCTGCTCTGAAAGCTGTTCCAGCGTCAGGCCCCGATCCACTCGCAGATCCTTCAATCGCTCCTGTATGGTGAGTTTTATCTGCATGGCGTACCCCTCCTTCTTTCTGTCTCTAAGCGTGGAAATTCACCCTGTCTTGCGCTCTTTTCCGACCTCTTGGATATACGGGAAAGGGCGCATTTTTTCGTTAAACTGTACCTGTAATAACACCTGGACCTTGAAAATCGAATGACCGTCCGAATGGGATATGTCCCCCGGCGAAGTATTTGCCATGACCGCAAAAGCACGAGCATACCAACGGGGACGAGAACGCCGGGAGCGATCCTCCGGGCAGGAACGACATTCGGGAAAAGCGGCAAAAAACCACGGCTATTTTCAAACCATGTGAGAACAACGAAGAACCCGCTGTTTTTGTGCCGCTGTCCATATCAAACTGCGATGCACCGGACAGTGAACACAGTACGCCGTTCCGCGTGAGCTGTCACCGAACCACAAACAGTCAAGCGGAACAGCAAAAACGATAGGTGCCCCTTGTGAACAGGGATACACGGGCGGCAATTCCAGCGGATGGCCGTCCACAACAAACCAACGCTCTGCGGCTATCAGGGCTTGCTTCCCTGTAAACTCATTATACCATAGAGCGAATACAAAAGAAAGGAATTACCAATATGCATAGAAATAAAGAAGAAACTTGTCGCAATGAGATCAAATCCTACATCACCCGGGAGGGCATGACCATGACGGAAGTGGTGGAGCTGCTGGCCGATGAACACGGCTGGAGCAGCAGCGTCCCCAACCTGTCCGGAAAGCTGCGACGCGGGTCGCTCAGATACACCGAAGCCGTGGAGTTGGCCGATGCGCTGGGATATGATCTGGTCTGGCAGAAGCGCCGGGAGGTGCGGTAATATCGCTGGAACGACTGGCGGACTGCTGAAAAAATATCGACAGATACCGCGCAGACCTGTTGATTTCTCCGTATGGATGTGCTATACTTTATTTAATACAAATGGTTTGAATGAGAGGGGTGGACAGATGGCGAATTATACAGAAGCACAATGGAACGCGAAAAAGATCGAGATGATGGAAAAGTGTTTTGAGGGCTTCTCGGAGATGGGTCTGCACGGCACAGGCATCCGCGCCCTGGCGCGGTATTGCGGCTGCGGCACCGCGAAGATCTATACCTATTTCGAGGACTTGGATGACCTTATTATTCAATCCACTGAACACTGTATGAGCAAGGTAGAGCAGGACTTCATGTCGAAAGCACCCACGGATATCAATGACCTCTGGAAGTTTATTGATGAGATACCATATTGGACAGCAGAGAAGCATGGGAAGAAGTACCGCCTGATGTATCAGGTGTACACCCACCCGAAATATCGGGAGTACGGTCAGAAATTCTTCAAAGGCGTGGATGCGCGCTATACCAAATACGCAAAAGCCTTAGAGGGCAAGCTGGGGATCCCCTACGAAAAATTGACGCCGCTGATCTTTATTCTGATCCGGGCCTGCGTGCATTACGCACTGTTTGAGGACGAGTTCTATATGAAGTCCCAGATCGAAACGCTGAAAGAGACCCTTGAACTCTTTATAATGAAATACAACCCGAACGCAATCCAAAAGGAGGACTGAAAACATGAAAAAACGACTATTGAGCATCCTGATGGCCCTGGCCCTGTGCCTGACGCTCCTGCCCACCGCTGCGCTGGCGGACGGAACGTACACCGTTATCTACACCGACGGTGTGGATGGCGAAGAAGTCTTTGAGGATCAGATCACGTCCGATTTGCCGGTTGACGCTCAGACACCTGCGTTCATTGGCAATCTCAAACGGGCCGGATATGTATTCGCCAGATGGAGTCCGACAGTGGAGACCACGGTGAAAGCTGGAAATGCAGATGAATCCAATGTGATCACCTACACGGCGACCTGGAAAGACGACCGCAATCAGAACGGAATACCAGATGTGGAAGAGAAGTTCACCGTGATTTTCACCGCCGGTACGATTGGGGCGGATGTATGGCCGGATCAGATCTTTGAGAATTTGTCCGTTGGTGATGTGATCCCTCCGCTAACCTCCGATCCATCCCGTCCCGAGTGTACATTCAACGGCTGGGATCCCACACCTCCTGGGATAGTCGAAGCTCCCGCCGAAGGCAATGTGATCGTCTATACTGCACGGTGGATACGAGGTAACTACATGGATCCCTCGCCTCTCACGCAGGTGATACAAATCAACTACTACGACGAGACCGAGAATAAGCCGGTAGCGAAAGTGAATGGTGTTGTAGTCTCGTTCGATGCAACGTACGTACCCGCATACTTGATCTCCAAACATCTTCCTGACGGTTACATGGTGAAGGACGGTCTGAGCAACGTGCCTCTTGACGCGGGCGCTTCTTCTGTATCTGTTTCGGTGGAGAAGATACCCACAACCAAGGTCGTGAAGATCAGCTACTACAACGAGATTTCCCAGGAGCAGGTTGCGGAAGCGGAGCTGGAAGTTCCCTTCGACGCCACCTGTGTAAACACCAGCGCTTTGAAAGCGCCCGCGGGCTATGAGCTGGCAGCGACAGGCGATCTGCCCATCCAGGACGGCTATGTCCACGCCGCGGTGAGAAAGGTCATTCAGACCGGAGAGTCCTCCAGTTCCAGAAAGTACACCCTGAAGTATGATACCAACGAGGGTAATACCATCTCTTCTGAGAGAAAGAGCAGGAAGTGGACCAAGGATTTCGAAGATCTGCCTGTTCCCACCAGGAAGGGCTATGAGTTTGCCGGCTGGTATTACAACGAAAATCTGACCCAAAAGGTCGAGGACGATGTGGTTGTCGATACCACTACGGTGATCCTCTATGCAAAATGGGTCAGGGTTTCCGAACTGCCCTTTACCGATGTAGCCGTTACCGATTACTACTATGACGCGGTGCTGTGGGCCGCTGAGAACGGCATCACCGGCGGCGTGGATGATACCCACTTCGCCCCCAATGCCCCCTGCACCCGTGCCCAGATCGTCACCTTCCTGTGGCGCGCCGCCGGTTCTCCCGCCCCCAAGAGCAGCGATATGCCCTTTGAGGACGTGGCCGCTGGCAGCTACTACCACGACGCGGTTCTGTGGGCCGTTGAGCAGGGCATCACGGTCGGCACATCTGCCACCACTTTCAGCCCCGACGATACCTGTACCCGCGCGCATATCGTCACCTTCCTGTGGCGGGCGCAGCAGTCTCCCGCCGCCGGTTCCGCTAACCCCTTCCTGGATGTCGCGTCTGACGCCTACTACACCGACGCGGTGCTGTGGGCCGTGAAAAACGGCATCACCGTGGGTACAAATGCCGCGGGCACCACGTTCAGCCCGGATGACGACTGCACCAGAGCCCAGATCGTCACCTTCCTGTTCCGCTGCCTGGGCGACGAATAAAAAGATCCCTTGATGACAAGGGCGCACTTCTATACAGGGGCAAACCCTGTATCGTGCGCTCTGCGAGGCGAACAGCCCGGACACTCGAATGTCCGGGCTGTTTTGCGTCACACCGTTCCGAACAAGGGGCTGCACCCCTTGCGATGCCTGCGGCATCTATCCCAGCGTACTTTGCAGCGGGAACAATCTGCTTTCAGCAGATAGTCCCCGCCGCAAAGTCTGAAAATCCCATACCGTCAGCCAGACCGTCTACTGAAAATGTAGGCGGTCTTTTTTCATCCTATCCATCCCATCAAAAAGGAGGTCATGTACCATGCCCAAGCAGAAAACCATCTCCGAACTGAAAGCCGAGATCGCCGCCAGTGAGCGTCAGCTTGCCCAGCTCCGGCACAAACAGCAGCAGCTTGAAAACCGTGCCGTCTACTATGAAAAGGGTGACCGCCGGAAACGGGCGCACAGGTTGATTACTCGTGGAGCCGCTGTGGAGAGTGTAGTCCCGTTGGCGAAGGTGTTGAGCGAAACCGAATTTTACGCCTTTGCGGAAAAAGCCCTCGCCTTGCCAGAGGTCAAGGGTTTGCTCATGGAGGCCGTCAACGAGCACAACAAAAATGAGTTTGGGGGTGATTGGCCATCGCATTATTCCATTTTCACGTAACCCAGATCAAGCGCAGCGCCGGACAGTCTGCCGTGGCTGCTGCCGCCTATCGCTCCGGCGAAAAGCTGCACAGCGAGTATTACGGCGAGGACAGCGACTACACCCGCAAGGGCGGCGTGATCTGTTCGGAAATCCTGCTGCCGCCCCAAGCCCCGCCCTCTTTCTCTGACCGGGAAACACTCTGGAACGCCGTGGAGAAAGT
>JAQXOO010000007.1 GCA_029099685.1 Clostridia bacterium
TGCTTTGCTATGCTTAAATACATGAAATCTGCCGTGAAAAGGGCTTGATCCGATGCCGAATTGGCCCTCAAACGGCTCTGTAATGGACGTTGAGTGCGCAAAGTGATACTTTATATGACCTTCACTTTTGCATTCAACGGAACAGAAACAAAGGAGGTCTGTGTCATGTATCAGATAAAATATGTGTTCGGCCACTATAATGTATACGCGCCCTCCGGACGGTTCCTTTTCTCCGCGGATACCGAGAGCGAGGCCTGGGAAGAACTGGAACAGATGGAGGACTGAAACCGAGGACGGCGGACGAAACCGCAGGACGGCAGATGAAAACAAAGGACCGTCAAGCCCCGCTGAAAAACCGCAGGTTCTTCCCGGAAAAACCGGCGTTTCTTCTAAAGGCCGACCCTTGCTGTATCACTGTGATATATGGTATAATACCCATATCAACCTGTCCCTCCGGGCCGGTCGGCTGCACGACCGGAACAGGCCGCTGCGGGCGGGCACAGAAAGGATTTGTTAATTTGCAGCTGGAAGGAAAGAGCCTGCGCTCTGATTTTGTCAAGTTCGTATCGGCCACGGCGGCGTCTCTCATGGTGTTTTCCCTGTACTCCATGGTGGACGGCCTGCTGGTGTCTCTGGGCGTCAATGAATACGCCATGAGCGCCGTCAACCTGGCCATCCCCTTTACCAATGCCCTGTTTTCCATCGCGGTGATGTTCGCGGTGGGGACCTCCACCATCATCGCCATCTTCCTGGCCCAGGACAAGCGGCGGGAGGCCGACGCCCTGTTTTCCCAGAACTTTGCGGTGCTGCTGGGGCTGGGCCTGCTGATCTCGGTGTCTGTGACACTTCTGCGGGGGCCCTTTGCCCGGCTGCTGGGCGCCGACGCGGTGACCATGGATTATGTAAAGGATTATCTGCTGGGCCTGGCTCCTTTCAGCGCCTGCTTCATCATCTCTTATAACCTGGAGGTGCTGGTCAAGACCGACGGCTATCCCCGGGTGGCCATCATCACGGTCACCACCGGCTGCCTTGCCAACTGCGTCATGGACTATATCGCCATCTTCTGGCTGGACATGGGCGTATTCGGCGCGGCGGTGGCCACCGGACTGTCCCAGCTTTTGACCTGCGTGATGTATCTGATCCATTTCTTTGGCAAAAAGTGTACCTTCCGCCTGCGGAAGTTCCGGTTTGACCCCCATGTGTACCGGCGGCTGCTGCCCATCGGCCTGTCCGACGGCGTCACCGAGCTGTGCACCGGCGTGATGATCCTGCTGTTCAACCGCACGGTGCAGAAGTACCTGGGCGCCGACGGTGTGGTGAGTTATACCGTCATCGCCTATGTGAGCACCTTCATCATCAACCTGTATATGGGCGTGTCCCAGGGCGCTCAGCCTCTCATCAGCTATCATTACGGCAAGGGAGACCGGAAGGGCTGCCGCACCCTGCTCCGCTACGGCCTGAGCACGGCAGCCGGGGCGGCGGTGCTGTCCTTTGCGGTGCTGGAGTGGCTGGCGCCCCAGATCGTTGGCACCTATCTCAGCGGCGCCTCCGACGCGCTTGTGTCCTCCACGGTGACCGCCTTCCGCCAGTACAGTGTGGCCTATCTGCTCATGGGCTTCAACGTGGTCATCGGCGGCTACATGACGGCTCTGGAACAGCCCATGCCCGCCATCTGCATCTCCACCGGCCGGGGTCTGGTCGTCCAGGCGGCAGTGCTGATGGTGCTGGCCGCCGCCACAAACGGCGCGGGCATCTGGCTGACGCCCATTTTCTCAGAGGGGCTGGTGCTCTGCATGGCACTGGTGTTCCTCAAACGCAATCGGAAGCAATTCAGCGCAAGCTGAAAGTAAAACAGCGGAAGCCGAAAGGCTTCCGCTGTTTTACTATGCCAAATCGTTTTTTTGGAGATATCGAACGATATGGATGCCGGATAGGAATGCGGCACTCCAGAGTGCCGTGGAAATCAGAGCGTATTTCATATGGACGAACAAGAGCTGTATGGAGAATGTGCAGTATCTGTACGCACTGGGAAGAAGCTGGGCTACGGTACTGGCAGTACAAATGGTCAATGGCTCAACGTGGAGGCATGAAAGCACTTCCATAAAGAAAAATCTGATCAGCAAGTATAGAAGACAGGGAAAGAAGGCAATCGCGGCTCCCAGAAAAAACGTATTATTCCAATGAAAGGTCTTAAACAGATGAAAACGGTATTGGACGCAAGAGCCACAGATCAGATGTCCGAAAAGAAGAAAAATAAGGTGATCGGCGTGATATCCGCCCAATGCCGGTTCAGCCAGCAGAAACAAGCCATTTAGAAAAGCATATGTCAAAAGATATACCAGAAAACCACGGAAAACCGAATGATTACACATAGGTTGTTTCAGCATAGACAGTCAACTCCTCTTTTCATAGTGATCCTCCTTTCCGAATTTGTTAGCCAAAGGGCTTATTTACAATATACCATAATTTGGTCATTTTATAAATAGATGGTTTCCACAAAATAAAAACCGAAAGTTTGTTGAAGATCACTGCCCAAAAACGCAGCGTCAAGTTGTTGTTATTTTGGATAGAATGTTTGCAGAAAATTTGTTTTACATCTGTGTGATCATACAGTATAATAACCTTAAATCATGATGTTTTGAACACTTTCCCAATAGAAGGAGGAACGTATATGGTCTCTGACGCCATGCTGCAAAAGCTGGACGCTTGGTGGCGTGCCGCCAACTTTTTGTCCGCGGGGCAGCTCTATCTGCTGGACAACCCCTTGCTGAAGGAGCCGCTGAAGCCCGAACACATCAAAAAGAAGATCGTGGGCCACTGGGGCACCGTTCCCGGCCAGAACTTCATCTATACCCATCTGAACCGCATCATCAACCAATATGACCTGAACATGATCTATCTGTCCGGCCCCGGCCACGGCGGCAACGCCATGGTGGCCCAGGACTGGCTGGACGGCTCCTACAGCGAGGTCTATCCCAACATCAGCCAGGATGAGGAGGGTATGAAGAAGCTGTTCAAGCAGTTCTCTTTCCCCGGCGGCATCTCCAGCCACGTGGCGCCGGAGGTCCCCGGCTCCATCAATGAGGGCGGCGAGCTGGGTTACAGCCTGTCCCACGCCTTCGGCGCGGTGTTTGACAACCCCGACCTGATCGCCGCCTGCGTGGTGGGCGACGGCGAGGCCGAGACCGGCCCCCTGGCCACCGCCTGGCACAGCAACAAGTTCCTCAACGCCGCCCATGACGGCGCGGTGCTGCCCATCATGCACCTGAACGGCTACAAGATCGCCAACCCCACCATCTTCTCCCGCATTTCCGGGGAAGAGGTGCGCAAATTCTTTGAAGGCTGCGGCTGGAAGCCCTATTTTGTGGAGACTGACGGTACGGACAACATGGCCGCCCACCGGATGATGGCCGATACCCTGGACAAGTGCGTCCGGGACATCAGGGCCGCCCAGAAAAAGGCCCGTGAGCAGGGTGACACCACCCGCCCCCGTTGGCCCATGATCGTCCTGCGGTCCCCCAAGGGCTGGACCGGCATCAAGGAGGCCGGCGGTAAGCCCATCGAGGGCACCTTCCGCGCCCACCAGGTCCCCGTGGATATGTCCCAGCCGGAGCACCTGCAGCTGGTGGAACAGTGGCTGCGCAGCTACCGGTTCGAGGAGCTGTTTGACGAAAACGGCGCGCCCTGCCGGATGCTGCGGGAGATCGCCCCCAAGGGCGACCGCCGCATGGGCGCCAATCCCCATGCCAACGGCGGAAAGCTGCTGCGGGACCTGCGGCTGCCCGACTTCCGTGAATATGCCGTGGACGTGCCCGTCCCCGGCGGGGTGGAGGCCCAGGACATGAGCGAGCTGGGCGGCTACGTCCGGGATGTGCTGAAGCTTAACCGGGACGCCCGCAACTTCCGGGTGTTCGGCCCCGACGAGACCATGTCCAACCGCCTGGGAAAGGTCTTTGAGGAGACCAACCGCTGCTGGGACGCCGACATGGTGGAAAATGACGAGTTCCTGGCTGCGGACGGCCGCATCATGGACAGTATGCTGTCCGAGCATATGTGCGAGGGCTGGCTGGAGGGCTATCTGCTCACCGGACGCCACGGCTTCTTCAACAGCTACGAGGCATTTATCCGCATCGTGGACTCCATGGCCGCCCAGCACGCCAAGTGGCTGAAGATCACCCGCAACCTCCACTGGCGGGAGGAGATCGCCTCCCTCAACTTTGTGCTGTCCTCCAACGTGTGGCAGCAGGACCACAACGGCTTCACCCACCAGGACCCGGGCTTTTTGGACCATGTGGCCAACAAAAAAGCCGACGTGGTGCGGCTGTACCTGCCCCCGGACGCCAACTGCCTGCTGTCCTGCTTTGACCACTGCATCCGCAGTAAAAACTACATCAACGTGCTGGTGACTTCCAAGCATCCCCGGCCCCAGTGGCTCACCATGGAGCAGGCGGTCAAGCACTGCACCCAGGGCATCGGCATCTGGCAGTGGGCCTCCAATGACCAGGGGGCGGAGCCCGACGTGGTCATGGCCTGCTGCGGCGACACTCCCACCCTGGAGACGTTGGCCGCCGTCACCATCCTGCGGGAGCACCTGCCCGAGCTGAAGATCCGTGTGGTCAACGTGGTGGACCTGATGAAGCTGCAGCCCGAAAGCGACCATCCCCACGGTCTCAGCGATGTGGACTATGACAGCCTGTTTACCCAGGAAAAGCCCATCATCTTCGCCTTCCACGGCTACCCCAAGCTGGTCCATGAGCTGACCTATCACCGCAGAAACAAGAACCTGCTGGTACGGGGCTATGAGGAAGAGGGCACCATCACCACGCCCTTTGATATGCGCGTGCAGAACAGCATTGACCGCTTCCATCTGGTGATGGATGTGGTCAAGAGCCTGCCCCAGTTGGGCAACCGGGGCGCCTACCTGCTGCAGATGATGCGGGATAAGCTGGTGGAGCACAAGCAGTATATCGCGGAATACGGCCAGGACCTCCCCGAGATCCGGGACTGGAAGTGGCAGAAATAACAACGATTTGATGCGCCGGGAGAAGCTTCCCGGCGCATCGTTTCTCTTTTTTGTAGCATTTGCCCAACAAAAGCCCATTGCATTTTTTTGCAATTATGTTAAACTGTTGACGAAAGGGGGCGGCCATATGCTGTTTGTGGCGGATATCGGCAATACCACCATCACCGTGGGCGTCTTTGACGGGGACGTCATGGTGTGTTCCTCCCGCCTGTCGGCGGTGAAGAGCCGCAGCGTGGACGAATACGCCGTCACCCTGAAGGCCATTCTGGAGATGTACGGCGTCGCTGTCTCCAAGATCCGGGGCGCGGCCGTGTCCTCCGTGGTCAAACCGCTGAATCCTGTGTTCGGCGGCGCGGTGGAAAGGCTCACCGGCGTCAGGCCCATTTTCATGGGTCCCGGCGTCCGCACCGGCCTGGATATCAAGATCGACCGCCCCTCAGAGCTGGGGGCCGACATCGCCGCCTGCTGCGTGGGAGCGCTGTCGCTGCAGAAGCCGCCCTTTGTGGTGCTTGGCCTGGGCGACGCCACCACTCTGGCGCCCATCGACCGCAGCGGCCGGTTCAACGGCATGATGATCTGTCCCGGCGTGCGCACCGGGCTGGAGACGCTGTCCCGCGCCGCAGAACTGACCGCAATCTCTCTGGAGCCGCCCAGGACCCTGGTGGGCAAAAACACCGTGGATTCCATGAACAGCGGCGCCGTTTACGGCGGCGCTGCCATGATCGAGGGCCTGGTGGCCCGGCTGCGGCAGCAGCTGGGAGAGAAGGACCTGCCGGTGATCGCCACCGGCAGCCTGTGCGATGTGATTTTGCCCTATTGCAGCCTGCAGGTGCGGCAGGAGCCCGACCTGGTGCTGCTGGGACTGAAAAAGGTGTACGAACTGAACACCGTCAAGCGTTGAGCTGTATGATCCGCCCAAAGGGCGTTTCATAAATATTTTGATACCGCGCTGCATCCGTCAGGACGGAGCGGCAGCGGAGAAGGAGAAAACTATGGAAAAACGCGCAACCTCAAAAACCCTGCAGATGGTACAGCTGGCCATACTGCTGGCCATCCTTCTGGTCATGGCCTTCACCCCCCTGGGCTACATGAAGATCGGCCCCCTGTCCGTCAGCTTTCTGACCCTGCCGGTGGCCATCGGCGCCGTGATCCTGGGGCCCCGGGCCGCTCTGATCCTGGGTGCCGCCTTCGGCCTCACCAGCTTCTACCAGTGCTTGGGCATGGACGCCTTCGGCGTCGCCCTGATGGCCATCTCTCCCGTCAAGACCTTTCTTGCCTGTGTGGTTCCCCGGCTGCTGGTGGGCTATATCCCCTCCAAGCTGTACCAGTGCCTGAAGAACAAAAACGACAAGGTCGCCGTGGGCGCCGCCTGTCTGGCCGCCCCCATCACCAACACGGTTTTCTTCATGGGCCTGTTGATGCTGTTCTTCGGCAGTGATCCGTTCCTGCAGCAGTTTGGCAGCACCACCTGGGCTATTCTGGTGGCGCTGGGCATCAGCAATGCCATCCCCGAGGCGCTGATCTGCTTTGTGGGCGGCACCGCCATCTGCATCGCTCTGAAAAAAGCGCTTAAGCTGTGATCCTGTTCTGACAAAACGCCCCGGCGGATGCTCCGCCGGGGCGCTGCTTTTGATCTGTTGAAGTGCAGGAAGGCCCTGCCCGGCTTGCTGCTTTATTTTTTCCCCAGGCCGCTGTTGGCCTCCGCCGCGGCTATGACAGCCTCCATCACCGCACCCCGGAAGGCCCGGTCCTCCAGCGCCCGCACACCCTGGATGGTGCTGCCGGCGGGGGAACACACCGCGTCCTTCAGCGCGCCGGGATGGCTGCCGCTTTCCAGGGCCAGCCGGGCCGCCCCCGCCACCGCCGCTGCCGCGTACCGCAGCGCCTTTGCCCGGGGAATGCCGCAGGCCACCGCGCCGTCTGCCAGCGCCTCCAGATACAGGTCGGTAAAGGCCGGACTGCAGCCGCACAGGGCGGAGCCGGCGTCCATCAGCCCTTCCTCCAGCGGGTCTACGATGCCGGCGGGGGAGAGGGCCTGTACCAGCGCCTGTTCATCCTCGGGAGAGAGCAGGGCGTTTTTGCAGTACATCACCACGCCGCAGCCGATGGCCACCGGCGTGTTGGGCATGATGCGCATCACCGGCAGGTTTCCGCCGGCCAGCTCCTCCAGCCGGGCCGCCGTGACGCCCGCCGCCATGCTGACCAGCACCGGCCTGTGCTGCTGCAGAATGGGGCGCAGGGCCGTCAGCAGCAGGGCCATGCCCTGGGGCTTGACCCCCAGAAACAGATAGCGGCAGGACGCCGCTGCGGTTTCGTTGTCCGCCGTGCCGCAGCCCAGCTCCTGTGCCAGGCGCCGTGCCTTTTCGGGAGTGCGGTTGCACAAAAGCACCTTTTCACCGCCCACGGCGCGGCACACCGCCCGGGCCACTGCGCCGCCCATGTTTCCCGTGCCGACAAATCCATAGCGCTCTTCCATGATGTGAACCTCCAGAAGCTGTTTTTTTGATTATAGCAAATTCGGGGCAAAGGCACAAGCGCCTTGTATTTTTCCCCACTTTGTGGTACAATCATTTGGGTTTGAAAAAATCAAACGGCGCGGCGGCTCTGCGGACGGCCGCAGAAACAGACAGAAACAAGAGGAAACGGATATGATCGATTATTCCGGAATGCTGCTGTATCTGGCGGTATCCGCCTTTACGCCCGGGCCGAACAACCTGATGTGTATGTATCTGGGCGCCACCTACGGGCTGAAGGGCAGCCGCCGGTTCATCACCGGAAGTATGCTCAGCGTGCTGGTCAAGGCTCTGCTGTGCGGTCTGCTGAACGTGGCGTTGGCGTCGGTCATCCCGGCGGTCATCCCCTATCTGAAGTGGGCGGGCGCGGCCTATATGCTCTATCTGGCTTATACTATGGTGCGGGGCGGACTGAAAAAAGACCCGGCTGTGGGCGAAAAACAGGGCGAGTCCACCTATTCCGCGGGCATTTTGCTGCAGGTGCTCAATATGAAAAGCTGGGTGTCGGCCATCAGCGTGTTTTCGGTGTATGTGGTGCCCTATACCACCGCGCTGTGGGCGGTCCTGCTGGGCGCCGGCGCCATGTTCGGCCTGCTGGTGGCGGCCTCGCTGTGCTGGTGCCTGTTCGGACGGGCCATCAAGAACGTTTACAGCAGATACAAGCTGCCCATCAGCCTGTTGATGGCCGCGTCCCTGGTCTACTGCGCCGTGACAGCGCTGATGTGACTGAACAAAAATTTCCAAACATATTTTCTGCCGCCGGTCTCAAACTATGGTCGTAAACTCAAAGAAAAGGAGATAACGATCATGACCAGTAATAACAATTACGTGGATCCCAACGCCAAGGAAGCCATGAAGCAGTTCAAGATGGAGACCGCCCGCGAAGTCGGCGTCAACCTGAAGGAAGGCTACAACGGCGACCTGACCTCCAAGCAGGCCGGTACCATCGGCGGCGAAATGGTCCGCAAGATGATCAAGAAGTACGAGGAGAACCTGTAAGCTCCCAAAAGCCTTACAAAAGCGCACCCCCGGCTTGGGGGTGCGCTTTTACATGAATTTAACGGAAGATCGGTATCCGTTTTCACACAGGGCTGGTATGCTGTTGTCAGAATGAGTGAAAAGGAGGCTGTATATGGAAGCATTACGAAGCAGAAAAGGATTTATCTGCGATATGGACGGCGTCATCTACCACGGAGACCGCCTGCTGCCCGGCGTGAGCAGGTTTGTGGACTGGCTGTACCGGGAGGACAAGCAGTTTTTGTTCCTTACCAATTCCAGCGCCCGCTCCCCCAAGGAGCTGCAGCAAAAGCTCCTCCGCATGGGGCTGGAGGTGGATGAGAGCCATTTTTACACCAGCGCCCTGGCCACCGCCGATTTTTTGAAAAAGCAGAACCCCGGCGGCTGCAGCGCCTTTGTCATTGGCGAGCCGGGCCTGCTCAACGCCCTCCACGACGCGGGCGTCACCTTCAACAACGTGGACCCGGAGTATGTGGTGGTGGGAGAAGGGGGGACCTACTCCTATGACACCCTTTGCCAGGCTGTGCGCCTGGTGCTGCGGGGCGCTAAGCTGATCGGCTGCAACACCGATGTGACCGGCCCCACGGAGCATGGCCTGATCCCCGCCTGCAGGGCGCTCATCGCCCCTATCGAGGCGGCCACCGGCCGCCAGGCTTATTTCGTGGGCAAGCCCAATCCGCTGATGATGCGCACCGGACTGAGGCTGCTGGGGGTGCATTCGGAAGAAGCCGTCATGATCGGCGACCGGATGGACACCGATATTGTAGCGAGTATCGAGAGCGGCCTGGACACGGTGCTGGTGCTCAGCGGCGTCACCTCCCTGGGACAGATCGAGACCTATCCCTACCGGCCCCGGCTGGTGTTGGAGGGGGTCGGAGACATCCCCGCTCCGGAGAGCCCCTGACGGAAAAAACAGCTCGAAAAAAACATGGATTTTTTGAAAAATTTCGTTGACAAATGCAGGTTCATATGCTAATATAAATATCGCCCGCTGATGAGGCGGTTGCGAAATGGCCGAGTAGTTCAGTTGGTTAGAACGCTAGCCTGTCACGCTAGAGGTCGAGGGTTCGAGCCCCTTCTCGGTCGCCACCTGCTGCTATAGCTCAGTTGGTAGAGCGCGTCATTGGTAATGACGAGGTCGGCAGTTCAAATCTGCCTAGCAGCTCCAGAAAGAAAGACACGATCACATCGTGTCTTTCTTTTTTTATTTCTGTGGCGCGGGGGAGAAAGGGCGTTTCCGCACTCAAGGCTCCAGCAGCGTGTCGGCCAGGGTGTCCGCAAACAGGCGGGCGGCCGCCAGGGCTTCGTCCAGGGTGTTGCCGCAGGCCCCCACCTCCAGCAGCATACTGCCCACCCGGACGTGCTGGTTGAACCGGCTGGCGCGGATGGACATGGGCCGCATGATGCCCGGATAGCGGCTGTTGAGACGGTCGTGGAGCTGCGCCTGAAAGGTCAGGTTGCTCCGCCAGCTGCTGTGGGCAAGGCCGCCGGCGTCGGTGCCGGTGACGAACATCAGCTGGGCGGTCTGCACACCGTCCACCTCCGCCACCGTCTTGTAGTAGACGCCTCCCGAGGCGATGGCATCCCGGTGTACGTCGATGACCAGCTGGATGGAAGGATACCGCTTCACATAGGCCTGGATGTCCTTCAGCGCCCGGTTGTAGGAGCCGCTGTAGGCCGGGTAATCGTTTAAAACGGTGCTGTGCACGGTGGAGATGCCCCGCTCGTTCAGCAGGTCGCAGATCTCCTGGCCCACGCGCAGCATATTGGCGGAGCTGTCGGTGGTGCGGTATTCGCCGGTGGCGGTATAGGTGTGCCCCGGACTGGGGGTATAGGACTCGGTGCCGTGGGTGTGCATGATGAGCACCTGCACCCCCTCCGCGCCCAGCTTCACCGGGCTGGGCTTGGACAGCAGCGAAGCGATGTCCAGGAAATAAGAGGTCTCGTTTTTATAACTGATCGTTCCGGAACTGCGATAGCCGCTGGGGGTGAACACCGGGACGGGCTCCGCGGGCACCGGGGACGCCTCCGCACCGGCGGGCAGGGCGGCGCTTTCCGCCAACAGGGGCGCCGCGTCCTCCAGCGGCAGGGGATAGGCGCCGGCAGGCTCGTCCGAGGCAGGAAGATCCATTGTCCGCGCTGGCATCATGGTGGGTGCAGCCCGCAGGGCCAGCACCAGCAGAGCGCCCAAAAGCGCCAGCGCCGGCCCGTGCCGTCCCGGCCTGCGCACGTTTTTTGCCGTAGAAACCACCTCCCGTCGAACAAAGGTATTCCTTTTTGCGGGAAAGTATGCTATTTTAATTAGGAAATCTCATGAAAGAAGGACTGTTTGTATGCTTCAGGAACACGCAAAGCATTTTTATCTGGATGACAACTGCAACTGTGCCGAGAGCGTGCTGCTGGCCGCCAACGCGGAATACGGCCTGGGCCTGCCGGACGACGCGGTAAAGCTGGTGGGCGGCTTCGGCGCCGGTATGGGCTGCGGAAACGCCTGCGGCGCGCTGTGCGGCGCTGTGGCTGTGCTGGGCGTCATGAAAATGGGCCGCCGCGCCCACGAGACCTATGGGTTTGGCAAGGAGTGCGGCGATCTGGTCCGTGCCTTTGAGGCGGAGATGGGCGGCACCCAGTGCTCTGTTCTGCGGAAGGTGCACGCCAACCAGGAACAGCGCTGCTTGAAAAGCGTACTGGCGGCCTGCGCCGTGCTGGAAAGCCATCTGGAGGAAACTGCCAAATAACAGTTGCCGTCAGCATAGATACTGCTCCATTTCCGCGGAAGTCATGTGCCCCTGCAGCGCCAGATTCAGGGCGTAGCCCAGCACCTTTGCGCACTTTGCCACCTGCAGGTCGATGTCCTTGGGCGAGACCAGCATATCCGCGTGGGGACCTTTGTCTTCGTCCAGCTGCCCGCCGGGCACCAGATTCAGGGCCAGGGTGCGGGCCTCCACCACCGTGGGTACACCCAGGGCGATGACGGGGACGCCCAGGCTGTCGCTGTTGAGGGCGTGCCTGGGGTTGCAGGCCCCGCTGCCGGGAACGATGCCGGTATCGGACATCTGAAAGGTGCGGCACAGCCGGTCCAGAGAGCGGGAGGCCATGGCGTCGATGGCCACCACCGCCGCGGGCTGCACCCGCGCCACCGCGCCCCGGACGATCTCCGCCGTCTCGATGCCGGTGGTGCCCAAAACACCGGAGGCCAGGGCGCACACCGGGCGCATGGACCCGAACTCCCCGGGCATGGCGCTTATCAGGTGGCGGGTGATGATCAGGTGCTCCAGCGCCAGCGGCCCCAGCGCATCGGGCGTCATGGCCCGGTTGCCCAGTCCCACTGCCAGCACCGCGCCTTTCCCGGGCAGCATGGACCGCAGCTGCTGGGCCAGCGCCATGGCTGCCCGGTAGATCCACTGGCTGTCAGATAGGGCCCGGGGCTCCATCTCCGCAGTCAGATACCGTCCCTGAGGACGCCCCAGGGCCTGCTCGCCCCGCTTGTCCAGGATGGAGATGCTGTGGAAGGACAGGGGGGACTGCCGCCAGGCGCGGCTCTCGATCCCGGGAATGGTCTGATTTTCCAGCCCTTCCAGCCGTTCCAGGGCCAGGTCTGTGCGCCATTGATACATGAAGAACCCTCCAAATCGGAAATTTTTGTTAGTTTCTGATGAAATCGAAAAAATATGTGAATTAACGCTTGCTTTTTTGCAAGAAGAATGATAGAATAATTCTGCTGTAAATTTCGCTGTAAGGGAGGTCAGAGTCGTGCCCAACATCAAGTCTGCCAAGAAGCGTGTCCTGGTCAGCAAGGTCAACAACGCGAAGAATCGCGCTGCCAAGACCGAGATGAAGACCATGATCAAGAAGTTTGACGCTGCTGTCGCCGCCGGTGAAGCCGTTGAAGCTGCTTATAAAACTGCTGTCAAGACCATCGATCAGGGCGTTGCCAAGGGTATCCTGCACAAGAACGCCGCTGCTCGTAAGAAGAGCCAGCTCACCAAGAAGCTGAACGCCGCTCAGTGATCCAAGACACAACTGAAAGCCGCTTTCCAAAAGGGAAGCGGCTTTTTTGCGCTTTCATTCCCAAAGAGAAAAAAGACAGCACGGGGGCTGTCTTTCTCTTTGCAATATCGCAACGGCAGAGATTCTGGCTCTTTGCGGTATTGAGGGAGGCGATCAGGGGTTTCGATACGATTCATTACGATTCATTCTTACCGATTACTTTCCGAAAATCCCCAATGCACAGGCTGAAGCGCGGAGCGGTAAAAAGGAAAAATCCCGAACGCAGGCGCATTCGGGATTTCTGGTGACTCAGCGGGGATTCGAACCCCGGACACCCTGCTTAAAAGGCAGGTGCTCTGCCGACTGAGCTACTGAGTCATATGGCTGGGCTGGCCGGATTTGAACCAGCGAATGCCAGAGTCAAAGTCTGGTGCCTTACCGCTTGGCGACAGCCCAGTATAGGTACCATCCGGCAAAGGATAATGTACACGCTCCTCTTTCGAGGAGCGATACGGTAAAAATGGGGTGGATGAGGGGATTCGAACCCCCGGCCTTCAGAGCCACAATCTGACGCGCTAACCAACTGCGCCACATCCACCATGTTAAGCTGGCGCGCCTGGAGGGACTCGAACCCCCAACCTACTGCTTAGAAGGCAGTTGCTCTATCCTGCTGAGCTACAGGCGCATATCACTCAAGATAGGCTGATCAAAAACTGGAGCAGGTGATGGGAATCGAACCCACGTGTTCAGCTTGGAAGGCTGACATTCTACCATTGAACTACACCTGCGATTGTCAGACTTTCGTAAATCAGCCCTTGAATTATATAACAGGGAAACACCCTTTGTCAAGGTTTTTCCAAGAAAAAACCAAAAATTATTCCGGGGCCGGACAGCCCAGAAGGGGTGCGTTTGCCGCGGTGGGAGGAAAGGCGCCGCGCCCTCCTGAGGGAAGCCGCCGGGACCTTCTCCGGCCGGTGTAAGGGGATGCACGAACAGATGACCGCCTGCTTTTCGGCAGGCGGTCATGAAAAAGCAAAGGGCAGAAGCGGCGCTCCGTCAGCGGCCCTCCACCACGACCTTGCCATTCCGCACCAGAGCGTGCAGCTGGGTGATGGCGGTCTGGCAGCTGTCCAGAATCAGATTGGCCGCCTGGTCCTCCACCTGCTTTTCGATCAGGCGGCGCAGGTTGCGGGCGCCGAACTTGACGGAAAAGCTGTCCTCGGCCAGCTTTTCGGGGACGGCTGCATCCCAGGTAAGGGTGATGCCGGCGCGGGCTACGCCGCGCTTCAGATCCTCCAGCATAATGGCGGCGATTTTTGTAAAGTCCGCCTTGGTCAGCTGGTTGAAGGAGATGACCTCGTCGATGCGGTTGATAAACTCGGGCCGCATGATGTCGGACAGCGCCTTCAGGGCCTTTTCCCGGCCCTGCTGGGTCAGCGTGTTGCCAAAGCCCACCGCGCCGTCCCGGCGGTCGGAGCCGGCGTTGGAGGTCATGATGATGACGGTGTTTTCAAAATTGACATACCGGCCCTGGGCATCGGTGATGCGGCCGTCATCCAGGATCTGCAGCAGCGCGTTGAGCACGTCGGGATGGGCCTTTTCGATCTCGTCGAACAGGATGACGCAGTAGGGGCGCCGGCGCACCTTTTCGGTGAGCTGGCCGGCCTCGTCATAGCCCACATAGCCGGGAGGGGCGCCGATGAGCTTGGACACGCTGTGCTTTTCCATATATTCGCTCATGTCCAGACGGATCAGGGCGTCTTCCGTGTCAAACAGGTCGGCGGCCAGCCGCTTCACCAGTTCGGTCTTGCCCACGCCGGTGGGGCCCACAAAGATGAAGGAGACCGGCTTGCGTTTTTCGCTGATGCCGGCGCGCTTGCGGCGGATGGCGGCGGCAACCGCGTCCACAGCCTCGTCCTGGCCGATGACCCGGCTTTTCAGCCGGTCGCCCAGTTCCCGCAGACGGATGAAGTCCTGCTCCTGCACCTTGCTGGCAGGGATCTTGGTCCACAGTTCGATGACCCGTGCCAGATCGTCCAGGCTCACAACGGGAGCGGGCTCCCGGCGCAGCACCTCCAGCCGGTCCTCCAGCTGAAGGATGCGGGAACGGTTCTGGGCCAGTTTTTCGTAGCGGGAATCGTCCTGGGTCTCATCGCTTTCCAGCGCGGCCTGGTCATCCATGAGCCCGTCTAGTTCCTCCTGCAGGCGGGGAATGCTGGACAGAGCGGCGGACCGCAGATTGACATCGGAGCAGGCCTCGTCCAGCAGGTCGATGGCCTTGTCGGGCATGAAACGGTCGTTGATATACCGGTGCGCCAGATACACCGCCTGGACGATGATCTGGTCCGGGATGACCACCCCGTGGAAGGTCTCGTAATAGCTCTTCACGCCCCGCAGGATGTCCTCGGTCTCGCTGAGACTGGGCTCGTTGATGGTCACCGGCTGGAATCTGCGCTCCAGAGCGGTGTCCTTTTCGATATATTTGCGGTATTCCTTGAAGGTGGTGGCGCCGATGACCTGGATCTCACCCCGGGAAAGGGCGGGTTTTAAAATGTTGGCGGCGTTCATGCTGCCCTCGGCGTCGCCGGCGCCCACCAGGTTGTGCACCTCGTCGATGACCAGGATGATGTTGCCCAGGGCCTTGACCTCCTCAATGAGGCTCTTCATACGGCCCTCGAACTGGCCCCGGAACTGAGTGCCCGCCACCATTGCAGTCATGTCCAGCAGCCAGACCTCCTTGTTCTGGAGCTTATAGGGCACCTCGCCACGGGCGATGCGCTGGGCCAGACCCTCGGCCACAGCGGTTTTGCCCACGCCCGGCTCGCCGATAAGGCAGGGGTTGTTCTTCTGGCGGCGGTTGAGGATCTGGATGACCCGCAGGGTCTCACTGTCCCGGCCCACCACCCGGTCCAGCTGGCCGGCGCGGGCCTTGGCCGTCAGGTCCATGGCGTAATTGTTCAGAAATTTCTTCTTTTTTTCGGCTTTTTTGCCGGGTTTGCCCGGCTTTTCCCCGGCGGTCTCTTCCTCGGGCTTGCTCTGGCGGAACAGGTTGAACAGGGGGAACGCCGGCGCGCGGGAGGGGACTTCCTCCTCGTCGCCGGACTCCTGGTCGGGGGCCTCTGCGGGAGGCATCCCCATCTGCTCCATCAGTCCGGGCAGGCTGTCGCCCAGCGCTTCCGGGGTCAGGCCGTCCAGGTCGCTGTCCTTCAGGCCGAATTTATCCAAAAGATCGGTCACCGGCTTGATGCCCAGTTCCTTGGCGCACTTGAGGCACAGGCCCTCGTTGACGGACTTTCCGTTTTCCAGTTTGGTGATGAAAACCACTGCCATATTTTTTTTGCAGCGGGCGCAGATCGGTATATCCATGTTATTCCTCCGAATCGGGATGTTGGATCTGACCCTGGCGCATCGCCCGCAGCAGATAGCTGAGGAAGGCGGCCAGAATGGTGGCGTAGGACAGGGTCAGAAGGGTGTTTTGCACAGGGGCTGACGGATGAAACAGCGTCAGCGTCACGATGGTCACATAGAAGAAAAAGGTCCCGGCCTTCCCCAAAATATTGGAGGGGGGCATATCCTTGGTGCGGCGCATCAGGGCAAAGCTGCAGATGCCCTGGGCCAGCTCCTTGGCAAAATACAGCAGCACCAGCCAGAGGGGCAGCGTGCCGTCCAGCATCAGGCAGGCTAGGGCGGCAAACACCATCAGCTTGTCGGCCAGCGGGTCCAGGATGCGGCCTGCCAGGGAGATCTGGTGAAAATGCCGGGCGATCCACCCGTCCACAACGTCGGTGGCGCCTGCCGTCAGAAACACCGCCACCGCCCACACGCGGGCGTGGGGACCGGCGCTGAAGAAGCACCACACAAACAGGGGCACCAGGGCGATACGCAGCAGGGACAGCAGGTTGGGGACGGTCCAAAAGGCTTTTTCAGAATCGTTCATAGCATCGCCTCCGTTTGGTCAGACTGTGGGGGTGGAGAACAGCGGAGCCAGCAGTCCGCCCAAAAAGCTTTCCCGCAGGCAGGGCTGGCTCAGCAGACCCACATTTTCCGCCGGGGCGAAGCGCATCACCGCCCAGCACAGCACCAGAATGGTGATACAGCCCGCCGCGGCGCCCAGCAGTCCGCCCGCCATGCGGTTCAGACCGCTGAGCAGGGGGATATCCCAGTCCAGCAGGGCGCACACCAGCCGCAGGGCCAGCTTGGTGGCGGCAAAAATCAGAAAAAAGGCCAGAATGGGGGCCAGGGAAGCCGTGAGAACGTCTGCCAGAGACTCCAGAAGGGTCTCGTACAGGGCGCTCATTTTATCCGCCAGGGCGCCCTCCTGCACCAGGTCGGACAGGACCGACCCCTGCTGCAGGCCGGTGACCGCCGCCAGGTCGGCCTTTTGGGCCAGAGACCGCATCACCGGCTGCAGGAGCGGTTCCAGATAAGGCGCCAGGTCGCCCTGAAACAGGTTGCCGAAAAAGACGCCCAAAAGCGTGCCGGCCAGGCCGGACAGGGCGCGGAAAGCGCCCCGCTTCGCGGCCCCACGGATGCAGAGCAGCAGGACGGCGGCAAACAAAACGTCCCACCAAAAGGCCCGGTCAAAAAAAGTCAGATTCATGGCTGTTCCTCGCTGTCTGCCGGGACCCGCTGGGCCCGGTCAGAGTAGATCAGGATGGGGTCGCCGCTGTCATTCACCGCCACATCCCGCGCTCCCGTAAGGGGCAGGGTGCGGACGGAAACGGTGTCTCCGTCATATCGGATGGTTTCCAGACGGTCATTCATGAGCAGTGCCGCGGTGCCGCCACGGCAGTCCAGGGCACGGGGCACGCCGGCCAGGCTGCCGCTCCACAGGGCCTCCAGCCCGTCTCCCAGGACCAGCGCCTGGGTGGTGCGGCTGCTGCGGTCCGCCGTTTCAAAGGCCACCAGCACCTCGCCCCCCTCTCCGGCGGCAAACAGCCGCACCGGCAGGGAAAAGGGGTAGCTGGCGGTAAGAGCGCCCTGACGGTCATAGCGGTAAACGCCGTCGTCACATAGTATGACCAGACCGCCGCTTTTATCATGGGTCATGGAATAGACCTGTTTTTCCCCCAGATCGGCGGTCCAGGAGGCCTCCTCCTGCCCGATCTCAAAGTACAGCACCCGGGTGACCAGGGCCATGTCGTTCTGCCCCAGGCACAGGGCGGCGAAATACCGGCTGTCGGGGCTGACGGAGGCGAACATCACATAATATTGAGCGGTGAGCCATTTGCACTGCAGCCTTTGCCGGCTGTCATAGACCGTCACCGCCGAGCGGCAGCCCTCCTCGTCGGTCACCAGGGCAAAGGCCCCGGCCCGGTTCATGGAGGCGGTGAGAATGGGGCTGGACAGGCTGCCGCGGAGGTATTCCGCATAGCTGTTGGCAACGCAGAAGCTCTTTCCGTCCCGGTCGTAAATGAGCACGTATTTGTCCGAAACGCACAGGGCCGGGTCATTGTACCGGAGCTGAATGGAATAGCTGCTGTCCCCCAGTCCGCTGACAAAGGAATAGGTGTCTCCGGAGGACACCGCCAGACCCATGCCAAAGGGCCGGTACGCAGTGTCCAGACCCGCCTCGAACCGGTATTCGGTAAAGGGATCGGTGAGGGAGCCGGCCGCCTTTGCATAGGACACCAGGCGGGTCAGGTTTTCCGGGCGAAGATCCTCCCGGTAGCGGAAAATGCCGAAGACCACACAGGCCAGCATCCCGATGAGCGCCAGGGAATAGAGCGCGCCGGTGACCGCCAGACGCTTGTCCTGACGGAAGCGGGTGATGTTGCTTTTTAGCTTTCCCTGTTTTTTCAGGTCAATCCGATCTGCCATCCAGTTCCTCCATTTGATAATTGAGGGCGGTCATATACAGGCCCATAGGGGGCGCGGTGGGGCCGGCCGCCAGCCGGTCACGGCTGTCCAGGATGGAGGGGATGCCGTCCGGCGGGATCTTGCCGATGCCCACATATACCAGCGTGCCCGCGATGGCCCGCACCATATTATATAAGAAGCCGTCGGCGCACACCCGGATGGCGACGATGTCCCCGGGCCGCTCCTCCACCTGGCAGTAAAAAATGGTGCGCACCGTGCTTTTGACCGGGGTGCCTTCATTTTTCACGGCGGCAAAATCGTGCTTTCCCACAAAATCTCCTGCGGCCCGGCGCATGGCCTCCACATTGAGCGGCTGGGGATAGGCCCAGGCCCGGCGCACGGAAAAAGGGTCCCGGACGCGGCTGTTGTGGATGAGATAGGTGTATTCTTTGCTGACGCAGGAGAATCTTGCGTCAAAATCATCGGGCACCAGCACCGCCTTGCGCACCACCACCGCGTCCGGCAGCCGGGCATTGAGGGCCAGGGGCAGCCGTTCCGGCGGGATGGAGGACACATGGTCCACGGAGCACACGTAATACTTTGCGTGAACGCCCGCGTCGGTGCGCCCGCAGCCGGAGATATACACTGCCCTGTCGCAGGTCTTTTCCCAGGCCTCCTCCATCAGCTGCTGGATGGTGAGGGCGTTGTTCTGCCGCTGCCAGCCGTGATAATCCGTGCCCAGATAGGACAAAACCAGTGCGGTTTTCATGGATCGACTCCTTACAAAACGAAGCTCAGGGCGATGACGCCGCCGCAGACCAGCGCGGCGGTCAGGCCGCCCCAGGCGTCCACCTTGCCATAGCGCAGGCTGTGGAGCCGGGTGCGGTGCTCGCCGCCGTGGTACAGGCGGCACTCCATGGCGCAGGCCAGATCGTCCGCCCGGCGGAAGGCCGAGATGAACAGGGGCACCAGCACCGGCACCAGGGCCTTTGCCCGCTGGAAGATGTTTCCGCTTTCAAAATCCGCGCCCCGGGCCTTTTGGGCGGACATGATCTTGTCGGTCTCCTCAATGAGGGTGGGGATAAACCGCAGGGCGATGGACATCATCATGGAAAACTCGTGAACGGGCACATGGAGCTTTTTCAGCGGGCCCAGCAGAGACTCCAGCCCGTCGGTGAGGGCCATGGGCGAGGTGGTGTAGGTCAGCAGGGAGGTGGAGGCCACCAGCAGCAGGATGCGGACGATCATGGTGATGGCGGTGCGGATACCCTCCACGGTGACGCGGAAGATCCACAGGCGGAACAGCTCCGTGCCGGGGGTATACAGGATGTTCAGGGCGCCTGTAAAGATGATGATGATGACAATGGGCTTCAGGGACTTCAGGATCAGCTTCAGGGGGATGCGGGAGATGCGGATCACCGCCACAAGGCCCGCCGCGCAGATGACATAGGGGATCAGGCCGTCGGCGATGAAAATCGTGACGATATACAAGATAAGCGCCAGCAGCTTGGTGCGGGGATCCATCCGGTGAATGGGGGAATTGCCCGGGAAATACTGGCCCAGGGTGATATCTTTCAGCATTTGCGCGCCCCCCCCTTCATGGCTCTCAGCTGCGCCGCGGCCTGCTCCACGGTGTAGACCGAGGGGTCCACGGACAGGCCCCGGCGCTGCAGCTCCAGGAACACCCGAGTCACCTGGGGCACGTCCAGCCCGGCGGCGATCAGCTCATCGGCCCGGGCGAACACCTCCGCGGGTGTGCCGTCCATGAGGATATGTCCATGGTCCATGACCACGATGCGCTGGGACATCTGGGCGGCATATTCCATGCTGTGGGTGACGAACAGGATGGTGGTGCCGTGCTTTTCATGATAGTCCCGGATGAACCGGAACACATCGGCGCAGCCCGCGGGGTCCAGGCCGGCCATGGGCTCGTCCAGCACCATGACCTCCGGCTCCATGGCGAAGATGCCCGCCAGGGCCACCCGCCGCTTCTGGCCGCCGGACAGCTCAAAGGGGGACTTGTCCAGCGCCTCCTCGGGCAGGCCCACGATGCGGCAGTTTTCCCGCACCCGGCGGTCGATCTCGTCTTTGTCCAGCCCCATGTTTTTGGGACCGAAGGCCACGTCGGCGTACACCGTTTCCTCAAACAGCTGGTACTCGGGGTACTGGAACACCAGGCCCACGGCGAATCGGGCGGCACGGGTCATCTCTTTGGACTGAAAAATATCCTCGCCGTTGATGAGGACGCGGCCCGAGGTGGGCTTCAAAAGGCCGTTGAAATGCTGGATCAGGGTGGATTTTCCGCTGCCGGTGTGTCCGATGAGGCCGATGAACTCGCCCTTCCTGGCGGTAAAGCTCACATCGTCCACCGCTTTTTTCTCGAAGGGGGTCCCGGCGCTGTAAACGTGGGACAGGTGCTCCACCTTCAAAACTTCGTTCATATCGTTCATGCGTTTATGCTCCCAAATACTTCAGGATCTGATCGGCGCATTCCTCGGGGCTCAGGGCCTCCAGGCTCAAACCGGCGCCGTCCCGGTTCAGCTCCCGCAGCAGCAGGACGGTCTGGGGCGCGGTGAGGGACAGCTCCTCCATCCGCTCCACCTGGGAAAACACCTGCCGGGGCGTGCCGTCCAGGGCGACCTTTCCGCCCTTCATAACGATGACCCGGTCGGCCAGGGCGGCCTCGTCCATGTGGTGCGTGATGAGCACCACGGTCATGCCGGTCTCCCGGTTGAGCTTCCGCACGGCGGCGATGACTTCCTCCCGGCCGGAGGGGTCCAGCATGGCGGTGGGCTCGTCCATGACGATGCACCGGGGACGCATGGCCAGCACGCCGGCGATGGCGATGCGCTGCTTTTGTCCGCCGGAGAGCAGGTGGGGGGCGTGGCGGGCGAACTCCGTCATGCCCACGGCGGACAGAGCCTCGTCCACCCGGCTGCGGATCTCGGCAGGGGGCAGCCCCATGTTTTCACAGGCAAAGGCCACGTCCTCCTCCACCACGTTGGCAACGATCTGGTTGTCCGGGTTCTGAAAGACCATGCCCGCCGTTTTGCGGATGTCAAACAGCCGGCTTTCCTCTTTGGTGTCGATGCCGCCCACCCAGACGGTGCCGCCGGTGGGCAGAAGAATGGCGTTGAGGTGCTTTGCAAAGGTGGATTTGCCGCTGCCGTTGTGGCCCAGCACGGCGGTGAAGGAGCCTTCCTCGATGGAGAGGTTCACGCCGTCTAGCGCCAGGGCGCTTTGTTCATCGTAGCGGAAGGAGAGGTCACGGGTCTCAATGATGGCCATGTTATCTGCCTCCCATCCAGCGGCTGGTGTGGCCGCAGGGCAGCAGCAGCCCCGTGGAGCGGCAGGCAAGGCCCAGCTCCGCGGCCTCTACCCGGCCGCCGAACCGCTTGCACACCGCGGTGCCCAGGATGTACGCCGGGACCGAGGGGGAAATGCCGGCGGTATAGGAATTGATGATGATGAACAGGGGATCGTCGGAGAGCACCTGGGTGCATAGTTCCACGAACTCGCCGATGCTGTCCTCAAAGCGCCAGACCTCGCCGTTGGGACCGCGGCCGTAGGAGGGCGGGTCCATGATGATGGCGTCGTATTTCCTGCCTCGGGTGATCTCCCGGCGGATGAACTTTTTGCAGTCGTCCACAATATAGCGGATGGAGGCGTTTTCCAACCCGGAGGAGCGGGCGTTTTCCTTGGCCCAGGTGACCATGCCCCGGGCGGCGTCCACATGACAGACGGAAGCCCCCGCGGAAGCGGCGGCCAGGGTGGCGCCGCCGGTATAGGCAAACAGGTTGAGCACGCTGACGGGCCGGCCGGCGGAGCGGATCTTCTCCCGGATGAAGTCCCAGTTGGCGGCCTGCTCGGGAAAGACGCCGGTGTGCTTGAAGCTCATGGGCTTGATGTTGAAGGCCAGCTCCTGGTAATGAATGGTCCAGTGCTCGGGCAGCTGGCGCACCTCCCAGTGACCGCCGCCGGTCTTGCTGCGGTGATAGACGGCGTCGGCCTTCTGCCACAGGGGGCTGCCCTCCGGCTGCCAGATGGCCTGCGGGTCGGGCCGCACCAGGATCTGCTTTCCCCAGCGCTCCAGCCTGCGGCCGCCGCCGCAGTCCAGCAGCTCATAGTCCTGCCAATGGTTCGATGTCCACATAACTTTTTTCCCTTTCAAAAAACGGCGTAGCTGCCGTTTACCCCAAAATATATCAGTTTATTTTACCATCCCAAAGGGAGAGCGTCAAGGCTGGCCGTTGACAAAACGCGGTATTTCCTTTAATATTAAGGATAATTTAACAAAAACAGCCGGGAAAACCACCTTGCTGTACGGAATAAAAAGATAAGGAGAAACCGCTATGTCCATCGCATCCATGATCGACCACACCCTGCTGAAGCAGGATGCCACCGGCGAGCAGATCGACAGGCTGTGCGCCGAGGCCGCTGAATATCACTTTGCATCTGTCTGCGTCAACCCCTATTACGTGGTCCGCTGTGTGAAAAACCTCAAGGGCACCGGTGTCAAGGTGTGCACTGTTGTGGGTTTCCCCCTGGGCGCCACCACTATGGAGACCAAGGTTTTCGAGACGCTGCAGGCCGTGGCCTCCGGCGCGGAGGAGATCGATATGGTCATCAATGTCTGCGCGCTGAAATCCGGCCATATCCGGGGGGTGGAGCAGGAGATTCAGGCCATGGCCGCCGCCGTGGAGGGCAAGGCCATCCTGAAGGTCATCATCGAGACCTGTCTGCTCACTGACGAGGAAAAGGTGCTGGCCTGCCAGATCGCCAAGCGCTGCGGCGCGGACTTCGTCAAGACCTCCACCGGCTTTTCCACCGGCGGCGCCACCGTGGAGGATGTGGCGCTGATGCGCCGGACCGTGGGCCCGGAGATGGGGGTCAAGGCCTCCGGCGGCATCCGGGATTACGCCAAGGCAAAGGCCATGATCGACGCGGGCGCCAGCCGGATCGGTGCTTCTGCAGGCATCGCCATTGTGGAAGCCGAGCGGGAAGGGCAGGAATGAGCCATGAGCAGCCTGTATGATTCTTTGCCCATCACCTCCTGCTGCCGCACCGTCTGCGAAGCCATGGGCGTGGACTGCGGCGACGCGCCCGCCCCCGCCAACGAGGCCGTCCTGGCCATGTGTGACCGGGCCTTTTCCGGCCGCTGGGCCGACCGGGCGCTGCTGTACAACCCCGACGCCATTGGCCTGTGGCTGTATCAGAACTATACCAGCCTGTTCACCGGAGCCATGGTGAGGTCCAGCCTGGCCGTCCCCATGCTGTCGGTGATGCCCTGCGTCACTCCGGTGTGCTTTGCCTCCATGTATACCGGCCTGACCCCGGAGGTCCACGGCATCCGCAAGTATGTCAAGCCGGTTCTGACGGTGGACACCCTGTTCGACCATTTCATCCGGGCGGGCAAGCGGTGCGCCATCGTGTCCACTACCGATGACAGTATGTCTCTCATTTTTTTGAACCGGAAGATGGACTATTTCATCTATGATACCGTGGAGGAAATCAATCTCAAAGCGTTGGAGCTGATCCGGGAGGACAAATACGACCTGCTGGTGGTCTACAATGTGGACTATGATTCCACCATGCACAAGTGCGGCCCCGAGGCGCCGGAGACCCTGGAGGCGCTGAAGGACGATATCCGCACCTACGGCCGCCTGGTGGAGGCGGTGGAGGAGCACTGGAAGGGTCACGACGTGCTGTACGGTTTCATGCCGGACCACGGCTGCCACCAGATCGACCAGAACTCGGGCTCTCACGGCCTGGACATGGAGGAGGACATGAACGTCATCCATTTCTATGGGGCCAAGGCGAAAAACAGCTGAAAACATCCCCGGAAACCGCTGTCTTCGGACAGCGGTTTTTCTTTGCCCGCCGGAATGGCCGGCGGCTGACATCAGTCAGAATGCCCCGCCGGGAATGACGGGGCATTTTCCGGAAAATGGGAAAAGCGGCCGTTCCCATGTCCGTTGCAGACAGAATTCTGTTCGCCCCAAACGGATTGTATACAGAAATACTTGCATTCATAAATGCGCAAAACCATGTATTTTTTTGAGAATTTGGCATAAAACCGTTATTTTTACCTTGCTTTTGTTTCTACGCAAATCTATAATAAAAATAGACTTTTTACATCGCTTTAACATTGTATTTTTTTAAACAGGGAGCGTGAATCTATGGAACTCATCAAGACCGGTATGGCCGGGACCGTGGAATCCGGCGATATCCTGGTAGAGGTCGAAAAGACCGCTGCGCCCGGCGTGGAGATCCAGCTGGACAGCACGGTCATGGGCCTGTACGGCCGGCGCATCCGGGAGGTCATCGCAGAGACTGTTTCCGAGTGCGGCGTGGATGGCGTAAAAGTCATCGCCAGCGACAAGGGCGCCTTGGACTGCACCATCCGCGCCAGGATCAAAACCGCCATCCTGCGCGCCTGCGAGAGCCAGGATTACGGCTGGTCCGTGAAGTAAGGAGGGAACTGTCATGCATGAAAAGCAGAGACTGCGCCGCACCATGATGTTCATCCCGGGCAACAACCCCGGCATGATGCGCGACGCCCATATTTACGGCTCCGACTCGCTGATGTTCGACCTGGAGGACTCTGTCTCCATGGCCGAGAAGGACGCGGCCCGGATGCTGGTCTACAACGCGCTGAAGACCATTGATTACGGCACCACGGAGCTGGTGGTCCGCATCAATCCCCTGGACACGCCCTATGGCCGGGCCGACATCGAGGCCATGGTGTGCGCCGGCGCCCACGTGCTGCGTATGCCCAAGACCGAGACCGCCCAGGACATCATCGACTGCGAAAAGGTCATCGAGGAGATGGAGATCAAGCACAACATCCCCGTGGGCACCACCCTGATGATGGCCGCCATCGAGGGGGCGCTGGGCGTCATTAACGCCTATCAGATCGCCACCGCCTCCAAGCGCCTCATTGGCATCGCCCTGGGCGCCGAGGACTTCTGCGCCAACATGAAGTGCCAGCGCACCACCACCGGCGCCGAGCTGCAGCTGGCCCGCCAGACCATCGTTCTTGCCGCCCGCGCCGCCGGCATCGATGCGCTGGACACCGTCTATTCCGATGTGAACAACGAGGAGCAGCTGCTCTATGAAGCACGGCTCATCAAGGATCTGGGCTTCGACGGCAAGTCGGTCATCAACCCCCGTCAGATCGCCCCTGTCCATTCTGTGTTCAATCCCACCCAGAAGGACATTGACAAGGCCAAGAAGATCGTGGCCGCCATCAAGGAAGCCGAGGCCCGGGGCAGCGGCGTCATCAGCCTGAACGGCAAGATGGTGGACCGCCCCGTGGTCATCCGGGCACAGCGGGTCATTGAGCTGGCCCTGGTCTCCGGCATCATCACCAAGGAGGAGGTTGAAGCCTTATGAAAAACGCCATCGGACACGAGCTCTGCCCCGAACTGATGCAGAGCCTGGGGCTGGAGCTTCACGACGCGCCCCAGCAGAAGGACACCGCCACCCTGCAGCAGCGGCTGCAGAGCAACGGCAAGCTGATGAACTCCCTGGAGGACGCCATCCGCGCCGCCGGTCTCCGGGACGGCATGACCATCTCCTTCCACCACCACTTCCGGGACGGCGACTACGTCCTCAACGATGTGGTGAAAAAGATCTCTGAAATGGGCTACAAGGATATCACCGTGGCCTCCTCCTCGCTGAGCAACGCCCACGGCCCCCTGGTCCAGTACATCAAGGACGGCACCGTCACCGCCCTGCAGTCCTCCGGCTGCCGGGGCAAGCTGGCCGACGCCATCTCCAAGTGTGAGGTGGAACTGAAGCAGCCCGTTATCTTCCGCAGCCACGGCGGCCGCGCCGCCGCCATCGCCAACGGCACTCTGCACATCGACATCGCTTTCCTGGGCGTGGCCTCCTGCGACGCGCTGGGCAACGCCTCCGGCACCAATGAGGAAGGCACCAGCATGTGCGGCTCTCTGGGCTATGCCAAGGTGGACGCCCGCTACGCCGACAAGGTGGTGCTGCTCACCGAGAAGCTGGCTCCCTATCCCAACCTGCCCGCCTCCATCCCCGCCACCGACGTGGATTATGTGGTGAAGGTGGACGCCATCGGCGACAGCTCCAAGATCTCCTCCGGGGCCACCCGCTACACCAAGAATCCCCGCGACCTGCTGATCGCGGAGACCGCCGCAAAGGCCATCATGGCCTCCGGCTATTTCCAGGACGGCTTCTCCATCCAGACCGGCTCCGGCGGCGCGGCGCTGGCCGTCACCCGCTTTATCGAAAACGAAATGGCCGAGCAGGGCATCACCGCAGACTTCGCCCTGGGCGGCATCACCTCCCAGATCGTCAAGCTCCATGAGCAGGGCCTGGTGAAAAAGGTCCTGGACGTTCAGGGCTTCGACGGCGAAGCCGCCCGCTCCATCCGGGACAACCCCGGCCACTGTGAGATCGACGGCAACCAGTATGCCAGCCCCTTCAACGAGGGCAGCGCCATCCACCAGCTGGACGTGGTCATCCTGTCCGCCCTGGAGATCGACACCCAGTTCAACGTCAACGTGCTCACCGGCTCTGACGGCATCATCCGCGGCGCCATCGGCGGCCATCCCGACACCGCCGCCTGCGCAGCCCTCACCGTGATCGTCAGTCCTCTGATCCGCGGCCGCATCCCCTGCGTGGTGGACAAGGTGGGCTGCCTCATCACCGAAGGCTCCGTGTGTGACGTGCTGGTCACCGATGTGGGCATCGCCGTCAACCCCAACCGTCCCGAGGTGGAGCAGCGGCTGAAGGCCGCCGGCCTGAAGGTCAAGACCATCCAGCAGCTTCGCGACGAGGCTTATGCCGTGGTGGGCAAGCCCGACGAGCTGGCCTTCGGCGACAGGGTCGTGGCCGTGGTCACGGATCCCAAGGGCCGCGCGCTGGACGTCATCCGCAACGTCAAGGCCTGAATGCCGGAGATCGAGATCACCCTGGAGCAGCTGCTGGAAAGCCGCGACAAGCGGGCGGAGTTCCAGGCCATCCTGCTCCGGGGCTACGGCACGCCGCTGGTGTCCTTCACGGTGAATATGCCCGGCAAGGTGAAGAAAAACCACCGTTCCGAGACGGTTTTTCTGGCCGGGGTGGAAGCGATCCGGGAGGCCCTGGCGGGCAAGATCGTGTATTATAAATTACTGGACAATATCACCGGTCCGGAGGGGTACTTTGCCGTGGACATGGAGGTGTCTTCGCTGAAAGCCGCCATGTGCCGCATCGAGGAGGAACACCCCCTGGGCCGGCTGATGGACATCGATGTGCTGTCCGCGCCGGGCAAACACGTAAGCCGCACCACGCTGGGGCAGCAGCCCCGGAAATGTCTGGTCTGCGGCGGTATGGCGGCGGCCTGCACCCGCAGCCGCGCCCACCCGGCAGAGCAGCTCATCGAGGCCGTGGACCGGCTGCTTGCGGGCTGGGAGGCTCCCCATGACCCCCGCTGACATCGCCCGAATGGCCCGGGAAGCCTTGGAACGGGAGGTGCTGCTGACCCCCAAGCCCGGGCTTGTGGACGCCGCCAACGCCGGCGCTCACAGGGATATGGACAAGGACACCTTTCTGCGTTCCGCCGCCGCGCTGGAGCCCTGGTTCCGGGTGCTGGCGGAGACCGGGGAACAGCTGGCGGGGCAGGAGCCTGCCATTGTGCTGCCCCATCTGCGGCCCATCGGGCTGAAAGCAGAACGGGATATGTACGCCGCCACCGGCGGCGTCAACACCCACAAGGGCGCGCTGTTTTCTCTGGGCCTTTTGTGCGCCGCAAGCGGACGCTTGTCCGCCGGAAAGCAGCCCCTCACCGCGGAAAGCCTGTGCGCGGTCTGCGGCGCCATGACGGCGGGCATCACCCAGCGGGAACTGCATGACCGGGACACCCACGGGCGCATGGCCCACGCGGACTACGGCGCAAAAGGCGTCCGGGGCGAAGCCGAATCGGGCTTTGCCAGCGTCCGCCGCCTGGCGCTGCCTTATCTGGCGGAGGAAAACGGCCCCTATCTGGCCCTGCTGTCCCTCATCACCCATGTCCGGGACACCAATGTGCTTCACCGGGCGGGGGAGGAGGGCCTGCGCTGGCTGCAAGGCCGGGCAAAAGCAATTTTGGAAGATTTTTCCATCTCCGAACTGGAGCGGCTGGACCGGGAATGCATCGAAAGAAACATCAGCCCCGGCGGCAGCGCCGACCTGCTGGCCCTCGCTTTCTTTCTGGAAGCGGCGAGCCAATGAAAACGGGCCGCCGCTCCCATCCTGCGAAATCCCCAAACCAATCATTTTTACAATGATATATTAAGAGGAGGAAACCCCTATGGTAGAAGTCATCAAAAAGGGCGCTTATCTGGTAGACGGTCAGATCGTTTACGCCGATCAGGCCCAGAATGTCGCCTCTCCCGATGAGGCACGGGAAAAGACCATCGCGTATTCCATCCTGCGCGCCCACAACAAGGGCAAGGACCCCAAGAAGATGCAGATCAAGTTTGATGCTCTGATCTCTCACGACATCACCTTCGTCGGCATTATCCAGACCGCCAAGGCTTCCGGCCTGAAGGAGTTCCCCATTCCTTACGCCATGACCAACTGCCACAACTCCCTGTGCGCCGTGGGCGGCACCATCAATGAGGATGACCACGCCTTCGGCCTGTCCGCCGCCAAAAAGTACGGCGGTATCTACGTCCCCGCCAACCAGGCGGTCATCCACCAGTACGCCCGTGAGCGCCTGGCCGGCTGCGGCAAGATGATCCTGGGCTCCGACTCCCACACCCGCTACGGCGCTTACGGCTGCCTGGGCGTGGGCGAAGGCGGCGGCGAGCTGGTGAAGCAGCTGCTGGAGAACACCTATGACGTGGCCGCGCCCGAAGTGGTCATGGTCTATCTGGACGGCAAGCCCCGCAAGGGCGTGGGTCCCCAGGACGTGGCCATCGCCCTGGTGGCAGCCACCTTCCCCAACGGCGACGTGAAGAACAAGGTCCTGGAGTTCGTGGGCCCCGGCGTCAAGGAGCTGTCCTGCGACTTCCGCATCGGCGTGGACGTCATGACCACCGAGACCTCCTGCCTGACCTCCGTCTGGGTCACCGACGAAAAGGTCAAGGCCTATTATGAGAACATCGGCCGCCCCGAGGATTTCAAGGAGCTGCAGCCTGAAAACGGCGCTTATTACGACAGCGTTGTCCACATCGACCTCAGCAAGGTGGAGTGCATGATCGCCCTGCCCTTCCATCCCTCCATCGCCTACACCATCCATGAGCTGCAGGCCGACCCCGAGGGCATCTTCAAAAAGGTGGAAGAGGCCTGCAACAAGCAGCTGGGCGGCAAGGTGAAGATGGACCTGTGCCGCAACATCGTGGACGGCAAGGTCACCTGCGACCAGGGCGTTATCGTGGGCTGCTCCGGCGGTATGTATGAGAACATTGTGGAGGCCGCCGCCATCCTGAAGGACCAGTCCATCGGCAACGGCTACTTCGACATGAGCGTTTATGCTTCCTCCACGCCCATCAACCTGGCCATCACCAAAAACGGCACCGCCGCTACCCTGATGGAGGCCGGCGCGGTGATGAAGCCCAGCTTCTGCGGCCCCTGCTTCGGCGCCGGCGACACGCCCGCCAACAACGCCCTGTCCATCCGTCACGCCACCCGTAACTTCGCCAACCGCGAAGGCTCCAAGCCCGGCAACGGCCAGATCTCCGCGGTTGCGCTGATGGACGCCCGCTCCATCGCCGCCACCGCCCGCAACGGCGGTGTGCTCACCGCTGCCACCGATGTGGATTACGAATCTCCCTCTGCCGAGGATCTGAAGTACACCTATGACGGCTCCGTTTACGCCAAGCGCTGCTACGAGGGCTTCGGCAAGGCCGATCCCAGCGCGGAGCTGCGTTATGGCCCCAACATCAAGGACTGGCCCGCCATGCCCGCCCTGGAGGACGACCTGCTGGTGAAGCTGTGCGCCGTCATCCACGACCCGGTCACCACCACCGATGAGCTGATCCCCTCCGGCGAGACCTCTTCCTACCGTTCCAACCCCATCGGACTGTCTGAGTTTGCGCTCAGCCGCCGTGTCCCCGAGTACGTAGGACGCTCCAAGGCGGTCCGCGCCATGGAAGAAGCCCGCGAAAAGGGCGAGACCCCTGACGAAGTGAAGGAAGTCCTGGCCAAGGTGGGCGGAGACGCCGCCAAGACCACCATCGGTTCCTGCGTCTTTGCCAACAAGCCCGGCGACGGCTCTGCCCGTGAGCAGGCCGCTTCCTGCCAGAAGGTGCTGGGCGGCTTCGCCAACATCTGCTACGAGTACGCCACCAAGCGGTACCGTTCCAACTGCATCAACTGGGGCATCGTGCCCTTCACCATGGATAAGGCCAACGAGTTCTCCTATGAGGACGGCGACTGGGTCTATATCCCCGGCGTGAAGGCCGCCATCCTGGAGGGTAAGGAGGACATCCCCGCCAAGGTCATCACCAAGGACGGCAAGGTCGCAGACCTGCCCCTCCAGTGCAAGGGCCTGACCGATGATGAAAAGCTGATCCTCAAAGAAGGCTGCCTGATGAACTATTACGCTGCCGGTTACGGCAAAGCCTGATTTGCCGCAAGAGTTCTTCGGTCATGCGGCAGGATCGCCGGGCCGCTGTACACACGGTACTGCCGTGCCGGCGATTCCCTGCCTGACCTTGCCTTTTTACAGGAAATCCATTATAAAAGCACGGCGGCATCCTGTGCCGCGCACGCGGTACTGCCGCTCCGGGCATCTTCCGCGGGACTGTGCCTTTTCCCGGGAGCCCCCAAAGCCGCGCGGCTGCGCGGAAACCCCGAGCCCGCAGGGGCCGGTGTGCGAACTGGCCCGTATTCTTCCGATTAAAAACGATAAAGGAGTTCACGCTTATGGCTAAAATTCAGATGAAGACCCCCCTGGTGGAGATGGACGGCGACGAGATGACCCGCATCCTGTGGCAGATGATCAAGGACAAGCTGATCCTGCCCTATGTGGACCTGAAGACCGAGTATTATGACCTGGGCCTGCTGAACCGCAACGCCACCAAGGACCAGGTGACCATCGACGCCGCCAACGCCAACAAGAAGTACGGCGTCGGCGTCAAGTGCGCCACCATCACCCCCAACAAGCAGCGTATGGAGGAATATCCCCAGCTCACCGAGATGTGGAAGAGCCCCAACGGCACCATCCGTTCCATCCTGGACGGCACCGTGTTCCGCACCCCCATCTGCATCCCCGCCATCAAGCCCGTGGTGAAGAACTGGGAAAAGCCCATCACCATCGCCCGTCACGCCTACGGTGACGTTTACAAGTCTGTGGATATGTATACCACCGAGCCCGGCACCTGCACCATGACCTTCAAAGGCGACGAGACCGGCGAAGAAAAGACCCTCACCGTTCAGAAGGTCAACGGCCCCGCTGTCTGGCAGGGCGCTCACAATAAGGAAAGCTCCATCCGCTCCTTTGCAAAGGCCTGCTTCCAGTACGCCATCGACACCAAGCAGGACCTGTGGTTCTCCACCAAGGACACCATCGCCAAGGTTTACGACGGCGAGTTCAAGAAGGTCTTTGAGGAAGAGTTTGAAAAGGGCTACAAGGAGCAGTTTGAAAAGCTGGGCATCACTTATTTCTACACCCTGATCGACGACGCCGTTGCCCGGGTCATCCGCTCCAAGGGCGGCTACATCTGGGCCTGCAAGAACTACGACGGCGACGTCATGAGCGACATGGTGTCCACCGCTTTCGGCTCTCTGGCCATGATGACCTCCGTGCTGGTCTCTCCCGACGGCAACTACGAGTTTGAGGCCGCCCACGGCACCGTCACCAAGCACTATTACAAGCATCTGAAGGGCGAAAAGACCTCCACCAACTCCATGGCGACCATTTTCGCCTGGTCCGGCGCCTTCAAAAAGCGCGGCGAGCTGGATGACCTGCCCGAACTGGTGGCCTTCGGCGAAAAGCTGGAGGAGGCCTGCTTCGACACGCTGAACGCCGGCATCATGACCAAGGACCTGGTGGGTCTGGTGGAGCCCGGCTTCGAGGCTCATGCCGTCAACTCCGAGGAGTTCCTGGACGCCATCGCCCAGCGCCTGGCCGCCAAGCTGGCTTAAACCATCTGATAAACAGTACAAAAACACCCTTGCCGCCCGGCAAGGGTGTTTTTCTCTCAAAACGGGGAACAGGGAAGCATACGCGCCCGTTAAAGGGCCCGGGCCACCACGATTTCATCGTCGCATTCATCGCCGGTCTCCCGGAAGCCGAACTGTTCATACAGCCGGATGGCGGCACGGTTGCGGGGATCGACTCCCAGCCACACAAAGCTGGCCGGGCCGCAGGGCTTGTCCCTGAGAAAGTCCAGCGCGGCCTCCATGGCCTGCCGCCCCAGGCCGCGGCCCTGATACGCCCGGTCGATCATCAGCCGCCAGATGCAGTAGCTTTCGCCCCGGACGGTGGGAATGCCGAATTCATCGGTGACGCCGTAGCCGAACATGATAAAGCCCACCGCCGTGTCCCCGTCATACAGCCCGAAGGGCAGCACCGTGTGGTCGTCCTCCCGGGCGGCAAAGGCCTCAAGGAGGCTGTCGGCCACGGGCATGGTGAACTGCTCCTGCTCCGGCCGCACCCGAAGCTCCAGCACCTCCGACAGCACATCATAGTTGATTTTTCGAAGTTCCAGCACGGAAAGCTCCTTTCTCCCGGGCGGCAAGTCCGGCTTTTTTCATCCAGCGGCAGGCCTGCCTGCGGTGCGGCCCTTCCCAAAGCACGGCACTCCGGCCCGCTCATTTCCGCTCCACCGAACGCCTGGCGTCAAAGCCCTCCGGATAGCGGGCCTTCAGTTTGTCGATGTTCCGCTGAAAGACCTCTTCCAGGGAAACATCCAGGGCATAGGCGGTCTCCGCCAGGTACCAGGCCACATCGCCCAGCTCCTTGATGAGCCCCTCACGGTCCAGCGGGTGTCCCTGGGCCAGGTGTTTTTTCACGATGTCGATGGCTTCGCCGCTTTCACCGCACAGCCCCATGACCCCGTTGATGAGTACATCCTGTTTGCCCAGCGCCGGGTTCAGGGTGGTCAGGGCCATCTTTTGATACTCGTTGACCGTCATGCGTCATCCTCCAGCGAGGGCTTGCACAGGATCTCGTGGATCCGGGTGCCCAGCAGGTCGGCGGTGTAGTCCGGGGTCAGGCGGCAGACGGTGTCGGCGCCCCGCCCGGTGCCGCCCACGGCGATGACCTGCCTGCCGTATGCAATGGCGCCGTTGTCCAGGGCCATCATGGCGATCTCCACGCAGACCTTGGTGCCCTGCCCCAGCATTCTCAGGGTGTTTGCCACGATCTCCACCGGATAAATGCCGGAATATTTCCGACTCAGGCCCCGCTCCGCGCCGCTGAGGGCGTGGGCGGCGGTCACCAGCGTAACGCCGTTGTCCCGGAATTCCTGCATCTTTTCGGGCGCCAGCAGGTTTTTGCCCTTTTCCCGGGAGCCAAAGGCGTGGGTCACCGCCACGATCCTGCCGGAATAGCCCGCTTCCCGGGCCATTTCCAGCAGGGGAGGCACGGTCCCGCCGCCCGTGGTGGACACCACGATGTCCAGACCGTGCTTGTTCGCGGCGTCCAGGGCCAGAGCCAGGGCGGCCCGGGTGTTTTCTGCGCCGGGATGTTCAAACAGTACCATGATCAGCACTCCTTTTCACGTTGACGATAGGGTACTCAAAGTATAGCAGATCCGGCCTTTGCAAGCAACAAAAAGTATGGTATAGTAAAGGAAACATACATACAAAGCGAGGAAAAGGTATGAAGCGGCAAACCGAAATGCCCCGGCTGGAGCAGATGGAAAGCGAGCTGAAGCGGGTGAAATACAAGCGCCGCTACCGCAGTGTGCTGCGCAGCACGGTCTATGCGCTGATCACCGTGGCGGCGGCAGCGGTGCTGGTGGCAACGCTGTGGATGCCCGTGCTCCAGATCTACGGAGCATCCATGTCGCCCACCCTGGAGGAGGGAGAGATCATCCTGTCCCTGAAGACCGGCCAGTTCGCTCCGGGGGATATTGTGGCGTTTTACTACAACAACAAGATCCTCATCAAGCGGGTCATCGCCGGGCCGGGCCAGTGGGTCAACATCACAGAGGACGGCTCCGTCTATGTGGACGACCGGCTGCTGGAGGAGCCCTACCTCCACGAAAAGGCTCTGGGGGAGTGCGACATCGAGCTGCCCTATCAGGTGCCGGACGAGCGGTATTTCGTCATGGGCGACCACCGGGCCACCTCGGTGGATTCCCGCAGCACCGCCGTTGGCTGCGTGGCGGAGGAACACATCGTGGGCCGCATCGCCTTCCGCGTCTGGCCGCTGAAGGGCTTTGGCCCGGTGCGCTGAGACGCTTTTTCCCCACAAGGGCAAAAATCATCGTTTTCGGCATTGCGCCCGGCGGCAACTGATGGTATACTGAGAGAAAAACAGGACACTTTTTCCGACATGATTTTTGGAGGGAACGCACATGATGACCGACATTGAGATCGCTCAGAGCTGCCGGATGCAGCCCATTACCGAAATCGCCGAAAAGGCCGGCATCCGGCAGGAGGAGCTGGAGCTGTACGGCCGCTACAAGGCAAAGATCGCCCCCGACGCCATGGCGCGCCTGCAGGACAAGCCCGACGGCAAGCTGGTCCTGGTGACCGCCATCAACCCCACGCCCGCAGGCGAGGGCAAGACCACCACCACCGTTGGCCTGGGCCAGGCCATGGCGCGCATCGGAAAAAACGCCGTCATCGCCCTGCGGGAGCCTTCTCTGGGGCCCGTGTTCGGCGTGAAGGGCGGCGCCGCCGGCGGCGGTTATGCCCAGGTGGTCCCCATGGAGGACATCAACCTGCACTTCACCGGCGATATGCACGCCATCACCGCCGCCAACAACCTGCTGTGCGCCATGATCGATAACCACCTGCAGCAGGGAAACGCCCTGGGCATCGACCCCCGCCGGATCATTTTCACCCGGGTCATGGACATGAATGACCGCGCCCTGCGCAACATCATCGTGGGCCTGGGCGGAAAGACCAACGGCGTCCCCCGGGAGGATCATTTCATGATCACCGTGGCCTCTGAGATCATGGCCATTCTGTGCCTGGCTTCTGACCTGGAGGACCTGAAAAAGCGCTTCGGCGATATCCTGGTGGCCTATGACTATCAGAACAAGCCGGTCTATGCCCGGGACCTGAAGGCCGAGGGCGCCATGACCGCCCTGATGAAGGACGCCATCAAGCCCAACCTGGTGCAGACCCTGGAGGGCACCCCCTGCCTGATGCACGGCGGCCCCTTCGCAAACATCGCCCACGGCTGCAACTCCGTCCAGGCTACCCGCCTGGCCCTGAAGCTGGGGGATATCGCCATCACCGAGGCCGGCTTCGGCGCCGACCTGGGCGCGGAGAAGTTCCTGGACATCAAGTGCCGCAAGGCCGGGCTGAACCCCTCCTGCGTGGTGCTGGTGGCCACTGTCCGCGCGCTGAAATACAACGGCGGCGTCCCCAAAACCGAACTGAACCAGGAAAATGTGGACGCGCTGGCAAAGGGCATCTGCAATCTGGATGCCCATATCGAAAACATCGGCAAATACGGCCTGCCGGTGGTGGTGGCCATCAATGCCTTCCCCACTGATACCGAAGCGGAGATGGCCTTTATCCGCAAGCATTGTGAGGAAAAGGGCGTCCGCGTGGCCCTGAGCGAGGTCTTTGCCAAGGGCGGCGAGGGCGGCGTGGCCTTGGCCCGGGAAGTGCTGGCCGTTCTGGAGGAGGACAAGGCCTGCTTTGCCCCCATCTATCCCGACGACATGGCGCTGGAAAAGAAGATCGAGACCATCGCCACCACCATTTACGGCGCCGACGGCGTTTCCATCCTGCCCGCCGCGGCCAAAGAGCTGAAAAAGATCACGGAGATGGGCTACGGCAGCCTGCCCGTTTGCATGGCAAAGACCCAGTACTCCCTGTCCGACAACGAAAAGGCGCTGGGCCGGCCCCGGGGCTTCAAGATCACGGTCCGTTCCGCCCGCCTGGCCGCGGGCGCGGGCTTTGTGGTGTGCGAGACCGGCGCCATCATGACCATGCCCGGCCTGCCCAAGGTCCCCGCCGCCGAAAAGATCGATATCGACAACACCGGCAAGATCGAAGGCCTGTTCTGAGAACAGTTCCGAAAGACCGCCCTCCGTGGGCGGTCTTTTTCTGTCCGGAAATCCGAGGGCGCGGGACACGCCGCAGGACCGGGATGAAGCGGTGAAACCCAAAGAAAAGCAAGATTCCGCCGCCCTATGGGGATCTCGGCTCAGAAGACAAAAAATCACCGGAACGGCGGTTCCGGTGATTTTTGCATACGGAAAAAGCAGTCCAGGCCGGAGAACAGGTCAGCGCCGGTCCAGGTCCACGTTGCCCAGCATCAGATTCAGGATCTCCGCGTCGGTGGAGCGCATACCCACCCGGCCGATGTAGCCCAGGCTGCGGATGGTCTTTTGGGGGTCGTCCTGGATGATGCCCTCGCCGGGCTGGAAATGCAGGCCGCGCATACTCAGATGGTGCGCCATGATGGCGGCGTCCACCGCCGAAGCGATCTTGGCGGCGCAGCTTGCCTTTGCGCCGTCGCACACCATGCCGCCCACATTGGCCACCGTGTTGGCAATGGTGTCACAGATGTTCTCCAGGGTGCCGCAGTGGAGCCAGGTGATGGCGGCGCCGCAGCCCGCGGCGGCCGTCACCGCGCCGCAGAAGGCGGACAGGCTGCCGATATAGTGCTTCTGAAAGATGGAGATCAGGTTGGAGATGATCAGGGCGCGGTACAGCTTTTCCCGGGGGACCTTCAGCTCGGCGGCATACTCCATCACCGGCAGGGAAACGGTGATGCCCTGGTTGCCGCTGCCGGAGTTGATGACCACCGGCAGGCTGCAGCCGCCCATGCGGGCGTCGGAGCCGGCGGCGGCGCGGGCCTTTGCCCGGGTCCAGACGGTGTCCTCGCAGACGTCCAGCAGGGTGCGGCCGATCTGCGCGCCAAAGGGGCGGCGGAGACCGGCGTTGGAAATGGTGCCGTTCAGATCGATCTGGCCGTCCAGCAGGGCGCGGACCCTGGAGATGTCCACCGTTTCGGCAAACTCCACGATGGCGGCCACACTCCAGCCGCTCCAGTCGGTGTCGTCGCTCTTTTGGGTCACCGGATCCTGACGGAACAGCTCCCGGCCGTCCTTTTCGATCCTTGTGATGAGGGTATGGCGGTTGATGATGGTGACCGAAGCAGTGTGCCCCTCAGAGAACACCTCCGCCACGATGTACAGGTTGGCCACGTTCTCCTGCAGGGAGCAGGTGCAGAAGTGCTCCTCCAGCAGCTGACGGGTCAGCTCCAGGTGCCGGGGGGTCACTGCCTGCAGCACCTCCAGCTCCCGGTCGGCGTCGCCGCCCACCACGCCCAGGATGGCGGCGGCTTCAACGCCCCGCAGCCCGCCGGCGTTGGGCACGGCCACGCCCCTGACGTTTTTGATGATGTTTCCGCTGCACCGGAGGCGAATGCCCCGGGGCATCTCGCCCAGGACCTGCCGGGCTTTTGCGGCGGCATAGGCGATGGCGATGGGCTCAGTGCAGCCCAGCGCGGGGATCAGCTCCCGCTCCAGCGTTTGGAGAAAGACATCGTGCTGTTGCTGTGTCATGCATCCACATCCTTGTCATATTTTGTCGGAGACAGTATAGCACAGGAATGGGAAAATAGCAATGGCCGCCAGTGGGAAGGCAATTTTCCGCCCGCCGGAATCTTAAAGAAATCTTGATAGCTTTTTCGTGGCTTTTGTGGTATGCTTTGCCGGAGGGAGTGATCGAATGTCACATTTTCTGGATACAGCAGACACCATTGAGCCGGGCTACGGCTTCCGCTATTTCGGACCTTACCATCTGATGTGGCTGGCTGTTTTGGTGATCTTTGCCGTTTTTATGTCGGTGCAGTACAAAAAACGGGACGCCGCCGCCCGGGCCAAATGGCGAAAGCGCTTTGCCATAGCCATCCTGCTGGATGAGGTGTGGAAGATGTTCTGGCTGACTGTAGGCGGGAACTACACGGTGGATTATCTGCCCCTGCACCTGTGCTCCATCAACATCCTGCTCATCGCCGTCCACGCCTGGCGGCCCTCCAGGGTACTGGACAACTTTCTTTACGCCGTCTGCGTTCCCGCGGCCTGCGCGGCAATGCTGTTCCCCACCTGGGATACGCTGCCGGCGCTGAACTTCATGCATCTGCACTCGTTTACCGTGCACATCCTGCTGGCCGTCTATCCCATCATGGTGACGGCGGGCGGAGAGATCCGGCCCGACTGGCGGCAGCTTCCCAAATGCCTGTTGCTGGCGGCGGCGCTGGCCGTCCCGGTCTACGGCGTCAACCGGCTTCTGGGCACCAACTTCATGTTCCTGATGCGCGCCGACGAGGGAAATCCGCTGCTGCTCTTTGAAGAGCTGTGGGGCAACCACCTGCTGGGCCTTCCGGTGCTGGCCGCCGGGGCCTTCGCGGTCATGTACGGTATTTTGTACGCGTGCAGAAAGGTGCGCGCCCGGAAACAGCCTGTATAAGCGTCAAAAAGCCCCGCTGCGGGATGCAGCGGGGCTTCATTATTTGTCAATATGTAAGTTCTACGAAAAAAAGAACAAAAAATCGTTGACTTCCACCAAAAAAAGTGCTACAATGTAAAACTGAATCAATCTGGGGAAGTTTCGCCTTTTCTAACAAAATAATGATAGCAAATCTGACGGGAAAAGGCAAGAGAAAAGCCTTGGAAAAAGACAACTACCCCGGGTGTATCAAAATGTTTGTGTTTTTTGAAAATAGAGAAATGGAGTGAGGCAACCGATGAAAGATCTTCGCTGCGGCAAAAAGATCCGCAAGAGTTTTTCCCGGACCGATGAGATCCTGGAAATGCCCAACCTCATTGAGGTACAGAAGAAGTCCTATCAGTGGTTCCTGGACGAGGGACTGCGCGCCGTCTTCAAAGACGTGGGCGCCATCACGGACTACACCGGCAACCTGGAACTGACCTTCCTGGACTACAAGCTGGAGGACACGCCCAAGTACAGCATCATCGAGTGCAAGGAGCGGGACACCACCTACGCCGCCCCCCTGAAGGTGCGCATCCGCCTGCGCAACAAGGAGACCGAGGAGATCAAGGAGCAGGAGATCTTCATGGGCGATTTCCAGCTGATGACCGACAGCGGCACCTTTATCATCAACGGCGCCGAGCGCGTCATCGTCAGCCAGATCGTCCGCAGCCCCGGCATGTATTACGGCGTCAACAACGACCGCCCCGAAAAGACCTGCCATACCTCCACCATCATTCCTTACCGGGGCGCCTGGCTGGAATATGAGACGGATGTCAACGACATCTTCTATGTCCGCATTGACAAGAACCGCAAGCTGCCCGTCACCTCCCTGATCCGCGCCCTGGGCGTGGAGACCGACGCCCAGATCAAGGACATCTTCGGCGAAGACGAGCGCATCGTGGCCACCATCGAAAAGGATACCGCCGCCCACAACCGGGAGGAGGCCCTCATCGAGATCTACAAGCGCCTGCGTCCCGGCGAGCCCCCCACGGTGGACTCCGCCCAGAGCATGCTGCACAACCTCTTCTTCGACCCCAAGCGGTATGACCTGTCCGCTGTGGGCCGCTACAAATTTAACAAAAAGATGGACCTGTCCAAGCGCCTGTACGGCCACAAGCTGGCCCGGCCGCTGGCCGATCCCCGCACCGGCGAGGTCGTGGCGGAGGCAGGGGAGACCCTGTCCCGTGAGCGGGCCGAGGAGATCGCCCGCATGGGCGTCAACGAGGCCTGGCTGAACATGGAGGGCAAGGAAGTCAAGATCTTCTCCAACGGCATGGTCTGGCTCCACGATTTCGTGGACTGCGACGAAAAGGCCCTGGGCATCAACGAGCGGGTGTCCTTTGAGCTGCTGCAGCAGCTGATGGAGCAGTACCAGGGCGAGGAGCTGCTGGACGCCATCCGGGACAATGCCGCCGACCTGGTGCCCAACCACATCACCGTGCCCGACATTCTGGCCTCCATCAACTATATGTGCGGCCTGGTTTACGGCATCGGCACCATCGATGACATCGACCACCTGGGCAACCGCCGCCTGCGCTCTGTGGGCGAGCTGCTGCAGAACCAGTTCCGCATCGGCTTCTCCCGGATGGAGCGTGTCATCCGGGAACGTATGACCATCCAGGATCTGGATGCCGTCACCCCCCAGAGCCTGATCAACATCCGCCCGGTCACCGCGGCCATCAAGGAGTTTTTCGGCTCCAGCCCCCTGTCCCAGTTCATGGACCAGACCAACCCCCTGGCCGAGCTGACCCACAAGCGCCGTATGTCCGCCCTGGGCCCCGGCGGCCTGTCCCGTGACCGCGCCAACTTCGAGGTCCGCGACGTTCACTACAGCCATTACGGCCGCCTGTGCCCCATCGAGACCCCCGAAGGTCCCAACATCGGCCTGATCTCCTATCTGGCCACTTATGCCCGCATCAATGACTACGGCTTTATCGAGGCGCCCTACCGGGTCATCGACAAGGCCACCGGCCGCGTCACCGACGAGGTCCGGTACATGACCGCCGATGTGGAGGATGAATATATCATCGCCCAGGCCAACGAGCCCCTGGACGAGAACCACTGCATCAAGGCGCCCCGGGTCACCTGCCGCCGCCGGTCGGATATCATCGAGGTGGAGCGGGAACGGGTGGACCTGATCGACGTGTCCCCCAAGATGATGGTCTCTGTGGCCACCGCCTGCATCCCCTTCCTGGAAAACGACGACGCCAACCGCGCCCTGATGGGTTCCAACATGCAGCGCCAGGCCGTGCCCCTGATGATCACGGAGGCCCCCTATGTGGCCACCGGCATGGAGTACAAGGCCGCTGTGGACTCCGGCACGGTGCCGCTGGCCAAGGATGACGGCGTGGTCACCCGCGTCTCCGCCGACGCCATTACCATCAAATACGACACCCTGGGCGAGCAGACCCACAAGCTCATCAAGTTCCTGCGGTCCAACCAGGGCACCTGTGTCAACCAGCGTCCCATCGTGGATGTGGGCGAGCACGTGAAGAAGGGCGACGTCATCGCCGACGGCGCCTCCACCAGCATGGGTGAGATCTCTCTGGGCAAGAACGCCCTCATCGGCTTTATGACCTGGGAGGGCTACAACTACGAGGACGCCGTCCTGCTGAACGAGCGCCTGGTCCGCGAGGACGTTTACACCTCCCTCCACGTGGAGGAATACGAGATGGAAGCCCGGGACACCAAGCTGGGTCCCGAGGAGATCACCCGCGATATCCCCAACGTGGGCGAGGACGCCCTGCGTGACCTGGACGAGCGGGGCATCATCCGTATCGGCGCGGAAGTCCGTGCCGGCGACATCCTGGTGGGTAAGGTCACCCCCAAGGGTGAGACCGAGCTCACTGCCGAGGAGCGCCTGCTGCGGGCCATCTTCGGCGAAAAGGCCCGGGAGGTGCGCGATACCTCTCTCCGGGTGCCCAACGGCGAGCGGGGCACCATCGTGGACGTGAAGGTGTTCTCCCGTCCCAACGGTGACGAGCTGAGTCCCGGCGTCAACATGAAGGTGTGCTGCTACATCGCCCAGAAGCGCAAGATCAGCGTGGGCGACAAGATGGCCGGCCGCCACGGCAACAAGGGCGTTGTGTCCCGCATCCTGCCCCAGGAGGATATGCCCTTCCTGGCTGACGGACGGCCCCTGGACATCGTGCTGAACCCCCTGGGCGTGCCTTCCCGTATGAACATCGGTCAGGTGCTGGAGGTCCACCTGGGCTATGCCGCCCGGGCGCTGGGCATCCACGTGGCCACCCCCGCCTTTGACGGAGCCAAGGAAGAGGACATCACCAATCTTCTGAAGGAAGCCAAGCTGTACCGCTCGGTGATGCGGGATGAAAACGGCGACCCCACCATCACAAAGAAGGAACTGTTCGAGGAACTGGTGGATGAAAAGGGTGAAAAGACCTGGCGCACCCTCACCGACGAGGAGAAGAACAGCTTTGAATACCGCGAAGCGCTGCGCCGGCGCGACGCGCTGAAGATCTGCGACGGCAAATCCATCCTGTATGACGGCCGCACCGGCCAGCCCTTTGACAACCCGGTGACCGTGGGCGTCATGTACTATCTGAAGCTGCACCACCTGGTAGATGACAAGATCCACGCCCGCAGCACCGGCCCCTACAGCCTGGTCACCCAGCAGCCTCTGGGCGGCAAGGCCCAGTTCGGCGGCCAGCGCTTCGGCGAGATGGAAGTCTGGGCGCTGGAGGCTTACGGCGCCGCCTACACCCTGCAGGAGATCCTGACCGTCAAGTCCGATGATATCGTGGGCCGCGTCAAGACCTACGAGGCCATCGTCAAGGGCCACAACGTGCCCAAGCCCGGCGTGCCCGAGTCCTTCAAGGTGCTGGTGAAAGAGCTGCAGTCCCTGGGTCTGGACATCCGCGTGCTGGATAAAAACATGGAAGAGATCGAGCTGGTCACCGATGACGATGATGACAGCTACGAAAAGATCCTCCGGGAGGATTCCTACGGCTCTGACCGTGAGTTTGCCTCCGCCGGCTACGGCATCGAGGATGAGAACGGCGAGCCCGAGGCCGCCGCCGATCCCGACGAGGATGACATCTTCGACTTCGAAAAGGTCATGTCCGCCGAGCTGGAGGGCGACCGGGACGAAGATTTCGACGAATAAGAAAGGAGAACAGAAACAATGGCTGATATGACTTTCGAAGCGATCAAAATTGGTCTGGCTTCTCCCGAAATGATGAGAGAATGGTCCTACGGCGAGGTGAAAAAGCCCGAGACCATCAACTACCGCACCCTGAAGCCCGAGCGGGACGGCCTGTTCTGCGAGCGCATTTTTGGACCCACCAAGGACTGGGAGTGCCACTGTGGCAAGTACAAGAAAGTCCGCTTCAAGGGCAAGATCTGCGACCGCTGCGGCGTTGAAGTCACCAAGTCCAAGGTGCGCCGGGAGCGCATGGGCCACATCGAGCTGGCCGCCCCCGTGTCCCACATCTGGTACTTCAAGGGGATCCCTTCCCGCATGGGCCTGATCCTGGATATGTCTCCCCGCCTGCTGGAAAAGGTGCTGTACTTTGCCAGCTACATCGTGATCGATCCCGGCGACACGCCCCTGATCAAAAAGCAGATCCTGTCCGAGCGGGAATATCAGGATTACCGCGAGAAATATGAGGATGACTTCGTGGCCGAGATGGGCGCCGAGGCCATCAAAAAGCTGCTGGCGGAGATCGACCTGGATCAGCTTTCCGAGGAGCTGCGGGCCGAGCTGAGAGACGCCGCCGGGCAGAAGCGTATGCGCATCAGCAAGCGCCTGGAGGTGGTGGAGGCCTTCCGCTCCTCCGGCAATAAGCCCGAGTGGATGGTGCTGGACGTGGTCCCCGTCATCCCCCCCGAGCTGCGCCCCATGGTGCAGTTGGACGGCGGCCGGTTCGCCACCTCTGACCTGAACGATCTGTACCGCCGGGTCATCAACCGCAACAACCGTCTGAAGCGCCTGCTGGAGCTGGGCGCGCCCGATATCATCGTCCGCAACGAAAAGCGTATGCTGCAGGAGGCGGTGGACGCCCTGATCGACAACGGCCGCCGCGGCCGTCCGGTCACCGGCCCCAACAACCGCGCCCTGAAATCCCTGTCCGATATGCTGAAGGGCAAGCAGGGCCGCTTCCGCCAGAACCTGCTGGGCAAGCGCGTGGACTACTCCGGCCGAAGCGTCATCGTGGTGGGTCCCGAGCTGAAGATCTATCAGTGCGGCCTGCCCAAGGAGATGGCTCTGGAGCTGTTCAAGCCCTTCGTCATGAAAAAGCTGGTGGAGGACGGCCTGGCCAACAACATCAAGTCCGCCAAAAAGATGGTGGAGCGCTCCCGCACCGAGGTGTGGGACGCCCTGGACGGCATCATCAAGGAGCATCCGGTGATGCTGAACCGCGCGCCCACTCTGCATCGCCTGGGCATCCAGGCCTTTGAGCCCATTCTGGTGGAAGGCCGCGCCATCAAGCTGCATCCTCTGGTGTGCACCGCCTTCAACGCCGACTTCGACGGCGACCAGATGGCCGTTCACGTGCCCCTGTCCGCCGAGGCCCAGGCCGAAGCCCGCCTGCTGATGCTGTCCGCCAACAACCTGCTGAAGCCCCAGGACGGCGCCCCCGTCACCGTGCCCTCTCAGGACATGGTCCTGGGCTCCTACTACCTGACCATGGAGCGGGACACCGAGCCCGGCTCCGGCAAGATCGACCCCGCCACCGGCCGCATCGATCCCAAGAGCGGCGCCAAGGTCTTCTCCAGCGTGGACGAGGCCATGCTGGCCTATAACGATGGCGTCATCGGTATGCACTCCCTGATCCGGGTCCGCGTCACCAAGATCGTGGACGGCATCAAGCAGAGCAAGATCATCGACGCTACCGCCGGCCGCCTGATCTTCAACCAGGGCATCCCCCAGGACCTGGGCTTCGTGGACCGTTCCGATCCCGAGCGGGCCTTTGACCTGGAGATCATGTTCAAGTGCGGCAAAAAGCAGCTGCAGAAGATCATTCAGGCCTCCATCGAGAAGCACGGCTTCTCTGAGACCGCGGAGCTGCTGGACCGCATCAAGTCCATGGGCTATAAATACTCCACCATCGGCGCCATCACCGTTTCCGCCGCCGATATGTCCATCCCCGAAAAGAAGTACGAGCTGGTTGCCGAGACGGAAGAGCGCGTGGGCGAGATCTCCGACCTGTTCAAAATGGGTATGATCACCGATGACGAGCGGCACCGCCTGGTCATCGAGGAGTGGGAAAAGACCACCAAGGACGTCACCGCCGCCCTGCTGGATCATCTGGACCCCTACAACCCCATCATGATGATGTCCGATTCCGGCGCCCGAGGCTCCATCAACCAGATCCGCCAGCTGGCCGGTATGCGCGGCCTGATGGCCGATACCTCCGGCCGCACCATCGATATCCCCATCAAGGCAAACTTCCGCGAAGGCCTGACCGTTCTGGAATACTTCATCTCCTCCCGAGGCGCCCGTAAGGGCCTGGCGGACACCGCTCTGCGTACCGCCGACTCCGGTTATCTGACCCGCCGCCTTGTGGACGTTTCCCAGGAGGTCATCATCCGCGAGATGGACTGCGGCGCCAAGGACGGCATCGAGGTCTACGAGATCAAGGACGGCAACCAGGTCATCGAGCCCTTTGCCGACCGTCTGGTGGGCCGCTATCCGCTGAACGACATCGTCCATCCCGAGACCGGCGAGGTGCTGGTGCCCAAGACCAAGCTGATGGACGCCAAGGACGCCAAAAAGGTGGTCAACGCCGGCATCGAGCGGGTCAAGCTGCGTTCTGTGCTGCACTGCCGCGCACGCTACGGCATCTGCGCCCACTGCTACGGCTCCAACCTGGCCTTCAATAATCCCATCGGCATCGGTGAGGCAGTCGGCATCATCGCCGCCCAGTCCATCGGTGAACCCGGCACTCAGCTGACCATGCGTACCTTCCATACCGGCGGCGTTGCCGGCGGCGATATCACCCAGGGTCTTCCCCGTGTTGAGGAGCTGTTCGAGGCCCGCAAGCCCAAAAAAGCGGCCATCCTCACCGAGATCGGCGGCCAGGTCCGCATCGAGGAAGGCAAGCGGGGCATCAACAACGTCATCATCGTGGATCCCGAGACCGCGGAGACCAAGACCTATCCCGTGGCCGCAAACATCCCCCTGCGGGTCAAGGACGGCGACGTCATTCCCCGGGGCACCGCGCTGATGGACGGCCCGCTGAATCCCCACGACGTGCTGCGCACCCGGGATGTGGAAGCCGTGCAGGCCTATCTGATCCAGGAGGTCCAGCGTGTGTACCGCCAGCAGGGCGTTGATATCAACGACCGCCACATCGAGGTCATCGTGCGTCAGATGATGCGTAAGGTCAAGGTGGAAAAGGCCGGCTCTACCGAGCTGCTGCCCGGCTCCATGGTGGATGTTCTGGAGTTTGAGGACGCCAACATGAAGGCCGAGCGTGAGGCCGCCGAAAAGGGCGAGGTCTTTGAGCCTGCCGAGTGCACCTATGTGCTGCTGGGCATCACCAAGGCCTCTCTGGCCACCGATTCCTTCCTGTCCGCCGCGTCCTTCCAGGAGACCACCCGCGTCCTGACCGAGGCCGCCATCAAGGGCAAGATCGACCCGCTGCTGGGCCTGAAGGAAAACGTCATCATCGGCAAGCTGATCCCCGCCGGTTCCGGTATGTCCATGTATAACAAGCCGGAATACGAAGAAGTGACAGAAATCCTTGACTAATTGAAAAAAATATAGTATACTAAACAAGTTGCGAGGGTTATTAGGAGGAAGACTATGCTTTTTGAGCTGCGAAACGGTAAAAAGACAGTCGGACGAAAGCAATCGCAGCGGGCTGTTCTGGAGGGAAAAGCCCAAAAGATCTTCCTTGCGTCGGACGCCGATGCGCGTATCCGCCAGGAGGTCGAGGAACTGTGCCGCACCCACAGCGTGCCGGTGGTCCCTGTGGACACTATGGAGTCCCTGGGACGCGCCTGCGGCATCCAGGTGGGCGCCGCCGTCGCGGCGCTGCTGAAGGCGCAGTGATTGCCCCACTACCAACGGGTGGGGGAGACCCCACCCGTTTTGATAGAAAGAATCTTGAAAGAAGGAGGAATATCGTCAATGCCTACGTTTAACCAGTTGGTAAGAAAGGGCCGTGAACAGGCTTCCTACAAGTCTACCGCTCCCGCTCTGCAGAAAGGTTTCAACTCCAAGAAGAAGGAGACCATCGACCTTGCTTCTCCCCAGAAGCGCGGCGTCTGCACCACCGTGAAGACCATGACTCCCAAGAAGCCCAACTCCGCTCTGCGTAAGGTCGCTCGTGTTCGACTGACCAATGGCATGGAAGTCTGGGGTTATATCCCCGGTGTGGGTCACAACCTGCAGGAGCACTCTGTGGTTATGGTCCGCGGCGGCCGTGTTAAGGACCTGCCCGGTGTGCGTTACCACATCATCCGCGGCACTCTGGATACCCAGGGCGTCAACGGCCGTATGCAGGCCCGCTCCAAGTACGGCGCCAAGAGACCCAAGGCCGGCAAGAAATAAGCCCGTTTTTCGCCAACCAAAAGGTAAAAAAGCATAAGCAAAGCAGACGCTTTGGACGGTATTTCTTATCAATATAAGAACTTCCCGTTCTATGGCGCTGACAGAAGCAAATTGCGCTTTTGAGTACCTATGAAATCATTTTAATGAAGGAGGGAAGCAAAGTGCCCAGAAGAGGAAATGTTCCCAAGCGGGATGTCCTGCCCGATCCCGTTTACAATTCGAAACTGGTGACTAAGCTCATCAACAGCATTATGCTGGACGGTAAGAAGGGTGTTGCCCAGAAGATCGTCTATGATGCATTTGACATCATCAAGGAAAAAACCAATAAAGATCCCAACGAATGCTTCGAGACCGCCATGGAGAACGTCATGCCCATGCTGGAAGTCAAGTCCCGCCGTGTGGGCGGCTCCAACTACCAGGTCCCCATGGACGTTCGCCCCGAGCGCCGTCAGACCCTGGGTCTGCGGTGGATCACTGCTTATTCCCGCTCCCGTGGTGAAAAGACCATGAAGGAGCGTCTGGCCGGCGAGATCATGGACGCCATGAACGGTACCGGCGGCGCCGTCAAGAAGCGTGACGACGTCCACAAGATGGCCGAGGCCAACAAGGCCTTCGCTCACTTCCGCTGGTAATCCGGCGCATGGTGACCAATCTGGAAAGGAGATAAGCAGATGCCCAGACAGTATCCTTTGGAGCTCACTCGCAACATCGGTATCATGGCGCACATCGATGCTGGTAAAACCACCACCACCGAGCGCATCCTGTTCTATACCGGTAAAAACCACAAGCTGGGCGAGACTCATGACGGCTCCGCCACCATGGACTGGATGGAGCAGGAGCAGGAGCGTGGTATCACCATCACCTCCGCTGCTACCACCTGTGCATGGAAAGGCCATCGCATCAACATCATCGATACCCCGGGCCACGTTGACTTCACGGTGGAGGTCGAGCGTTCTCTGCGCGTTCTGGACGGCAGCGTGACCGTTCTGTGCGCAAAGGGCGGCGTCGAGCCTCAGTCTGAGACTGTTTGGCATCAGGCGGACAAGTACGGCGTCCCCCGCATGGTGTACGTCAACAAGATGGACATCATGGGCGCTGACTTCTTCAACGTCATCCGCATGATGGAGGACCGGCTGAAGTGCGTCCCCGTGCCCATCCAGCTGCCCATCGGCTCAGAAGACACCTTCCGCGGCATCGTGGACCTGGTGGAAATGAACGCCGACGTTTACTACGACGAGCTGGGCCAGGATATGCGCGTGGAAGAGATCCCCGAGGACATGAAGGACCTGGCCGAAGAGTATCGCACCAAGATGCTGGAAGCCATCGCCGACTATGATGAAGAGATCATGATGCTTTATCTGGAAGGCGAGGAGATCCCCACTGACATGATCAAAAAGGCCATCCGTGCTGCCACGCTGGCCGTCAAGATCGTCCCCGTTGTCTGCGGTACTTCCTACCGCAACAAGGGCGTTCAGAAGCTGCTGGACGCTGTGGTGGACTTTATGCCCGCCCCCACCGATATTCCCGACATCAAGGGTGTCACCCCCGATGGTGAGGAGGACAGCCGTCCCTCTGACGACAGCGCGCCCTTCTCCGCCCTGGCTTTCAAGATCATGACCGACCCCTATGTGGGCCGCCTGTCCTTTATCCGCGTGTACTCCGGCACCCTGAACTCCGGTACCACCGTGCTGAATTCCACCAAGAAGCAGCGCGAGCGTATCGGCCGTATCCTGCAGATGCACGCCAACCACCGCGAAGACATCGACACCGTCTACTCCGGCGACATCGCCGCCGTTGTCGGTCTGAAGAACTCCACCACCGGTGATACCCTGTGCGACATGGATCACCCCATCATTCTGGAGTCCATGGAGTTCCCCGAGCCCGTTATCCGCGTTGCCATCGAGCCCAAGACCAAGGCCGGTCAGGAGAAGATGGGCATCGCCCTGATGAAGCTGGCTGAGGAAGACCCCACCTTCAAGACCTACACCGATGAGGAGACCGGCCAGACCATCATCGCCGGTATGGGCGAGCTGCATCTGGAGATCATCGTGGACCGCCTGCTCCGCGAGTTCAAAGTGGAAGCCAACGTGGGCGCGCCCCAGGTCGCTTACAAGGAGACCGTGCGCAAGTCCGTCAACGTGGACCACAAGTACAGCCGTCAGTCTGGCGGTAAGGGCCAGTACGGTCACGTCAAGATCACGCTGGAGCCCAACGAGTCCGGCAAGGGCTACGAGTTCGTCAACGAGATCGTGGGCGGCGCCATTCCCAAGGAATACATCCCCGCCGTGGACGCCGGTATTCAGGGCGCCATGCAGGCAG
>JAQXOO010000008.1 GCA_029099685.1 Clostridia bacterium
CCTTCCTTCATCACTGCTTCCACAACTCTTTGCTTGAACTCTGGTGTATACCGTTTATTTGGTACTCCTTTTGGCATAACAAAACACCCCACTTGTTAGATAGTATATCATACTGTCTAACTAATGGGGTGCAGTTCATTCACGCGCGCCGGCCCCTTTTTTATGCTTTTTTCTTTTTGACCGCCCGCAGCTCGATGTAGCCCCGTTCTCCACGCGGCTCCAGCTGGATGCGGGGCTGCCCGTCATCCCATTCATATCCGATGAGGGTGGGATCGTACCGCTCCATGGCATGCTGCACTGCCGAAATGGCCTGACAGTAATCCTCCTCCCGGAAGGGCTCGCCCTGGAATACCAGATATTCCGTCTCCGGCAGCTGGATCACATCAAAACCCGGAGGCACGGGAGCATCCTGCTCCGCTTCGGCTTCCACGCCCTGCACGTAGACAGAGGTGCCGGGCTTCCGGTACTGCTCCGGCAGCCACAGGCACACCGGTTCTCCGCAAAGGGAGTCCATACTCATCAGCAGCCCCCACACGTCGCAGCCCACCTCCTGGCAATAGGCGAAGTAGTCCTCCGCCCGTACGCCCCGCTTGAGGATGACCCGGCGCCGGGGCTTGCGTATCAGCTGAACAAAAACGCTCTGCAACTGTTCCATATCCGAAACTTCCTTTCTCAGTTCTCTGAATTTCACGCCGTAGGGAACAAACAGCGGGATGGGCACCCTGGTGCGGGCATATTCCCCGGGGTTGCAGCCGAACTCCCGGAAAAACGCCCGCTGAAAGCCGTCCACGCTGCCAAAGCCCAGGTCGGCGGCCACGTCGACCACCCGGACGTTTCCCCGGCGGAGCCGCAGGGCCGACCGGGCCAGCCGCAGCCGGCGCAGATACTCCCCGGGGGTCAGCCCGGTACATTCCCGGAACAGGCGGTGGGCATACCAGGGCGAAAACAGCGAGACCCGGGCCAGGTCTCCCAGGGTGATCTCCTCTGTCAAATGCGCCTCCATATAATCCTGCATCCGCTGAACGGCCAAAATCTGTTCTGTCATCCCTCTTCCCTCCTGACAAGGTCCATTTTACCCCCTGGGCCGCGAAAACGCTCGACCTTCCTTGCGTTTTTGTTCATTTCAGAGAACGGCGCAGGTAGTCCGCCGTGATGGTCTGCCCCCGGAGGACCATCTCCCGGGGCGCGCCGGTAAAGACGATCTCGCCCCCGGCAGTGCCCCCGTCGGGCCCCACATCGATGATCCAGTCCGCCTGTTTCATCACATCCAGGTTGTGCTCGATGACGATGACGGTGTTTCCCCGCTTTACAAAGCCGTCCAGCAGCTCCATGATGCTGGTCACATCCGATGCGTGCAGGCCGGTGGTGGGCTCGTCCAGCACATAGATGTTGCCCTTTTGGTCCAGATATTTGGCCAGCTTGACCCGCTGGCGCTCACCGCCGGACAGGGTGGACAGCGGCTGTCCCAGGGAAAGATAGGGCAGGCCCACCCGGATCATCGCGCCCAGCGCCTTGCGGAGCTTTTTGTTGTCCCGGAAAAATTCATAGGCCTCCCCGGCGGACATATCCAGGATCTCCGTGATGTTCTTTCCGTGATACCGGTGGGACAGGGCTTCCCGGCTGTAGCGTTTGCCCTCGCAGGCCTCGCAGACAGTGGTGACCGGATCCATAAACACCAGCTCGGTGACGATCTGCCCCCGCCCGCCGCAGGCCGGGCAGGCGCCCTTGCTGTTGAAGGAAAACAGGCCGGCGTCCGTGCCGGTCTCCGCCGCCATCTCCCTTCTGATCTCATCGAAAAAGCCCAGGAAGGTGGCGGGGGTGGAGCGTCCCGTGGCCGTCACCGGGGACTGGTCCACCAGCACCACCCGGTCGGCGTACTGCCTGGCGAACACATCCCGGATGAGAGAGCTTTTGCCCGAGCCCGCCACACCGGTGACCACGGTGAGCACATGCAGCGGGATGTCCACCGACACGTTTTTCAGATTGTGCAGTGCGGCGTTCCGGACGGGCAGAAAGGCCTTTGGCTGCCGCGGTTCCGCCTTGAGGGGGATGATCTCCCGCATGGCGTTTCCCGTCAGCGTTCCGGACAGCAGCAGCGCCTCGTAGCTGCCCTGGAACAGGATCTCGCCGCCGTTTTTGCCCGCCAGCGGTCCCACGTCGATGACCTCGTCGGCGATGGAGATCACATCCTTGTCGTGCTCCACCACCAAAACGGTGTTGCCCTTGTCCCGCAGGCTGCGAAGCAGCTTGGTCATCCGGTACACGTCCCGGGGGTGCATCCCGGTGCTGGGCTCATCAAAGATATAGGTCATCCCTGTGAGGGCGCTGCCCATATACCGCACCAGCTTGAGCCGCTGGGCCTCGCCGCCGGACAGGGATGAGGACTCCCGGTTCATGGACAGGTAGGGCAGGCCGATGTCGATCATCCGCTCCAGGGAGGCCACCAGAGCGTCCACGATGGTTTGCGCCCGGGGATCGCAGACGGTCTTCAGCACCTTTACCAGTTCGGTGAACTCCATGGCGCACATCTCATCAATGCTGTAGCCCGCCACCTTGCAGGAAAGGGCCGCGGCGTTGAGCCGCCGGCCCCGGCACACCGGACAGGGGCGCTCCTCCACCAGGTACATCAGCCGCTTGACAGAGGCCTCCTTCAGGTTGGCGGTGTCCCGGTTGATGAGCATCCGGTGCAGGTAGTGGGAAACACCTTCCACCTTTTTGGAGAGCTTTTTGCCGTCCGGCGTGTCCGCGCCGTAGAGCAGGCGGTTTCGCTCCTGCGGGGTAAAGTCCTTCCACTTTTTATCCAGTGGGAACAGGCCGGACTCGGCGTACTGCTTCCAGTACCAGTTGCCCACGTGGAAGGCGGGCAGGTCGGCCATGCCCTCGTTCCAGGTCTTTTCCGGATCGATGCGGCCCTCGATATCCACGGTCATCACCTTGCCGATGCCGGAGCATTCCGGGCACATGCCGTTGGGATCGTTGAAGGAAAAATAAGAGGCCGTTCCCACATAGGGGGTGCCGATGCGGGAATAAAGCAGCCGCAGGGCGGCGTACAGGTCGCTGATGGTCCCCACCGTGGAGCGGGCGTTGCCCCCCAGGCGGCTCTGGTCCACAATGACCGAGGCGGACAGATTGTCGATGCGCTCCACCCTGGGCTTTTCATATTTGGGCAGCCGTCCCCGCATGAAGGCGGTATAGGTCTCGTTCATCTGCCGCTGGCTCTCGGCGGCGATGGTGTCGAAGACGATGCTGGATTTGCCGGAGCCGGACACCCCGGTAAAAACCACGATCTTACCCTTTGGGATCTTCAGCGACACATTTTTCAGGTTGTTCTGGCGAAGGCCCTGAATGATGATGGAATCCTGCTGCATGGTTCTCCTCCTCACGTTCGGTCACAAGGGCGCCCGCGCACAGAGGATCCGGGATCACCCCCGCACGTTGGCGCCAAATCTATCATAATCAAACTAATTTTAATTGTAAAGACAGTATTTTTCTCGACTTTCCTTGTCAAATTCGCTGAAATTTACATCCGCCGCGGAAAACCCGCGGCGGATGGCTTGGCGGTCCGGTGGGCTGCCCCGTTATTTGTCCCGGGGCTCCACAGCCGTCCCGATGACCAGGCCCCACAGGGCCCCCAGACTGATCCCCAGGGCGTGGTTTTCCAGCAGGACGGTGGTCCCAAGGGCCACCCCCAGCAGCATTCCCAGGGCCATACCGCCCAGCTGCAGCTCATTCCGCTTCTTTTGATCCTCTTTCTTCTCCCGGGCATAGCTCGCGGCCAGCACCGCAAGGGCCAGGCCCATCATCACCCAGGGCAGCGCCGCAGTGATAAAATCCTTCATTTGGCATTCTTCCTTTCCTGCCCCCACCTGCGGGGGCCGTTTTTCCCATAATTGCATTATACAGGAATGCTTTTGGGGCGAATAGGTGGTTTTTGCGGCAAAATGTGTCCGTTTTATAGATGGCGCAAAATGAAAACACGGAGGGACCGTAACAGGTCCCTCCGCGCCGCGCAGGATCATGCATCTGGACAAACAGGCGGCTCACAGCTCCCGGAAGATCCGCGCGCCCCTGTTCTTCAGCCACAGCAGCAGGCCGGCGCAGGCTGCGGCAACGGCCGCCGCCACGCACAGCAGGTACAGCTCCGGACTGAGGTACTTGTTCAGCAGCAGATACAGCATACACATGGCTGCCACCAGCGCCCAGCCGCCGAACATGGACAGCATCACGCCCATGCTCTGTTTGACGGGGACAGTCTCGTCGCTCCATTTGAGATTGGGCGTTTTCAGGTTCACCGTCAGGCCGAAGCAGGCGGAAAACAGCACGAACAGCATGGGCACCGCCGCCAGCATGATGCTGAAAAACACGCCCGGCCGCAGGGCAATTGCCATGCACACTGCGCAGAACAGGGTGGGCACCTCCGTCATCAGCAGATGCAGCTTCAGCTTGGCCTGCAGCACCTGCCAGGCAGAGACCGGCAACACCTGCACCAGCCACAGGTTCTTACCCTCCAGGGAAACGGAAGGCGCGGAGATGTCGTTCATAGCCGTCATGACACACAGGACCGCGCAGGCCATCAGCGCCAGAGGCGCGCCCGAAAAGCCCGTCTCCGCCATCAGGTCCCGGAGCCAGGGGCCCTTGACCAGCGCCAGGATGCCCAGCACCACAAGCATCAGCGTGCCCAGGCCGCAGTTGAGCATATACGTGGCGCTGGCAAAAAACCGGCTGCGCTCCTTGAACAGCAGCGCGCCCGCCGCGCTCCGCTGTCTGGCCGCGCTTTCCCGGTAGGTCCTTTTCGCGGCGCCCCGGTTGGTGGTGGCCATCTTCAAAAAGCTGCGGGACAGGATCCAACAGGCAAGAGCGAACAGCGCCAACACCAGCAGCCCAAAGAACAGCATGGAGAGCAGATCGCCCTCGCCGGCTCGGCCCATCCAGTAAATGGGGACCGCCGCACCCCGGATGCTTTCTCCGATGGCGCCGGCGTTTTGCAGCACGTGCTGCAGGATAGCGCTGGCGCGGAAATAGACGTAATAGTAACCCGCCAAAAAGAGCAGCGACGCCAGTACCGCCGCAACGCTCTTGTTTTTCAGCCGGCTGCTGATCCTGGCCACCACCCAGCCCAGGGCACAGGTGAGGGTCAGCACCAGTACAGAGAGCACCAGCAGCAAAAGAACATCCAGCACCACCGCCGCGGCGCTCAGGCACCCCAGTTCCGCGGCATTCTGCCAATAGACCACCAGGGCGGGGATGAATACGATGGCCTCGTAGATCAGGCCCCACATCCACACGGCGAACAGCCGCACCTCCAGGATGGCCCGGGGCGGGATGGGCATGGACAGCAGGAAGGTATTGTCCTTTGCCTGGTACAGGGTGGCATAGGTGCTGAATACGCTGCCGAACACGCCCAGCAGCAGCGCCATCAAGCTCATCATGGCAAAGTACAGCCAGCCCAGGCCTGCGGATACCAGCGGCGCGCACAGGGAAGCGCCCACGAAGTAAAACACCGCGCCCAGGCCCACAAAGATGACCGCATACAGCAGCGCATACAAAAGCATACCGCCCCGGGAGCGGTGCTTGCCGCTTTTTTTATTTTGGATCAGCCAGGAGTTGACCTCCATCAGCTGCTTTTTAAACAGCGCTTTCAGCATTCCGCTTCTCCCTCCAGTTCCAGGAACACATCCTCCAGGGAGGTGTCGCCCTTGACCTCCTCCATGGTGCCCGATTTGATGAGCTTGCCGTTTTTGATGATGGCCACCTTGTCGCACAGCTTTTCAGCCACTTCCAGCACGTGGGTGGAGAAGAAGATGGCGCCGCCGCCGTCACAGATGTCCCGCATGATGCCCTTGAGCAGGTGGGACGCCTTGGGATCCAGGCCCACGAAGGGTTCATCCATGATGACCAACCGGGGCTGGTGGATCAGCGCGGAGATCACCGCCAGCTTCTGCTTCATGCCGTGGGAATAGGCGGAAGTGGGCTGGGCCAGGTCGCCGGTGAGTTCAAAGGCATCTGCGTATTTGCGGATGCGCTCCCGGCGGTCCTCTGCGCTCACGCCGAAGATGTCCGCCACAAAGTTCAGAAACTGGATGCCGGTCATGAACTCGTAGAGGTCCGGGTTGTCGGGGATATAGGCCAGCTTGGCCTTGCAGCCCAGGGGGTCCTCCCGGATGGAAACGCCGTCGATCCAGATATCGCCCTCCTCCTGCTGCAAAATGCCGCAGCAGGCTTTGATGGTGGTGGTCTTGCCGGCGCCGTTGTGGCCGATGAAGCCGTAGATCTCGCCGGGACGGATGTGCAGGGACAGGTCGTCCACCGCTTTTTTGTCGCCATAGATCTTGGTCAGATGCTCGATTTTCAGCATGATGTTCTCCTCCAAATGAAATTGTTCCGTGTTCAGGGACGTCCGTAAACGGCGTACGCCCCGCTCCGGCAGGCGTTTTGCGCCTGCCGGGTTTTATATTCTCATTTTTCTTTTCTGCCCCGCAGCAGGTTCAGCAGCACATAAAGGGCGACCAGCAATATGACGGCGCCGCCCAGGGCCAGGTACATGGCGCCCGTTTCCACCTTGTCTCCGAAAAAGTACAGGTTGCAGTCTACGGAATCCCGGATGGCCTCCACGATCTCGGCCGGGAAGCCCTGGTTCCCCATCTCCTGAAACACGCCCCGCAGGCAGTGGTTGCGCAGCAGAGAGGTCCCGTAGGTGCCCGGCAGCAGGGAGATGGCCTTTTGCAGTCCGTCGGAAAACTGGGAGATGGGCATATAGGCGCCGCAGAGGAAGCCGTATCCGGCGCTGACAACAGTGCCCACCGCCGAGATCTGCCCCTGTGTGGACAGGAAAAAGTGGATGACGCTGGACAGCGCGCAGCCAAACAGCACCAAAAGCAGCACATCCAGCAGCAGCAGCGCCACATCCGTCCCCGTCAGATACCAGCCCACCCGGGAAAGATACAGCAGGCAGACGGCTACCGCGCCGTAGCACACCAACAGGGTGGACAGGAGATTCGCTATGTAATAACCCAGCGCCAGCGTGCCCCGGCGCACGGGCGCCACGGTCAGGTCACGCCTGGCGCCGGAGACCTTGTCCTGCACCATCAGCACGTTGGAGCAGAAGGCCACCGTCACACAGCAGACCGCCAGCAGCGAGGACGCCAGCTCTCCGCCCACGCAGCCGCCGATCAGCCCGTCCGGCACAGAGGCGCCGGCGGCCTGCAGCGCGCCGCGGAAGGTATCCTCATAAATGTTTCCAAGAAAGGTTCCGTAAAGCACCAGCAGGATCAGCGGGGTGATGAGGGATGTGAAAAACATCCCCTTGTCCCTGAAATACAGCTTGGTATTCCGTTTTACAAGTGCGCTAAGCTGTTTCATTTTCCCGCGCCTCCCGTCAGTTTTTTGCCGGTGACCGCCAGGAACACATCATCCATCCGTCCCTTGGTGATCTCATAATCCCGAAACACCTCGGGATTCCGAACGATCAGCCCGGTGGCGGCCGCCGTGTCGGGCACCGACACCCGATAAGCATCGCGGATGGCCTCATAGGGGTGTCCCAGCCCCCGCACCTGCTCCTCCGTCATGCCGTAGAGGGTGATGAAGTCGCCGGTATAGGTGTTTTTCAGCGTCAGGGGCGTGCCCTGGGCCGCGATCCTGCCGCTGTCCAGGATCACCACATAGTCCGCATCGGCGGCCTCTTCCATATAATGGGTGGTCAAAAACACCGTCATGCTCTTTTCCCGCCGCATCCGGGATACCGCGTCCCACAGCAGCTTTCTGGTCTGGGGGTCCAGGCCGGTGGTGGGTTCGTCCAGGATGAGGATCCGCGGCTGGTGGAGCAGCGCCCGGGCGATGTCGATCCGCCGGCGCTGGCCGCCGGACAGCTTTCCCACGGTGCGTTTCAGCAGATCATCCAGCTCCAGCAGCCCGCTCAGCTCCTCCAGCCGTCGGGAAAAGGCCTTTCCGGTAATGCCGTAAAGGGCCGCGCGGCTCTCCAGATTGTCCCGCACCGACAGGCTCTTGTCCAGAACGGAAGTCTGAAACACCACGCCTAGGCTGCGCTTGACCCGGTCGGCCTCCCGGTCCGGGTCGGCGCCGCAGATGCGGACGGAGCCGCCGTCCTTGGCCAGCTGGCCGCAGAGAATGTTGATGGTGGTGGACTTGCCCGCCCCGTTGACGCCCAAAAAGGCGAACAGCTCCCCTTCCCTGACCTGGAAGCTCAGGTCCTGCACCGCCCGGATATCGCCGAAGCTTTTGGACAGGTGGTCGATCTCAATGATTGTATCCATGGTAGTCTCCCTCATGTTCTGTGTGGCCGCTCATACAGCGGTCTTTTGGTACCAGTCCAGCACCGGCAAAAGCTGCTCCTCGCTGACGCGGCTGCCGCCGTGGGCCATCAGCTCCAGCATATCGTCCTCCTCCGGGGTGCGGTCCCGCTTATTCGCAAGGCTCTTTCCCACGGTCTTTGCCATGATATCCATCATGAGCCGGTACACGCCCCGGAGCCGGGTCCGGTCGAATCCTCCCTGGAGGGTAAAGGCCGGCAGCTCCGGCGGGAGGCTGTTTGCCTTCCGCACCTCCTCCAGCTGGCCGTTGGCCGCGCCCATGCCCACGCCGCAGACGGCGCACACGGTATACCGCCTTGCGGCTTTTTGATACCCCTTGATCTGGCCGGCCATGAGCCAGCCCAGATAAAGGACGGGCGTCCCCGCGCCGGGCTGCGCCCCCTTATCGGAAAGCCCATGGACCGGCAGGCCGGTCTTTTGTCCCAAAAGCTGTGCGTACCGGGCGGTATAACCGGTGTTGGAGGTATAAACAATGGCTTCAGGTCTCATAGCATATCCCCTTTTCCGCAGGCCGGGTCCCGCGCCCGGCCGTCTTTCTGTTTTCTGTTTGTATTCTACCGCAAAGAAGTTTATTACGCTATACAGATTTTACAGGTAAATGTGTCAATTTTGTCGGTGTGATATCAAAGTAATATCACATAGATATCCGATTGTCAAGACTTTTGGACGGCATCCGCAAAAATTTCAGAAAAAACGCGGAACAGCCCCCGGTGGGCGTTCCGCGCTTTGCATTCTGATGAAATTGTAGGCCCGTCAGCCCTGTTCTTCCCCGCTGAAACCATCCATGGCCCGCTGCAGCGACTGCTGAAAGACATGGATATGATAGCCGTCGGTGGCGGCATGGTGGCAGGTCAGGGACAAGGGCATCCAGATCTTCCCGTCCCGCTCAAAAAACTTTCCCGACTCCACCGAAGGGAAAAAGTAGGGCTTGTTTTCGTAACTGTGGACGGCAAAATGGCTGAACTCCACCCAGGGGACGCAGGAAACGGTATAGGCGTTTTCCGGCGGAGGCGTCTGCGGCTGGCAAAGGATGCCCCGGTTGTCTCCGAACAGCCGCTGATTTTCGCAGTAATTGCGGTAAAACACGGAAAAATCCTCGTCGTACCGGGTCCACATCAGGGAGAAGGTGTGGTCCTCCGGGTGAAAGGAGGCGTACAGGGGCGTCAGCGTATCGTAATAGCCCGGCTGGCCCTCCCGGATGGCCATTTTGAACGCTTCCTGCTCATTCAGGCACCCGGTGACCAGCCACAGGTACACCGGGAAAAATTTCAGTCCGGCCTCTTTGACCCGGCGGCGCAGCCGGGTCACGTCCATATGCAGCGTGATGGAATATCCGGTGGGCGCCATCCGGTAAAAATAGCAGAAGACGCCGGCCCGGGGCCAGCTGTTCATGTCCAGCGGTGTGAATTCCACGGTCCTTCCTCCTTATATTCTCTGAGAAAACAGGCCGTGGCGGGTGCAGTACCACAGCAGCGTCCCGTGGGCGGCAAAGGGCAGGCGGGTCTCCAGTCCCCACTCGGGGTACTGCTTTTTCACCACCAGGGTGTCCCCCGTGAGAAAGGCCACAAAGGAGAGAAAATGCCCCTTGGTCATCTCGTGGGACGCGGTGATGAACCGCTCACCGTCCGCGGTCTCAACGGTCAGCCGGTGGGCGTCGTCCGCCTCCCGGCGCTCCAGGGCCGTCAGCTTCTGTCCGCAGCAGCTCACCTGCGCTTCGTCCGCGGCAAACAAAAGGTTGCCGCAGGTGGGGCACACATAAAATTTCAGTTTTCGCAGGTCTCCGTTTCCCATATCGTTTTCCTCCAGATCTCCGGTCAGGAGAGCGGCCATGTCGATCCCCAGCACATCCGCCAGCAGGGGCAGGGTGGAAAGGTCCGGGCATCCGCAGCCCCGCTCCCATTTGGAGACGGCCTTGTCGCTGACGGACAGCTTTTCGGCAAGCTGCAGCTGCGTCATGCCGTTTTTCAGACGGGCGGCGCGGATCAGGCCGCCGGTTTTCACTTGATTCATGGTTCGTTCCCCCTTTGTCCCTTATGATACCGGTTTTTGCGCCGGTTTGCAATCCACGCTCCGTAGAGGTCCCCCTCTTGCACCGTCCCGCAAAAAGCATATACTGCTTTTACCGGCCAGCCGTTCTGATCTCCGCAAAGCAGGACCGCCCGCAGTCCATGGCTGCGGGCGACTTTTATGTTTATCCCTTTTGAGATCCTTCTTCCCAGCGAGGGCGGCAGCGCAAAAAGTCCCGCAGACTGAACCGAAAGCACGCTCCTCTCAATAAGAGACTCCACCCGTTCAAGGTGGAGTCTCTCTTATATCTCCGGCGGCGTCTCACCGCTTGCTTGCGGAAAAGGCTGCCGCCTCCCGGATCCAGCCCAGCAGCTGCCCGTCCATGTCCTCTGCCCGGGACACCGTCACATGATGGGTCCAGCGGTTGGGATAAGGCTCGGTAGCCACATCGATCCTGGGGTCGTCCACCCGAATCGCTAGGCCGAAGGTGACAGTCACCCAGGTTTCGGGGCGGTCCTTTGCCCGGCGGCAGGGATTGAAGGACACGAAGGCGAAGCCCCGCTTGTTGAAAAAGCCAATCTGGGTTTTGGAGACCTTGATCCGCACGTCCGGGATCTGCTCCAAAATCAGCGCCTCCAGCCGCTGGTACAACGGCAGCGCGTCCATGTGTTTATTGAAAAAGTAAAGGATCTCTGCGTCCATACTTCACCTCAAAAAGGCGGCCCAGGGGCCGCTGTATTCTTCCGGATGCCGCTCCCAGTACAGCAGCCTGTCCGCATATTCCCGGCTGCGCCGCTCCACGGCCTCCCGGCAGTTCTCCAGGCCCCGCTCCCGCACCACGGCGGTCAGCTCATAGACCGGCAGGCCCATGGCGTGTCCAGTGGTGTGCACCACGCTGCAGCCCTGGGCCACCGCATGGCACCGGGCAATGTCCCCGGGGGCGGTCAGTTCCCGGGCAAGGGCGTGGCAGCTGAGAATGGCCTGTCTGGCCAGGGGCATCCGGATGGCGCCCGCCGCCCAGGCCCGGGCGGCCTGCACGGCGTTTTCGGGCCTTGCTTCCCCGGGATGGGCCTGGGAAAGCTGCGCAGCCGCCTCCTCCGCCAGGCCCAGCGCCCACAGGGTCACCGTCCGGCGGCTTTCCCGCTGCAGCAGCTCCGCCAGCGGGTGCAAAAGCGCATCGTCTTTCGCAAACAGGATCCGGTTTCCCCGCCCGGCTCTGGCTTTGACCGTCTCCAGCCAGTCCGCGCCCGGCCCGGGGACCGGCGTTTTCCCTGTGTTTTTCATCTTCGTCCCCTCCGTAGCCTTTACCGCTGATGAACAGGCGCGGCGTTCCTGTTTCTCTGTAGATCCTACCATAAATCAGCTGTGCAGGCAATGCTTTTGCAAATCAACGGACCGCCGACGGTCCTAATTCCCCCGGGGAAAGCTGAAGGTCCACAGGAAGAAATCCTTCACAGCCCCCAGGGCCTGTCCCAGGCGTTTCAGCAGCCACAGGTCCAGCCGCAGTACCGGCGCCGACACGGTCTGCCGGTACAGCCAAAAGCCGGCGGCCAGCCCCAGTGGCAGATAGCCCCGCAGCCGCCCGTCGGTACCCCGGAGCATAGCCAGCAAAAAGCCCGCCAGCCCCAGCAGGCAAAAAAGCACGTCCAGCAGCGCGGTACCCAGCCGCCGCAGGCGGAAATGGGTGCGGACGGCCCGCAGTAGGTCATAGACCAGACCCAGCGCCGCCCCCAGCGCGGCAAACCGCAGGCAGTACAACAGCTGTTCCGCCAATCCGGTGGGCTGCACTTAAAACACCCTGGACCAGAACGAGCCTTTTTTCTGGCCGGAACGGCTGTAGCACAGGCTCTGGATGGACCCCTCCAGCGTCAGCTCACCCACATCCAGACTGAGTTTTTCCACGTGGAGCTGTTCCCCCTCCACCGTAAGCAGGCCCAGGGCGGTGTCCATCACCACTTCGTTTTCGTCAAAGCTGAGCACCTCGCTGACCCCGGTGACCGCCAGCCGGTGCCGCTCCTCCAGATTGACGCTGTGGGGCATCTCGGGGCGAAACTCGTTGTTCATCATACAAAAAGACCTCCTCATGGCATTGGTTTGTCCAATCCTATGAGAAGGTCCTGTTTTTTATTCCTCGGCGGGCAGCTCCTGATACAGCAGCGCCGCCTGCTCCTTGTTGGCAAACTCCGGCACGGCCAGCACCTTTACCCGCAGGGAACGGTTGCCGAAGGTGATGCCGATGACGTCGCCCACCTTCACCTGGTAGGAGGCCTTTGCCTCCCGCCCGTTGACCGTGACCCGGTCGCCGTCGCAGGCGTCGTTGGCCACCGTGCGGCGCTTGATGAGCCGGGCCACCTTAAGATATTTGTCCAGACGCATAGGTTCCTCCGAAAATACAAAAATGGGACCGCGCCGCGGCCCCATAAGTGGGATCTCTTACTCAGCGACCTTGTCCTTCAGGACCTTGCCGGCCTTGAACACGGGATACTTGGACGCGGGGATCTCGATGGTCTCCTTGGTCTTGGGGTTGCGGCCGGTGCGGGCGGCGCGGCTCTTCACTTCAAAGGAGCCGAAGCCGATGACCTGGACCTTGTCACCCTTGACCAGCGCCTCGGTGATGGACTCCACGACGGCCAGCAGAGCGGCTTCGGAATCCTTCTTGGTGAGATTGGTCTTTTCAGCAATGGCTGCAACCAGTTCGGTCTTGTTCATTTTATATTCCTCCAAAATTGAAATTCATATCTCAAAACGGCAGGGCCGTCAAGATCGTTTTGTCTGTTCCTTGGCTTTTTCCCACAGGGCGGTCATATCCTCCACGGACATGGTCCTGAGCTGTTCCCCGGCCATCTGCTCCACCAGGGCGAAGCGGTCCATAAACTTCCGGGTGGCGCGCACCAGCGCCTCCTCCGGGTCCACCGACTGCATCCGTGCCACATTGACGGCGGCGAACAGCAGGTCCCCCAGCTCCTCGGAGATATCCGTTCCCCGGTCCAGGCACTCCTGCAGCTCGGCGGCTTCCTCTCGGACCTTGTCCATGGCGCCGCTCACCGCCGGCCAGTCAAAGCCGGATTTTTTCGCCCGGCCCTGCACCTTTTCGGCGTACATCAGGGCGGGCAGGCTGCGGGCCACGTCGTTCATAGCGTCGGTGTAGCTCTTCTGCTGCTTTTCCTGCGCCTTGACCGCATCCCAGACAGCATAGGTTTCCTCCGGCGTATCCAGCTTCCCGTGCGCGCCGAAAACGTGGGGATGGCGCTGGATCAGCTTTTTGCAGATGCCGGTGCACACGTCCTCCATGGTGAAGGCGCCCTCTTCCTCCGCGATACAGGTGTGGAACGCCACCTGCAGCAGCACGTCGCCCAGCTCCTCGCACAGATGGCTGTTATCGTGCTGGTCGATGGCTTCACACACTTCATAAGCTTCTTCTATGAAGTTTTTGCGGATGGAGGCATGGGTCTGGGCCGCGTCCCAGGGACAGCCCTCTCCGGGACGGCGCAGATAGGCCATGATCTCCCGCAGGTCTTCAAAACCATAGGTTTTCTTGTATAAATCTACCATATTTTTATCCCCTTGGCAATGCCAAATTCTTAAAAAGCCTTTATATTTTCATCATTTTTGCAATTTGCTCGCCCCTGGGCAGCATCAGCACGTCTTCCCGGGGCAAAGCGCGGGTGGCCGCCAGCATCAGCAGGTAAACCACGGCGGCCAGCGCCACTGTGGCAAACACCGCCAGGGCGGCCATGGTCCGTCCGCTGCCCAGCAGACGGGCCAGCGGCGGATAGATCAGGGATACGAACACCCCCATCACGCCGGCGCACAGCAGGGGTTTTGCAAAGCACCGCGCCGGAGAAAAAGGGACCTCCATCCGGCGGATGCTCCACAGGTTGACGCACAGGATGGTGAGATAGCACAGGCAGGTGCTGACGGGTGCGCCCAGGATGCCGATCTCCGGGATGCCCACCAGCACATAGTTGCAGACGATCTTCACCAACGCGCCCAGGCCCATGGACCACACCGGCAGAAACACCCGGCCCATGGCCTGCAGCACCGGGCTGCTCACGGACACCATGCCTGCCAGAAATACCGCCGGGGCGATGAGCCGCAGCAGCGGCGCGGCCACGGCGCAGGCCTCCGGCTGGGAGCCGAACAGCACCCGCAGCACCGGCTCCGGTATCACCGCCAGGCCCACCGCACAGGGAAAGGCCAAAAGGCCGGTGAGCCGGAAGGCGCTTTCCGTAAGGGCGCGGGTCTTTTCCCGCTGCCGCAGGGCCAGTGCCCCGCTGATGGCCGGAATCAGGCTGACACCGATGGCGGTCACCAGGCTCAGCGGCAGATTGAACAGCTTGACGGCAAAGCCGTAAGCGCCGTAGGTGTACCCGGCGGCGGCGTCGGTCATCAGGCAGCCCTCCTGCAGACGCAGCTTGACCATAAAGGTGTCGATCAGCGAGCTGACGCTGAACACCGAAGCGCCCACCGTGATGGGCACGGCCAGGCGCGCCAGGTTTTTCAGCAGCGCGCCCATGGGGCGGCAGGGACCGGTATCCGGCAGCGCCTGGGCCCGGTGCCGCAGCCCGTAAACGATGACGAACAGGGCGGAGAACACCGTCCCCAGCGTCACGCCGCCGATGGCGCCCGCCACCACCACATCCAGACTGTAGCCCGCACCCATGAGGTAATACGCCAGCCCCAGGCCGAAGACCAGCTTGCCCATGGCCTCGATGATCTGGGACACCGCGGTGGGCACCATGTTGGACAGGCCCTGATAATAGCCCCGCAGGGCGGACACGATGCAGGTGAAGAAAATGGTGGGGGCCACTGTCAGCAGGGCATAGCGGCAGCTGCTGCCCACCAGGCGGCACAGGGCGTCCGTCAGCAGCACCATAGACAGAGACAACGCCGCGCCCAACAGCACAAAGGCTGTCAGCGCCGCCCGGGCGATGCGCCGCACCTCCCGGCCCCGGCCCAGGGCGTTTGCCTCGGCCACCATTTTGGACACGGCTACCGGCAGCCCCGCGGAGGACACCACATACATGGCGGTGTACACATAGTATGCGCTGATAAAGATGTCATTTCCGTCGGCGCCGTAAAGATTTGCCAGGGGAATGGAAAAAAACGCGCCGATGACCTTTACCAGAATACCCGAAACCATCAAAATGAACGTCCCGCCCAGAAAGCTGCCGCTTTTTTGCCTGTTCAAGCCGGTGTCCTCCCTTTTATTTGGATAACACCATTTTTATGCGCCGAACAGGCGGTTCAACACCGGTCTGAGCTGTGCCCGGACACGCTCCATGTCGATGGTGGTGAAGCTGCCGTTTTCATACAGCACCTTTCCCCGCACCATGGTCATGCACACATCGCCGCCCCGGGCCGAATAGGCCAGGGTGGACTGGGGATGGTGCACCGGCAGCAGGCCGGGCCGGTCCGTATCGATGAGGATGAGGGTGGCGTCGAAGCCTTCGCTGAGCTGGCCCAGCTGGCGCTCCCGCCCCTGGGCATAGGCCCCGGCGCGGGTGGCCATATACAGGGCTTTCCGGGCCGGGATGACCCTGGGGTCGCCGGTGACGCCCTTTTGCAGGATGGCGGCCAGCTTGATCTCCTCAAACAGGTCGTGGTTGTTGTTGGAACAGACGCCGTCGGTGCCCAGGGACACGTTAACGCCCTTTTCCAGCATTTTGGCCACCCGGGCCACGCCGGAGGCCAGCTTCAGGTTGCTCACCGGATTGTGGGCGGCGGTAACGCCCTTTTCCGCAAGGATGTCCATGTCCTCGTCGGTGATCCAGACGCAGTGGGCGGCGGTGGTGCGAACGTCAAAGACGCCGTTTTCCGCCAGCACGGCTGCGGGGGTCTTTCCGTATTTTGCCACGCAGTTTTCATGCTCCGTCCGGGTCTCGGAGAGGTGAACGTGCATATTCAGGCCGTTCTCCCGGGCAAAGGCGGCAAAGTCCCTCCACAGGGCGGGAAAGCTGGTGTACTCGGCGTGGATGGAGGCGTCCAGCTTCAGCCGGCCTCCGTCGGCATTGTGCCAGCGCGCCAGAACTTCCCGGTTCTGCTTCGTCACGCTGTCGGTGTCAAAGCAATAGCTGCTTTCATCAAAGCACATGCCCGCATTGGAGAAATTTCCGTACAGCCCCGCGTCCTCCACTGCCCGGGCCATCTGGGGAAGGTGCATATACATATCGGTGAGGGACACCGTTCCGGTGGCCAGCATTTCGGCCAAGGCGAGCTGCGTGCCCAGATAGACGTCGTCGGGGGTCAGCTTGGCCTCGATGGGGAACACATGGTCGTTGAGCCACTCCTGCAGCACATAGTCATCGGCATAGCCCCGCATCAGGGACATGGCAGCGTGGGCGTGGGTGTTGATCAGGCCGGGCATGGCGATCTTGCCGGTGCAGTCCAGGGTGCGGGCGGCGGGCTCTGCGGGAGCACCGGCGCCGATAAAGGCGATGCGGCTGTCCCTTACGCCGATGCAGGCGTCTTTCAGAACGCGGTCATCGTCGTCCATGGTGACCACGGTAAGATGGTTCAAAAGAAGATCCAGCATAGGCTCACTCCTTTACCAGTTCGGGCAGGCAGGCCAGCACCAGAGCGGAGAAAGCCTTTCCCGCGCGGGCGGCAGCCTCGTTGACCTCTTCTCCCGAAAGCTTTTGGTTCAAAACGCCTGCGGCCATGTTGGTCATCAGCGAGATGCCCAGGGTGCGGATGCCGCAGTGGTTGGCCGCCGTGGCTTCATATACCGTGGACATTCCCGCGGCGTCGCCGCCCAGCGTCCGGGCCAGCCGCACCTCGGCAGGGGTCTCGAACTGGGGACCCGGAAAGTAGAAGTACACGCCCTGCACCACGGGCAGGCCCAGCTCCCGGCCCTTTTCCATGGCCATGGCGCGGAAGGCGGGGTCATAGGTCTCGGTCATGTCGCAGAAGCGGGGGCCGAACTCCGGCAGGTTGCCGCCCCGGAGGGGGCTTTCGCCCATGATGCGGATATGGTCGGAAATGAGCATCAGGTCGCCCACCCGGAACTCCCGGTTGATGGCGCCGGCGGCATTGGTGACGATCATGGCCTCCACCCCCAGCAGCCTGGCCACCCGGACGGGATAGGCCACCTCCTCGGGGGTATAGCCCTCGTAATAGTGCATCCGCCCCTGCATCACCATCACCGGCACGCCGGACAGCAGTCCGCACACCAGGCGGCCCTTATGGTCCGGGGCGGTGGACACCCTGAAATGGGGGATGTCCCGGTAATCGATGGTCACGGCGTTTTCCACCGCGTCCCCCAAAAAGCCCAGGCCGGAGCCCAGGATCAGCAGCACCCGGGGCTGAAGGCCGGCCAGCTTTTCCAGGATGGCGGCGGCGCTCTCCTGATAGTGTTCATAGGTAAACATGGTTTTCACTTCCCCTTTCGGCAGACAGGGCGCAGGAGAACGGCTCCCCTGCGCCCTCTGTTTCGGTTTGGCTGTTACTGGAGTTTTTCACCGCAGACGCGGCAGTACAGGTCGGTCTTGTCGCAGCTTTTGCCGCAGACCGGGCAGACGGTGGTGGTCTTTCCCGCCTCCAGCTCCGCCTTGATCTCGCCGATCCGGGCGTATTTTTCATCGATCTGGGCCAGCTTTTCTTCCAGCTCGCCCTCGTCGGTCTCGGCGCCGGTGTGGGTGAGGTAGACCATGCGGCCGATATCCCGCATGAGCAGCTCCACCTCGTTGTTCAGGTCAAAGACCTGAAAGCTGCGCCGGGTCTTTTCCACGATCTGGCCGCCCTTCTGGGTGACCACGCCGGCGGCCTTTACGGCGGTATCGGCGGCAAGTCCGGCGGTCAGCCGGGCTTTCTCCAGCAGCTCTTTCACTTTTTCATCCATGATAAGGCTCCTTTCCTGTAAAGATCAAAATCATTGGTATCCAGTCAAGTCCCCGCCCCAGCGGAAAACTCGTTCTAAAATATGTGCTATGATTATACCATGTTCCCGAGGGTTTCGCAATCTTTTTCCCAGGTCCCCGGCAAGCGGGAGGCAACGCGCCTTTGAATCTTCGGAGCATCCAAAAAACAGCATTTTATTTTCTCTATTTATGAAAAACTGCCGAAAATATTATTTTTTTGTGACGATTTTTGTTGTTTTTTGCGGTTTCCTATGTTACAATGACTCTATTCTGAAAATGGATGATTTCCTGAATTCCACTTGGAAAGGAGACCGGTTAACCTATGAGCAGATTAAGAATTCCCAAACCGGACGTGGCCCAGGCCACCATGAACAATCTTTACGCCGATCTGGACCGCCGCGTAGCGGCGGGCCCCCAGGGCAACTGTCCGGTGGATCTGACCTCCGCCTTCCTCAAGCTGTGTCTCGCCCAGAGCTGCGGAAAATGCACCCCCTGCCGCGTGGGTCTGGACCAGCTGTCTGTGATCCTGGACCGCATTTTGGAGGGCAACGCTGAACCTGACGACCTGTTCGTCCTGAGGGAGACTGCTCAGGTCATCGCCGATTCCGCCGACTGCGCCATCGGCTTCGAGGCGGCCAACCTGGTGCTGCACGGCCTGAATGCCTTCCAGGACGATTACCTGGCGCACATCCGCCAGGGCCACTGCACCGCCGATTTCCAGGCCGTGCCCTGCATGGAGCGCTGCCCCGCCCACGTGGACATCCCCGGCTACATCGCCCTGGTGGGCGAAGGCCGCTGCGCCGACGCGGTGCGCCTGATCCGGAAGGACAACCCCTTCCCCTCTGTCTGCGGCCTGATCTGCGAGCACCCCTGTGAGGCTCACTGCCGCCGCAACATCATTGACGACGCCATCAACATCCGGGGCGTCAAGCGCTACGCGGTGGAGCACGCGGGCACGGTGCCCGCTCCCCAGTGCGCCCCCGACACCGGCAAGACGGTGGCCGTTATCGGCGGCGGCCCCGCCGGTCTGACCGCCGCCTACTTCCTCCGACTGATGGGCCACGACGTCACTGTCTTCGAGGCCCGGGACCAGCTGGGCGGTATGCTGCGCTTCGGCATCCCCCTGTACCGTCTGCCCGACGAGCAGCTGGACGCCGACATCAACTGCATCCTTTCCACCGGCGTCAAGGTGAAGATGAATGTGAACATCGGCAAGGACATCCCCTTCGCCCAGCTGCGCAGGGAATTTGACCGGGTCTATATCTCCAACGGCGCCCACTCGGGCAAAAAGCTGGGCATCCCCGGCGAGGACGCCAATGGCGTCTACTCCGCCGTCCAGCTTCTCCGGGACATGGGCGACGGAAAGGCTCCCGACTTCACCGGCAAGCGGGTGCTGGTGGTGGGCGGCGGCAACGTGGCCATGGACGTGGTTCGCACCTCGGTCCGCCTGGGCGCTTCCGCCGTTTACTGCTTCTACCGCCGCCGCCGTCAGGACATGACCGCCCAGCCCGAGGAGATCGAGGGCGCCATCGCCGAGGGCTGCGAGGTGGAGACCCTCCGCGCTCCGGTGCGCATCGAGACCGACGAAAACAACAATGTCACCGCCCTGATCGTCCAGCCCCAGATCGTGGGCGATTATTCCAACGGCCGCCCCCTGCCCCGCAACGCGGACGAACCCGAACAGCGGTATGAGGGTGACGTGGTCATCGTAGCCATCGGCCAGGCCATTGAGTCCGCCCCCTTTGAGGAGGACGGCGTGCCCACCAAGCGGGGCGTGCTGCTGGCTGAGGAGACCGGCGTCATTCCCGGTATGCCCGATGTATACGCCGGCGGCGACTGCGTCTCCGGACCTGCCACCGTCATCCGCGCCATCCAGGCCGGTAAGGTGGCCGCGGGCAACATTGACGAGAGCTTCGGTATGCACCACGAGATCACCGTGGACTTTGAGGTACCTCATGCCACCCACCACTTCCGCACCGCCTGCGGCCGCTCCAATATGCGTGAGCGGGACGCCGGCGACCGCAAGCAGGACTTCACCCTGATGGAAGAAGGCCTCTCTGACAACGAAGTGGCTCAGGAGTGCAGCAAGTGCCTGCGCTGCGACCATTATGGCTTCGGCGCATTCAAAGGAGGGAGGACGAAGAAATGGTAACCCTGACCATCGACAAGAAAAAAGTCACCATTCCAAAGGAATGGACCATTCTGGAGGCTGCCCGCAGTCTGGGCATCAACATTCCCACCCTGTGCTATTTCAAGGACCTGAACGAGATCGGCGGATGCCGGGTCTGCATGGTGGAGGTGGAGGGCCGCGACCGCCTGTGCGCCGCCTGCAACACCTATGTGGAAGAGGGCATGGTGGTCCACACCAACAGCGAGCGTGCCCGCAAGGCCCGCAAGATCAACGTGGAGCTGATCCTGGCCCAGCACGACTGCCACTGCCCCTCCTGCGTCCGCAGCGGCAACTGTGCTTTGCAGCGGCTGGCCAACGACATGAACATCTTCTCTTTCCCCTATGAGAAAAAGGCGCGGTACATCCAGTGGGACAAGAGCTATCCCCTGATCCGTGAAAACACCAAGTGCATCAAGTGTATGCGCTGCGTCAGCACCTGTGAAAAGATCCAGAACATGGGGGTCTGGGATGTGGAGGGCGTGGGCGCCCGCACCACCGTGGGCGTTCGGGACGGCCTCAGCATCCAGGATGCCCGATGCGCCCTGTGCGGCCAGTGCATCACCCACTGCCCCGTGGGCGCCCTGCGGGAGCGGGACGACACCGAGGAGGTGTTCCGGTACATTTCCGATCCGGACATCATCACCGTCATGCAGATCGCGCCGGCGGTGCGCGCCGCCTGGGGCGAGAGCCTGGGCCTTTCCAAGGAGCAGGCCACCGAAAAGCGCATGGCCGCCGCCTTCCGCGCGCTGGGCGTGGACTATGTGTTCGACACCAATTTCGCCGCGGACCTGACCATTATGGAGGAAGGCAGCGAGCTTCTGGAGCGTCTGAAGGACCCCAATGCCTACCAGTGGCCCATGTTTACCTCCTGCTGCCCCGGCTGGGTGCGGTTTTTGAAGCTGGAATTCCCCCAGCTGGTCCCCCAGCTCAGCACGGCCAAATCGCCCCAGCAGATGTTCGGCGCGGTAGCCAAAACCTATTTTGCCCAAAAGATCGGCGCCGACCCCGCCAAACTCCGGGTCATCTCCGTGATGCCCTGTACCGCCAAGAAATATGAGTGCGCTGTGGAGGCCGTCAATGACGCGGGTGCCGGCCGGGACGTGGATGTGGTGCTCACCACCCGCGAGGTGGACCGCATGATCCGCGCCGCCCACATCAACCCCTCCGCCCTCCCCGAAGAAGACTTTGATTCTCCCCTGGGCTCCGGCACCGGCGCGGCCGTCATCTTCGGCGCCACCGGCGGCGTTATGGAGGCCGCCCTGCGGTCAGCTTATTTCCTGCTCACCGGCGGCAATCCCCCGGTGAACCATTTCCAGCAGGTGCGCGGCATCCATGACGGCTGGAACGAAGCGGTCTTCCCCATCCCCGGTGGTCAGATCAGCGTGGCGGTGGCCAGCGGTTTGGGCAACGCCCGCAAGCTGTGCCAGGCCATCGTCAGCGGCCGGGTGCATTATGACTTTGTTGAGGTCATGGCCTGTCCCGGCGGCTGCGCCGGCGGCGGCGGCCAGCCCATCCACGAGGGGCAGGAGCTGGCGGAGCCCCGGGGCCGCCTGCTCTATCAGCTGGACGTGAACAACCCCATCCGCTTCTCCCACGAAAACCCCGATGTGCAGACCCTGTACGCGGAGTTCCTGGAGAAGCCCCTGGGCGAGCGTTCCCACAAGCTGCTGCACACCCACCAGCAGGACTGGAACCTGTAAAAGACGGCAAAAAGCCGGTGCGAACGCACCGGCTTTTTCTTGCCCGCAGATACAAAATGGTCTATAATACGGTTACATCATCTTTTGGAGCGTGTTTATGAACATCATTGCCCATATCCATACCGATTTTCCCCAGAAATTCGGCATTCCCCGGCAGAGCGGCCTGGTGGAAGGCCTGACAGGCGCCATCGTCTTTGAGCCGGAGTACCGCAGTCCCGACGCGGTAAAGGGGCTGGAGGACTATGATTACCTGTGGCTGCTGTGGAAATTCCAGGTGCCTGAAAAGCAGCACTGGTCCGCCACCGTCAAGCCGCCCCGGCTGGGCGGCAACACTCCGGTGGGGGTATTCGCCACCCGCTCCCCCTTCCGCCCCAACCCCATCGGCCTCAGCTCCGTGCGGTTGGAGCGGGTGGAGCTTACCGAACACCGGGGGCCGGTGATCCACGTGTCCGGTGTGGACCTGCGGGACGGCACGCCCATTTATGACATCAAGCCCTATCTGCCCTATGTGGACAGCCACCCCGGCGCCCGGGGCGGCTTTGCCCATGAAAAAAAGGAATACCACCTGGAGGTGGTGTTCCCGGAGGAGCTGCTCCGGGTGTTCCCGCAGGACAAGCGGACCGCCATCGTGGAGGTGCTGCGCCAGGACCCCCGCCCCCAGTACCACGATGACCCAGAGCGGAAGTACGGCGTGGCCTTTGCGGGACATGACGTGCATTTCACGGTGCGGGATGGGGTTTTAACGGTGTTTGAAGTAGTAACACTGAAATAATACGCAAACAAACCACAAAAGAGCGGCCCCGGCGGGGGCCGCTCTTGCTGTTTATTCCTGCAGAAGATTTTCTTTTCCTTTTACGATGGTACCGATCCGCTCGATATACTCCTTGGGATATTTGGGATTGGCCACCCGGTTGACCTTGCGCCCGTTTTCCGAGCACAGCTTGGTAACGCCGCCGGAGCCCAGAGCGATCACATCGGACAGCTCCTCCATCATGCAGATGTTATAATGGCTGGCGGTGCCGGGACGGCAGAAGCCCACGTTCTCCAGCCCTCCCGCCATATACTTCTGACGGTACAGGTAATAGGGCTCATAGCCCCTGTCCGTCAGGATGGCGTAGCAGGCGTCCAGCGTTTCAGGCGGGAGCTGGCCGGTGGGGCCGAAATACAGCCGCGCCCCCCGCTTCCGGGCCAGACAGTGAATGGTGATGTTGTCCGGTTCCAGCGCCGCCACCCGGCGGACGCTTTCGATAAGGCTGCCGTCATCATCGCCGGGAAGGCCCGCGATCAGGTCCATATTGATGATGAAATCCCCGGTCTCCCGGGCCATCCGGTAGCAGGCCTCGATGTCTGCCGCCGTGTGGCGGCGGCCCACGCCCTCCAACACCCGGTCATTCATGGTCTGGGGATTGATGCTGATGCGGGTGACACCGTGGCGGGCCATGATGCGCAGCTTTTCCCGGGTAATGGTCTCCGGCCGGCCGGCCTCCACCGTATATTCCCGGCAGGCGGAACGGTCAAAGCACCGGTCTACGGCGGAGAGCAGCGCCTCCAGCTGGAATTCATTGAGAGTGGTGGGCGTGCCGCCGCCGATATATACGGAACCCAGCGGGATGCCGTTTTTCTTCAGCAGCGCGCCCGCCGCCGCCACCTCCTGCAGCAGCGCGTCCGCATAGGGCTGGATCATATGCCCCCAGCGGGTCATGTCATTGCTGACAAAGGAGCAGTAGCTGCACTTGGCCGGGCAGAAGGGGATGCCGATATACAGCTGGGTCTCCCTGGGGAGCAGGCTGTCTTCGGCGGCCAGGGCATATTCCGCGGCGCGGATGCACAGTCTGCGCCGGTTGGGTGTGACATCATAATGGGTGTCCAGCCAGGAATCCAGCTCGCTGAGACTCATGCCCTCCCGGATGGCCAGACGGGCGGGCTTTGCCGGCTTGACGCCGGTCATGCTGCCCCAGGCGGGCCTGTGGTCCAGCAGCGGCAGCACGGCCCGGTAAACAGCCGATTTCACGTTGTAGGTCAGCACCCGCTTGTATTCCTCGCCGTCAGTCTCCTCCGGAACGGGGCATTCCACCACGGCGGATGTATGCCTTTCTCCCCGGTACACATCCGCCCGGGCGCAGATGCTGCCGTTTTCCTCCCAGGCGGTGCTGACGCAGCCCTCGCCGGCCAGCTCCTCCACACGGTCATGGGCCTCATCCGGCAGCAGGGAGATGAGCATCTCCTGGACGCCGTTGTCCCGGTCGTGGCCCCGCAGCGTGTACTTCATCGCTTCAGCGCCTCGCGGATGTAGCTGTTGTACTGGCGCTCATAGTCCAGAGAGGAAAAGCCCTCATGTCCGGGAAAGACCCGGTAGTTGCCGGGCAGCTGGGCCAGGCGCTTCAGGCTTTGCATCATATCGTCCATGCTGCCGGTCTCCAGATCGGTGCGGCCGCAGCACTCCTGAAACAGCGTGTCGCCGCTGAACATGGTGTCGCCGCACAAAAAAGTGACGCAGCCCGCGGTGTGGCCGGGGGTGTGCAGTACCTGAATGGTCAGGCTGCCCAGAGACAGGGTCATCCCCTCCTCCAGCCAGCCGTCCACATGGGGCACCGAATAGCCCTCGGCCCGGGTGCCGTAGCGCAGCACCTCATCACAGGAAAGCAGCCACTGGTCCTTTTTGTGGATATAGACCTTGGCGCCGGTCTTTTCCACGATTTTGGGGACAGCCATGACATGATCGTAGTGGCCGTGGGTCAGCAGGATCATTTTCAGTTCATAGCCCAGCTCGGCCACCGCCTCCAGAATGGTATCCGCCTTCTGGCCCGGGTCGATCAGGGCGCAGGTCCGAGTCTCCTCATCGCCCAAAAGATAGCAGTTGGTGCGCAGCCAGCCCACCACGATATGCTTGATGATCATTTACCTTGTCCTCCATCTTTTTTCAGCATTTGGTCCGTGTCCAAAATCAGGGTCACGGGACCGTCGTTTACATGGTCGATGGCCATGTCGGCGCCAAACTCGCCGGTGATCAGCGGGATACCCCGGGCGCGGACCTCCTCCACAAAGCGCTCATACACCGGGATGGCTTCCTCGGGCCTGGCGGCGTGGAAGAAGTCGGGACGGCGGCCGTGGGAGCAGTCGGCATACAGGGTAAAGTTGCTCACCACCATCATGGCGCCGCCCACATCGGCCAGCGCCAGGTTCATCTTGCCGTTTTCGTCCTCAAACACCCGCATCTCTGCGCATTTTTTGGCCAGATACGCGGCTTCGGCGGCGGTATCTCCGGGCTTGACGCCCACCAGCACCACAAAACCCTTTTCCATCTTGCCGCCGGGAACGCCGTTGATGGTGATGGATGCCCGGCTGACGCGGATGACAACTGCACGCATAGATTCTGTTCTCCATTCTGTTGAAAGTCGTAAAAAGCCGGGACGCGGGCGGGTACGGCCCTTTTTCTTGATTCTTCCCCGGCTCTTCTCAGCTGCCGGCCATGATGCGCTTGACCTCGGACACGCCGCTGATGCGCATCAGCCGGCCCAGCACAAACTCCAGCTGCTCCCTGTCGTATACCGAGATGGTCAGGTACAGGTCAAAGTGGCCGTCCTCAGCATCCCGGGCATTCATTTCCGTCACATTGATCTTCATGTTGCTCAGGCTGGTGAGCACATCGTTGAACATGCCCACCCGGGTGCGGCCCGAGATCTTGATGCCGGTATGGTACTGGTGCTTTTCGCCCTCGGCCCATTCGGTGCGGATCCAGCGGCCGTCCTCTCCGGGCTGCCGGGCAGCGGCCTTTGCGTTGGCGCAGTCCTGCCGGTGCACCGAAACGCCGTAGCCCCGGGTGATAAAGCCGATGATGGGGTCGCCGGGGACGGGGGTGCAGCACTTGGAAAACTTCACCAGGCAATTGTCCAACCCTTCCACGATGACGCCGGTATCGGCGATGGATTTTCTGGGCTTGTTCATATGGGCCGCCAGTTTGGCCTCCTTGGCCTCGGCAGCCTTGATCCGGGCGGCCTCGTCCCTGACCTTTGCCAGCACCCGGGACAGGGCCACGCCGCCGTAGCCGATGCCGGCATACAGCTCCTCCAGGTTGGGCACGTTCATGCGCTTGCAGATCAGGTCCTGCATTTCGGTGCTCTGGAAGTTGTCATACAACAGATTGGCCCGCAGCTCCCGCTCCAGGACGCTCCTGCCCTGCTCGATGTTTTCCTCCCGGCGCTCCTTTTTGAACCACTGCTTGATCTTGGTGCGGGCGCCGTTGGTTTTGACGATCTGCATCCAGTCACGCTTGGGGCCGGTAGAGTTTTTGGAGGTGATAACATCCACGATCTCGCCGCTGTGCAGCTCGCAGTCAATGGGCACGATGCGGCCGTTGACCTTTGCGCCGGTCATCCGGTTGCCCACGGCGGAATGGATGGCATAAGCAAAATCGATGGGCGTCGCCCCCTTGGGCAGGTTGATGACGTCGCCCCGGGGGGTGAACACATAGACCTCGTCGGCAAACAGGTCGGTCTTGACATTTTTGATGAAATCGGTGGCGTCGGAATCCTGCTGGCTCTCGATGAGCTGGCGGACCCAGGCAAAGGTCTCCTCCTTCTGGGAGCCCCGCAGGCCGTTTTTGTATTTCCAGTGGGCGGCGATGCCGTATTCCGCCTGACGGTCCATCTCCTCGGTGCGGATCTGCACCTCAAAGGGGATGCCCTCGGTGCCGATGACCACCGTGTGCAGGGACTGGTAGCCGTTGGGCTTGGGGGTGCTGATATAGTCCTTGAAGCGGCCGGGCACCGGCTTGTACAGGTCGTGGATCATGCCCAGCACGTTGTAGCAGTCGGCCAGCTCCTTGACGATGACCCGGGTGGCACAGATGTCATACAGCTCGGAAAAGCGGAGGTTCTGTCCGTACAGCTTCCGGTAGATGCTGTAGACGCTCTTGAGCCGGGCCTTTACCTGGCACTGGATGCCGGCCTGCTCCAGCTTTTCGGTGATGCGGGCCTTGGTCAGGTCCAGAAAGTCCGCGAAGCCGTGGTTCTGCTCCTCCAGGTAGTCGGAGATCTCCTGGTAGCCCACAGGGTCCAGGATCTTCAGCGACCGGTCCTCTAGCTCCCACTTGACCCCCTGCATACCCAGACGGTGGGCCAGGGGGGCATAGATCTCCATGGTCTCCACGGAGATGTCCCGCTGCTTCTGCTCCCGCTGGAACTGGATGGTGCGCATATTGTGCAGACGGTCGGCCAGCTTGATCATAATGACCCGGATGTCCTTCGCCATGGCGACGAACATCTTGCGCAGGTCCTCCATCTGCTGCTCTTCCTTGGTGGAATAACTGGTGTGCTCCATCTGGGTCAGCTTGGTGACGCCGTCCACCAAAACGGCCACCGGCTCGCCGAACTCCTTTGCCACCTCGTGATAGCTGGCGTCGGTGTCCTCGATGGTGTCGTGAAGCAGGCCGGCCATGATGGACTCAGAATCCAGGCCCATCTGCTCAATGATCACCGCCACCGACACCGGATGCATGATATAAGGCTCGCCGCTCTTGCGCAGCTGCCCCTCATGATGCCTGCGGGCATAGTCATAGGCGCGGAGGATGTTTTTCCCCTCCTCTTCGGGGAAGTCCGCCGCGATATCCCGCATCTGCCGGTCCAGTTTCTCCAGATATTCCTGTCGTTCACGCTCGTCCATCGTATCAGCCCTTCAATACTGCCATCAGTTTTTTGAGCACGGAGGAGCCGCTGATATCCGCCTTGCCCTGATAATTCATGACGCGGATGCACAGCTCCTCGTCGCTGTTTTCATAGGAAAAAATGCCGCATTCCTGAAAAATGTCCAGGCAGACCAACAGCTTGCCCACGTTCATGCGGCCGCAGGCCTTTGCCTCGTACCGGACCTGACGGTACAGGGTGGCGGCCGGTACGGACAGCAGGCCGCCCTCGGCATTGGCCTTCACATGGCGGAACACGGCCACCAGTTCTTCCCGGGTGGGGGTCAGCATCGCGGCCGCCTCCCGGTCGATGGGCCTGCCGCCTGTAAAGGTCTGATAGGTCTCCCGCGCCTGCCGGTCCGCCTGCTCTTCTTTCCGCGCCCAGCGCACATCCTTGATGACCAGCTGAACATTTTCGCTGCCCCGGTAGCTGTTGATCTCGGCGGAAAAGACGATGTCCAGCAGGTCGCCCTTGACAAACCGGCAGCTTTTTGCCCCCATGCCGAAGACAAAGGCGTAAAAGCTGCGGCCCTGCTTGCTGAGATGCAGTTTGATGTGCCGGTCATGGCTCATGGGGGTGATCTCCTCGATGCGCACATCCTGCATCAGGAACACCGGCTGGGGATTGCCCATGCCGAAGGGCTCCAGCGCCGCCAGTCCTCGCACCTCCCGCAGGGTCAGCTCCTGGGGCTCCACGGCGCAGTCCACATTGACGCAGGGGACGATCTCTTCGGTCTGGGTCTTGCGGGCATAGTCCTCCAGCGCCTGGCGCAGGGCCTCGGCGTTTTCCCGCTTGACGGTAAAGCCCACCGCCAGCTCGTGTCCGCCGTATTTTTCCAGCAGATGGGCGTTTTTCTCCAGCGCGGCATACAGGTTGAAGCCCTTGATGCTGCGGCCTGAGCCCTTGCCCACATCCCCGTTCATGGACACCAGCAGGCAGGGCACCCCATAGCGGTCACTGAGACGCGAAGACACGATTCCGATGACGCCGTTGTGCCAGTCGTCGCCCCACAGCAGCATGGTCTTGCCCCGGGTCAGCTCGGGCTGGGCCTTGATGCGGGCCATGACCTGCTCATAGATGCCGTTTTCCTCCTCCTGCCGGCGGTGGTTCAGGCTGCACAGGTGCTCGGCCAGGGCCGCCGCCTCCGCCGGGTCGTCGGTGAGGAACATCCGGGCCGCGCTGCTGGCGCCGCCCAGCCGGCCCGCCGCGTTGATGCGGGGCGCCATGGTAAAGCTGACGGCGTTGGAGGTGACCGGCTTGGTGTCCAGGCCCAGCTTCTGCATCAGGGAGCGCAGGCCGTGATTTTGAGTGTTCTGCAGGTACTGCAGGCCGAAGGAGACGATGATGCGGTTCTCGCCCACAAGAGGCATCACATCGGCGATGGTTCCCACCGCCACCACATCGGCGTATTCCTGCAGCAGTTCCCGGATGGGCCGATCCTTTTCCAGGGCGCAGATGACCTTGAAGGCCACGCCCACTCCGGCCAGCTCCCGGAAGGGGTATTCACTGTCCACCCTGCGGGGATTGACCACCGCGGCCGCGGCGGGGAGCTTTTCCTTGCACTCGTGATGGTCGGTGATGATCAGGCGCAGGCCCAGTTCCCGGGCATAGTCCGCCTCTTCCTCGGCGGTGATGCCGCTGTCCACCGTGATGAGCAGGCGGCAGCCCTCGTCATACAGGGTCTTGATGGCGGCGGTGTTCAGCCCATAGCCCTCTCCCAGCCGGTCGGGGATGTAATAGGTGCAGTCCGCCCCCATCTTCCGCAGATACTGGATCATGATGCAGGTGGCGGTGACCCCGTCCACATCATAGTCGCCGTACACCGCGATCTTCACATGATGTTGGATGGCGGATTGGATCTCCGCCACCGCCTTGTCCATGTCCTTCAGCAAAAAGGGGTCGTGGATCCCTTCTGCCGATTGGGTCATAAAGGCCCGGGCCTTTTCCGGGGTGTCAAACCCTCTGGCAGCCAAAACACGGGCTGTAAGCCGGCTGAGCCCAAGCTCCCCGGCCAACTGGTCCGCGCAGGCGTTATGATCGGCTGCGAGCAGCCATTTTTTCTTTTTCATTCCGCACTCCGAATTTATATTTTTATCATTGATTATTATAGCAAACACAGAGGTAGGATACAAGTAATTTCGGTAAAAATCACTGTTTTCAGGCGTCGAAGCACCGGTGTGCCGGGACAGGCCGCGTCCACCGCCCGGCAAAGGGCCTTTTTGCAGGGCTCCGGGCCTGTTTTTCCGCAAAGTGAGTCCGGACAGCCCTCCGGCGGCAGTCTCCCGTCCGATTCTATAAAACTGACACATTTTTCTGCAAAATACGCCTATCGGCAGGCGGCGCTTTTTTGTACAATCAAATCGAAGATATGAGAAAGCGCGCCCGGCGAAGGGCCGGAACGGCGCGCGGAAAACGGAGGAAACAGATCATGAACAAACGCTTGTATCGGTCCAACACCAACAAAATGGTAGCCGGCGTCTGCGGCGGCATCGCGGAATACTTCCGTGTGGACCCCACGCTTGTGCGGCTGGGCTGGCTGCTGTTCTGCGCGGCGGGCGGCAGCGGCTTTTTGGTCTATATCATCGCCGCCCTGATCATCCCCCAGGGTGTGGAAGAAAATTGACCGTGGGACGGCGCACGTCTTTTGCCTGGAAACGGGAGCACCGCCGGAAACCACGGTTTTGCCCGGCCGTTCTGGCCCTGCTGCTGGCGGTGGCCCTTGCTGGCTGCGGCGCCCCTCCGCCCGCCCCCAAGGCGCAAATGACCATCCGTTTTGAAAACGGGCAGCCGGTCCGCACCGGAACAGAGCTGCAAAGCTATCACCTGGAGGAGGGCCGCACCGGCGAGCTGGAGATCTCCGTGGAGGCGGAAAGCGGAAGCGTGGATATTTCCGTCTTCCCCACGAACACCCCGGACCGCTTCTGCTACCGGGGCACAGCGCTTCCCACCTCCGTCTTTACGGTGACGCTGGCGGAGGCCGGGGAATATACGGTGCGGATCCAGGCAGACCGCTTTATCGGCAGCTACGGCTTTGCCTGGAAAACCTTTTAAAAAAAGCGGGGCGCAGCGCCCTGCGCCCGCCCGGATGTTTTGACAAGCAGAAAGGCCACCCGGCTTCCCGCCGGGTGGCCTTCGTTTGCTTTCAAGTGCTTTCGGCCCGCAGCTGGGCCGCCTGTCAATCCTTGTTGAACAGGTCCTTCATTTTTTTGAAGAAGCCGCCGCGCTCGCTGTAGCAGCTGTCGCCGGTCGCCTCGTCAAACTTGCGCAGAAGCTCCTTCTGCTCGTGATTGAGGTTGCGGGGGATCTCCACATTGACCTTCACATACTGGTCGCCCCGGCCACGGCCGTTGACACTGGGAACACCGCTGCCCCGGAGCCGGAAGACCGTGCCGGTCTGTGTGCCCTCGGGCAGGTCGTACTGCACCTTTCCATCCACGGTGGGAACGGTCAGCGTAGCACCCAGCGCCGCCTGGGCGAAGGAAATGGGCATCTCCAGAATAATATCCTGTCCGTCCCGCTTGAACATCTTGTGTTCTTTTACATAGACGGTGACGTACAGGTCGCCGGCAGGCCCGCCCTGGGTGCCGCCGTTGCCCTCGCCCCGCAGGGAGATGGTCTGTCCGTCGTCGATGCCGGCAGGGATCTTCACCCGGATGGTGCGGGTCTTGCGGACACGTCCCTCGCCCTTACAGGACGGGCACGGTTCCTTGATGATCTTGCCGGTGCCCTTGCAGTTCTGGCAGGGACTGCTGCTGGAAAAGACACCGAAGGGCGTGCGCTGGGTGGACTGCACCTGGCCGGAGCCCCGGCACACCGGGCAGCTCTCGGGCGAGGTGCCCTTTTTCGCGCCGGTGCCGCCGCAGTCCTTGCAGCTCTCATTGCGGGTGACGCTGACGCTCTTTTCACAGCCGAAAACCGCTTCTTCAAAGGTCAGCTGCAGCGTAATGCGCAGGTTTTCGCCCTTCCGCGGGCCGTTATGCCGGGTCTGCTGGCCGCCAAAGCCGCCGCCGAACATGGAGCCGAAGATGTCGCCCAGGTCGAAATCCTGGAAACCGCCGAAGCCGCCGCCTCCCGCGCCGCCGGCGTAATTGGGGTCGATGCCCGCAAATCCGTACTGGTCGTAGCGGGCCTTTTTCTCGGCGTCAGACAGCACCTCATAGGCGCCGTTGACTTCCTTCATCTTCTTTTCGGCTTCTTTGTCGCCGGGGTTCAGATCGGGATGGTATTTCTTCGCAAGCTTGCGATAGGCCTTTTTGATTTCATCGTCGCTGGCGCCCTTTTGCAGGCCCAGGACCTCATAAAGATCGCGTTGTTCAGCCATATCTGCTCTCCTAAATTACAAAAACGATGTAAAACGGCACACAGCGGGGCAAAACTGCCCCGCCTGCGCCTGTTTTTTCAAAAGGGTCGGATTATTTCTTGTCCTCGTCGTCCACGACCTTGTAGTCCGCGTCATACACAGTCTCGCCGGAGGGGCCGGTCTGCGCGCCGCCCTGGGCGCCCATGTCGGCGCCGGAAGCGCCCTGGGGGTTGGCCTGGGCATACATCTTCTCGGCCACGGCGTAGAATGCCTTCTTCAGTTCCTCGGCGTCAGCCTTGATGGCCTCCACGTCAGAGCCCTTCAGAGTCTCTTTCAGCTTATTCAGAGCCGCTTCCACAGGTGCCTTTTCGCTGTCGGAGATCTTGCCGCCCAGCTCGCCCAGAGACTTCTCGGTCTGATAGACCAGGCTCTCGGCCTCGTTGCGGGCGTCCACGGCTTCCTTGTTCTTCTTGTCCTCGGCGGCAAACTGCTCGGCCTCCTTGACGGCCTTGTCGATATCCTCCTTGCTCAGGTTGGAGGAGGAGGTGATGGTGATGTGCTGCTCCTTGCCGGTGCCCAGATCCTTGGCGGAGACATTCACGATGCCGTTGGAGTCGATGTCAAAGGTGACCTCGATCTGGGGCACGCCGCGGGGCGCGGCGGGGATGCCGTCCAGATGGAACTTGCCCAGGGTCTTGTTGCCCGCGGCCATGTCGCGCTCGCCCTGCAGCACATGGATCTCAACAGAGGTCTGGCCGTCGGCGGCGGTGGAGAACACCTGCTTCTTGTTGGTGGGGATAGTGGTGTTGCGGTCGATGATGCGGGTGCACACGCCGCCCAGGGTCTCGATGCCCAGGGACAGGGGGGTGACATCCAGCAGCAGCAGGTCCTTGACCTCGCCGCCCAGAACGCCGCCCTGGATGGCAGCGCCCATGGCCACGCACTCATCGGGGTTGATGCCCTTGAAGCCTTCCTTGCCGGTGATCTTTCTCACGGCCTCCTGCACGGCGGGGATACGGCTGGAGCCGCCCACCAGCAGGACCCGGGCGATCTCGGAAGCGGAAACGCCGGAATCGGACAGCACCTGACGGACGGGGCCGGTGGTGGCTTCCACCAGGTCATGGGTCAGCTCGTCGAACTTGGCGCGGGTCAGGGTCAGATCCAGGTGGCGGCTGCCGTTGGCGTCGGCGAAGATATAGGGCAGGTTGATGTTGGAGGAGGTAACGCCGGACAGCTCGATCTTGGCCTTTTCAGCGGCCTCCTTCAGGCGCTGCATGGCCATGCGGTCGCCGGACAGGTCGACGCCCTGGTCCTTTTTGAACTCCTGGACCATCCAGTTGACGATGCGCTCGTCGAAGTCATCGCCGCCCAGGTGGTTGTTGCCAGCGGTGGCCAGCACCTCGATGGTGCCGTCGCCGATGGACAGCAGGGACACGTCGAAGGTGCCGCCGCCCAGGTCGTAGACCATGACCTTCTGCTCGTGCTCCTTATCCATGCCATAGGCCAGAGCAGCGGCGGTGGGCTCGTTGATGATACGCTTGACCTCCAGGCCGGCGATCTTGCCGGCGTCCTTGGTGGCCTGGCGCTGGGCATCGGTGAAGTAGGCGGGGACGGTGATGACCGCCTCGGTGACCTTTTCGCCCAGATAGGCTTCGGCGTCGATCTTCAGCTTCTGCAGGATCATGGCGGAGATCTCCTGGGGAGAATAGCTCTTTCCGTCGATGGTCACCTTATAGTCAGAGCCCATGTGGCGCTTGATGGAGCTGATGGTACGCTGGGGGTTGGAAACTGCCTGGCGCTTGGCCACCTGACCGACCATACGCTCGCCGGTCTTGGAGAAAGCCACCACAGAGGGGGTGGTGCGGGCGCCTTCGGCGTTGGGGATAACGACGGCTTCGCCGCCCTCGATCACGGCGACGCAGGAGTTGGTGGTGCCAAGGTCAATACCAATAATTTTAGCCATAATTGTATTTCCTCCGTAAAGATAAGATTTTCAGATTTATGTGAATGATAAGGGATCTCGATATCAGCCGGTGGTCTTTACCATGGCGGCGCGGATCAGCTTTCCGCCCATGGTATAGCCCTTTTGCAGCACCTGCGCGATCACGGTCTCGCCGGTGCCCTCGCCCTCCTCGTGGAGGACGGCGTTGTGGAAGTTGGGGTCAAAGGGCTGGCCTTCCTCTCCGCAGGCTTCCACGTGGTATTTGTCCAGGATCTCGCGGAACTGCTTGAGGATCAGTTTGATGCCCTCGTCCGCGTTTTCCTGGGCGGCGCCCCGCTCCAGATTGTCCAGCACCGGCAGAAACGCGGCCACGGCGGCCATCTGCGCCTCCTGCCAGGTGTTTTCCTTCTCCTTCATGGTGCGCTTGCGGAAGTTGTCGTACTCCGCCAGGACGCGCTTGTAGCGTTCCTCCTGCCGGGCGGCTTCTTCCTCCATCTGCCGGAGCTTTTCCTCCAGCTTTTCGCTGTGCTTTTTCTCCTTTTTGCTCTCGCCGGCGGGCTGTTTGGCCCGGGCCGCTCCGGCTTCAGCCTCAGCGGCCGCCGCTTCGGTCTGCGCTGTGGTCTGTGCCGTGGTCTTTGCTTCACTTTGCGCTTCGGTCTGCGCTTTCATTTCTTCGGTCATCGCTCTCACCTGCGTCCTTTAGTCGTTTCATTCCATTTCCGGTGACGCCCGACACCGCCTGGGTAAAGGCGATCAGCTTGGCGCACACATCGGCATAATCCATTCTGGCCGGGGCGATGATGCCCACGATGCCCTTGGTATTCCGGTCGATCTGGTAGCTGGTGAACACCAGACTGGCGTCACGCATGCTGGGGTCCTGCAGCTCGGGGCCGATACGGATGTTGATCACATCGGGGGTATCTTCCCCCTCCAGCAGCTGGCCCAGCCGGCTGCGGTCGGAGAAATATTCCAGCATCTCCCGAGCGCGCTGGGTGTCCTGGTATTCCCGGTTGTCCAGCAGACGGGCCGCGCCGTCGATGTAGATCTCCGGCTTGCCCCCCGCCTCGGTGGAACGGATGAAGTCCAGCACGTCGGCGGTCATCTGGTATACCGGGGAATCCCGGCCCGTGCTCTGCTGCACCGAGGGCAGCAGGTACTCCAGCCGCCGCTCGCTGAGGGCCAGGTTGACGGCGGTGCCCAGCACCGCGGCGGTGGCGGGCTCCACCGGACGTTCCAGCCGCAGCATTTTGTTTTTCACATCGCTGTCGGTGACCAGCACCACCGCGTAGGTGTATCCGCCGTCCACGTCGATCAGCTCGCATTTTTTCACCCGGACGCCGCCGGTGCGGGAAAGCATGGACACGGTGGTGTGCTGGGTCATCTCGCCCAGCACCTTGGAGGCGCTGACCACGATATTGTCGATCTCCCGCATCTTGGCCTGCATCATCAGGCGCATGGCCTCCAGCTCGTCGGTGGCCACCCGGTGCCGCTCCATCAGTTCGTTGACGTACAGCCGGTAAGCGGCAAAGGACGGGATGCGTCCCGCGGACACATGGGGCTTTTCCAGATAACCCATATCCTCCAGCTCGCTCATTTCGTTGCGGATGGTGGCGGAGGAGATAGGGCTGTCGAAGCTGTTCACCAGCGTTTTGGAACCCACCGGCTCTGCGGTGTCGATATAGCTTTCCACGATGGCCTTCAGAATGCGGCGTTTCCGCTCGGGAAGTTCCACAGGCTCTCCTCCTTTCATTTTAGCACTCCTCATCTCTGAGTGCTAACATTATTCTACCCCAATCCGCCGGTTTGTCAATAGTTTTTCCAAAAAAATTGTGAACAAATTGGTAACATTGACCATACATTTTATGAACGCCGGGGGTAAGTGCTAAAATGGGCGGCCGCAAGGGCCGCCCACGGGTCATTTTTTCCGGATCTCCTCAAAAAAATCTGTCAGCAGCCGGGCGCATTCCGCCTCCCGGACGCCTTTGTACAGTTTGGGTTTGTAGCCGAAGGCCTCCTCAAACAGGTTCATCACGCCGCCGCAGGCACCGAAGGTGGTGTCGGTGGCGCCGCAGACCACGGTGTCCACCCGGGCGTTCAGGATGGCGCCGGCGCACATGGGGCAGGGCTCCAGCGTCACGTAAAGGGTGCAGCCGGTGAGCCGCCAGTCGCCCACGGCCCGCTCCGCCTGAGCCATGGCCATCAGCTCCGCGTGTCCCAGGACGGTCCGGTTGGTCTCCCGCCGGTTATAGCCCGCGCCGATGACCGCCCCATCCTTTACGATAACGCAGCCCACCGGCACCTCGCCCAGGGCTTTGGCCCGCGCCGCCTGTTCCAGGGCCAGACCCATAAAATGCTCTTTCACGCTTTACACCGCCTCTCTTTTCCGATATAATATCGGTAAATCACCAACAATGCAAGACGAAAGGTGCAAGCTATGACCGAATTTTTTGTAAATCTGCTGATCTATATCCCGCCGGCACTGTGCGGCGTGCTGTATTTTCTCCATCAACGGAAAAAGCAGGAAGCCGCCCATCAAAAAAACTTTATCCTGCTGTACCTGGTGCCCATCGTGGTGTTTACCGTGGCCAACCTGCTCTGGAGCGCCCTGCTTTACGGCGTGGCCGTGCTGATGTCCTGAATTTAAAAAGTTTCGGTCCGGCCGAAACTTTTTGCCTTTTTTGCCGTCTATAGAAACAGAATGCTTTTATTAAGGAGATGAGTTCCAGTGAAAAAGATGTTGTCCGCCCTGCTGAGCGCCGTGCTGCTGCTGAGCCTGTTCGGATGCGGCGCGGCTATGAACAGCGGCGCATCCGCCGATACGCAGACCAACGGCTTTGCCTTCAGCGATCAGAACAAATATGAATCGAGCATGGGCTTTGATTCCGTGGCGCCCATGGAGCCGGAATCCGCCGCTCCCGGCTATAACGCCGTTGAGACGCCCTCCTCCTCCCTGCCCGAAAATGTCAAGATGATCTACCGGGGCTACCTGTATCTGGAATCCACCGCCTTTGACGAGGCGGTGGAGGGGCTGAACCAGCTGGTGGCAAGGATGGGCGGCTATTTTGAATCCAGCGAGCTGAACAACTACAGTCCTTACCGCAGCGCCTGCTATGTGGTGCGGGTACCCTCTGCCAAATACAACGAGTTCTGCGGCCAGGTGGGCGGTCTGGCCCAGCTCAACAGCCAGCGCCACACCACCGAAAATGTCAGCGAGGCCTATTACGACACCGAATCCCGCCTGCTGACCCAGCGCACCAAGCTGGAGCGGCTGCAGGAGCTGTTGGCCAAGGCCGAAAACATGGAGGATATCATCACGCTGGAGAGCGCCATCGCGGACACGGAACTGAACATCGAATACCTCACCGGCACCCTGCGGAAATACGACGCGCTGGTGGACTATGCCACAGTGGAGATCACCCTGGAGGAGGTCTATGTGCTCTCTGAGCAGGAGCAGCCGGTGACCGGCTTCTGGCCCAGGCTGGCCCAGGCCTTCAGCACCGGCACCGCCCGGTTTGTGGACGATGTGCAGGACTTTGCCCTCGGCTTTGCCCGCAACTGGGTGGGCAGCCTGATCTGGCTGGCCGTCATCGCCGCGGTGATCGTCCTGTTGGTGCGCTGGCTGCGGAAGGGTAAAAAGCCCCTGTTCTCCCGCCGGAAAAAGAAAGCTCCTGCCCCGCCGCCCGCCGAAGGGTCCGGGGAAGATCACAAGTAAAAACCGGCTGCAAACAAAAAGAACGCCCCCCGGGGCGTTCTTTTTTATCATACCAGGATGTTCTGCCTGTTCTGCCTGTTCTGCGAAGCGTGTCTGCGGCGTTATCGCGTTCAGCAATGTATTCCATTACACCAGCTGCCGTTGCTGAGCGTCCTGAGGGGGCCGCTCCCAGGCCGGCGTGTACGGCATACGCAGGTTTCCAGGCAAGGGGTTGGATCGATCACTTGCGTTTCGCGGGCTTTGCCCCTCTCCGGACCGGCTTTTTCCGCACGGAAAAGCCAAAGGTGCCCAGCTGCCTGCCCAGCCCGTAGTAGCCGCCGTGGGCATAGGCCAAAAGACCGGCCTTTTCCAGATGCAGCGCGCCCTTTTCGTCCACATATCCGGGGTCCACATCCACAGCCACGATGTCCGACAGAAACATATCATGGCTGCCCAGGTGCAGCACCTCCCGGACCCTGCACTCCAGCGACACGGGGCATTCCCCGATGCCGGGCGCCGCCACCAGGGCGGAAGGCTCCGCCGTCAGCCCCGCCAGGGCGAACTTATCCCCGTCCCGCCCGGACTTTACCCCGCACAGGTCTGTGGCCCGCACGATGGCCTGGGTGGGCAGGTTGATGACGAACTCCCCCCGCTCCAGGATCATATGGTGGGAATACCGCTCGGGCCGGATGGAAACATAGGTCATGGGCGGCTCGCTGCACACAATGCCGGTCCAGGCGGCGGTGAGCACATTGTGCGCCTCCATGGTGCCGCAGGACACCAGCGCCGGGGGCGCGGGGGCCAGCAGGGTGCCGGGCTTCCACTGTAATTTTGCCATTTTCACGTCCTCCTTGACTTGATGCATGGTAGAAAAAAGCGGCCCAAAGGGCCGCTCACGGATCTGTTTGAGATATCAGCCCCGCCCGGCGGGATGCGGATGTGTTAAATAACCCGCGAAGCAGGTGGGCAAGCTGCCGGACCTTTGATCGGCTCCCAACTTCCGCGCGGCGCGCGGGAGGTCTGCCAACGGGGTCCGGACCCCGCAATCCCATATAACACATTGTAGGTTAAATAAAAGGATCCGCACCCCGCCCGGCGGGGCTTTCAGGCTTATTCCTCGTCCTCGAAGGTCTCCTCCAGCCGCTCGGAAAAGATCTGGAACAGCTCGGCTTCTTCATCCTCGTCGTCCAGCGTCACCAGCATCTCCTCGCCGTCGTCCTCCAGTTCCACCTTCATGATCATCAGCTCATAGGCGTCCTCCAGGCTCATCTCGGCGGGAATAAAGGCCATATAGGTCTGGCCGTTGTATTCCACGGTGTCCAGATGCTCCAGTTCGATCTCCCGGCCGTCCTCGTCGGTGAGCACCACAAAGTCGTTTCCGTATTCTTCGCTCATAAAAATCGCGGACCTCCACTTGCTTTTTTCTTGTTTTCTATTATAATCGATTAAGATAGGAAATGCAACGTCCTTTTGTCGGTAAAAAAATGAAAAAAGGGCTTGACATTTTCCGCGCAGCCTGTTATAGTTTTTTAGGTAAAACAAAGTAGGACAGCCGTCCTCACCTCCATTGCGTTAGAAGAGGTCAACAATTCCGCGTTTCACGGGCGATCAGGGATCCGGGGGCGCGTTTGTTCGGACGGCGATTCTGCCGCCCGTTTTTTGATTTTTTAGGAGGTGTTCAAACATTAGCACTTTGGAGCATCAGATCAACGAAGAGATTCGTGATAAGGAAGTTCGACTGATCGACAGCGACGGTTCCCAGCTGGGCATCGTTTCCCTGCAGCAGGCCATGGATACCGCCATCCAGCGGGGTCTGGACCTGGTAAAGATCGCCCCCAAGGCAGAGCCCCCCGTGTGCCGCGTCATGGACTACGGCAAGTTCCGCTTTGAACAGGCCAAAAAGGAAAAGGAAGCCCGCAAGAACCAGAAGGTTGTGGATATCAAGGAAGTCCGTCTGTCCGCCAAGATCGACGTCGCCGACTTCAACGTCCGCGTCAAGCAGGCTGAGAAGTTCCTCAAATCCGGCGATAAGGTCAAGGCCAGCATCCGCTTCCGGGGCCGCGAGATGGCCCACACTGACATCGGTCTGACTGTGATGCAGCGCTTTGCCGAAGCCTGCGCCGAGTTTGGCAGCATTGAAAAGCCCGCCAAGCTGGAAGGCCGCCAGATGCTGATGTTTATCGCCCCCAAGAAATAAAAACGTTATCAATAAGCGATTTGCTTTTTAAGGAAGGAGCAGCAACCATGCCGAAAATCAAGACCCATTCCGGCGCTAAAAAGCGTGTTTCCGTCACCAAGACCGGCAAAGTCAAGCTGAACAGCGCTAACAGACGCCACGATATCAAGGGCTGTAAGTCCACCAAGCGGAAACGCCATCTGCGGAAGGCTTTCATGGCCGGTTCCACCACCGCCCCCACCCTGAAGCGTCTCGTCCCGTACAAATAAACCCTGAGTCAGAAGGAGGATTTAAAACATGGCACGTGTGAAAGGCGCGATGATGACGCGCAAAAGAAGAAAGAAAATTATCAAGCTGGCGAAGGGTTACTGGGGCAACAAAAAGAACCACTTCAAGGTAGCCAACGAGCAGGTGATGAAGTCCCTGCGTTATGCTTATGTGGGCCGCAAGCTGAAGAAGCGTGACTTCCGCAAGCTGTGGATCTCCCGCATCAGCGCCGCCTGCAAGATGAACGGCATCAACTACAGCCGCTTCATGAACGGTCTGAAGAAGGCCGGTATCGACCTCAACCGCAAGATGCTGGCTGAGATCGCTGTCAGCGATAAGGCTGCTTTCACCGCTCTGGTGGAAAAGGCCAAGGCTGCTCTGTAAATCAAGGCGTTTTAAAAACACCGCAACTTGCGTTGCGGTGTTTTTTATGTTCCAAGGCAGTCTTCAGCCGCCTTCTATATATGTATTTCATAAATTATTTATCGTTTATCATTAAAAAAGTATTGACAAACGAATATGCTTTTGCTATGCTGAGTCCAGGAAAGGATGGATGCATCATGACCGACACCCAGAAAAAGATCCAAAAAAGCAGCAAGGTTTTATCCGTTGTCTTCCTGGTGTTTGTGTGCGCCTGTGTGCTCCATGGGCTGAAAGTGCTTCTGTCCGTGCTGTGGCTGATGATAAACCGACCCGGTGCCATGGAATATTTTTCCGTCCGGCTGCCTTATGCCGGCTATTGGGAACTGTTTCTCCACCAGCTGGTCTATGTCCTGACCTGGGCTGCTTACGCCGCAGCCTTCATCCCGGTGTATCAGATCTTCCGGGACATCAGCCGGGAGTATACCCCCTTCCGCTCCCTACACGTCCGGCGGCTACGCTGGTCCGCCGTGCTGCTGGCCGCGGTTTACACCCTGGAACTGGGTCTCGGTGCCATAAACTCGGTCCTGGCTGGCGGCACGCTGAACTTCACGCTGGCGCTGGACCCCTTCCTGCTTCCGCTGGCCATGGCGGGCCTGTCCTTTATTCTGGACTACGCCTGCCAGCTTCAGACGGAAGCGGACACCACCCTGTGAGGTGACACCGTGCCGATTATTTTACGTCTGGACCGGGTGATGGCCGACCGGAAAATGTCTCTCAACCAGCTGGCCCGGGAGGTGGGCATCTCCAACGTGAACCTTTCCAACATCAAGACCGGCAAGATCAGCGCCATCCGCTTTTCAACCTTGGACGCCATCTGCCGGGTGTTGGACTGCCAGCCGGGGGATCTTCTGGAATACCGCCCGGAGCCTTGAATTCAAAAAAAGCGCCTGCCTGCCGGCAGACGCTTTTTTCATTTCATTCAGAACAGCTTTTTCAGCGAACCCAGCACATCCTTCGCGCCGTCCGCCGCGATCTTTGCCTTGACGGCGGTGATGATCTTTTCCACCGCTTCATCGGGCAGATCCACGCCCAGCACCTTTTCCACGGCCTTTACAGGTTCTTTCCGGAACTGTTCCATCAGGCCTTTATCCCGGGTGACCGATGCTAGCAGCTTCTCCGCCTGCTCCCCGATGTCCATTACTGGGCCTCCTCCACCACTACAGCGGCTTCGGGGGCGTTCTTTTTCACGGACTCGATGCCGTTTTTGCAGCCGGCCATGGCCTTGTAGCCCTCGCTGACAGCGATGATCTGTCCGTTGGTGGCCTTCAGGCGGAAGCGGAACTCGCCGGCCTTATCGGTATAGATCTCGAACTTGGGGTGCTTTTCCACGGCGAAGCCTTCCACGGTCTGGTCTTCCACGGCGGCCACGGGGGCATTCTTGCGGACGGATTCCACGCCGTTTTTGCAGGCGGCTTGGGAGGCATAGACCTCAGAAGTAGCGATGACCTCGCCGTTGCCGGCCTTCAGGTCAAACTTGACGCCGGTCTTGGTGTTGCGGATCACAAATTTACCCATAGCATTGGACCTCCTGTCGTTCCTATCAGTTTCTGCCATCCCCTTTGGGATGGTTTTTTGGATTGTTTACAGTATAAAATAAAATTGCGTCCGAAATCAAGCCAATTTTGCATTTTTTTGCATAATTCGCGCCCATATGGTATACTGGCTGCAAACCGATCAAGGAGGATACCCCTATGCTGTTCCTTTGTTACCCCAAATGCTCCACCTGCCAGAAGGCAAAGGCCTTTCTGGACCAGGCGGGCGTGTCCTATGAACTGCGGGACATCAAGCTGCAGAAGCCGTCTCAGGAGGAGCTGCGCCGCTGGCAGGCGGAAAGCGGCCTTCCGCTGAAAAAGTTTTTTAACACCTCCGGGCTGCAGTACCGTGCCCTGGAGCTGGCAAAGCGACTGCCCCAGATGTCCGAGGACGAGCAGTTTGCCCTGCTGGCCTCTGACGGAATGCTGGTGAAGCGCCCCCTGCTCATCGGCAACGGCTTCGTGCTGGCGGGCTTCCGGCAGGGCGAGTGGGAGGCGAAGCTCAAATGACGATCCTGGTATCCGCCTGTCTGCTGGGCTGCCCCTGCCGGTATGACGGCACCGCCAAGGCGGACCCCCGGGTGCTGTCGCTGATGGAGCGGCACACGCTGATCCCGGTCTGTCCCGAACAGCTTGGCGGGCTGCCCACGCCCCGGCTGCCCTCTGAGCGCCGGGAGGGCGGCGTCTTTGACCGCGGCGGCATGGATGTGACGGTCCAGTACCGGCAGGGCGCGGAGGAAGTCCTGCGGCTGGCCCGGCTGTACGGCTGCACCCACGCGGTGCTCAAGGAGCGCAGCCCCTCCTGCGGCAGCGGACAGATCTATAACGGCAGCTTCTCCCACGTGCTGGTGCCCGGCAGCGGCGTGGCGGCGGAGCTGCTGGCCCAAAACGGCATCACCGTGCTGGGCGAAAGTCAGGCGGACGTCCTGTGAACCCGTCCCGAACAGAGCTGCTGCGCTGGCAGCTGGCGGGCCAGTTTCTGACGTCGCCCGCTCCGGGCACGGCTGTGGCCGCGGGTCTTTGCGGGCTGCAGGCCCAATATCTTTCCAACGCCGTTTACAGCCTGTATCTCCGCTCCGGCAGCGCCGATACCGCAGGGCTGGTAAAATCCTGGACGCTGCGGGGCACCCTGCACCTGTTCCCCGCCTCGGACTTTTTTCTGTACCATCCCGACGCTCCGGGTGTTGAAGGCATTTTTGAAACGCCCTACGGCCGGTGGCTGTACAACGGCCACTGCGCGGTGCCCCGGGAGCGGATGCTGCTTTTTGCCCGCACCGTGGCCGGCGGGCTGGGGGACGCGCCGGTCTCCCGGGACGCGCTGCGGGAGCTGTGCCGCCAGGCGGGCATGACCCGGCAGGAGGAGGAGCGGGTCTTTGACGGCTGGGGCGGCGTCATCCGCCTGCTGAGCGAGGCGGGCGTGCTGTGCGGCAGCCCCCGGGAAGCGCGAATGTATCTGCGTGCGCCCGCGCTTCCCCCGGTGCGCCGGGAGCAGGCGGAGCTGGAGCTTGTCCGGCGCTATCTGCTCCACTACGGCCCCGCCACCCTCCGGGACGGCGCCTATTTCTTCCGCTGGCCCCAGAAAAAACTGCGGGAGCTGTTCGCCGCCGCGGACGCCAAAACGCTGGCATTCGGCGGGCGCACCTATTTTTATCTGACCGAGCCGGAAAGCCTGCCGCCCCTGCCCCGGTGCGTGTTCCTGGCGGGATTTGACCCCTTTTTGCTGGGACATGAGAAAAAAGAGAGCCTGTACCTGCCCCCGGCCCATCTCAGGGACATTTTCAACAACACCGGCATCGTCTTTCCCGCCCTGCTGGCGGACGGCGTGGTGAAAGGAAAATGGAAGGAGCAGCCCCGACGGATCGAAGTCATCCTGTTTGAGCCGCTGAGCAGGCCCCAGCAGCAGGCCATGCTGCGCACTGCCGCCCGGCTGTGGCCGGACAAGCCGGTGGTATTGGTGCAGCGCCCCTTTGATTTTTGATTTCTGTACAATGCGTACCGTGTTCCCGCTTTTCCGACGGGAGCGCCATGTAAATGAGGTGAAGCCATGAATCTTTTGATCCGTAATGAATGTGAACAGGACTTCCGCAGAGTGGAGGAGATCACCAGGGCTGCCTTTTCCTATCCGGGAAGGATCGAACAAGGCGGGATCGGATGTCCATACGAGCACTGGATGGTCCACGAGCTGCGGCAGCGGGACGGTGTCCCCGGGCTGAGCCTGGTGGCGGAGCTGAACCATACCGTAGTGGGACATATCATCTGCAGCAGGGCCGAGGTCAGGACCCCGGACGCCGTTCTTCCCGTTTTGGATTTTGGTCCCATCAGCGTGCTGCCGGAGTATCAGCGAATGGGCGTGGGCAAGGCGCTGATGCACCATATGATCGGAAAGGCCGCCGGAATGGGCTTTGGCGCCATTTTATTCTTCGGCAGGCCGGAGTATTATCCGCAGTTCGGCTTTCAGGAGGCCTCCGTATGGGGCATCACCGATGCCAACGGCTGCAACTATCCGGCGTTTATGGGGATGGAGCTGGTCCCCGGCTACCTGGCCGGCGCAAAAGGCGGAAGCTACCATGAATCCGACATTTATGACGATGACCGGAACCGTGAGAACGTCAAAGCCTATGACCGCCTGTATTTCACATAAAACCGCCGCCGGGCGCTGACGCTCCGCCGGGCGCGGCTTTGCCTTTTCCCGCAAACGGAAAACCGCCGCTGAGAAGCTTCTCAGCGGCGGTTTGTTTTACCTGCTTATTCTCCGATGACCTTGATCCAGCCGAAGGGATCGGGCTTATCGCCCCACTGCAGGCCGGTGAGCTCGTCATAGAGCTTCTGGGCGGTGGGGCCGATCTTGAAGTCATTGACGGTGTACTTCACATCCTTGTAGCACAGCTCGCCGATGGGCGAGATGACAGCGGCGGTGCCGGTGCCCCAGGCCTCCTCCAGCTTGCCGTTCTGGGCGGCTTCCACCAGTTCGTCGATGGACACCAGGCGCTCCTCCACCTCCACGCCCCAGGACTTCAGCATCTGGATGCAGGAGCGGCGGGTGATGCCCGGCAGAATGGAGCCGGTGAGGGCGGGGGTGACCACCTTGCCGTCGATCTTGAACATGACGTTCATGGCGCCCACTTCCTCCACGTATTTGCGCTCCACGCCGTCCAGCCACAGCACCTGGGAATAGCCCTTTTCCATGGCACGGTCACCGGCGCGGTTGGAGGCGGCGTAGTTGCCGCCGCACTTGGTATAGCCGGTGCCGCCCCGGACGGCGCGGACATCCTCGGTCTCCAGCATGATCTTCACCGGATTGAGGCCTTCGGCGTAATAGCTGCCGGAGGGGGACAGGATGATGACGAACATGGCCTGATGCACACCGTGCAGGGACAACTCGGGATCCGTGGAGAACAGGAAGGGCCGGATATACAGGGAGGTGCCGGGCGCGGAGGGCACCCAGGCCTGGTCCACCTCCACCAGCTGCTCGATGGCGGCCATGGCGATGTCAGCGGGCACCAGGGGCAGTCCGATGCGCTCGGCGGAGTTGTTCAGACGCTCCACATTGGCATCATGGCGGAACAGCTGTACTTTACCGTCCTTGCGGCGGTAGGCCTTCAGCCCCTCGAACACCTCGCCGGCATAGTGAAAGACGCTGGCGGCGGGCGACAGGCTCAGGGGGCCGAAGGGGACGATGCGGGGATCATGCCAGCCCTCTTTGCCGGAGTAGTCCATAATGAACATATGGTCGGAAAACACGGAACCAAAGCCCAGCTTGTCCGCGGGGGGCATGGTACCGGGATTGGGATTTTTGGTGACGGGGAATTTCATGAGCGGTTCGCTTCCTTTCCGGGCGATAAAGTTGCCTATAATTTAGCACGCTAAAAAAAGAATGTCAACCCCCCGGGCCGGCTTGGCCCTGTTTCGCCCTCCGTGAGAGGCTTTTTTGCCGTTTCCGGTCAAAAAAACAAAAAACTTGTGAAATTTCCTATTGACTTTAACGCCAAAAAGTGTTAAAGTACCAACCGTAATCACAAACGCAATGACGGAAACAAGTAGGACCCAGACCCTTCTCCCAGAGAGCTGCCGGTGGGTGCAAGGCAGCGAGAACCCTGTGTCCGAATACCTTTCTGAGCGGCTTTGCCGAACGGTCAGTAGGCAAAGACGGGTGCGCCCGGTATCGCGCTGGGGCCTGTCAGGGCCTGAGAGGCCGCCCTCCGGGGCGGTAAATAGAGGTGGTACCACGGGATCGTTTTTTCTCGTCCTCTGCAGAAATCTTGCAGAGGGCGTTTTTTTATTTCCTCTGCCAAAAGGAGTGTTTGCATGGTAATCACAGACTTTCTCGAACGCAACGCCCGGCTCTATGGTTCAGAGACGGCGCTGGTAGAGATCAACCCCTCCGACGAGCGGGATCAGGCCGCCACCTGGCGGGAGCTGAACCTCATCGCCGCCGCCAACCCCGACGCCCCCTACCGCCGGGAGATGTCCTGGAAGGACTTTGACCGCCGGGCCAACCGCTTTGCCAATCTGCTGCTGAGCCGCGGCCTGCAGCGGGGCGCCAAGGTGGGCATCCTGCTGATGAACTGCCTGGAGTGGCTGCCCATCTACTTTGGTGTTTTAAAGGCCGGCTGCGTCGCCGTCCCCATGAACTTCCGCTATTCCAGCGACGAGATCAAATATTGCCTGGACCTGGCGGATGTGGAAGTGCTGGTGTTCGGCCCGGAGTTCGTCACCCGGATGGACCCCATTGTCAGCAGCTTGGACAAGGTGAAAATGCTGTTTTTCGTGGGGCGCGGCGGACCTGCCTACAGCGAAGACTGTATGCGCCTCACCGACTTCTGCTCCTCCAGCGCGCCCCCGGTGCAGCTGTCGGACACCGATGACGCGGCCATTTACTTTTCCTCCGGCACCACCGGCTTCCCCAAGGCCATCCTCCACGACCACCTGTCTCTGGTCAGCTCCTGCCGCACCGAGCAAAAGCACCACGGCCAGACCCGGGACGATGTTTTCCTGTGCATCCCGCCCCTGTACCACACCGGCGCGAAAATGCACTGGTTCGGCTCCCTGCTGTCCGGCTCCCGGGCGGTGCTGCTGCGGGGTGTCAAGCCCGAATGGATCCTCCGGGCGGTCACCGAGGAAAAATGCACCATCGTCTGGCTGCTGGTGCCCTGGGCCCAGGATCTGCTGGACGCCATCGAGTCGGGCCGGGTGAACCTGGACGACTACTATCTGGACCAGTGGCGGCTGATGCACATCGGCGCCCAGCCGGTGCCGCCCAGCCTGGTGGCCCGCTGGCTGAAGGTCTTCCCTCACCATCAGTATGACACCAACTACGGCCTTTCGGAATCCATCGGCCCCGGCTGCGTCCATCTGGGCGTGGAGAACATCCATAAGGTGGGCGCCATCGGCAAGCCCGGCTATATGTGGAAGGCCAAGATCATCGATGAAAAGGGCCAGCCCGTCAAACAGGGCGAGGTGGGCGAGCTGGCGGTGTACGGCCCCGGCGTGATGAAGTGCTACTACAAGAATCCCGAGGCCACCGCAGAGGTGCTCCACGACCGCTGGCTCTATACCGGCGACATGGCCCGTGAGGATGAGGACGGCTTCATTTATCTGGTGGACCGCAAAAAGGATGTGGTCATCTCCGGCGGCGAAAACATCTATCCCGTCCAGATCGAGGACTTTCTCCGCGCCTATGACAAGATCAAGGATGTGGCGGTCATCGGCCTGCCCGACGCCAGACTGGGTGAGATCACCGCCGCCATCATCGAGGTCAAGGAAGGCCAGACCTGCACCGAAGCGGAGATCAACGAGTTCTGCAAGGGCCTGCCCCGGTACAAGCGGCCCCGGAAGATCATTTTTGAGCACGTGCCCCGCAACCCCACCGGCAAGATCGAAAAGCCCGTCCTGCGGGAGCGGTACTGCAAGACGCCCCTGGTGGAAGCCCAGGTCACCGGCTGAGATCTCCTGCCCGCCCCCTGCGTTCTGTTGTTGACAATTTTAAAAAATAAGCGCAAAATGCTATGAAAAGAGGCGTATTCTCGTGGATCTGTTCATCAAACTCGCACTTCTTGTAATCTTTTTCGGCGTTATGGTGGCCGTGGGCCTGTACTGCCGCAGGCACGCCACCGACGTCAACGGCTTTGTCCTGGGCGGCCGGAGCGTCGGCCCCTGGCTGACCGCCTTCGCTTACGGCACCTCTTATTTCTCCGCGGTGGTGTTCGTGGGCTATGCCGGCCAGTTCGGCTGGAAATACGGCATCGCCGCCACCTGGGCCGGCATCGGCAACGCCCTGCTGGGCTCTCTGCTGGCCTGGGCTGTGCTGGGCCGCCGCACCCGCGTCATGACCCAGCACCTGGATTCCGCCACCATGCCCCAGTTCTTTGAGCGGCGGTTCCAGAGCAAGGCGCTGAAGCTGGCGGCTTCGGCCATCATCTTCATCTTCCTGATCCCCTACACCGCGTCCCTTTACAACGGCCTGTCCCGCCTGTTCGGCATGGCCTTCAACATCGACTATTCCGTCTGCGTCATCGTCATGGCGGTGCTCACCGGCATTTACGTCATCGCCGGCGGCTATATGGCCACCGCCATCAATGACTTCATCCAGGGCGTCATCATGATCTTCGGCATCATCGCCGTCATCGCCGCGGTGCTCAAGAGCCAGGGCGGCTTCCTGGCGGCGCTGGACGCGCTGGGCCAGGTCTCCGATCCCTCCGTGTCCGCCACCCCCGGCGTGTTCAACTCTTTCTTCGGTCCCGACCCTGTCAACCTGCTGGGCGTGGTCATCCTGACCTCTCTGGGCACCTGGGGCCTGCCCCAGATGGTGCAGAAGTTCTATGCCATCAAGAGTGAGCAGGCCATCACCAAGGGCATGATCATCTCCACGGTTTTCGCCATGATCGTTGCCGGCGGCTGCTACTTCCTGGGCGGCTTCGGCAGACTGTTCTCTGACAAGATCGACATCGCCGCCAACGGCTTTGACTCGGTCATTCCCACCATGCTGTCCGGCCTGCCCGCCCTTTTGATCGCCGTGGTGGTCATCCTGGTGCTGTCCGCCTCCATGTCCACCCTGTCCTCCCTGGTGCTGGCCTCCAGCTCCACCCTGACGCTGGATTTCCTCAAGGGCACCGTAGTCAAGGATATGGACGAAAAAAAGCAGGTCCGCTGGATGAAGGGCCTGATCGTGGTGTTCATCGCCATCTCCGTGGTGCTGGCCATCATCCAGTACAAGTCCAGCGTCACCTTCATCGCGCAGCTGATGGGCGTGTCCTGGGGCGCGCTGGCAGGCGCCTTCCTGGCCCCCTTCCTGTACGGCCTGTACTGGAAAAAGACCTCCCGTGCCGGCGTCTGGGCCAGCTTCGCCTTCTCCACCGTGGTCATGCTGGCCAATATCTTCTGGAGAGCCAGCTTCCCCGCTCTGCTCCGCTCCCCCATCAACGCGGGCGCCTTCTGCATGATCGCCGGCCTGGTGATCGTGCCGGTGGTGAGTATGTTTACCGCCAAGCCCGATCAGAAGCACCTGGACCAGGTGTTCTCCTGCTATGACCGGCCGGTGACCGTCACCGCCAAGCAGTCCATCGGCAACCAGTGACCCCCGTTCCCCGTATCTGAAGATCCGCGGATCCTGCCTGAAAACGCTTTTTTCGGACAGGGTCCGCCTTGGATTATCCGTAACCCTATCTGAAAAGGAGGAATTCCCCATGAAAACGCTGATGCTGGGCAACGAAGCCGTTGCCCGGGGCCTGTTTGAGGCCGGATGCAGCTTCGTATCCAGCTATCCCGGCACCCCCAGCACTGAGATCACCGAGGCCATCGCCAAATATCCCGAGGTGTACGCCGAATGGGCTCCCAATGAAAAGGTGGCCATGGAAGCCGCCTTCGGCGCGTCCCTGGCCGGCAAGCGCTCCTTCTGCGGCATGAAGCACGTGGGCCTGAACGTGGCCGCGGACCCCCTGTTCACCATTTCCTACACCGGTGTCAACGGCGGCATGGTCATCTGCGTGGCCGACGACGCCGGCATGCACAGCTCCCAGAACGAGCAGGACAGCCGGCACTATGCCCGGGCCGCCAAGATCCCCATGCTGGAACCTGCCGATTCCGCCGAGGCGCTGGCCATGGCCAGGCTGGCCTATGACCTGTCGGAGCAGTATGACACCCCCGTGCTGCTGAAAATGTGCACCCGCGTCTCCCACTCCCAGAGTGTGGTGGAGTGCGGCCAGCGCACCGAAGTCAGCAAAACCTATGAAAAGACCCCCGCCAAGTACATCATGATGCCCGGCAACGCAAAGCGCCGCCACCCCATTGTGGAGCAGCGCACCGCCGCCCTGACGGAATGGGCCGAAACGGCGGACATCAACCGTCTGGAGGACGGCCCGGACAAGTCCATGGGCATCATCACCTCCTCCACCTCTTATCAATATGTGAAAGAGGTCTGCGGCGACCGGTATCCCGTGCTCAAGCTGGGCATGGTCTGGCCCATGCCCGTTCAGAAGATCCGTGACCTGGCCGCCCGCGTGGACAGGCTGGTGGTGGTGGAGGAGCTGGACAGCTTCATCGAGGCCCACTGCCGCGACCTGGGCCTGCAGGTCACCGGCAAGGACCGGTTCTCCTGCATCGACGAGCTGAGCCAGAACAAGGTGGCCGCAGGTCTGGACAAGCCTGTGGCCCAGGGCAAAAAACTGGACGAGACCATCCCCGCCCGGCCCCCTGTGATGTGCGCCGGCTGCCCCCACCGGGGCCTGTTCTACACGCTGGCGAAGAACAAGGTCACCGCCATGGGCGACATCGGCTGCTACACCCTGGGCGCCGTACCGCCTCTGGGCGCGCTGGACAGCACGGTCTGCATGGGCGCTTCCATACCCAATCTGCACGGCTTTACCAAGGCCGGCGGCGGCAAGGCGGTGGCGGTCATCGGCGACAGCACCTTTATGCATTCCGGCATGACCGGTCTGGTGAACGTGGCCTATAACGAATCCAACTCCACCGTCATCATCGTGGACAACTCCATCACCGGCATGACCGGACACCAGCAGAACCCCACCACCGGCTTTAATCTCAAGGGCGACCCCTGCACCAAGATCGACCTGGAGACCCTGTGCCGGGCCGTGGGCATCCGCCGGGTCCGGGTGGTGGACCCCTATGACCTGGACCAGTGCGACCGGGCGCTGAAGGAGGAATTGGCCGCCGACGAGCCCTCTGTCATCATCTCCCGCCGCCCCTGCGCCCTGCTGAAATACGTCAAGCACAAAAAGCCCGTCACCATCGACCCCGCCAAGTGCATGAGCTGCAAAATGTGCATGAAGATCGGCTGCCCCGCCATCAGCATGACCGACGGCAAGGCCGCCGTTGACAACACCCTGTGCACCGGCTGCGGCGTCTGCGGACAGCTGTGCAAGTTCGGCGCCATCAGCGCCGCAAAGGAGGACTGACCATGGAAACCAAAAACATTATGATCGTGGGCGTGGGCGGACAGGGCAGTCTGCTGGCCTCCAAGCTGCTGGGCCGCCTGCTGCTGACCCGGGGCTATGACATCAAGGTGTCCGAGGTCCATGGCATGAGCCAGCGGGGCGGCAGCGTGGTCACCTACGTCCGCTTCGGCGACAAGGTGTATTCCCCCATCGTGGACAAGGGCGAGGCCGACTTCATCGTTTCCTTTGAGCTGCTGGAGGCCGCCCGCTACACCGAGGACCTGAAGCCCGGCGGAAAGATCATCACCTCCACCCAGCAGATCAACCCCATGCCGGTGATCACCGGCGCGGCGCAGTATCCCCAGCATCTGGAGCAAACCATGAAGGCCGCCGGCATCGACGTGGACGCCTTTGACGCTTTGTCCCTGGCGGAGCAGGCCGGCTCCCCCAAGGCGGTGAACCTGGTGCTCATGGGCCGCCTGTCCCGGTATTTTGACTTTACCGAGGAGGAATGGCTGGAGGCCATCGGACAAAGTGTCCCGGAGAAATTCCTGGAGCTGAACCGCAAGGCCTTCGCCCTGGGCCGCAATTCCTGAACCGCCTCTTTCCGCCGTCAGTTCGCCCTTTAAAAGAACAAATAATTCATCAGATTTTCTTACAGCAAGGAGACCGCTTATGAAACGTTATTATCAGCCTGAGATCGAGACCGCCTCACCTGAGCAGATGCGGGCCTGGCAGGACGAGCGCCTGGTGAAGCAGGTCCGCCACGTGTGGGACAACGTGCCCTATTACCGCAAAAAAATGGAAGAAAAAGGCGTTACGCCCGACGATATCAAGGGTGTGGACGACCTGCACAAGCTGCCCTTTCTTACCAAGGACGACCTGCGGGAGTGCTATCCCTACGGCCTGCTGGCCAAGCCCCTGGGCGACTGCGTCCGCATCCAGTCCACCTCCGGCACCACCGGCAAGCGGGTGGTGGCCTTTTACACCCAGCATGACGTTGACCTGTGGGACGAGTGCTGCGCCCGCGCCATCACCGCTGCCGGCGGCACCAACGAGGACGTGTGCCAGGTGTCCTACGGCTACGGCCTGTTCACCGGCGGCCCCGGCCTCAACGGCGGTTCTCACAAGGTGGGCTGCCTGACCCTGCCCATGTCCTCCGGCAACACCGACCGTCAGATCCAGTTCATGACCGATCTGGGCGCCACCATCCTGTGCTGTACCCCCTCCTATGCCGCCTATCTGGCCGAGACCATCAACGAGCGGGGCCTGCGGGACAAGATCAAGCTGAAGGCCGGCATTTTCGGCGCCGAGGCCTGGAGCGAGGAGATGCGCCGGGATATCCAGAAGCAGCTGGGCATCAAGGCCTATGACATCTACGGCCTCACCGAGATCACCGGGCCCGGCGTCAGCTTCGAGTGCGAGGAACAGACCGGTATGCACGTCAACGAGGACCACTTCATCCCGGAGATCATCGACCCCAACACCGGCGAAGTGCTGCCCGAGGGCGCCAAGGGCGAGCTGGTGTTCACCTCCATCACCAAGGAAGCCTTCCCCCTGCTGCGCTACCGCACCCGTGACATCTGTGTGCTCAGCCGGAAAAAGTGCTCCTGCGGCCGCACCCTCATCAAGATGGCAAAGCCCATGGGCCGCTCCGACGATATGCTGATCATCAAGGGCGTCAACGTGTTCCCCTCCCAGGTGGAGGCCGTGCTGCTGGAGCAGGGCTATCAGGCCAACTATCAGATCATTGTGGACCGGGTAAACCACTCCGACACCATGGAGGTCCAGGTGGAGATGACCCCCGAGAACTTCTCCGACTCGCTGGCAAAGATCACCGAGATGGAAAAGAACCTGGTGGCCGCGCTGAAGACCATGCTAGGCATCTATGCCAAGGTCAAGCTGGTGGCTCCCAAGAGCATCGCCCGCAGCGAGGGCAAGGCTGTCCGCGTCATCGACAAACGGAAAATTTAAGGAGGAACGCTGCATGAGCATCCAACAGATCTCTGTATTTCTGGAAAACCGCGCCGGCCAGCTGGCCGAGATCACCAAGGTGCTGGCTGAAAACGGCATCGACCTGCGGGCCATTTCCATCGCCGAGACCACCGATTACGGTGTGCTGCGCATGATCGTGGACGAGGCCCAGCGGGCCAAGACCATCCTGCTGGACAGCGGCTATATCATGTCGGTGACCCCCGTGCTGGCGGTGTCTGTGCCCGACGCCCCCGGCGGCGTTGCTTCAGTTCTGAAGCTGCTGGCGGAAGGCCATATCGACATCGAGTATATGTACTCCCTGTTCACCCACGTGGAAGGCAAGGCCTATATGGTCTTCCGCGTGTCCGACGAGGCCAAGTTCACCGCCCTGCTGGAAGCCCACGGCATCCAGATCTGTTCTGCTGAAGAGCTGGGCCTGAAATAAGCACCCATAGGAAAGCCCCGCGCCGAACGGCGCGGGGCTTTTTCACGGAAATTATCTTTTTTGTCTTCCTGAGAGGGCGGGTCCGGAGGTTTTTACACAAAAAGCCCTTCGATGCGCGCTGTCAGCGCCTTTCGGGTGTTGTCGTCCGCAAAGGCGGCCGCGGCGGCGTTGAGGGCCACCTGCCTGGCCTCCTCCCGGCTCAGGTCCAGCGCCTCCAGCTCGTGGGAGAGGGTGGTGCCCGACACGGTCATGTTGTCGGTGTTCACCGTGACCTTCACGCCCCGGGCCAGCAGGTCCCGCAGGGGATAGGAGCGGTAATCGGGAAACATACAGGTGTGCAGATTGGAGGTGGGACAGCACTCCAGCGTAACGCCCCGGGCGGCCAGCTCCTCCACCAGCGCCGGGTCCTCTGCGGCACGGACGCCGTGGCCCAGGCGCTTTGCTCCGAAGGAAAGGGCCGCGCGGACGCTTTCCGGCCCGCCGGCCTCTCCGGCGTGGATGGTGTAGGGCACGTCCAGCTTTCGGGCCAGGGTGAACAGCTCTTCAAAATCCCCGGTGGGGAACAGCGCCTCGGCACCCGCCAGATCGCAGGCGCACACGCCCCGGCCCAGATATTTGGCGGCCACGCGGACGGTCTCCAGATTTTGCTCCCGGTTGCCGCTGCCGCGCATGGCGCACAGGATCAGCCCGGCGGGGAACCCAGCGCGGCCCAGACCCGCACAGGCGGCCGCCGCCACCCGGTCCTGGGTCAGGCCCCGTTCCAGATGCAGTTGGGGGGCGAAGCGGATCTCCGCATACAGCAGGCCCTGGGCCTTCAGCTCTCCGCACAGGTTCTGCACCGCCAGGGCGATAGCCTCCTCGGTCTGCAGCAGCGAACAGGGAAAGGCAAATTTGGTCAGGTACTGGTTCAGGTCACGGCAGTCCGGCTCCACCCGGAGCCGCGCCAGCAGCGCTTCCTCTCCTGGTAGCGCCGCTCCCTGCAGTCCGGCCAGCTGCCTGACGGAAGCCGGGGACAGGGAGCCATCCAGATGCAAATGCAGGTCGATCAGTCCTCGGTGATGCTGTTTCATCCCATTTCCTCCTGATTCTGTGCCGCTTTGGCCGCGGCGATCTGTTCACGGATGCGGCTTTGGGTCTCGTCAAAGAACAGCTCCCGGTTGTAGCGGAAATAGGCGTCGCAGCCAAAGTTTTCCACGAACCAGGAGGTGTCCGGCCCGGCGGTGATCTCTGTGACGAACAGCACCAGCTCCTGACCCAGCGCAAACGTCTCCTCCAGAAAGGCGAAGGCGTTGTCAAACATGGCGGCGGTCTCCCGGGCCAGTGCGGCCCTCGCCTCCACTTGTCCGGCAAACCAACCCTTGACGGCCTCCAGCGCGCCGCTGTCGGGCACATCGCCCTCTACCAGGCGGCTGCGGTAATCCTGCAGCAGCCCGATCTCCTTCATGGCCAGCCAGCGGGCGTCCCCGGAAAGCTGCCCGGCGTCCCGGGCCATCTGCAGGGCAGCCTGCTGTCCCGCGATGAGCTGCTCCAGCACCTGCCGGGGCGGCTGCGCCGGCAGGGCGTCCCGGAAGGCTTTGAGCCGGGCGTGCAGCGCGCCGGTCAGTTCGTCTTCCCGGCGGACCTTTTTCGCCCCGTCAGACAGGCGGGACAGCACCAGCCCCATCACCGCCAGCTTTTCGTCAAAGGGCGCGGCCCGAAGCTCGGACACGGTGACCGCCTGCCACCGGCCCTGCAGGATGTCCTCCACATGGTACATGCGCTGATATTTGCCGTACAGCTCCAGATAATTGGCGAAATCGCCGGCGATGCGGGGAAGCTGGATATACTGGCCCACCACGTCCCGGTCCACCTTCAGCCCCAGCGCCTCATAGGCGCAGATCAGCTCGCTGAGGTCCTCCCAGCCCCGGGCGGTGGCAAACTGCAGGCCCTCCGGCGTGGTCTCCACCCGGTAAAAATGCTCTTTTTTAATGTCCAGATAGGACACCACCGCCCCGTGGATGCCCTTTTCCCGGGCGTATTCCTTCCAGACAGCGAAATCCTCATCCACATCGATGCGCTTGACCCGGTCCAGCGTCACCACATCAAAGTCCCGCACCGATTTGTTGTATTCCGGAGGATTGCCCGCGGCCACGATGAGCCATCCCTCCGGCAGGGCCTGGTTGCCGAAGGTCTTGCACTGGAGAAACTGCAGCATCATGGGCGCCAGCGTTTCAGACACGCAGTTGATCTCATCCAGAAAGAGGATACCCTCCTTCAGCCCGGTCTTTTCCATCAGGCTGTAGACTGAGGCCAGGATCTCGCTCATGGTGTACTCAGTTACCGAAAAGACCCGGTCCCCGTAGGTGCGTTTTTCGATGAAGGGCAGGCCCACGGCGCTCTGGCGGGTGTGGTGGGTGATGGTATAGGCCACCAGTCCCACCCCTGTCTCGGCGGCGATCTGGGCCATGATCTGCGTCTTGCCGATGCCCGGCGGGCCCATCAGCAGGATGGGCCTCTGGCGGATGGAGGGGATGCGGTAGCAGCCCAGTTCGTCCTTGCTGAGATAGGCGCGAAGGGTGTTTTTGATCTCCTGTTTTGCCTGTTTGATGTTCATGGATCCTTACCTCTTACAATTCGGGAAGTTCGTTGATGTCCGTGTCCAGGGAAAGGTCGGTCTCGCGGCAGGCCTTTTCCAGCGCGGGGGCGTCCAGCACCAGGCGGATGGCCCAGGGGGGCATCTTCATGGAGATGGGCGGTTCCTCCAGCAGGACAAAGGCCACGTCATAGGGCGGGCGCTTGCCGGGGTAGATGCCCATGCCGTCGGTAAAGTAGATCAGGCCCTGAAGGCTGTTGAAGGCACCCTGCTTCTGCAGCTCCTCCACCCGGTGGAACACCGGACGGAAGTCGGTGGCGCTGCCGCCGCTGAGCTGAAAATCCTCCATGTAGCCCCGCAGCTCCTCCAGGTCCCGGATGACGGTCTCCTTCCGCACCCGGTCGTCGCACTGGAGGATGCGGATGTTCACCTTCCGGGTGAAGGTCTCGGTGGAGCGCAGAACAGCATAGGTGCAGGCCAGAAACTGCCGCACCAGCTCGCCCTTTGTGGACATGGAGGTGTCGATGGCGATGACAAAATCCCGGATGCGCTTTTCCTCCCGGGTCTCGGGATATTCGATCAGGGGCAGGTTGCCGTACAGCCGCAGGCCGTAGCTGTAGTAGCTGTAGTCAAAGCCGTCGCCGTCCACCTCCGGCACCTCCCGGGGCGTGGCGAACCGGCGGAGGAAGGCCCGGTAGTCCACATCGTCCCTGACGGCCGCCCGCACCTGCTCCAGCACCGGCTCGCCGCCTTCCGCCTGGCCGGCCAGGACGGTCTCCATGGCGGTCCGGGTCTTGTCGGAGCGGTTTTTCCACTGGCGGTCCTGCCGCTGCGTCCGCTCCTTTTTCTCCTTTTCCGGCGGCGCCCACAGGCCGTGGTCGTCCACCAGAAAGACCCGCTGGAGCTGGGCCAGCCGGTATTCGGGATACCGCTCCTTCAGCAGAAAACGGTAGATGCCCTCGGCGGTGAGCACCGGCATTTCCGCCCGGCACAGGCCGTAAAAGGTCTGTTTGGCGGGCACGGGGCCGTTTTCCAGGCAGGGGTAATGCAGCGCATCCAGAATGCTCTCCACCGCCGCGTCACAGGCCAGGTCCCACAGTTCCGGCACCCGGTCCTGTTTTTTGGCAAGATGCCGCAGCATACAGTGAAGAATGACGTGGAGATAGGCACGGTTGCACAGCACCCGGCCCCGGAGATACCGCTCGGCCAGGAAGCTGCCGTTGTAGTACAGCGTCTCTCCGTCGGCGGCAAGGGACAGGGTCATCTCTCCGCCGGGCCGGAGGGCCAGGCCGCACAGCGCCGCATCCAGATAGGGCAGGTTGAGATACAGCTCGCCCCGGGCGGCAAGGAGAATGCGCTCTCCGATCTGGTCAAAATTCCGGGACGCGGCCACTGTCTGCACCTCCAAAACGGGGCGGGAGACCGGGGAACACCCCGGGTCCGCCTTTTTGTTTCCTACAATTCAAAACGTTTGCCGAAGCCCGCAGGCTCCGTCTGATGCCGCCGCTCCAGCAGCAGGGCCAGGGCTTCCGTGTCCCGGTCCCGCCGTGCCTGCTCACAGGCTGCGCCCAACAGCTCCGGACCGGGCTGCAGGCCGTCCAGCAGCAGGCGCAGGCCCGGGATATCCTTTTGGGAGAGCTGCCACAGCAGGGCCTCCCGGGGGCGGCCTTTCAGATACTGCCAGTACCGTTCTTCCGCCTCCCGGCTCAGCCCGGAGGGCCACCGCAGGCGCAGCCAGGCCAGCCGCAGGGCGGTCTCCGGCTCGTGCTCCTCCCCCAGGTATTTGCCCCACAGGCCGTCGTAATCCCGCAGGGAAAGCTGCCTGTCCCGGAACACGTGGTGATAGGCGTGTCCGCCGCCGTAAATGGTATAGTCAAAATGGTGGGCAGGGCAGTTTTCCTCATAGGCCTCCACAAAATCCGGGAAGACCAGCCGGGTCACCCCCCCGTCCGTTTCATAAACAGTCACATCCAGCTCTTCATGAAGCTCATCGCAAAGAAAGGCCAGGGCTTCGCCGTGGGTTTTGCCCACCCGGGTCAAGAAAACGGCGCGCAGCGCCCGGCAGTTCATCAGGCAGCCGCCGCCCCACCGCTCCACCCGGTCGTGGAGCCGCAGGGTGTGCATTTCCAGGCAGCCGTAGAGGGCATAGTCCCCCACCTCCTCCAGGCAGGGGGGCAGGGTCAGGTCCTCCAGGGTGCGGTTGTCCCAGCTCCCCTGGTGCCCGCAGGTGACCCAAAGCTCCTCGCCGGGGACGGGCGCGGCATTGGGGGCCAGGGCGTGATCCCCCAGCACCGTCACCGGCAGGCCCAGCAGCTCACCGGGCAGCACGGCCCGGCTGTCACAGGTGACGGCCCGCAACAGCACGATATGGTCCGGCTCACGCCGGAAGGTCAGCTTCCAGTTGCCGTCTCCGGCCACAGTCTCCACAGGCACGCCCCCTCTCATGGTCTCTGATGGGGTATTATACCACAGTTTCACGGGTCTGCACAGGCCTTTCTCCGAAAAACGGGAAAACCCCGGCCAAAAGCCGGGGTCTGCTCCGTGCGGTATAGGGGTTCGCGGTCCCGTCCTGCCGTTTGGAAACATATGGAACATCAGGAGGTGTCTGCGAAAAAGCACCGAAAAACCGTGTAGGCGGGCCGCTCCCTAAAGTTAGTCAAAGCTAACTGATTTTTATAATACAGGGATCCCGTCCTTTTGTCAAGCCTTTTTTAGATCCTTGAAAGTTTTTGGCGGCTGTGCTACCATAACGGCAAAGGAGTGAGCAATTATGATCCTGCATACGGTGTATTTTACCGGGAAGGGCACCACAAAGGCCTGCACGGAGTGCATCAGCGCCGCCTCTGGCCTGGAGCGCCGCAGCCGCAACTGGGCACGGCGGCCCCAGAACGATCCGCTGGACATCCCGGCGGAGGACGCCCTGCTGCTCTGCCTGCCGGTCTACGGCGGGTTCATTCCACGCATCTGCCTGCCCTGGGTGGAGCAGCTCCGGGGCCACGGCGGCCCGGCGGTCATCGCCGCGGTCTACGGCAACCGGCACTATGACAACGCCCTGCTTCAGATGCGGGACCTGCTGGAGAGCCGGGGCTTTCAGGCAGTGGCGGCGGGCGCCTTTGTGGCGGAGCATTCCATCTTTCCTCAGGTGGCGGCGGGCCGGCCCGACCTGGAAGACAAAGCGGCCATGGCGGACTTCGGCGCAAAATGCGGCGCGCTGCTGGCAGAGGGGCGGAGAGGGGTTCTGGAGCTGCCCGGCGACCCGGCCTATGTCCTGCCGGAGGCCCGCCCCGCGGGCATGGTTCCCACAGGGGACGGCGCCTGCGTCAACTGCCGGGCCTGCGCCGACATATGCCCCGCCCGCGCCATCCAGCGGTCCCGTCCAACGGAGACCGACCCGCTGAAGTGCATCCAGTGCGGCGCCTGCATCACCGTCTGCCACACCGGCGCCCGGAACTACCACAGCCAGGCCTGGCAGGAGCGCGCCCCGGTCTTTGCCGCGGCCAACAGCGCCTACCGCCGGCCGGAGACATACTACTGCAAACAGCAGCCGTAAGCACCGTCCTCCGCTGAACATTCTGAACCGTCCCGCCGTATCCTGTGGAAAAACAGTCTTTCCGGAGGTGTTTCCGTGAACAATATCATTCGCTACGCGGCAGAGGTGCTGGACACCTTTGACACGCGCCCCTTCAGTGATGTGGACAGTCTGATCCTGTCCTGCGCCGCCTACATACATCTGCCCGGGGCCCTGCCGGCGGTACGGGACTGGGACGGCCTGCGCCTGGCGGAGCTGTACCGCGCGGAGCATTTTGCCGCCATGTTCTCCGGCACCTTTGCCCCGGAGGACCTCCGGGCGCTGTTCTGCGCCCTGGCTGCCAGCCCCCGCTTCCGCGATCTCCGGGTGTGCGGCTTCAGGGAGGTCCTGGACCCGGCGCAGGAAAAGCAGTTTTCCGCGGTGACCTTTTGTCTGGGGCGTGACTGGACCTATGTGGCCTTTCGCGGCACCGATTCCACCCTGGTGGGGTGGAAAGAGGACTTCAACATGACCTTTCAGACCCCCATCCCCTCTCAGGTGGAGGCGGTGCGCTATCTGGGGCAGGCCGCCCGGCACTGTCCCGGCGCCCTGCGGCTGGGGGGCCATTCCAAGGGCGGCAACCTGGCGGTGTACGCCGCCACCTTCTGCAGGCCGGAAGTGCAGAAGCGCATCATCAGCGTCTATTCCCACGACGGGCCGGGGTTTCTGGAGACGGTGCTGCAGCACCCCGGCTTTTCCCGCATCCATGACCGGGTGGAAAAGACCCTCCCCCAGTCCTCGGTGGTGGGCCTTCTGCTGGAGCAGCAGGAGACCGGCAAGATCATTCGCAGCAGCGGCGTGGGCGTGTCCCAGCACGACCCCTTTACCTGGGAGCTGGAAAACGGCGCCTTTGTGGTGCTGGAGCATCTGACCCCGGAGGCCCGGTATCTGGACCGGGCCCTCACCGCCTGGCTGCAGCAGGTGGACCCCGCCCAGCGGGAGCGGCTGGTGGATGTGCTGTTTCAGGTGCTGGGCGCCGGCGACATCCAGCGGTTCTCCGACCTGCGCACCGACTGGCAGAAAGCCGTCCCGGCGGTGGTACATGCCGCCTCTCACCTGGACCCGGAGACCCGGGAATTCCTGTTCCAAACCCTGAAAGAGCTGGCGTCGCTGAGTCTGAAGGCCCTTCCCGAGTCACTGCTGGAAAAGGACAACTGACGGCCGCGCGTCATCACACGGCAAACGCCCCGGATGCATCCGGGGCGTTTTTTACTGCCATATCCGCAGGGAGCGCCGCCCGGGCTGTTTTCAGGGTATACATCGGCCTCGCCGCAGGCATATTATACCAAAAAGGCCTGTTCCCCGGCAGGCAGGGCGAAGCGTCCCTGCCTTTTCCGGGCGCGGGGCTGGGCGCGGCTCCCTGGCGCAGCTTTTTCCAGCCTGTTCCTTGACATCCCTTTTGCTTGCTTCTATAATAAAAATACTTATGACCTTTTGAAAGGACGCTTTCCCCTATGCTCAATCAAAAGCGCGCCGGGACGCTGCTGTCCTATGTCCAGCTGATGCTCAACGTGCTCATCGGCATCATCTACACACCCATCCTGCTGCGTTATCTGGGCAGCAGTGAATACGGCGTGTACTCGGTGGCCACGGCGGTCATCTCCTTCCTCACCATGCTGGACCTGGGCTTCGGCCAGACACTGGTGCGGTTCTATGTCAAATACCGGGCCGAGGACCGGCAGCAAAAGGCCGATGCCTGCGCCGGAGCCTTTTTGGTGATGTACCTGCTGCTGGGCGCGGCGGCCCTGGCCATCGGCCTGAGCCTGGCCAACCGCTTTTTGCCGCTGATGTTCGGGCGGAAGTTCACCCCGGTGGAGCTGGATACCCTGCGGCGGGTGCTGTCGGTGCTGGTGGTCAATCTGGCCTGCTCCTTCCCCCTCAGCGTGTTTTCCTCCCTCATCACCGCCCATGAGCGCTTTGCCTTTGCCAAGCTGGCCAACATCGCCAGCACCCTGCTCACCTACGGCGGCATCCTGCTGGTGCTGGTGCAGGGCTACCGTTCGGTGGCCATGGCGGTGGTGACCACGGCGGTGTCCATCGCGGTGAAAGTCTTCCTGGCCTGGTACTGCCTGTGCCGGATGCGGGTGCGCATCACCTTCGGCCGGCCGGACAAGCCCATGCTGAAAAGCATCTTCTCCTTTTCCTTCTTCATCTTCCTGAACATCCTCATCGACCAGCTGTACGCCAGCACCGACAAGTTCCTGCTGGGCGCCCTGTGCGGCTCCGCGGCGGTGACGGTCTATACCGTGGGCGTGCAGTTCAACGGCTCCTTTCAGCAGCTTTCCACCGCCGTGTCCGGCGTGTTTCTGCCCCATGTGACCAAAATGTACGCCGGCGGCGCCAAGGGGCCGGATTTTTCCCCGCTGTTTCTGCGCATCGGACGGCTGCAGTTCGTGCTGTTGTCCTTTGTCCTCTGCGGCTTTCTGTCCTTTGGACGGCAGTTCATCGGCCTGCTCACCGCCGGCACCCACAGTCCGGAGGAGATCACCGCCGCCTTTGCCATCGCGGCCATCATTATGGTGCCCGGCATCGTCCCCCTGTCCCAGAACGTGGGCATGACCATCACCCAGGCCATGAACCGCCACCGGTTCCGCAGCCTGTCCTATCTGGTGCTGGCCATCCTCAATGTGTTCATCTCCATCCCCCTGTGTATGCGCTGGCAGGGCGTGGGCGCCGCCATCGGCACCACCCTGGCCCTGTTTGCCGGCCAATACGCCATGATGAACTGGTATTACTGGAAAAAGATCGGCCTGGACATCCCCGGCTGGTGGCGGATGGCCGGGTCGCTGACCCTGCGGATGGCGCCCATGGCGCTGCCCGCCCTGTTGCTCAATCGGCTGCTGCCCGGCGGCGGATGGCTGCGGCTGCTGCTGAAAATTGCCCTGTTCACGCTTGTTTATCTGCCTTATGCCTGGAAATTTCTGCTGGATGATTACGAAAAGGGCCTGTTCCGGTCCATCCTGAAACGGTTCAAACGAAAGGAAGCTTAATTTTATGAACATTCTCCTCTGTCAGCACGGCGGCAGCGGCAACCACGGCTGCGAAGCCCTGGCCCGCACCGCGGAAATGCTGCTGCGAAAGGCGTTTCCCCAGGGGAACATCACCCTGTATTCCTACCGTCTGGGGGACGACGAGCTGTACCTGCGGGACAGCGCCATGACCCTTGCGGGCCTGCGGGACCTGCCGGGGAAATACTCCCCCCACAACCTCTGCTATCATCTGAAAAAGCGGCTGCTGGGACCGGACAAGGCCTCCAAGCTGCCCATCACCGGCCAGTTCCGCCAGCTTCTGAAAAACGCCGACCTGGTGGTGGCCATCGGCGGCGACAACTACTGCTACCAGATGGGCGTGGGCTATTACGCCCTGGACAACCTCATCGCCGCATCGGGAAAGCCCTATCTGCTGTTGGGCGCCTCTCTGGAGCCGGCCGATCTGGAAAAGGGCCTGGCAGACCACCTCCGGTGCTTCACCCTGATCTCCGCCCGGGAACCCATCACCTATGACGCCTGCCGGAAGGCGGGTCTGCGCAACGTGATCTACGCCCCCGATTCCGCCTTTCTGCTGCCTCCGGGCAACGCTCCCGTGGTGCCCGGACTGATCCCCGAGGGGGCGGTGGGCATCAACGTCAGCCCCCTCATCCTGCAGAGTGAAGCCAGCGGCGGCATCACCATGAAAAATTACCGCCGCCTGGTGGAGCGCATTCTGGACACCACCGACCTGCAGATCGCCCTGGTCCCCCATGTGGTGTGGGAAGGCGGCGACGACCGCCAGCCCCTGACCGTTCTGTACGAGCAGTACCGGGACACGGGGCGGGTGTTTCTCGTGCCCGACGCCAACTGCCGGGACCTGAAGGCCCTCATCGGGCGGCTGCGGTTCTTCATCGGCGCCCGGACCCACGCCACCATCGCCGCCTATTCCAGCGGCGTTCCCACCCTGGTGTGCGGTTATTCGGTAAAGGCCCGGGGCATCGCCCGGGACCTGTTCGGCGAGAGCGACGGCTATGTGGTCCCGGTGCAGAGCCTGGACCGGGAGGACGCGCTGGCCGACGCCTTTTCCGCCCTGTTCAGCCGGGAGGAGTCGCTGCGCGCCCATCTGCGTGCCAAGCTGCCCGCCTATCTGCAGACGGCCTGGTCTGCGGCTGACGCCATTGCTTCGCTGATGCGCTGAATTTTTGAAAAAAGGAGATCCTGTTCATGGCCCGCCTTTGTGAAAAGGAACTTTGCACCGGCTGTACCGCCTGCGCTTCCGCCTGTCCCCTGGGCTGCATCACCATGCAGCCTGATGCCGAAGGCTTCCTCCGCCCCGTGGTGAAGGAAAGCCGCTGCACCGGCTGCGGCCTTTGCGGCAAGGTGTGTCCGGTGCTGTTCTCCCCGGACAGCACGCCCATGCCCCAGGCCTTTGCCGCAAAAAACAAGGACGAGACCGTCCGGGGGGTCAGCACCTCCGGCGGCGTGTTCACCCTTTTGGCCCAGTATGTGCTGGACCGGGGCGGCGCGGTGTTCGGCGCGGCATACGACGCCGATTTCCGGGTGGTGCACCGCCTGGTGGAGCGGCCCGAGGAGCTGCACCGCCTCCGGGGCGCCAAATATGCCCAGAGCCGCCTGGAGGGCGTTTTCCCCCAGGTAAAGGCCCTTCTGGCAGAGGGCCGCAAGGTGCTGTTTTCCGGAACGCCCTGCCAGGTGGCGGGGCTGCGGTCCTATCTGGGCCGGGATGACGACAATCTGCTGCTGGTGGACCTGGTGTGCCACGGTGTGCCCTCCCCCGCCGTTTGGGAGCGGTACCTTGCCTGGCGCAGCGAGCAGGCCGCCGGCGGCGTGCGTCCCGCCACCATCAATCTCCGGTCCAAGGACACCGGCTGGTCCACCTATTCGGTGGACATCCGCTGGCCCTACGGCAAAAGCTATCTGGCCTCCAACCGGGAGGACCCCTTTATTCGCGCCTTTGTGGGCGATCTGTGCCTGCGGCCCTCCTGCCACCGGTGCTCCTGCAAGGGGCTGACCCGCTGCGCGGACTTCACTCTGGGGGACTACTGGGGGGTATGGGACCAGCTTCCCTCCATGAGCGACAACGGGGGCACCTCCATCGTACTGGTACATTCCCAAAAGGCAAAGGCCCTGTGGGAGGAGCTGTCCCCCGCCATGACCGTCCAGGCCGCGGACGCCCGCCGCTGCATGGAGCAGAACCCGGCGGCGCTGCAGTCGGCCCCTCTGGACCGTGAAAACCGGGCGCTGTTCCTCCACCGCTACGAGAGCGAGGATTTTGCTGCCCTGGTGGACGAGCTGCTGCCCCGGCCCAGCGCGGCCAACGCTCTGGCACACCGTGTTGCCGGCAAGCTGAAGCGGTTGCTGAAGATCTGAAAAAACGCAGACGGACGGTGAAAACCGTCCGTTTTTTTGTAAGGTTTCCGTGTTTCCCGCGTCTAAAGGGATGAGAGGAGGTGATCAGGTGACGCCGTCCATGTTCGAGAGCATTTACAAGGCCTATTTCGGCCGGGTCTACCACTACCTGCTGGCCCGGTGCCGGGACCATCATCTGGCGGAAGAGCTCACCGCCGAGACCTTTTTCCGGGTGCTGCGGGGACTTGGGGATTTCCGCGGAGACTGCGACCCGGGCACCTGGCTGTGCCGCATCGCGGGCAACCTGTATGCCAGTCATCTGCGGAAGCAGCCCGGTCCCCAGCCCCTGGAGGAGGCCCTTGACCTGCCGGACCCCGCCGCGCCCGACCCGGCGGAGCAGGCGGAACGTCAGGGCACCGTCCTGCGCCTGTACGCCCGCCTGCACCGGCTGGAGGAACCTTATAAAGAGGTGTTCCTGCTGCGGGCGCTGGGCGAGCTCTCTTTCCGCCAGATCGGGAGCCTGTTCGGCAAGACGGAAAACTGGGCCTGCGTCACCTATCACCGCGCCCGAAAAAAGCTGCAAAAGGAGGACGATATATGAATCTGCCCTGTTCCGTGATCCAGGACCTGCTGCCCCTGTACGCCGAGGAGCTGGCTTCGGCGGACAGCCGCGCCCTGGTGGAGGCCCATCTGGCGGAGTGCGTCGGCTGCCGGAAGGCCCTTGCGGACCTGCAAACGCCGCCTGCGCCGGCGCCCCTGGATGTGATGCCCATGCAAACTGTCAAGAAAATGCTGCGCCGGCAGCTTTGGCTGGCGGTGGCGCTGACCCTGTGTCTGGTCATCGCCGCGGCGTCGGTCTTCATCGGCTGGCTGTGCCGCGGCACCCCGCTGCCCTATTCCGGAGACCTGGTCACCATTGTGGAAAACGCCGACGGTTCCCTGGACGCCGTTTTCAGCCAGCCGGTAAGCTGGGTCCGGTGTGAGAACCGGTATCGTCCCGAAGCCGGACTGTACTGTGCCGTGATCACCTGCGAAGGCGCTTCACCCCTGTCCCGCCGGATGGGACCCGAAGTGTCCCAGGTGCTGCATCTGACGCAGCCCGGGGAACGGTGCGACCTGGTTTTCTATGAAAACACCGCCGTGGACGGCGAGCACATCCTGCTCTGGGGACAAAAGCCCGCGGGCTGGGGCGGCTGGTATACCCTGTCCCGGCTGACCCTCAATTACTATGTTTTGCTGGCAGCCCTGTCGGCGGCGGGCCTGGGGCTTTTGTGGCTGCTCCTCCGGAAAAAGCAGGCCGGGCGGGTGTTCATGTACCTTTCCGTCCTGTTTCTGTGCTGGCTGGCGGGGCATTTCCTCATCGTGGGCGGTTCCCGTGTGGATTACTACGCCGTCACCTTCTGTTTTTCTCTGATCTGCTGCACCGCCGCGGCCCTGTTCGGGGCCTTCTGCTCCGCCCTGGCCCTGGTCCGGCTGCGGCGGCAGGCCTGACCGTTTTGTCCCGCAAAACCGCAGCGGCACGGAAGCCTCCGTGCCGCTGCGGTTCGTTGTATCTCTATTCCGGTTTGTCCTTGCGGTAAAATTTGCGGTTGGCCACGGTGGACATCTCCACCAGCACCGGGTCAATGCCCACGCCGTACTGGACCTCTCCGGAGCGCAGAACATCTACACCCTTGTCCCGGTTGACGGGCAGGATCAGCTTGGCCACCAGGCCGTTGTCCCCGCTGTACATCAGCATCAGCCGCCCGCCCTGCAGTTCGGCAAAGGCGCGGGTCAGCGCCAGCCCAAGGCTCATACCGGGACTGGTGAGCAGCTCCTTCCGCTCCCGCCGGCGAAACAGGCTTTCCGGGATGCCGTTTTCCGGCCCGCAGCCCCGGTCGATCACGGTGATCATCACCATGTCGGGTCCGCCCTCCTTCAGCAGCACATCGATGCTGCCCCCTGCCGGCTGGGCCTTGACCGCATTGGACAGCAGGTTGCACAGCATCCGCCGCAGCAGAGCCGGGTCCACCCGGCAGGGGATGGGGTGGTCGGGCAGCTCCCGCCGCAGGACGATTCCCTGCTCCGCGCAGATGGGCTCCACCCGGTCCAGCAGCTCCCGGCACAGGCCGGTCATATCCTCCTGGGAATAATTGGCGCGCATCTCCCCTATCTGCACCAAGGCGCTGTCCTGCAGGTTGCGGGACAGGCGGATCATCCGGTAGATGCGCTGCCGCAGCACCGCCAGCTTTTCCCGCTGAAGCTGAGTGGCGTTCTCCTCCAGGCTGTCGGCCGCCGGCAGCATGATGGCCAGTTCCTGATTGATCTCCCGCGCCAGAAACAGATTCTGTTCCGGGTCGAACCACCGGTTGTCGCCGGGGACGGCGTTTACCGGAAACAGCAGGACCAGGATGCCCTCCGCATCCTCCCAGGGCTCGGCCCTGGCCGAAAACCGCTGGCCCCGGATCTCGCAGCGGAACTCCCGGCTCCGCCCCTCCAGACAATCGGATATCAGGCGGGCCGTCACCGCGTCCTCCAGAAAATCATTCAGATTTCGGCCTGTCAGGTCCTCATCAACCATATTTTTAAGCGGGCCGGAGGCATACAGCACCCGCCCCGCGGGTGTGCAGATGAGATAAGGCTCCACGGCCATCGCCGGGTCCTGAAAGGGGGTCAGGCCGTTTTCATGCTCCTTTTTGTCCATAATTGGGGCTGTCCTTTCCCTCGAAAAACGTCGAATTTTTCTTTCTGATTGTATGATAGTTCATGTTCCGCCATTTTGCAACGATAAATTTGGCAAAAGTGCAAAGGCGGATTGTGCCCGCCGCCCCTTGCTTTTGGGCGGATGCTGGGATATAATAGAAACCGTCAATAGGTCCTGCTGCACACCATCAAAAAAAGAATTATGGAGGCAAGGTTATCATGGCGATGAATATTGGTATCAATGGTTTCGGCCGTATCGGCCGTCTGGTCTTCCGCGAGAGTCTGAAGCGCGAGGATATGCGCGTGCTGGCCATCAACGGTCACCGGATGGCGCCCGATTATATGGCCTATATGCTGACGCATGACACCGTCCACGGCCGGCTGGACGCCCAGGTCAGCTGCACCGAGGACACACTGATCGTCAACGGCCGGGAGATCCGCGTCCTGCAGGGCGACGACCCCGCCGAGAACCCCTGGAAGGAATTGGGCGTGGAATACGTCATCGAATCCACCGGCAAGTTCAAAACCATTGAGACCGCCAGCGCCCATATCCGTGCCGGCGCCCGGAAGGTCATCATCACCGCTCCCAGCGATGACGCGCCCATGTTCGTCATGGGTGTCAACAACGACAGCTACACCCCCGACATGGCCGTGGTCAGCAACGCTTCCTGCACAACCAACTGCCTGGCGCCTGTCGCCAAGGTCCTCCACGAAAGCTTTGGCGTAAAGGACGGCCTGATGTCCACCATCCACGCCTCCACCGCCACCCAGAAGGTGGTGGACGGCTCCTCCAAGAAGGATTGGCGGGGCGGCCGCGCCGCGTTCGGCAACATCATTCCCGCCTCCACCGGCGCCGCCAAGGCGGTGGGCAAGGTCATCCCCGCGCTGAAGGGTAAGCTCACCGGCATGTCCTTCCGTGTGCCTGTGCTGGACGTTTCCTGCGTGGACCTGACCGTCAACCTGGAAAAGCCCGCCTCCTATGCCGACATCTGCTCCGCCATGAAGAAGGCCTCTGAGGAAGGCCCCCTGAAGGGCATCCTGGGCTATACGGAGGATGATGTGGTGTCCAGCGACTTCATCTCCGACCCCCGTCCCAGCATCTTCGACGCCAAGGCCGGCATCGCCCTGACCGACACCTTTGTGAAGGTGGTGGCCTGGTACGACAATGAATATGGCTACAGCGCCAACACCCTGAACCTTCTGGAGTACATCCACCGGGTAGACCACAAATAAGCCAAAAAACCTTTTTCGGGCGGGCCGCAGGGTCCGCCCGGTTCTCTTTTTTCGCCCGGCATTTATTTTTTCTCAGGAATTTCAGAAAACCTATGGCGTCTTGCAGAAAAATGTTGTAAAATATGGGGTAACATAGGAATCGTATATCCCTTTTAACTATATAGGAGTTTTTTTCATGTTTGAGATCGTTACGCAGGAAACACTGCCTCAGTTCGAGGCTTTTGTTCAGCACCATCCCAAGGGCCACTTCCTCCAGTCCCACCTGTGGGCGCCGGTCAAAAGCGACTGGAAGTGGGAGGGTCTTTTGAGCCGGGGCGAAGACGGCGCCGTCCGCGGCGCCATGAGCGTCCTCATCCGCAAGATGCCCGGCGTGCCCTACCGTCTGATGTACGCCGCCCGGGGACCGGTGTGCGCCCTCAGCGACACCGCCGCCCTGAAGGACCTGACCGACGGCGCGGCCGTCCTGGCCCGAAAGTACAACGCCTACGCGCTGCGCATCGACCCCGATGTGCCCAGTGCGGAGACGGACTTCATCCAGTCCATGAAATCCCTGGGCTATGTCCACCACCCCGGCGATAAGGATTTCAACGGCATCCAGCCCTGCTATGTCTTCCGCCTGGACGTCCGTGGCAAGACCGAGGAGGAGCTGCTGGCGGCCTTCCATTCCAAGACCCGCTACAACCTGCGGCTGTCCGCCCGAAAGGGCGTCACCGTCCGGCTGTGCGGCAAGGAGATGCTGGGGGACTTCACCCGCATCATGAAGGAGACCGGCGACCGGGACGGCTTTATCACCCGTCCCCAGTCCTATTTTGAGACCATGCTGGACGCTTTGGGCGACAATGCCCGGCTGTATATGGCCTTTTGGGAGGACAAGCCTATCGCGGGCACCCTGGCCGTCCATTACGGCAACAAGGTGTGGTATTTGTACGGCGCTTCTTCCAACCAGCACCGCAACGTGATGCCCAATTACCAGCTCCAGTGGGAGATGATCCGCTGGGCGCTGGAGACCGGCAGCGACATTTACGACTTCCGGGGCGTGTCCGGCGATTTAAGCCCCGACAACCCGCTGTACGGCCTGTACCTGTTCAAAAAAGGCTTCGGCGGCGAGCTGGTGGAGTTCTGCGGCGAGTTTGAGATGATCTACAACAAAACCGCCGACTTTATCGTAAACAAGGCCCTGGGCACCGCCCGTACCCTGCGCCGCAAGCTCAAGCAGCTGAAAAACCGGGACCAGGAAAAGCAGCACAAGGAGGCTGTTTCCGCCCGGGGCGCCAACACGGCGGACTCGTCCGGGAACTGACCGTATTTTTTGGGGGGATAGAGTTATGAAGGCCCTTGTAGTGGAAAAAAACAAGATCCGCGCCAATCTGGAGACCGTGAAGGAGCGGGCCGGCACGGCGCAGGTCATCGCCGTGCTCAAGGCCAATGCCTACGGCCTGGGCCTGTGCGAGATGGCCGGGCTGTGCCGGGAGGCGGGCATCCGCCGGTTCGCCGTCACCGAGCCGGAGGACGCCTTGCGGCTCCGGGACTGGGGCTTCGGCGAGGAGGAGATCCTGATCCTGCGCTCCACCGCCAGCGAGGAGGAGATCCGCACCATCCTCCAGGCGGGCGCCACCGCTACGGTGGGCTCCTATGACGCGGCACTGGCCCTGAACGGCTTGGCGGAAAGCCAGGGCATGATGTGCGACGTCCACATCAAGGTGGACACCGGCATGGGCCGGTACGGCTTCATGCCCACGGAGATCGACCGCATCCTCAGCGTTTACCGCTATCTGACCAATCTCAACGTCACCGGCACCTATACCCATTACGCCAACGCCTTCCGCAGCGTGAAAAAGACCCAGGAGCAGCTGGACGCCTTCCAGGCGGTGGTGGAGAAGATCCGCGCCGCCGGCTTTGACCCGGGGATGCTCCACGCCTCCAATTCCGAGGCCATGTTCGGCTGCAAAATGCCCAATCTGGACGCGGTGCGCATCGGCTCCGCCCTGGGCGGCCGGGTCATCTCCCGCGGGGACCACGGCCTCCAGCGCACAGGGAAGCTCCGGAGCTGCATCACCGAGGTGCGCTGGCTGCCCAAGGGCGCTCCCGTGGGCTACGGCAGCGCCTATGTCACCAAGCATCCCACCCGGGTGGCGGTGGTTCCGGTGGGCTCCGCCGACGGTTATATGCTGGAAAAGATCCGCACCAGCACCCGCTTCCGGGATTGCTTCCGGGCGGCCTGCTCCTGTATGCTGGCCTTTGTCCGGGGGCGGCGGTATTATGTCACCGTGGGGGGCAAGCGTGCGCCGGTCATCGGCCATGTGGGCGTGAGCCACACCACGGTGGATGTCACCGACATCGAGTGCGGCCCGGGCACCGAGGTGCTGCTGGACGCCGCGCCCCTGTATGTTCCCGCCTCCATTCCCCGGCAGTACGTGGAATGACGGGGTGCTTTGTGCTATTTTTCCAACAGCTCCATAAGAATGAGATATAACCTTTCCATAACGAAAGCGAGGAAAAACCTATGAAAATGATCCTTGGTATTCTGAACAGCGACGACGCGCCGGTGGTCATCCAGAACCTGAACAAGGCGGGATATTTCGTCACCCGGCTGAGCACCTCCGGCGGCTTCCTGCGTGCGGGCAACGTGACCATCCTGGTGGGCGTGGAAGATGAAAAGGTCCGCCCGGTCATCGACATCATCCACCAGTATTCCCGCAGCCGCAAGCAGCTGATGCCCACCACTTCTGAGGCGGGGATCGGCTTCTTCCCCACCATGCCGGTGGAGATCCAGGTGGGCGGCGCCACCATCTTCGTGCTCAACGTGGAAAATTTTGAGAAATTCTGATGAAGCTGCCCCATCTTTTGGGCAATGAGCGGCTGAAAGCGGCGCTGGCCGCCCTGCCCCCCAGTGGCGTGGGTTCGGCGGTGCTGCTGGACGGCCCCGCCGGCATCGGCAAGCGCACCGCCGCCGCCGACCTGGCGGCGGGCCTGTTGTGTCCGGAACAGGACGGTCCCTGCGGCGTGTGCCCCTCCTGCAGGCGGGCAAGCGCCGGCTCCCACCCCGACCTGATCTGGCTGAAGGAGCCGGAGCCGGGTAAGGGCGTCCGCCTGGAGCAGGTGCGCACCCTGCGCGCCCAGAGCTTTCTGCGCCCCAGCGAAGCGCCCTTCAAGGTATTCGTCATCCCGGGAGCCGACCGTCTGAACCCGCCCTCTCAAAATGCCCTGCTGAAAGTATTGGAGGAGCCTGCCTCCTCTGTTTTTGTGCTGCTGTGTGAAAACCGCGAGGCCATGCTGCAGACCGTCCGCTCCCGGTGCAAGACCTTCCGTCTGGCGCCCCTTCCCCCGGCGGTGCTGCTGGACGAGCTCTCCCGGCGGTGCGACGCGCCCGCGGACCGGCTGCGGGCTGCCGCGGACCGGTCGGGAGGCCTTTTGGGCCGGGCGCTGGACATTTTGTCCGGCCAGGAGCCTCCGGGACAGGCCGCCGCCCGGGCCTTTGTGCAGTCGCTGGAGGGCGATGCCCTGGAGATCTTTGTGGCCTGCCAGGGGCTGACACGGCTGTCCCGTGAGGAATATGCCGATTTTTGTGATGAAAGCTGCCGCCTGCTCACCCTGTCCGCGGGGCGGACGGGAAACAGGCGTTATGTGGATATTTTTGAATATTTGGAAAAGCAACGGGCGATGCTGATACAAAACCCGTCGGTGACCGCCCTGTCGGGCGCGCTGGCGGCCTTTTGCGGAAGGACCGTCTGATTTGGAGGAATTATGACAGAAGTGATCGGCGTCCGATTCAAAAAAGTCGGAAAAGTCTATTATTTTGACCCCTGCGGCATCCAGGTGAAGAACGAGATGCCCGTGATCGTGGAGACCGCCCGCGGTCTGGAATACGGCGAGGTGGCCATGGCCAACACCCAGGTGGAGGACAGCAAGATCGTCCAGCCCCTGAAAAAGCTGGTGCGTCCGGCCACCGAGGCCGACAAAAAGACCATGGAGCAGAACCTGCAGTTCGAGAAAGATGCCTTCCGCATCGGCGAGGAGCGGATCGCGAAGCACAAGCTGGACATGAAGCTGGTGTCGGTGGAGTACACCTTTGACCGCAGCAAGATCCTGTTCTATTTCAGCGCCGACGGCCGGGTGGACTTCCGGGAGCTTGTAAAGGACCTGGCCGGGGTGTTCCGCACCCGCATCGAGCTGCGGCAGATCGGCGTCCGGGACGAGGCGCGTATGATCGGCGGCCTGGGCATCTGCGGCCGTCCCCTGTGCTGCAGTTCTTTCCTGGATTCCTTCCAGCCGGTGTCCATCAACATGGCCAAGGACCAGGGCCTGTCCCTGAACCCCACCAAGATCTCCGGCACCTGCGGCCGGCTGATGTGCTGCCTGAAGTATGAAAACGAGGCCTATCAGGACCTGCTCCGCCAGACGCCCCCCAACGAAAGCCTGGTGGACACGCCCTACGGCCGTGGCACCGTAATGGACAGTTCCCTGCTGCGGGGCACCTGCCGGGTGCGGATGCAGAACAGCGCGGACGCGCCGGTGACCGTTCCCTGTGACCAGTGCGCCGTCCTGCGCCGGGGCAGGGACAAGGGCGAACCGCTGGACCTGCCCGAGCCCTCTGCCCCCCATCCCATATCCCGGGCGGAGCGGGAGCCCGCGGTCCCCGGCGAGCAGCTCAAGGATGAACCTGCCCGCGCCGGGCAGCCCAGGGATGAGCAGCCCAAAGAGGGACAGCCCAAAGAAGGACAGCCCAAAGGGCAGAAGCGCGGCGACCGCAGCAGGCGCGGCGGCGACCGCCCCCAGAATGACCGCCGGGACAAGCCCCAGGGCGAAAAGCCCAGGACCCGAAGCGACCGGCCCCGCCGGGACAAGTCCCCCCAGCGGGAAGCCAAGCCCGCGGAAGGCGAGCAGACGCCCAAGGAGAGCGGCGAGCACAAGCGCCGCCACCGGGGCGGCCGCAGAAACTACCGGGGCGGCAAGCCCCAGGGCGACGGCGCCCGGGCTCCCAAAACCGAATGATGACATCAACCGCCCCGGCAGGCATGAGATCTGCCGGGGCCTGCCACCTGACCTGTACTTATGACACGACTGAAAAAAGCCTTTGAACCCGCGTTCCTCCGGACCATTTTCCGCACCGCTCTGCCCATCGCCATGCAGTTTTTTCTGGCTTCGGCGGTCAACCTCATCGATGTGGTCATGATCGGCTCGCTGGGCGATGACGCGGTGGCCGCTTCCGGCGGCGCCAATCAGATCTTCTTTCTGCTGAATCTGGTGCTGTTCGGCATCAACTCCGGCGCATCCGTCTTTTTGTCCCAGTTCTGGGGCACCCGGGACCTGAAAAATGTCCGCCGCACCATGGGTATGATGTACCTGCTGGGAGCGGCGGCCGTCACGCTGTTCACCGTGGGCGCCCTGGCGGTGCCCCGGCTGTTGGTGCAGTTTTACGTTCATGAAGAACCGGCGGTGACCCTGGCCGCCGGCTATCTGCGCATCGTGGGCATCAGCTATCCCGTCACCGCCGTGAGCATGATCCTGTCCATGGTGTGCCGCTGCACCGGAGATGTGAGCCTGCCCACCCGGGCCAGTCTGCTCTCCATCCTGCTCAACGTGGGCGGCAACGCCCTGCTGATCTTCGGCCTGCTGGGCTTTCCCGCCCTGGGGCTGGAGGGCGCGGCCATCGCCACAGCTGTCGCCCGCACGGCGGAATGCCTGGTGCTGGTGGTGGCAGTGTACCGCAACGGCCTGCCCGGCGCCGCCTCTCCCAAGGAGCTGTTCGCCTTTGATAAAGGCTTCGTCACCAAATATGCCCGCGCCGCCTGGCCGGTGCTGCTCAACGAGGTGCTGTGGAGCATCGGCACCAGCCTGTATTCCGTGGCCTACGGCCTGCTGGGCACCGCAGCGCTGGCGGCGGTGCAGATCGCCAACACAGCCATTCAGCTGTTGTTCGTCTTTACCCGGGGCCTCAGCAATGCCTGCGGTATCTTTATCGGGCGCCTTGTGGGACAGGACGACCGGGAGGGCGCCATCGATTACAGCTACCGTTTCGCCCTCCTGCTGCCCTTTACCGGCCTGCTGACGGGGCTCATCACCATTGCCGTCCACCCGCTGTTTCTGTCTCTGTACCAGGTGTCCGCCGAGACGCTGGCCCTGGCCAGGATGCTGCTCATCCTCCAGGCGCTGCAGCTGGCGCTGCGCGCGGACAGCATGGCGCTGGTGGTGGGCATCTTCCGCGCCGGCGGCGACACCCTGTTCGCCTGTCTGCTGGACACCGGAACCGTCTGGCTGGTGGGGGTGCCCCTTGCCTTTCTGGGAGTGTTTCTGGGCGCGCCGCTGTGGTGCGTGTGCCTGCTGATCTTCTGCGATGACATCGCGAAGGTCACCATAGGCTTTGTCCACCTGTTCCGGGAAAAGTGGGTCCGGAACGTGACGGCACAGATCCAGCAAAATTAGCGTCCCGCGGGCTTTTCCGTATGTTTTAACCATTTTTTGCAAAATCGAGGTCTTGATCCCATGGAAAAACAGAATCATTCCCAGCAGGCGCTGGCTTCCGCGCCCCTGTGGCCGCTGATGCTCAAGCTGGCGCTGCCCGCGGTGGTTGCCCAGCTGGTCAACCTGCTGTATAACATCGTGGACCGCATCTACATCGGCCACATGGCGGAAAACGGCGAGCTGGCCCTTACCGGACTGGGGCTGACCATGCCCGTGATCCTGTCCATCAGCGCCTTTTCCGCCCTGGTGGGCGGCGGCGGCGCCCCCATCGCCGCCATTTATCTGGGGAAGGAGGACCGGGAGACCGCCCAGAACATCCTGGGCAACGGCGTGTTCCTGCTGCTGGTCTTTTCCGCCGCGCTCACCACCCTGTTCTATGCCATAAAGGAGCCGCTGCTGTATCTGGTGGGCGCCAGTGAGCGGACCTTCCCCTTTGCGGACCAGTACCTGTCCATCTATCTGCTGGGCACGCTGTTCGTCCAGCTGGCCCTGGGCCTGAACAGCTACATTTCCTGTCAGGGCAAGGCCAAGGTGGCCATGCTTTCCGTGCTCATCGGCGCGGGCTGCAACATCCTTCTGGATCCCGTCCTGATCTTCGGTCTGGGCATGGGCATCCGGGGCGCGGCCCTGGCCACCGTCATCTCCCGGTTTGTGGAGCTGGGCATCGTGGCGGGCTGGACCCACCTGAACCCCGGGAAGAATCCCTTCATCGTGGGGGCCTACCGCTCCTTTGTGATTCCCGGCGGACTGCTGATAAACATCATCGTCAAGGGGATGCCC
>JAQXOO010000009.1 GCA_029099685.1 Clostridia bacterium
CCCTTATGCTGGTCTGTGCACGGCTGCGCCATGTAGCCGGTACCCAGTGGGGCAACAAGAAATACATGAATATGAAGCATTTGGAGACGGCTCTTGAGGACGTCTTTATTGCCGGCTGACCTCATTCGGCCGGAGTCTGCACACTAAATTTGCGCATAACTCTTGACGGTACCCGCGCCCTCCGGGCGCATGGATCAGGTTCGGGTTCGAATCCCCGGAGCGCGTTTTTTGAAATAAGAAAAGCACCGGTTTTTTGACCGGTGCCTTTTTGGCAGAGAATTCAAAAGTGGATCCGAACATTTTTTGATTTTAGACAAGGAGAGTTTTAAAGCATTCTCCTTGTAGTTTAAGTAAAATTCACTTTATAAACGCTTCTAAGATTTTATCTGCACACGCATCATTTGTTTCTTCTGAATTGTCAACAGTTAAACTATTTTCAAAATCTTTTTCCAACAGATTTAACTGTTCTTCTGCACTACCGATTTTCCTGTTTTCTCTTTTAAATTCTCGTCTTTGTAACGCTTCAACAGAGCAGGAAATATTTACAACAAGAACAGGATAATCTTTCAATAACACTCTAAACTCTTGTAAAGCCTCACTGTTTTTGAAGAACATATACGGAACGATCAAATCAAATCCGAAATCTGAATATAACTTTACAGCATGAAAGAACTTTGAAGCAAAAGCGTATTGTACTGAAAAATCGCCATTTTCATAATCGTTAAATTTGTCGGGAGACATTAATATAAAATCATCTATATCCAATCTATATAACGGAATTGGAGAACGGTCTTGGATTATTTTTGCTAATGTTGTTTTTCCTGAACTTGAAACACCATTCAGAATAATAATTTTTCCTTTTTTCATATTATACATTCCACCCCCTGTATTCTGATAAAACATAATGAATTGTATCAAGGCAAATATCTAATTGTTTTTTGATTCTACTCCAATAATCATTTAGAATTATTCTTAAGTAACATTTTGCAAGACAATACTATCATAAAATGACAAAATATCCAAGTATAATGAATTGTTAGCAGGGTGCATTTGATGTACCCACCGGGAGCATTAAACTGCATGCAAACAATATAAATACCTTTCTCGTAAAAATGGCTCTAATGAAAAAGAAACCCGAATGTATCACCAATAATGGCAAAGTTCGGATTTCTCTTCATTGGCAGCGAGAGAAGGATTCGAACCGCGCGGCGGCTCGCAGAACCCGCGCCCTCCGGGCGCATTGATCAGGTTCGGGTTCGAACCCCCGGAGCGCGTTTTTTGAAATAAGAAAAGCACCGGTTTTTTGACCGGTGCCTTTTTGGCAGCGAGAGAAGGATTCGAACCCTCACAAACAGAGTCAGAGTCTGTCGTGCTACCCTTACACAATCTCGCTAAACGCAGATATTATTATACATCATCTCCCGGTTTTGTCAATAGAATTTTCCCCTATGAAAAAAAATTTTTTTGTGCTTGACAAAGCGGCTCCAAGCGTATATGATGAACACATGAACAGATGCTCATATGTTTGTAGGAAGGAGCGAACGCCCATGTCCCCCTTTTCCAAAAACGCCGAAAATCCCCCTGTCTGCCAGCAGGAGCACCGGCACCCCGAACACATCGAGGCGGTCCGCCGCCTGATGCCCGACGACGACAGCCTGTACGACCTGTCGGAGGTGTTCCGGGTCTTCGGCGATTCTACCCGCATCCGTATCCTCTACGCCCTGTTTGAAAGCGAGCTGTGCGTTTGCGACCTGGCCACCCTGCTGGGCCTGACCCAGAGCGCCGTGAGCCACCAGCTGCGCATCCTCAAGGACGCCAAGCTGGTGAAGTTCCGCCGGGAGGGCAAATCCATCTTTTACACCCTGGACGACGACCATGTCCGCGCCATCCTCAGCCTGGGCATGGAGCACCTCTCTGAATAAGTCCCGGGGCGGGACTCCGCCCCTTTTCACACTTTAAACACACAAAAAGGAGACATACTTATGGAAAAGACCTACAAGATCGAAGTGGACTGCGCCAACTGCGCCGCCAAGATGGAAGCCGCCGCCAAGCAGGTGGAGGGCGTCGCCGACGCCGCCGTCAGCTTCATGACCCAGAAGATGAAGGTGACCTTTGCCCAGGGGACTGACCCCGCCGCCGTCATGCCCGCCGTGCTGAAGGCCTGCAAAAAGGTGGAGCGGGACTGCGAGATCGAGTTTTGACCGGCGGGCGGCCTGCCCGCCCCCGCGTCCGAAAGGAAGCTGACCTATGACCAAAAAACAAAAGCGCATGCTGTACCGCATCCTGGGGGCCGCGGCGCTGTTTCTGGCGCTGAAGCTGCTGGACCCCGTCTGGCCCCTGTCCCTGCTGTGGCTGGCGCCCTATCTGCTGGCGGGCTATGACATCCTGCTGGGGGCCGTCCACGGCATCCGCAGCCGGGACCCCTTTGACGAAAACTTCCTGATGGCGGTGGCCACCGTGGGCGCGGTGGCCCTGGGCAATTTCCAGGAGGCCGTGGCCGTCATGGTGTTTTACCAGACCGGCGAACTGTTCCAGAGCTATGCCGTGGGCAAAAGCCGCCGCAGCATCGCCGCCCTGATGGACATCCGCCCCGACAGCGCCACCCTGGAGACGCCGGAGGGGGAACAGGCGGTCCCGCCCGACGAGGTGCCCCCCGGCAGCGTCATCCTGGTGCGGCCCGGGGAACGGGTGCCCCTGGACGGCGTGGTGCTGGAGGGGGCTTCTTCCCTGGACACCGCCTCCCTCACCGGCGAGAGCCTGCCCCGGGAGGTGGGCGCGGGCTGTGAGGTGCTGTCCGGCTGCGTCAACCTGACGGGCCTTTTGCGGGTGCGCACCACCAAGCCCTTCGGCGAGAGCACCGTCTCCCGCATTCTGGACCTGGTGGAGAACTCCGCCATGAAAAAGTCCCGGTCCGAGGCCTTTATCACCCGGTTCGCCCGGGTCTATACCCCGGCGGTGTGCCTGGCGGCGCTGGCCCTGGCTCTTGTGCCGCCTCTGGGCAGCCTGGCCCTGGGCAGCGCGCCCCGGTGGGGCGTGTGGGTCTACCGCGCCCTGTCCTTTTTGGTCATCAGCTGTCCCTGCGCCCTGGTGATCTCCATCCCCCTGTCCTTTTTCGGGGGCATCGGCGGCGCCTCTGCCAAGGGCATCCTGGTGAAGGGCGGTACCGACCTGGAAGCCCTGTCCAAGGCGGGCACTGTGGTCTTTGACAAGACCGGGACCCTGACCCGGGGCGTGTTCCAGGTATCCCAGATTCGGCCGGAGACCGGGGTTCAGGCCTCCCGCCTGCTGGAGCTGGCCGCTCTGGCGGAAAGCTATTCCAACCATCCCATCAGCCGCTCCCTGCGGGAAAGCTGGGGCGGCGACCCCGCCGGCCACGCTGTGGAGGAGGTGCGGGAGATCCCCGGCCGGGGCGTTTCCGCCTGGGTGGACGGCCTGTCCGTGTCCGCCGGCAACGGCAAGCTGATGGCCGACCTGGGGCTGGATGCGGGCGCCGCAGAGGGCACGGCGGTCCATGTGGCGGCGGAAGGCGCCTATCTGGGCTGCATCCTGCTGGCCGACCTGCCCAAGGACGGGGCGAAGGAGGCTCTGGAGGGTCTGAAGCGCCAGGGCGTTTCCCGCACGGTGATGCTCACCGGCGACAGTGAACAGGCCGCCGCGCCGGTGGCGCGGGCACTGGGACTGGACGGCTTTTTCGCCGGGCTGCTGCCCCAGGACAAGGTGGAACGGGTGGAGCAGCTGCTGGAAAGCAAGCCCGGCGGCACCACCCTGTGCTTTGTGGGTGACGGCGTCAACGACGCCCCCGTGCTGTCCCGGGCGGACGTGGGGGTGGCCATGGGCGCCATGGGCTCCGACGCCGCCATCGAGGCCGCCGACGTGGTGTTGATGGACGACGACCCCCGGAAGCTGCCCCTGGCCATGGCCATCGCGAAAAAAACCGTGAGCATCGTGCGGCAGAACATCGTGTTCGCCCTGGCGGTAAAGGCCGCCTGCCTGGTGCTCACCGCCCTGGGCCGGACCAATATGTGGTGGGCCATCTTCGCCGACGTGGGCGTGATGGTGCTGGCGGTGCTCAACGCCACCCGGGCCCTGCGGGCGCCGCGGGTATAATTGACGCGCGGATATAATTTACAATTTGTCCGCTTGTTCTTCAGGCCCTTCCGCGGTATAATAAAGGCAAAAGAACCAAAGGGAGTGCTGCTCATGAAGAAATGTCCGGTACACAACTGTCCCGCCAAAACCGGCTGCAAAGCGGCCGTTCTGGTGGCGTCCATCCTGGGAGCCATCGCCGCCGCGTCGGTGGTGCTGCTCTTTGTGCTGCGGCACCTGGACAAAAAACGGTCGGAAGAATGCTGAAAAAGAGGGTCTGCTTTTTGCAAAAAGCAGACCCTTTTTCGCCGCGAGGCGCCTCCCGCGCCCGGGCTTTCCCCCGGGGCCTTGTATTTTTCTCCGCTCTGTGTTAATCTGTTAAAATAAACAAGATCCGGGAAAGGACGTATGGCCGTGAACATTCACGAATCCGCTGAGGATTATCTGGAATCCATTTATATTCTGCTGCAGAAAAACGGGGCCGTGCGGTCCATCGACGTGGTCAACGACCTGGGCGTCAGCAAGCCCAGCGTCAGCGTTGCCATGAAAAAGCTCCGGGAAAACGGCTATATCGCCATGGCCGCCGACGGGCACATCACCCTGCTGCCCCGGGGAGAGGCCATCGCCCGCAGCGTCTACGAGCGGCATGAGCTGCTGACCCGGCTTTTTGTGGAGCTGGGCGTGCCGGAGGACATCGCCGCGGCGGACGCCTGCAAGGTGGAGCACGTGCTCAGCGAGGAGACCTTTGCCTGCATCAAGGCTCATGGCCTGGGCCTGCCCCGTAAAGACTGACCCGGCGCCGCAGGGGCTGTTCCCTGCCGTCTGAAAACACCGAAGCCTCCGTATGACCCGGTCATACGGAGGCTTTTTTGTCCGGCAAAGGCTCACGCCTGGCCGGGGTAATATGGAGCGGTCAGGCCGGGCAGGGGGGGCTGCAGCCGTACCCAGGCGTGCCGCCGGATCTGTTGCCCGGTCTGTTCCCGGTAGATACACCGCTTCTTTCACAGGGCGCGGGAGGCTTCTTCCTCCACCTGCTCGTCGGCCTCCGCCAGGCGCATGCCTGCCACAGAGGTCACCGGGAGAGAAAAGGCCACGGCCTGGGCCTTTGTGCCCAGCCCGGCGCCGTCCATGACGGCCTTCATGATGCGGTGCTTTTTGTCGCTGCGGGCGACGATGAACACCATCTCCTTTTCCCGGACCAGGGAGACCCCCAGGAATTTTTCCGCCCGCTCAAGGCCGGTGCCCTTGGCGTGGAGCACCGTGCCGCCGCCGGCGCCCTCCTCCCGGGCGGCGTCCATGATGAGATTGCTGTAGCCCTGGTTGGCGATGACGATCAACAGCTCATATTTGGTATCCTTCAAGGTGGTCTCCTCTCCTTTTTCATAATTTTGCCCGTCAGTGAGGTAATAGAGGGCCTTTTTCCCGCCGATGCTGCTCATGGGGATGACAAAGGCGATGCCCGTGCCGGGCACATCGATCTGCAGGCGGCGCTCCAGCCCCCGCTTGGCCTCTTTCCAGGTGTCATCGGTGACCACGGCGGCCAGCACGGCCTTTTCGCTCTGCTCCAGGCCGAAATATTCCAGCATCTCGCCGGCGGCGGTGCCGTAGCCCGCCATGCCGAAGGTGACATTGATGCCGCAGCTCTCGTACAGGGCCATATAGCGCTTGGTCTTGTTCCGGTCGGTGATGGTGACCATCAGGTACAATTCGTTCACAGCGGTCCCTCCTTACAGGTCGATGATGGCGTCATCATCCAGCCGGTCAAAGGCCTGCTCCGGGGCAAGCACGGTCTGGCGGCGGACGGAGCGCTTCTTTTGCAGCTGATAGACCAGCCCCAGCACCTGGATGGTGATCAGCGGGGTCATGGCCACCATGGCCACCACGCCGAAGGCATCTGTGACGATGTTTCCGCCCACGGCCACGCAGGCGCCCTGGGCAAAGGGCAGCAGGAAGGTTGCGGTCATGGGACCGGAGGCCACGCCGCCCGAGTCAAAGGCGATGGCCGTGAAGATCTTGGGCACGAAAAAGGACAGCCCCAGGGCGATGGCATAGCCGGGGATGAGCACCCACAGGATGTTCAGCCCGGTGAGCACCCGCAGCATGGCCAGGCCCACGGACACCGCCACACCCACGGACAGCGCCGCGCCCATGGCCTTTTCCGAGATGGCGCCGTCGGTCAGCTCCTCCACCTGCTTATTCAGCACATAGACCGCGGGCTCGGCCCGGACGATGAAGTAGCCGATGAGCATCCCGATGGGGATGATGATCCAATGATAGGGCAGCGCCGCCATCTGCTGGCCCAGATAGTTGCCGGCGGGCATGAAGCCCACGTTGGCCCCGGTGAGAAACAGCACCAGGCCCACATAGGTATAGACCAGGCCCACCCCGATCCGCCGCAGCTTGCGGCCGGGCATTTTCAGGCTGACCGCCTGAAAAACGCCGAAAAACAGGATGATGGGCGCCAGGGAAAGGGCGATCTCCCGGATATAGGTGGGGAAGCCCTGGTGAAACAGCTGCCACAGTTCCACAGAGTCCGCCACATCGGGAATGGCGGCCGCCGTATAGGCGCTGCCGTGGGGATCGTAGATCATGCTCAGGATGAGCACCGCCAGAATGGGACCCACCGAGCACAGTGCCACCAGGCCGAAGGAGTCGTTGGCGGCGTGGCGGTCGTTTCGGATGGCGGCGATGCCCACGCCCAGCGCCATGATAAAGGGTACGGTCATGGGGCCGGTGGTGACGCCGCCGGAGTCAAAGGCCACCGCCAAAAAGCTCTGGGGCACAAACAGGGTAAGGCCGAACACCAGTATGTAGCAGCCCACCAGCAGGTGGGGCAGGGGGACGCCCAGCAGCATACGCAGCAGGGCCACCACCAGAAACAGGCCCACGCCGCCGGCCACCGCGAAGATCAGCACATTGTTGGGTACGGCGGGCACCTGCTGGGCCAGCACCTGCAGGTCCGGCTCGGAAATGGTGATGATGAAGCCCAGAACAAAGCCCAGGGCCGCCATCACCCAGACTTTTTTGCTGCGGGTCATGGCAGAGCCCACCTGTTCCCCCATGGGCGACATGCTGATCTCCGCGCCCAGGGTGAAGAACATGGTCCCCACCACGATAAGGGCCGCGCCCATCAAAAAGCACAGCAGAATGCTGGGCGATATGGGCGCCACGGAGAAGCACAGCACCATCACGATGCAGATGATGGGCAGGACCGCCCGGAGGGACTCCGCCAGCTTTTCTTTCAGTTTTACCAGGGTGGTATGCAAAATGCCAGTCCTTCCTTTCTTTCCAGTCTTTTCATATTTATTTTATTATAACATAAATCAAGAAACAAAAAAACACCGAATCTTTTCAAAAATGTAAATATTTTTTACTGTACGGTTTTTTGCCGGCGGAGCGTCCTTTTTTTCAAAAAAAGCATTGACAAATGTCCCCCGGCGCGCTATAATTCCAACAAACCTATTAGTAAGATAGGTAGATGCAAAAGGAGGGCCTGCGAAATGCGCCGTTGGTTTATCGCGCTGCTGAGAAGCAATTTCCGCTGCGGACGAATGCTCAACTCCCGGACTGCCGCTATGGCCGGGGGCTTCGGCGCGCGCCCTGTTTGCCGGGTCCTTCACAGGTGAACCTTCATCAGGCCATATGCAGTCCGGGAGCGAACCTCGCCCCGGCTTTTTTCATATCCAAAATCCGATTATTTTACATGAAAGAGGTATTTACCATGCGTAACTATAAATTTGAGACCCTGCAGATTCACGTCGGCCAGGAACAGCCCGACCCCGCTACCGATGCCCGTGCCGTCCCCATTTATCAGACCACGTCCTATGTGTTCCGCAACTCCGCCCACGCCGCCGCCCGGTTCGGTCTGGCGGACGCCGGAAACATCTACGGACGGCTCACCAACTCCACCCAGGACGTGCTGGAAAAGCGCATCGCGGCTCTGGAGGGCGGCGTGGCCGCCCTGGCCCTGGCCTCCGGCGCGGCGGCCATCACCTACACCATCCAGGCCCTGGCCCAGGCCGGAGACCACATCGTGGCTCAAAAGACCATCTACGGCGGCAGCTACAACCTGCTGGCCCACACCCTGCCCCAGTTCGGCGTGACTGCTACCTTTGTCAACGCTCACGACCTGGCGGAGGTGGAAAACGCCATTCAGCCCAACACCAAGGCCATCTACCTGGAGACCCTGGGCAACCCCAACTCTGATATCCCCGACATCGACGCCATCGCTGAAATTGCCCACAAGCACGGCCTGCCCCTGGTCATCGACAACACCTTCGGCACGCCCTACCTGATCCGTCCCATCGAGCACGGCGCGGACATCGTGGTCCACTCCGCCACCAAGTTCATCGGCGGCCACGGCACCACCCTGGGCGGCATCATTGTGGACGGCGGCAAGTTTGACTGGAAGGCAAGCGGCAAGTACGCTCCCATCGCAGAGCCCAACCCCAGCTACCACGGCGTCAGCTTTGTGGACGCCGCCGGGCCCGCCGCCTTCGTCACCTACATTCGGGCCATCCTGCTGCGGGACACCGGCGCCTGCATCTCTCCCTTCAACGCCTTCCTGCTGCTTCAGGGTGTGGAGACGCTTTCCCTGCGCCTGGACCGCCACGCGGAAAACACCAGGAAGGTGGTGGCGTTCCTGGCAAACCATCCCCAGGTGGAAAAGGTCAACCACCCCAGCCTGCCGGACCACCCCGACCACGCCCTGTATGAAAAGTATTTCCCCAATGGCGGCGCGTCCATCTTCACCTTTGAGATCAAGGGCGGCCAGGCGGAGGCCCACAGGTTCATCGACAGCCTGGAGATCTTCTCCCTGCTGGCCAACGTGGCGGATGTAAAGAGCCTGGTGATCCACCCGGCCACCACCACCCACTCCCAGCTTTCTCCCCAGGAGCTGCTGGACCAGGGCATCAAGCCCAACACCATCCGCCTTTCCATCGGCACGGAACACATCGACGACATCATCGCCGATCTGGGAAAGGGCTTCGCAGCCCTGCGGTAACGCCCGCCCCCGGGCGCCCGCCGGGCAGGGAACAGGGCACGCGCCCTGTTCCTTTTTTGTGCCCCGCCGGCAACTTTTTTTGGCGGGGCACCCCTTTCGCCTTGCAAAACAGCGGCAAATGGGGTATCATACCCTCAGTGGAAACATGCGAAAAATATCCGCCCTCGATTTTATGTTTCCGGAAGGAGCGTCCCTTTTGAATCAGACTGTCATGACCATCCTCCAGAGCGCCCTGCTGTCCATGACGCCGGTGCTGGAGCTGCGGGGCGCGCTGCCCTGGGCCATCGCCCGGGGGCTGGACCCCTGGTTTGCCTATGTCCTGTGCGTGGTATGCAACATGGTGCCCGTGCCCTTTATCCTGCTGTTCATCAACAAGGTACTGGAGTGGATGAGCGGCACCCGGTACTTTGCGGGCATATCCCGCTGGCTGCTGGAGCGCGCCCGGAAAAAGATGGATGTATATTATAAATATGAGGTACTGGGGCTGTTTATCCTGGTGGCCATCCCCCTGCCGGGCACCGGCGCCTGGACCGGCGCGCTGGTGGCGGCCCTGATGGGGGTCAAGCTGCGCGCCGCCGTCCCCACCATCGCCCTGGGCGTGGCCGCCGCGGGGCTGATCATGCTCACCGTGAGCATGGGCGTGGTGTCCGTCCTCGGCTGATTTCTACAGCATCCCCGCAGACAATGTGATATACTGCAAAGGACCCCGGAAAGGGAGCCGGCTTGGGCCCGCTTTCCGTTCAGGTCCGGAAAGGAGCGACCGTTTATGTGTAAATTTGCCATCGTCACCGATTCCTGCTGTGACCTGCCCGCCGGACTGGCCCGGGAAATGGACCTTTCGGTGATCAATCTCTCTGTCCGCGTAGAAGATCAGACTTTTGTAAACCATCTGGACTGGCGGGAGGTCTCCGCCGGAGATTTTTACGGCCTGCTGCGGGCGCAGAAAAGCTCCTCCACCTCCGCGCCGTCCCTGGGGGACTATCTGCAGGGCCTGGAGCCGCTGCTGGAGCAGGGCCGGGACGTGCTGGTGCTCAGCTTTTCCTCTGCCCTGAGCAGCACCGCCGCCACCGCCGCCATGGCCGCCCAGGAGCTGGCGGACCGGTATCCCCAGCGGAAGATCCTGTGCGTGGACAGCCTGTGCGCCTCCCTGGGCCAGGGCCTGTTTGTGCGGCTGGTGTGGGAAAAGCAGCAGGAGGGCTGCACGCTGGAGGAGGCTGCCGGCTTTGCCCGGGAGCTGGTCCCCCACCTGTGCCACTGGTTCACCGTCAACGACCTGTTCTTCCTCCACCGGGGCGGCCGGGTGAGCAAGACCACCGCCGTTTTGGGCAGCGCGCTGCAGATCAAGCCCGTGATGCACGTGGACGATGAGGGCCGCCTCATCAAGATCGGCACCGCCCGGGGCCGGAAGGGCTCCATCATCGCCCTGAAGGACCACCTGAAGGAGACCATTATCCACCCGGAGGACCAGGTCATTTACATATCCCACGGCGACTGCGAGGCCGAGGCCCGGCAGCTTGCCGACCTGATCGCCGCGGAGGTCCCGGTAAAAGGCTTCGTATTCAACCACGTGGGACCGGTGATCGGCTCTCATTCCGGTCCGGGTACCATCGCCCTGTTTCATGTGGGCACCCACCGGTAAAGCAAGGTTTTTGCCCCCGCTGGAAAAAGCGGGGGCTTTTTTCTGCCTTTCCGGGGAAATCCTGCAAAAAGAATTGACCTTGGGTGCCCGGGGTGGTATACTGACTGTGTCCAACAAAAGACCAATCATTCGCCAAATACATCAGAATTCAGGAAGGACTGGTACGTTTTATGTATCGCATCGTAACGAAAAAGCCCCTGAACGCCACTGTCACCCTGATGGAGATCGAGGCCCCCATGGTCGCCAAAAAGGCCGAGCCCGGTCAGTTCATCATTCTGCGTGTGGACGAAGAGGGCGAGCGCATCCCTCTGACCATCGCCGGCTATGACCGGGAAAAGGGTACTGTTACCATTATTTTCCAGGTGGTGGGCGCCACCACCGTCAAGCTCAACGCCAAAAACGAAGGCGAGTGCCTGCAGGATTTCGTTGGTCCTCTGGGCAACGCCACCGAGACCAAGGGTCTGAAGAAGGTCGCCGTGGTGGGCGGCGGCGTGGGCTGCGCCATCGCGCTCCCCGTGGCTCAGAAGCTGCACGCCGAGGGCTGTGAGGTCCACTCCGTCATCGGCTTCCGCTCCAAGGAGATCGTGATCCTGGAGGATGAGTTCCGCGCCTGCTCCAGCAAGCTCAAGCTGATGACTGATGACGGTACTTACGGCGAAAAGGGCCTGGTCACCGACGCGCTGGAGGCCCTTATCAAGGAAGGCAACCAGTATGACGAGGTCATCGCCATCGGCCCCCTGGTGATGATGAAGTTCGTCACCCTGACCACCAAGAAATATGACATCCCCACCGTTGTCTCCATGAGCCCCATCATGGTGGACGGCACCGGTATGTGCGGCGGCTGCCGCCTGACCGTGGGCGGCGAGACCAAGTTCGCCTGCGTGGACGGCCCCGACTTCGACGGCTTCAAGGTGGACTTTGACGAGGCCATCTCCCGCGGCGCCATCTATAAGGAATTTGAGCGCCACGCCTATGACGAAGCCTGCAACCTGTTCAAGAAGGAGGTCAAATAACCATGGCCGATATGAAGATGCCCCGCCACGCCATGCCCGCTCAGGAGCCCGACGTGCGGAATAAGAATTTCAGCGAGGTAGCCTTGGGCTACACCAAGGAGATGGCCATGGAAGAGGCCACCCGCTGCCTGGGCTGCCCCAAGATGCCCTGCAAAAACGGATGCCCCGTCCAGATCAACATCCCCGATTTCATCGCCAAGGTAGCTGAGGGCGACTTTGAAGCCGCCTATCAGATCATCAACAAGACCTCCTCTCTGCCCGCCGTCTGCGGCCGTGTCTGCCCCCAGGAGAACCAGTGCGAAAAGTACTGCGTCCGGGGCGTGAAGGGCGAGCCCGTGGCCATCGGCCGTCTGGAGCGCTTTGTGGCCGACTGGCACAATGCCAACGCCACCCAGCCCCCCAAGAAGCCCGCTTCCAACGGTCACAAGGTGGCCATCATCGGTTCCGGCCCTGCCGGCCTGACCTGCGCCGGCGACCTGGCCAAGCTGGGCTATGAGGTCACCGTGTTCGAGGCTCTCCACAAGGCCGGCGGCGTTCTGGTCTACGGCATCCCCGAGTTCCGTCTGCCCAAGGCCATTGTCCAGAAGGAAGTGGACACTCTGAAGCAGCTGGGCGTGGATGTGGCCGTCAACACCGTGGTGGGCAAGACCATCACCATCGACGAGCTGATGGGCGAGATGGGCTTCGAGGCCGTGTTCATCGGCTCCGGCGCCGGTCTGCCCAAGTTCATGAACATCCCCGGTGAGAACCTGCAGGGCGTGTACTCCGCCAACGAGTTCCTGACCCGCATCAACCTGATGAAGGCCTACCGCGAGGGCGCCGACACCCCCATCAAGCACAGCCTGAAGGTGGCTGTGGTGGGCGGCGGCAACGTGGCTATGGACGCCGCCCGCTGCGCCAAGCGTCTGGGCGCCGATGTACACATCGTCTACCGCCGCTCCATGGAGGAGCTGCCCGCTCGTCATGAGGAAGTGGAGCACGCCGAGGAGGAGGGCATCATCTTCGACACCCTCACCAATCCCGTGGAGATCCTGGGCTACCACAATCCCGATGACAAGCGCGATCCCAAAAACGGTTCCGTCCGGGGCATCCGCTGCATCCGGATGGAGCTGGGCGAGCCCGATGAAAAGGGCCGCCGCCGTCCCATCGAGATCCCCGGCAGCGAGTTCGACATGGAGATGGACTGCGTCATCATGGCTCTGGGCACCAACCCCAACCCCCTCATCAAGAACACCACCAAGGGGCTGGAGGTCAACAAGCACGGCGGCATCATCGTGGATGAGAACGCCCTGACCTCCCGCGAGGGCGTTTACGCCGGCGGCGACGCCGTCACCGGCGCTGCGACCGTCATTCTGGCCATGGGCGCCGGCAAGCAGGCCGCCGCTGCCATCGACGAGTATCTGCAGAAGAAGTAAACATTGCCTTACACAAAAAAAGTGTCCCGGATGTTCCGGGACACTTTTTTAGTGCAAATTTGCTGATTCTGCTTTTGCAGCTTGGTATATTTGCTCAAAAGTCATATTCTTCGTGAAGTTTTCGACGCTTCCCGCATCGATCGTTACCGCTATTTTTTGGTCGCTGCCCGCGACAGTGCCTTGCAAGGAAAAAGGAACATCCCGCTCTAACAGATTAGATTGTAATTCTGCGCTGCTGTCTTCACCTTTTTTGATTGCTGAAGGCTCTCCCGCCCCATAATAGTGACCGCTGTTTTCGCTGTAATTCAAAAACAGAAGATATTCTGTCTCCAACTCTGGTTCTATAAACCGGGGATCTACATAGGTATAGTCTGCAGCCTTGGAACGATAACTCCTTGTCGTTGAATAAGGAATACTGATTTCTATAGATTCCTCCATTCCTTCACCTTTGAGCACCTCCTGCACACAAAAACGATAAATCCGGCCAATATGCTGCGAGCCAACCAAGAAGATTCCAATCTGTTTGCTGATCTTGAAGAATACAGGATACTGACATCCGCCGCTGACTCCCAGTCATCTATTGCCGTAGACCATGCTGTACGGTGGACAGTACCCAAGGTTTGCAAATTATCACCCCAAATAAAGTTCGTCCAATTTTTTCCAGGCGAAAATCCCTATGTTCATATGCCAATACTATATATTAGTTAAAATGTACAAAAAGGCCGTCTTTCGACGGTCTTTTTACTGTTTGGCAATTAACCTCTGTTGGGATAATCCCGCTCGCCATAGATGGCGGTGCCTACACGGACGAGGGTGGCGCCCTCTAAAATGGCGGCCTCGTAGCTGCCGCTCATACCCATGGACAGGATGTCCAGATCGGCGTTTTCATACTTGCGGGCCTTGGCCTGCTCCAGCAGCTCCCGCAGCATGGCAAAGTACCGGCGGCTCTCCGGCCCGTTGTCAAAGGCAGGGGGGATGGCCATCAGACCTCGAACATGGACATGTTCCAGCCCGGCGGCCCGCTCCAGCATGGGCCAAAGGTCCTCGGCAGCGGCGCCGGTCTTGGTGACCTCGCCGCCGATGTTCAGCTCCAGCAGGATCTCCTGGCGCAGGGCCTGCTTGCCGGCCTCCTTGTCGATGGCCTCCAGCAGGCGGATACTGTCCACGCTCTGAATGATATCCGCCCGGCCCACCACCTTTTTCACCTTATTGGTCTGCAGGTGGCCGATAAAATGCACCGGCTTGTTCAGATAGGCCCCGGCGTCGCTGTTGGTCACCAGCTCCTGCATATGGTTCTCGCCGAACAGGTCCACCGGCAGGGCCGCGCTGTCCCGGATGGTGTCCGGGGTGCGGGTCTTGCACACGGCGCAAAGCAAAATATCCGCCGGGTCGCGCCCGGCGGTTTTTGCGGCCTGTTCCATGCGGCGGCGGACTTCCGCCACCGCCTCCGCCATACGGCGGGCGTCAAAGGCCTGGGCCATGGTCACATCTCCTGATAGACCGCCCGGGAGCCGCCCACATACTTGGGACGGGTGCGGGCGCACAGGATATTGGCCTCGCCGATCTGCTTCAGACTGACCCGGACAGGCACGGCCACCCGGCGCAGATGCATTCCGATGAGGGTTCCGCCGATATCCAGGCCGGCGTCGGCCACGATGGTCTCCACCGCCACGGGATCCCGGAAGTTCTTCCAGGCGGTGACGGCAAAGGAGCCGCCGGCATGGGGCTGGGGTATGACATTGACGATCTCAAAGCCCCGGGCCTCAGCCACCTCCCGCTCCACGATGAGGGAGCGGTTCAGGTGCTCGCAGCACTGGACAGCCAGCTGGATACCCTTTTGCTGCAGGACCGGATAAATACCCGCGAAGGCAGCCTCCGCGGCCTCCATGGAGGAGCCTTTGCCGATGCGCTGCCCCACCATCTCGCTGGAGGAGCAGCCGATCACCAGAAGCTGGCCGGGCTTCAGCTTTGCCTGGTCCAGCAGCTCGGTGATCACGGTACGGGCCTGCTCTGTGATCTGTTCATACATGAAACATCATCAACCTTTCCAGAACCGTTCGCGCAGGGCCGGCACGCGGTACAGCAGCCGGAACAGCACGACGGAGATAATCACGCCCATAAGACCCTGCATCAGGTCGGCGGGGATGCCGGCGGCAGCGCCGATGCCCGCGCCCAGAACGGTGGCCTTATAGACAAAATAACCCAGGGCCATGAACACCTCCGCCGGGACGGTGCAGCACACCAGCCGGAGGATGGAAGGCTCCTGACCCTTCTTATAAAACATACGCAGCAGCAGGCAGGCGATCAGCGCCACGCCGCCCTTGATGAGGAAGGTGCCGGGGACATAGTAGCCGTAGCCGGACAGCAGGTCCGCCAGCGCCGGTCCGAGACCGCCCGCGACGAAGCCGTAGACCGGGCCCAGGATAAAGCCCGCCAGGATGACGACGGCGTCGCCCAGGTTCACGTAGCCGGTGACGGTGGGCACCTGAATGATGATGGTGGCAACATAGCCCAGCGCCACAAACAGCGCGGACAGGATCAGCTTTTCCAGGGTGTTGTTCCGTGTTTTCATAAATGACAGTCTCCTTTGTTTGGTACTGCCTTTATGATAGCGCATTCTGACCCGGAATAAAGTGCCACTTTAAGAAAATATCATAAGGTCAGTTTGCGGGGACCGCCCCGGGGCCGTCCTTCGAAAACAGCCGTCCCGCCAAAGCGGGCCGCTGCGCTGCCAGTATTGTACCACATTCGCTCCGGTTTCGCAACGGGGGAGGGGCGGCAAGTTGACAGATGTTTGCCCCCATGATAGTATGGAGCAGGCGGTTTTCCGCCGAAAAGGAGGCTTCTTCCCTTGAACTATCTGAAACAATTCGCCGTGATCCTGGGGGTCTGCCTGCTGGGCGAGGGCCTGCGCTGGCTGCTGCCGCTGCCCATTCCCGCCAGCATCTACGGCCTGGCGCTGATGCTGCTTTTGCTGGTCTCCCGCTTGGTGAAGCTGGAGCAGGTGGAGAACGCGGCGGATTTTCTCATCCAGATCATGACGCCCATGTTCATCCCGGCGGCGGTGGGACTGATGGACCAATTTCAGAGCCTGCGGGCCATCCTGCTGCCCTTTTTGGTCATCAACCTGGTGGGATTGGTGGTCACCTTTGCCGTCACCGGGCGGGTGACGCAGTTTTTCCTCCGCAGGGAAAAGGGGGCGAAAAAATGAACGCGCTGGTGCAAAACTGCGCCTGCTTCGGCGTATTTCTCTGTCTGGGGGCGTATTTTCTGGCGGTGCGCATCAACCGGCGGTGGAAAAGTCCTCTCACCAATCCGCTGCTGCTGGCGGTGGCCTGCGTCATTGCCGTGCTGGTGCTGTGCCGGGTGGATTACACGGTGTTTCGTGACAGCGCCGGCCCTCTGAGCTATCTGCTCACTCCGGCCACGGTCAGTCTGGCCATCCCGCTGTACCGCCAGCTGGAGCAGCTCAGGCGGCACGCCCGGGCCATCGTGCTGGGCGTTTTGTCGGGGGTGCTGACCTCCGGCCTGTCCATTCTGGCCATGAGCGCCCTGTTCGGCCTGAGCCACGCCCATTATGTTACCCTGCTGCCCAAATCGGTGACTACCGCCATCGGCATGAGTCTGTCCTCTGAGCTGGGCGGCGCCGCAGCCATCACAGTGACCGCCATCGTGGTCACCGGCATCCTGGGCAACTGCATGGCGGTGTTTTTGTGCCGCCTGTTCCGCATCACCGAGCCGGTGGCCAGAGGCATTGCCATCGGCACCGCCTCCCACGCCTTGGGCACCTCCAAAGCCATCGAGCTGGGCGAGGTGGAGGGCGCCATGAGCGGCCTGTCCATCGCCGTGGCCGGGCTGATGACGGTGGTGGCGGCCCAGGTGTTTGCCATGCTGCTGTAATCGGCGGCTCTTAGGCCGGGATGGTGCAGCGCCCCTCAACTGTATCATATTTCCGGCCAGTCAGCGCGGCTTGACCGTAAGAACCCACAGTTCCAACCCCACATTCTCTTTTCGTCCCGCCGAAAAGAGAACGTGCCGTTGACGGTACAAGAGAAAAGGGCGGCCGGGGGAGCTGTCCCGTTATGGCGCACTCCCCCGGACCCCCTGCTGAGCGCGCCGCGAACGGATACTTTTTCGCCCCACAAGTCTTTTCCGCGGCACCCGCCAATGGGGCCTTTTTGCTTCGTCTTTTGGGCAGACAGGGGTCCGGGGGCGCAGCGCCCCAAAGCTGCCCACAGGTGGCTCTTGGGCCGAGATGGCGCAGCGCCCCAAAGCTATCCGCAGGCGGCTCTTGGACCGAAACGGCGCAGCGCCCCTCCCTTGTCCCGGCCCCAAACAAAAAAGCACCCCCTCGGGGGTGCTTTTTGTGATTGATTTTGATGCTGACGGAAGAAACTGCCGCCGGAACGGCCTATTTTTATGCCCGTTTCAGAAACTGCTGCAGCTTCAGCTCCTGGCACAGATAGGAGATGACCTTTTTCCGGGTGATGATGCCGATGAACATGCCCCGGTCGTCCACCACGGGGGCAAAGTTCTGCTCCATGGAGGATTCCAGCAGGTCCTCAATGTCCATGGAGGCCATCAGCGGCTTGTAATCCTTGCGGTGGGGGACGCCTTTCAGCGGTGTTTTGTCCACATCGGCAAAGCCGTTTTCCAGCCGGCGGATGCGCCACAGCAGGTCGCCCTCGGTGATCGTGCCCACATATTGCCCGGAGCGACGGATGATGGGGATGGAGGTGTACCGGACCCGCTCCATCACCTTCAGCGCCTGGCCGATGGTAAAATCTTCATACAAATAGGATACTTCCTGTTTCGGGGTGAGGAAGAGCAGGATATTCATACAGATTCCTTTCTCAGAAAAAGTGCGGATCGTGTGAATTCTTTCACAATTTCAGCTTATCACATTCCTATGCGAAATACAAGAAAAGAACCGTAAATAATCTTTAAAGTTTTGCCTTAATCCTTTCGGATGGAGCCCGCCTGGCGAATGTCGCCCTCGGCGGCGGCGTCCTGGATGAGCACCTTGTCCCCCACACTCAAAATGATGGCGCTTTCACACTGTCCGGCGGAGACGGCATAGAAGCAATCCTCGCCGATGAGGCGGAAATAATACCAGCTGTTGCCCTCGATGACGGCGGTGCGGATCTCGTCAATGACGCCGGTGACGCCCGTTTCGCCGCCCTGCGCCAGGCCCTCCTGCCGAAGCAGCTTGGAATAGGTGTTCTTGCACTCGGCCACGGTGGCGCCGGTGGCCACCACGTTATATTTCTGCACGTTGACCATGGCGTACATCTTCACCAGCCCGGCGTTGTCCTTCAGCGACATAAAATAGGAGGGCTGACCGTCCACGTTGAGCAGCAGGGGGAAGGTGGCCCGGTAATTCAGATGCTGCACCACGCCCATGGCGGAATCCATGGCGGAATACTCCTCCGCGCCGGCGCAGGGATAATATTTGGCCTCCTTGGTCCGCTGGTTCACCAGGATGAAGCCGATGTTGCTTTCATCGCCGCCCACGCTGGTGACGCCGGTGTAAACATATACATCGTCATTGAGGGCGATGTAGTTATAGCCCTGGGTGGTGACGGTGCAGCCCTTTTGGCCGAACATGGAGTTGAAGAAGCCGTTCTGATACTGGCCATAATAGTCATACTGCCGGATGATCAGGTCGGCGGAGTACACCCGGTCCACCCAGTCGGGGATCTCTTCGGCGGCGTAATAGGTGCTCTCGCCGGTGACGGCGTTGACCAGCACGGCGCCCGCTACGTCGGTGCCGCCGAACAGGCCGATGGTCTTTACCTGGCGGGGGCAGATCCACCAGGGGGTGCCTTCCTCGTCGATCTCAAAATTGGCCTCGTCAAACAGGAAGGTTGGGTAGCGGAACCGCAGCAGCCGGTACAGGTTGCGGCCGAAGTGGTCATAGGTGGTGTATTTCATACCCTGCTCCAGGCGCACCACCTCCGCCGTCTGGGAGACCATGTTCACCCGCACATAGGCCGGCAGGCCGGCGCTCATGTTGTTGAGCCACTTGAACAGGTCGCCGTAGCGCAGGGTGGCCACCCGCACCGGGCTGTCCTGATAGTTGATCTGGGAATAATTGTCCGCCACCTCGAACTGGGACACCATGTCCGCCAGCTCGCCCAGCTTGCGGCTGCCCAGCATGGCCGCGGAATCCTTGTCCAGCATGGGGATCTTGTCAAAGGAGATCTCTGCCACATCGGCGGTGAAGTCCCCCTCCTGAATGGGCAGAAGGCGGGTATAGGCGCCGCTGCGGAACACCACGCTGCCCAGCAGCGAGCCCACCAGCAGCAGGATGATGAGGGCGGCGCAGGCCATCAGCGGCCATTTGCAGCGCTTCCACACCGTGCGCAGCGCCTCGTGGTTCTCGCCGTCGGAATAGTCGCCGGTGATGAGGGTCAGCAGGCAGAACACCGCCGCGCAGGCCAGAAAGAAAATGTAAAAGGCCGGGTCATGAAGATTGATGGCGGGCAGCGCCAGATAAAAATACAGGGCGGCAAACACCAGCGTCAGGATGATGCACAGCGGCAGCTTGCTTTTGCCCACGATGACAGCTTTTTTCTTGGGAATGCCCATGAAAACGCCTCCTTTTTTCAAATTACAGTTCAAATTAAAAAATCTTACCCCAGTTTAATTTCAGTATAACAGATGAACAGGGGCTTGACAAGCCTCGGTGTTCTATGTATAATGCAGGCATAGAACATCAAGGTATTATGTCCGAAGGAAAGGAGCGGTCTCATGGAAAAAAACGGATTGGCGGGGAGCGTCAGCCTGCTGGTGCTCAGCCTGCTGCGGGATGGGGACAAGTACGGCTACGAGATGATCTCCCAGTTGGCGCTGCGGTCAGAACAGGTCTTTGAGCTGAAGGAGGGCACCCTTTACCCGGTGCTGCACCAGCTGGAGCGGGAGGGCTGTCTGGAGAGCTATTCCGCCCAGGCGCCCTCGGGCCGTGCGCGGAAGTATTACCGCCTGACCTCCCGGGGCCGCAAGGCCCTTGCGGACCAGGAGGCGGCGTTCCGCCGGGTGGCCGGAGCGGTGGAGCAGGTACTTCGCCGCAGCTGCCCGGAGGCCTGAGGTGGCCGCCATGAACCGCTATGATGCCGCGCGGTGGGCCGACGCGGCCGTCCGCGGCATTGTGTCCAAACAGGAGCAGGCCCGGGCCCGTCAGGAGCTGCTGGACCATATGGAGGACCACGCGGAAGCCCTGACGGCGGCGGGCTTTTCCGCCGGGGAGGCCCAACAACAGGCCGTTTTGGCCATGGGCGACCCGGAGGTCACGGCCAGGCTGCTGCGAAAGGCCCACCAGCCCCTTTTGACCCGGCTGGTGCAGGCGGCACGGGTGGTGACCATCTGCCTGGCGGTGGCGGCGGCGCTGGCGCTGCTTGTTTCCTTTGTAAAGAAAGACAACTTGCTGCCCCACTGGTTCCAGGGCACGCCCTATCCCCAACTGCAGGAGGCCTATTTTGCCCAGCCCGCCGATGACAGCGTCCTGCTGCGCCGGGTGTGCCAGCCCGGGGCCAGCCTGCCCGTGGGGGATTACACCCTGCGGGTACACAAGGTGGCCCTCGATCAGCGGGAAAACCGGTGGGAAGTCAATATGCTGATAGAAATGGACGGCAAATACTTGTGGCAAGACCCGCCGGTTCTGCCGGAGGGCAGCCGGTTTTTTGTGGACGGGCAGGCCTTTGATTTTGGACACGTTGCCTTTTGGGGCCACCGGCAGGGCGGCAGCTTTTACAGTTGGTTCTCTCTGGAACTGCCCGAAGAGCCCGACGGCCTGACGCTGGAGCTGCCCTGTGAGGGCCGTACCTATGTCCTGCGGATCGACCTGAAAGGAGGGGATGTCTATGAAAAAGCCCGTTAAACTGCTGGTCTATCTGCTGATTTCAGCGGTTATCCTGTTTTTCCTGTGGGCCAGAGCCGAATGTCCCCGCCTAACCGCGCAGGGGGCGCTCAACCGCCTGGAAAGCAGCAATCTGGCGCCAAAAAGCAAATTTGTCTCGGCGCATTCTCTGGGAACCCTCAACTCCAATGGCACCAACTATCAGCGATACATGGTGGCGGGTGTTACCGACACCCATCTGCACATGTCAGAGATCCGAAAAGGTGCTTTTCTCTGGCATCAGCCCGATCGCTTTTATATACCGCTGACCTCCTTTCCGCTGGAGCGCGCCATCGCCGGTCTCGCCCCTGATCAGTGGCCCTTTGACTTCTCCTTTTTCTGCTACACCACCCTGCCCGCCCAGCGCTGGGAGGCCCAACTGACGGTCGGTTCCTTTGTCTGTACGCAGGAGGGAGCATGTGATCCCAGCGGATTTACGTTGTTCTCCTTTGACAAGCTCTCCAAGTATACCCGCTATGAGGAGCTGGAACCGTGGATCGAGGATAATCTGTCCGCCCGTGTGCATGACATGATCGGCGGCGGTTACAACCAAGATTATCAAAAGGAAGACGTCACCCTGGAAGTGGTGCTGTATGACAGCGCCAACGCCGAGATCGCCCGGGTGGTCAAAGAATATCCCGCCGAATAAACGGTTTTCCATCCCCGCAGCACAAGCGAACCTTTTTCAAAAGCCCTTCGGGGCTTTTTGATTGAAGAATGTTTCCCGCCGTGTTATGATAAAGTATCAAGAGAGGTGAGCGCATGGAACGGCTGCAATATCTTTGCACCCCCGGGGACGAGGGGCTGGAGGTGCTGACCCTGCTGCGGCGGGAAATGCACCTTTCCACCAACCTTTTGCGGCAGCTGAAGGTAACGGAGCAGGGCATTTTGCTGGACGGCGTCCGGGTGACGGTGCGGCAAAGGGTGCGGCCCGGGCAGGTATTGTCCGTCCTGCGGGAGCCGGAAAGCGGCAGGGAACGCCGGGTGGAGCCCCGGGAAGGGCCGCTGGACATCGTCTATGAGGACGCGGACCTGATGATCCTCAACAAGCCCGCCGGGCTGGCAGTGCATCCCAGCCCGGGCCATTACGACGGCGACACCCTGGGCAACCGGGTGGTGTGGCATCTGGCCCGTGGGGGCGAAACTCCCACCTTCCGGGCCATCAACCGGCTGGACCGGGGAACCTCGGGCCTGATGACCTGCGCCAAAAACAAGCTGGCCGCCCAGCGGCTGGAGGAGCAGCTGGCCCAAAAGGGCATCCGCCGCACCTACCACGCTGTCTGCGAGGGCGCGGGCCTGCCGGAGCGCGGCGTCATCGACCTGCCCATCGGCAAGGCCGAGGGAAAAGGCATCATGCGCTGCGTCCGGGCGGACGGCCAGCGGGCCGTCACCCACTACCGGGTGCTGGCGGAGCAAAACGGCCGGACGCTGCTGGAAATTCAGCTGGATACCGGCCGCACCCACCAGATCCGGGTGCATTTCAGCCATCTGGGCCACCCCCTGTGCGGCGATTTCATGTACGGGCGGGAGCTGCCCGGCATGGCGGGCTTCGCCCTGCATTCCTGCGCCATTACCCTCACCCAGCCCACCACCGGCCGGGCCCTGGCCTTTTCCGCACCGGACCCCGCCGTTTTTGCCCGTTTACTGGAGGGAACGCTATGAAACGCTTTTCACAATGGTCCCCTGTGACCTACCGGATGGCGGTGGAAAAAAACATCGCCCTGCGCCGGCTGCAGGACGCCCTGGCGGGCATCGCCTTCGCCCTGGAAAAGCAGGCGGAGCCGCTGCCCTGTCTCATCTATGCCCACAATTCCCTCATTCGCCGCACCCTGGGGCAGGTAGATATGCGCCTGCAGGACAACAAGGCGGTGTCCCTGGGGCTGGCGGCCCCCTGCGTCAACGGCGTCCTCATCCGCCCCGGCGAGACCTTTTCCTTTTGGAAGCTGGTGGGCCGGTGCACCGCGAAGCGGGGCTTTTTGCCCGGCATGGTGCTGAAAAACGGCGTCCCCGGCGAAAGCGTGGGCGGCGGGATGTGCCAGTTTTCCAACCTGCTTCACTGGATGGCCCTGCACTCGGACCTGACGGTGGCCGAGCGGCACCACCACGATGACTACGACCTGTTCCCGGACTTCGGGCGGCAGGTGCCTTTCGGAGTGGGGACGTCCATCCTCTACAACTACCTGGATTACCGCCTCCGCAACGACACGGAGGATACCTATCAGATCCTGGTGCACAGCGACGGCCAGTACCTCCGGGGAGAGCTGCGGTGCACCCGGCTGCCCGGCCACGTGTGGCACGTCTCCTGCGAGGAGGAGTTCTTTTCCCTGGAAAACGGCCGGTGGTACCGGAACAACCGGGTCTTCCGCCGGAAGGTGGACCGGGTCACTGGCAACACCCTGGAAAAGACTCTTTTGCAGCAGCCCCACGCCCGGGTGCTCTATGACGAACAATACATCGACCCCGCAAAAAGAATGGATGTTTAAAATATGACCACTTTCCGACCCTTTGATGAACAGGGAAACATGATCCGCTCCGGCCGCACCGGCTGCGGCAAGCAGGGCGTGGTTTCGGCCGGACGTGCCGAGGCTGCCCAGATCGGCCGGGATATTCTGGCCCGGGGCGGCAACGCCATTGACGCGGCGGTAGCCGTGGCCTTTGCCATGGGCGTCTGCGAGCCCAACGCCAGCGGCATAGGCGGCGGCGGCTTTATGCTGATTCGGGATGGCAAAACCGGAAAGAGCGTCTTTCTGGACTTCCGTGAGAATGCTCCCATGGCCGCCACCCCCGCCATGTACACCCCCAAGGCCTCCGGCAGCAACTATGACAAGGATCTCTCCAACGTCTACGGCGGCAAAGCGGTAGGCGTTCCCGGTGATGTGGCCGGTCTGCTGTACGCCCTGGAGCAATACGGCACCATGACCCCGGAGCAGGTGATTTCTCCCGCCGCCCAGCTGGCCCGGGAGGGCTATGTGGTCACCCCCCTGCTGAACGGCGACATGACCGAGCATCAGGAACAGCTGAAAACCTATGGCGATGGCTGGAAGATTTATCTGAAGGACGGCCAGCCCTGGCCGGTGGGCAGCATCATTTCCAACCCTGATCTGGCAGACACCCTGGACAAGATCGCCAAGGGCGGCAAGGACGCTTTTTATAAGGGTGAGATCGCCGACAAGATCATCGCGCAGGTGGCAAAGGACGGCGGCGTGCTGACCCATGAGGATCTGCAGAACTTCAAGGTTCGGGTGCTGGAGCCGGTGCGGTGCACCTATCGGGGCTATGAGCTGATCTCCTCGCCGCCTCCCTCCTCCGGCGGCACCCACGTGGCCCAGATCCTCAACGTGCTGGAAAACTTCGACGTATCCGCTCTGGAAGTCAACAGCGTGGAGTATCTCCACCTGTTCTCCGAAGTGTTCAAGATGTGCTACGCCGACCGTGCGGCCCACATGGGCGACCCCAACTTCGTCAAGGTGCCGCTGGAAGGCCTGCTGAGCAAGGACTATGCCAAAGAGCTGGCTGCCCGTTTTGACCCCGAAAACGCCCACAAGCCTACGGCCGGCGATCCCTGGAAGCACGAAAGCATCTCTACCACCCACTTCTCCATCGCCGACTGCGAGGGCAATCTGGTGGCGGTCACCCGTACCATCAACCACTTCTTCGGCTCCTGCGTGGTGCCCGAAGGCACCGGCTTTTTGCTCAACGACGAGATGGCGGACTTCTCCCTTGACCCCAACTCGGCCAACGCCGTGGCGGGCGGAAAGGTGCCCCTGTCCTGTATGTCCCCCACCTTTATCCTGAAGGACGGCAAGCCCTTTGCCGTTTTGGGCAGTCCCGGAGGCATCCGCATCATTTCCTCGGTGGTGCAGGTCATTTCCAAGATGATCGACCACGGCATGAATCTGGAAGACGCCATCGGCTCCCCCCGTATTGGCGACGACCACACCGACCGGATCATTTATGAGAGCCGCATTCCCGCCGAAACCATCGAAAAACTGCAGGCCATGGGCCATCCGGTGAAGGGTTATGACGACTGGAACCGCATCATGGGCAGCGTCAACGGCTGCGCCATCCTGCCCGACGGCACCATCGTGGGCGCCGCCGATCCCCGCCGTGACGGTCTGGCCATGGGTCTGTAACCATGGCAGCCCTGATTTGGACCGCGGCAAGCGTAGCCCTTATGCTGCTGGCAGTTTATTTCCTCTTTTGCGCCCATCTGGTAAACCGGTTCCTCCGCCGCAGGCCCTATGATCCCGACCGGTTCGTTCGGGGATTGAAAGGCACGGCTATGGAGCCTTACGGCGAGATCATCCTGCGGGAGCGGGAATGGTTCGCCAAGCAGGACCGGGAGGACGTGTTCATCGAAAGCTACGACCATCTGAGCCTGCACGGCCAATACCTGACCCAAAAGGATGCCCGGGGTACCATGTTGCTGGTCCACGGCTTTCAGAGCAGCGGTGAGGGGGACTTCAGCTGCATTCTCAAGGAATATTACTCCATGGGCTTTAACCTGCTGGTCATCGATCAGCGGGCCAGCCTGCAAAGCCAGGGGGACTACCTGACCATGGGCGTCCGGGAACGGTGGGATGTGCGTTCCTGGTGCATCTGGCTGCTGCAGCGCATGGGCGAAAGGCACCGGGTGGTGCTGGACGGCATCTCCATGGGCGGCGCTACCGTCTTGATGGCTGCCGGGCTGGACCTGCCCCCCAATGTGGTGGGCGTCATTGCCGACTGCCCCTTTACGTCTCCCCGGGATATTTTTGAGCATGTGATGCGCACCTCTATCAAGCTGCCCACCTGGCTTCTGTGGGGAGCCGACCTGTGTTGTCGACTCATGGCGGGCTTTTCCATCGACGGCGCCCGCACCGGACAGTGCCGTCACCTATCTGGACGAAAACGGCAGCGTCATCTCAGAAGAGCAAGCCCTCTCCCGGAAAATGGCGGACAGCAGCGGCAAGGTGCTGTTTACCTACCTGTGGCGCAACCGGTCGGTGCGCAGTGTGCGCTGTCTTTCCGAGACAGAGGGCGGGCCGCGCTTTGCGGCGCTGGCCTGGGACGCTTATTACACCGGTCAGGCCAAAGCAAGGCTGGTAGACGCCGCCTTTTGGGCTGTTTATGTCCTGGAGACCGCCGCCGTGGCACTGATTTATTGGAAAAAGCGGCAGAAAGCATAAAAAATGACCCGTTTGGCAAGATGCCAAACGGGTTTTCGTTTTGTCCCCGGAAGACCTGGCGGCGCAGGCGGGACGGCCTTTTCCCCTATAAGCTGAAAAAAGGCACGGTTGACCGTGTTTTTCATAAACCACATCATACCGTCATCCCTTCGATGTAAGCCGCCGCAGGCGGCTCTTAGGCCAGGATGGCGCAGCGCCCCAAAGCGATCCGCAGGCACGCTCCGGTGTAAGCCGCTTCCAGGCGGTGCGCTTCATGTTTTTGGTTTTCATTTGAGGAAAGAAAGGTCGCCCATGCAGCGGATCATCCGCTTGCCATCATCCTTCACGGTCATTCGTGAGACGCTCCCCGCCCCGCCCCACAGCTCACAGGTGTTCAGGCTCTCCACCGGCAAACACTGAAACGTGGCATTGAACAGGCTCAAAAGGTCACCGTGAGACACAGTGATGATGTTTTCCTCATGGTTTTCCATAATCTCATTTAAAAAAGGCTGCAGAGGAATTCTCCATGGATCGGCTCTTTCTCTCCCCCAGTCAGCTCCGCTGACAGCCCCCTCGTCAGAGGGGGCCAAGGGGGCGCGCTTTTCACGTACTGTTTGCTTATTCCAGGCCGAAGTGCTTTGCCAGCTGGTCCAGCATCTCCTGACGGGTGTCACCGGCGGAAAAGTCCCGCTTGAACACGGCGAAGCCGCTGTTTTCAAAGGCCTCAAAGATTTCGGGACGGTTGACCTTGGCGATACAGGCGCGGAAGTTATCCTCGGCCCACTTGGGATCGGGACAGTCGTCGATGACCGACAGCAGGAACTGCTTGTCCTCGTCGGACCGGTCAAAGAATCGCTCTGCCGAGATGGTCTGGGGAGACAGCATGACGGCTACATGGCCGTAATCAGAAACCTCCCGCAGCATTTCAATGGTCAGGTTGGTGTCCACGATGATCTTTTTGCCGGCGGCTGACATTTTGATCAGCTCCAGCACCTGAAACTGGCTCACTTCACAGGCGCTGCCCTCGATCCAGGCATTGTATTCCTCCGGGGTGCGGGTGACAAAGGCCTCCCAGGAAGGCATCTGCTTGGTATAGCACAAATTGGGCTGCAGCTTGGGGTCGGCCACTTCCCGCATTTCATGAATGCCGTAGTTTTCGCTGTAATGGAGCATGTCGTATTTCTCGGCCAGCATGGCGCACATGGTGGACTTGCCCGCATAGGCCGTGCCGGTGATGAAATAACAGTTGCGGAGATAGTGCTTCAAAATATTGTTTTCGATATGCATATGGTACCTCCGGATAGAAGAGAAGGGATTGCTACGCAGCATCATTTGCGTAGCAATCCCTTTTGGATCGGTGGGCTAATGTAAATCAGACCAGCTCGATGATGGCCATTTCAGCGCCATCGCCCCGGCGGGGGCCGATACGGGTGATGCGGACATAGCCGCCGTTACGCTCAGCGTACTTGGGGGCCAGTTCGTCAAAGACCTTCTTGACAACATCTTCCTTGGTGATGAAGGTCATAGCGGCACGCTTGGCGGCCAGATCGCCTTTTTTGCCGAGGGTGATCATTTTTTCAGCAAGGGGACGCACCTCTTTGGCTCTGGTAACGGTGGTCTCGATCTTGCCGTTCTCCAGCAGATAGGTGACCATGGCGCGCAGCATGGCGCGGCGGTGGTCGGTAGGTCTGCCGAGCTTGCGGGTTCCGGGCATTTGTGTTACCTCCTCTTATCGGTCAAGACGGGGGACCGGCGCTGCACCGGGCAGCGCCGCCCTGCCTGTTCGGATTAGTTGTTTTCTTCCTTCGCCAGGTTCAGGCCCATGTCGGCCATCTTCTTGACGACTTCCTCATAGGACTTGCGTCCCAGATTCCGGACCTTCATCATGTCTTCCTCGGTGGTGTTCACCAAGTCGGCCACTGTGTTGATGCCGGCACGCTTCAGACAGTTGAAGGAGCGGACGGAGAGATCCAGCTCTTCGATGGTCATCTCCAGGACCTTGTCCTGGGTGGCTTCGCTCTTTTCCACCACGGTGGCCTTGGAGCCGATCTCGTCGGACAGATCCACAAACAGACTCAGGTGGTCGGTGAGGATCTTGGCCGCCAGAGAGATGGCGTCCCGGGCGGTGATGGTCTTATCGGTATAGACCTCCAGCGTCAGCTTATCATAGTTGGTCATGTTGCCCACGCGGGTATTCTCCACCACATAATTGACCTTATAGATCGGGGTGTAGATGGAGTCCACGGGGATCAGGCCGATGATGGACTGGGCAGGCTTGTTCTTTTCGGCGGGGACATAGCCGCGGCCGTGGTTGAACGTCAGCTCCATGGTGAACTTGGCATCCTCCATCAACGTGACGATGTGGAGTTCCGGGTTCAGTATTTCGATCTCGCTATCACAGCGGATATCGCCGGCAGTGACTTCACCGGCGCCCATAGCCTCAATGGTCACGGTCTTCTCGCCGGCGCAGTGCAGCTTGGCGATGATGCCCTTGACATTCAGAACGATCTCCGTGACATCCTCTTTCACACCGGGGACGGTGGAAAACTCATGCTGCACGCCGTCGATCTTGATGGAGGTGGCGGCAGTGCCGGGCAGAGAGGACAGCAGAATGCGGCGCAGGGAGTTACCGAGGGTAGTGCCATAGCCGATTTCCAGCGGCTCTACGACAAATTTGCCGTAGGATCCGTCTTCCAGGGCTTCGACACATTCAATACTGGGCTTTTCAATTGCAATCATTCGTTACCCTCCTATGTTAAAGTCGCTGCTTAAGCTAACAAGATCCAATGCAGGGATTACTTGGAGTACAACTCGACGATGAGCTGCTCTTCGACCTGCAGATCGATCTCGCTGCGCTCAGGCAGATTGACGACAGTGGCCTGGGCCTTGTTCTTGTCGACGCTGAGCCAGTTGAGGGCGGGGCGGGAAGCGTTGGCCTCCAGAACACCCTTGATCTTGTCGGAGCTCATGCTCTTTTCAACGATCGCGACCACATCGCCGGGCTTGACCAGGTAAGAGGGGATGTTAACGGCCTTGCCGTTGACGGTGAAATGACCGTGAGTGACCAGCTGACGGGCCTCGGGACGGCTCATCGCGAAGCCGGCGCGGTAGACCACGTTGTCCAGGCGGGACTCCAGAACCTTCAGCAGGTTCTCACCGGTCTTGCCGGTCATCTTGGAGGCCAGTTCAAAGTAGTGATAGAACTGGTTCTCCAGCAGGCCGTAGTAGCGCTTGGCCTTCTGCTTCTCACGGAGCTGGGTGCCATACTCGCTCATCTTCTTGCGGCCCTGGCCGTGCTGGCCGGGGGCGTAGCTGCGGCGGGCGATGGCGCACTTATCGGTATAGCATCTGTCGCCCTTCAGGAAGAGCTTGTCGCCCTCTCTGCGGCAAATGCGGCAGACTGCGTCTCTATATCTTGCCATGTGACCTTACCTCCTTAGACTCTTCTTCTCTTGGGCGGACGGCAGCCATTGTGGGGGATGGGGGTGACGTCCTTGATGCTGACCACTTCCAGACCGGCGGCCTGCAGGGCGCGGATGGCGGCCTCACGGCCGGCGCCGGGACCCCGGACATAGACCTCGACGGTCTTCAGGCCATGCTCCATAGCTGCCTTGGAAGCAGTTTCGGCAGTGGTCTGGGCGGCATAGGGAGTGGACTTTCTGCTGCCGCGGAAGCCGAGGCCGCCGGCGGAAGCCCAAGCGATAGCGTTGCCCTTCAGGTCGGTGATGGTAACGATGGTGTTATTGAAGGAAGACCGGATATGGACCTGGCCCTTTTCAATATTCTTGCGTTCACGGCGCTTGGTACGAACAGCAGCGCCCTTTTTGGTAGCCTGTGCCTTAGCCATTTATCTTCCCTCCTTACTTCTTCTTGTTGGCAATGGTCTTCTTGGGACCCTTGCGGGTTCTGGCGTTGGTCTTGGACCGCTGGCCGCGGACGGGCAGGCCCTTGCGGTGACGCAGGCCGCGGTAGGAGCCGATCTCCACCAGACGCTTGATATTCAGAGCCACATCGCGGCGCAGGTCGCCCTCCACCACATAGTCATGCTCGATGGCTTCGCGCAGCTTGGCGGCTTCATCTTCGGTCAGATCCTTAACACGGGTGTCAGGATTGATGCCAGTCTTCTTCAGGATATCGTTGCTGAGTTTGCGGCCGATACCATAGATATAGGTCAGGCCGATTTCCACGCGCTTTTCGCGGGGAAGGTCAACACCGGCAATACGAGCCATTTATTCTACCTCCTGTGTTCTTTTAGCCCTGTTTCTGCTTATGCTTGGGATTCTCGCAGATGACCATGACGCGGCCTTTTCTGCGGATGATCTTGCACTTTTCGCAGATGGGTTTTACGGACGGTTTAACTTTCATGGTTAAGTTCCTCCTTAAATACTCTGCTTTCTGTGTTACTTGGAGCGCCAGGTGATCCTGCCCTTTTGCAGATCATAGGGGGACATCTGGACAGTTACCTTGTCCCCGGGCAGAATTTTGATGAAATTCATGCGGAGCTTGCCGGAGATATGTGCGTTGATCACATGACCTCCCATGATCTCCACCTTGAACATCGCATTTGGCAGCGCCTCTATAACGGTACCTTCAACTTCGATCATGTCTTCTTTCGCCATACAAGTTGCCTCCTCGGTTTAAGCATGCCTTCCGTCTTTGTCGGCGGTCAGGATGATGGGTTCATCCTTGGTGATCAGGACGGTGTTCTCATAGTGAGCGGACAAGCTTCCGTCCGCCGTTTTGACTGTCCAGCCATCGGATAGGCATTTGACCTCATAAGTGCCCATGTTCACCATCGGCTCGATGGCGATGGTCATGCCGGCAACCAGCCGCGGACCGTGTCCGGCCCGGCCGGGAGCCAGGAAATTCGGCACTTCGGGCTCCTCGTGCAGCGCACTTCCGACGCCGTGTCCTACATAGTCCCGCACCTGTGAAAAGCCGTTCTTTACGGTATATTCGTCAATGGCACGGGAAATATCGGAGATTCTGTAGCCCTCGCGGGCGTACTTGATGCCCTCATAGAAGCTCTGCCGGGTCACCTGGATGAGCTTTTGTGTGCTTTCCGGGATGGCGCCTGCAGCATAGGTAGCCGCGCAGTCGCCATGGTAGCCCATATAAAGCGCACCCACATCGATCTTGACGATATCTCCTTGCTTCACCTTTCTGCTGCCCGGAATGCCATGAATGACTTCGTCATTGATGGAGCAGCAGATGGAACCGGGGAAGCCGCCGTAGCCCAGGAAGGACGGCTTTGCGCCGTAACCCTCGATGACCTTTCGGGCGGCATGGTCAAGCTCTCTGGTGGTGATGCCCGGCGCGACCAGCTCGCCGCAGGCCCTTCTGGCCAGCTCGGCGATCTGTCCCGCCTCCGCCATGAGTTTGATCTCATGGGGCGATTTGATCTTTATCATACGTTCAGCCCCAGCGTATCGAAGATCCGCTTGCGGATCTCATCCACACTGCCGATGCCTTCCACCGAGCGCAGCTTGCCCAGCTGTGCATAGTGTTCCTTCACCGGTTCGGTCTGCGCGTGATAAACTTCCAGGCGCTGGAGCACCACCTCAGGATCGTCGTCATGACGGATGCCCAGCTTTTCGCCGCATTTGTCGCAGACGCCTTCCACCTTGGGGGGGTTGCCCTCCACGTGGTAGGTGGCGTGACATTTGGGGCAGGTGCGGCGGCCGGCCATGCGGTGAACGATGGCTTCGTCCGGCACCTCGATGGACAGGGCGGCGTCCACATCGGTAAAGGACTCCATGGCTTCGGCCTGGGCCACGGTGCGGGGGAACCCATCGAAGATGGCGCCCTGCTCACAGTCGTGGGAGGCCAGCTTTTCCTTCACCAGGCCGATGATCAGATCATCGGGCACCAGCTTGCCGCCGTCCATATAGGATTTTGCCTGTCTGCCCAGTTCTGTGCCCTGGGCGATGGCCTCGCGCAGAAGGTTTCCCGTGGAGATCACGGGAACCTTCAGCGCGGCTTTGATGAAATCTGCTTGCGTGCCTTTTCCCGCGCCGGGGGCACCCAGTAAGATCAGTTTCATAAAACGGCCGTTTCCTTTCTTATTCCAGGAAGCCCTTGTAGTGACGCATCATCAGCTCGCCCTCGATGGCGCGGACAGTCTCCAGAGAGACGCTGACCATAATGAGGGTGGTGGTGCCGCCGATGGCCAGTCCGCCCAGGCTGGGGAGGTTGGACATGATCTGGGGCAGGGCGGCGATGATCGCCAGGAAGATAGCGCCCATCATGGTAATCTTGTTCAGGACCTTTGCGATGAAGTCGGAGGTGGGCTTGCCCGGACGGAAGCCGGGGATAAAGCCGCCGTTCTTCTTCATGTTGTTGGCCACCTCAATGGGGTTGAACTGAATGGTGGAGTAGAAGTAAGCGAAGGCAAAGATCAGCAGGACGTAGATGATGATATAGGCGGTGGCGCCGGGCGCGAACCACTTGTTGGTCATGTTCCACCAGAAGCCGCCCTCCTGGGGCTGGGTGAAACCGGCGATGGTGGCGGGGACGCCGCAGATGGTGGAGGCGAAGATGACGGGCATGACGCCGGACATGTTCACCTTCATGGGCAGGTGGGTGCTCTGGCCGCCGTACTGCTTCCGTCCCACCACACGCTTGGCGTACTGCACCGGGATGCGGCGCTCAGCCTCGGTGATATAGACGATGAAGGCGATGATGGCCAGGCAGATCACCAGGGTGATGATCATGGCCCACCACTGCATATTGATGATCTTGACCACAGCTCTGAGGCCCTGGGAGACGATACCAACAAGCAGGATGATGGAGATACCGTTTCCGATGCCCTTTTCCGTGATCTGGTCACCCAGCCACATGACGAACATGGAACCGGCCATCATGGTTGCGATGATGACAATGGCGCTCCACAGGTCGGCGCGGGTCAGAACGCCCATGCTCTTCAGGGTGACGTAGTAACCCAGAGCCATGATGCAGGCCAGCACCAGAGTGGTGATGCGGACGATCTTCTGGATCTTTTTCTTACCCTCTTCGCCGCCCTCTTTGGCCAGCCGCTCCAGGGCCGGGATGGCCACCTGCAGCAGCTGGATGATGATGGACGCATTGATATAGGGATAAATGCTCATGGCGAAGATGGAAGCGGTGGACATACCGCCGCCGGCCAGGGTATTGAAGTAACCCAGCAGGTTGCCGCTGTTCAGAGCGGCGAACTGGTCAGCCAGCAGCTTGGTGTCCACAAAGGGGACGTAGATGGCGAAACCCAGACGGAAAATGATGATGGCGAACAGGACGAAGGTCAGCTTTTTGCGCAGCTCGGGGATCTTCCACGCATTTTTGACGGTTTCGATCACTTAGATCACCTCCGCCTTTCCTCCTGCGGCTTCGATCTTTTCTTTGGCGGAAGCGGTGATGCCGGCGGCCTTGACCGTCAGCTTCTTCTCCAGCGCACCCTTGCCCAGGATGCGGACGCCATCGTACTTTTTGCTCACCAGGCCCTGGGCCACCAGGGTCTCGAAGGTAACTTCGGTGCCGTTTTCCAGAGCGTTCAGCTGAGCCACGTTGACCTCAGCATAGTTCTTGGCAAAAATGTTGTGGAAGCCGCGCTTGGGCAGACGGCGGGTGAGGGGCATCTGGCCGCCCTCGAAACCGGGGCGGACGCCGCCGCCGCTGCGGGCCCACTGGCCCTTGTGACCACGGCCGGCGGTCTTGCCGTTGCCGGAGCCCATGCCGCGGCCCTTGCACTTGCGGGTCTTGGTGCTACCGGCAGCGGGCTGTAAATCATGCAGTTTCATTTCCGGCAACCTCCTTAGTTCATTTCTTCAACGCGGATCAGGTAGCTGATCTGGCTGATCTTGCCGCGGGTCATCTCGTTGTCGGGCTGGACGGTGGTATCACCGATCTTGGTCAGGCCCAGAGAGACAGCGGTGGCGATATGCTTTTTGAAGCGGCCGTTCAGGCTCTTCACCAGGGTAATCTTATAAGTCTTCATGGTGTTCAGCCCTCCTTACAGCTCGCTGACGTCCTTGCCGCGGACAACCGCGACCTGCTGGGCGTCACGCAGGGACTTCAGACCCTCCATGGTGGCGGCGACCACGTTCTGGGGGTTGTTGGAACGCAGGCACTTGGTACGGATGTCGCGGATGCCGGCCATTTCCACAACGGCACGGACAGAGCCGCCGGCGATAACGCCGGTACCGGGGGCAGCGGGCTTCAGCAGCACGCGGCCGGCGCCGAACTTGCCGATGACCTCATGGGGGATGGTGGTGCCGGCCATAGAGATCCGGACCAGGTTCTTCTTGGCATCTTCGATGCCCTTGCGGATGGCGTCGGGGACTTCAGAGGACTTGCCCAGGCCGAACCCAACGATACCGTTGCCATTGCCAACCACCACGAGAGCGGAGAACTTCATGACACGGCCGCCCTTGACGGTCTTGGAGACGCGATTCAGAGCAACGACCTTTTCACTCAGTTCCAGGGTGCTGGCGTCGATCAATTTAGCCATAGTGTATGTCCTCCCTTAAAACTTCAGTCCGCCTTCGCGGGCGGCGTCTGCCAGAGCCTGAACACGGCCATGATAGACATAACCGCCGCGGTCAAAGACCACTTCTTCAATGCCCTTGGCCTTGGCGCGTTCAGCGACCAGCTGGCCGACCTTCTTGGCAGCCTCGACGTTGCCGCCGTACATGCCGAAATCCTTCTCGTTGCTGGAAGCGGCAGCCAGCGTGACGCCGTTGACGTCGTCGATGACCTGCGCGTAGATGTTCTTGCTGCTGCGGAAAACGTCCAGACGGGGACGGGCGGGCGTGCCGGAAATGTGGGCGCGCACTCTCTTGTGTCTCTTCAGACGCTGAGCGTTGGAATCATACTTCTTAACCATTTATGCGCACCTCCTTATTTCTTCTTGCCGCCGGTCTTGCCTTCCTTGCGGCGGACAACCTCACCGGCATAGCGGATACCCTTGCCCTTATAGGGTTCGGGCGGACGCTTCTCGCGGACTTCGGCGGCAAACTGACCGACGGTCTGCTTGTCGATGCCGTTGATGACGATCTTGTTGGGAGCGGGGACGTCGATGGTGATGCCGTTCTTCTCCTCCATGATGACCTGGTGAGAATAACCGATGTTCATGACCAGCTTGTTGCCGTCCTTGGCCACACGGTAGCCGACGCCGTTGACTTCCAGCTCTTTCTTATAGCCCTCGGTCACACCCACGATCATGTTGTTGAGCAGGGTGCGGGTCAGGCCGTGCAGAGACTTGTGCAGTTTGTCCTCAGAGGGACGCTTGACATGGATGACATTGCCTTCCATCTCAAAGATCATATCAGGGTGCAGCACCTGCGTGGTCTCACCCTTGGGGCCCTTAACGGTCACCTTGTTGGCGTCGAACTTGACTTCCACGCCGGCGGGGACGGTAATGGGCATTCTGCCGATACGAGACATTGCTTCTTACCTCCTTACCAAATGAAAGCCAGGACTTCGCCGCCGACATGAAGCTCGCGGGCCTTCTTGTCGGTCATGATGCCCTTGCTGGTGGAAATGATGGCCACGCCCAGGCCCTTCAGAACGCGGGGCAGCTCGTCGGCGCCGGCGTAAACACGCAGGCCGGGCTTGCTCACGCGGCGCAGGCCGGAGATAGCCTTTTCTTTGTTGGCATTGTACTTCAGGGTGATCTTGATGGTGCCCTGAGTGCCGTTGTCAACGATCTCGAAGGCCTTGATGTAGCCTTCATCCAGCATGATCTGGGCAATGGCCTTCTTCATGCTGGAAGCCGGGACCTCCACGGTGGCGTGGCGGGCAGCGCCGGCATTGCGGATACGGGTCAGCATATCCGCGATGGGGTCAGTGATGTGCATAGTTCTTCCTCCTGTCAGAAGTTAGAGAGCGGCTTGGTTTTGCGGCCTTTCAACAGCGGGAGCCGGCCCGTCGGACCAAAGCCCGATTGGCCGGTTGCCGGGGTCTGTATTGTGCCGCAGCCCTCTCCACTATTCTTGTGCACGAACGCTTCGTGCCGGAAAACGAATGATGACGGGGCGGGGCGGAGAAAGCCTGTTCGCTTTCCGCCGCCGCCGGCTTCCACGGGTGGGCTTATGTGGGGACGGCTGGGTGCGGCTTTGGCAGTACCAGGGGTACGGCGAAGCCGGTCACGGGCAGTCCCTGCGCGGGTTTACCAGGAAGCCTTTTTGACGCCGGGGATCTGGCCCTTATAAGCCAGCTCTCTGAAGCAGATACGGCAAATGCCGAAATCTCTCAGATAGGCGTGGGGTCTGCCGCAGATCTTGCAGCGGTTGTACTTCCGGGTGGAAAACTTGCTGCCGCGCTGCTGCTTCAGGATCATAGATTTCTTAGCCATTGTGTAACCTCCCCTTACTTCGCGAACGGAGCGCCCATCAGGGTGAGCAGCTCGCGGGCTTCTTCGTCGGTAGTGGCAGTGGTGGTGAACACGATGTCCATACCGCGGATCTTATCGATCTTATCGTACTCGATCTCGGGGAAGATCAGCTGCTCCTTGACGCCCATGGCATAGTTGCCGCGGCCGTCGAAGCCGTTGGGGTTGATGCCGCGGAAGTCGCGGACGCGGGGCAGCGCAATGCTGAACAGGCGGTCCATGAACTCCCACATACGGTCGCCGCGGAGGGTGACCTTCGCGCCGATGTTCATGCCCTCACGCAGCTTGAAGTTTGCCACGGACTTTTTGGCCTTGGTGACCACGGGCTTCTGGCCGGTGATCTTCATCAGGTCGGCCACAACGGCGTCCAGCACCTTGGCGTTGTCGCGAGCCTCACCAGCGCCCACGTTGACGGTGATCTTGTCCATCTTGGGGATCTGCATGGAGCTCTTGTACTCAAACTTCTTCATCAGAGCGGGAGCAACTTCTTCGGTATACTTGGTCTTCAGACGGGGGGTGTAGCCTTCGGGCTTCACGGCGCCTTCGGTCTTTTTCTCTTTCGCCATTTTTTACTCCTCCTCGTCCTTAGATTTCAGCGCCGCACTTCTTGCAGACGGTGGTCTTTTTGCCGTCGGCGATCTTGTGGGCGGGTCTGGTGGGCTTGCCACACTTGGGGCAGACGCGCATGACTTTGCAGGCGCGGATGGGGGTCTCCCGGTTCACGATGCCACCGGTCTCGCCCTGCTTGCGGGGCTTCTGATGATGGGCGGTGACGGCAACGCCCTCAACGATGACGGTGCCCTTTTTGGGAGAAGCAGACAGCACCTTGCCCTGCTTGCCCTTATCCTTGCCGGAAAGTACCACTACGGTGTCGCCGCTTTTCACATGCAATGTATTCATTGTCAGCGTCCTCCTTACAGTACTTCGGGAGCCAGGGAGAGGATCTTGGTGAAGTCCTTCTCACGCAGCTCGCGGGCAACCGGTCCAAAGATACGGGTGCCCTGGGGGGTCTTGTCTTCCTTGATGATGACGGCGGCATTCTCGTCGAAGCGGACGTAGCTGCCATCGTTGCGGCGCAGGCCCTTGCGGGAGCGCACGATCACGGCCTTGACCACATCGCCCTTCTTGACCTGGCCGCCGGGGGCAGCCTTGCGGACAGAGCAGACGATGACGTCGCCGATGTTGCCGTATCTGCGGGTGGAGCCGCCCAGGACACGGATGCACTTGAGTTCCTTTGCGCCGGTGTTGTCAGCCACGCGCAGATAAGATTCAGCTTGTACCATGACGGTTCCTCCTTACTTTGCTTTTTCGACGATCTCAACCAGGCGCCATCTCTTGTCCTTGGACAGGGGACGGGTCTCCATCACGCGGACCTTGTCGCCCACGCCGCACTCGTTGTTCTCGTCATGCGCTTTCAGTTTATAGGTTCTCTTCAGGATCTTCTTGTACAGAGGATGCTGGACTCTGTCTTCGATCGCAACAACGATGGTCTTGTCCATCTTGTCAGAAACGACCATGCCGACCTTCGTCTTGCGGAAAGCTCTTTCACTCATTGGTTTATCCTCCTTACCGCTTACTTGGCGGCGAGCTCGCGCTCGCGCTGCACAGTCTTGACCTTGGCGATGTCATGCTTGACATCGGCGATCTTGCCGGGGTTATCCAGCTGGTTGGTGGCGTGCTGAAGACGCAGATTGAACAGGTCCTTTTTCAGCTCCACCAGCTTTTCAGCCAGCTGCTCGGCAGACATCTCACGGATTTCCTTGATCTTCATTACGCTTCACCACCATTCTCATTCACAGTGTCCTCGCGCTTGACAAACTTGCACTTGACGGGCAGCTTGTAGCTGGCAAGGCGCAGAGCCTCGCGGGCGGTCTCCTCGGGGACGCCGGCGATCTCGAACATGACGCGGCCGGGCTTGACCACGGCCACCCAGTACTCGGGAGAGCCCTTACCGGAGCCCATACGGGTCTCGGCAGGCTTTTCGGTAACGGGCTTGTCGGGGAAGATCTTGATCCACACCTGACCGCCGCGCTTGGTGTAACGGGTCATGGCGACACGGGCGGCCTCGATCTGGTTGCTGGTGATCCAGGCGGGCTCGGTGGCCATCAGACCGTACTCACCGTTGGAAACGAAGTTACCGCGAGTGGCTTTGCCTTTCATGCGGCCACGATGCACTCTGCGGAATTTCACTCTTTTAGGCATTAACATTAGTTTGCTCCTCCTTCCGTCTTGGGAGCCTCAGCGGGGGCAGCGGGGCGCTGATAGGGGCGACCCTGGGGACCGCGGGGGCCGGCGGAAAACTGCTTACGCTCGCCGAAGCGGCCGCCGTCACGGCGAGGACCACGATCACCATCGCGGCGCTCACGGCGGTCATTTCTGCGGTCGCCGTCACGGCGGTCGCGGCGATCACGGCGGGGAGCTTCCACGGGAGTGGAGCGGGGGCCGCCGGTGAGGACTTCGCCCTTATACAGCCACACCTTCACGCCGATACGGCCATAGGTGGTCTTTGCCTCGGCAAAGCCGTAGTCGATGTCGGCACGCAGGGTCTGCAGGGGGATGGTGCCCTCGTGATAATGGTCGGTACGGGCGATCTCAGCGCCGCCCAGACGACCGGAAACGTTGGTCTTGATGCCCTTGGCGCCCAGCTTCATGGCACGCTGCATGGCCATCTTCATGGCGCGGCGGTAAGAGATGCGCTTTTCCAGCTGGGCGGCGATGTTCTCGGCCACCAGCTGAGCGTTCAGATCGGGAGAGCGGACTTCCACGATGGAGATGGCAACGGGCTTGCCGATCATCTTGGAGACAGTCTCCTGCAGCTTCTCGATCTCGGCGCCGCCCTTGCCCACGATCATGCCGGGCTTGGCGCAGTGGATGAAGATGCGGACCTTGGCGCTGTCGCGCTCGATCTCGATCTTGGGGATGCCAGCCTGATACAGGTTGGTCTTCAGATATTCACGGATCTTGTGGTCCTCCACCAGCAGGTCGCCGACGAGTTCGTCTTTGGCAAACCAACGGGAGTCCCAACCATTGATAACGCCCACGCGCAGACCGTGGGGATTGACTTTCTGGCCCATAGTTTCCCTCCTGACTTATTCTTTCTCGGCGAGAACCATGTTGATGTGGCAGGTTCTCTTCTGGATACCGGCGGCGCCGCCGCGGGCCCGGGGCATCATCCGCTTCAGGATGGGGCCGGGGCAGCAGTAGATCTTGGCGACATACAGCTTTTCGGGATCCATTTCGAAATTGTTTTCCGCATTGGCGGCGCAGCTCTTCAGCAGCTTCATCAGAGGCTCGCAGGCGGCCTTGCGGGTGTTCATCAGGATGGCGGCGGCGGTGGCCACGTCCTTGCCGCGGATCAGGTCGCAGACGATCTGGACCTTACGGGGAGACATACGAACAAACTTGACAGATGCTTTGGCTTCCATTTTCGTACCTCCCATTACTTACCGGTCTTGCTGCCAGCGTGACCGCGGAAGGTACGCGTGGGAGCAAACTCGCCCAGCTTGTGTCCGACCATATCCTCGGTGATATACACGGGGATATGCTTTCTGCCGTCATGGACGGCGATGGTGTGGCCCACGAACTCCGGGAAAATGGTGGAGGCGCGGGACCAGGTCTTCAGGACCTTCTTCTCACCAGCCTCGTTCAGCTGGTTGACCCTTTTCAGCAGCTCGGGAGCCACAAAGGGGCCCTTTTTAATACTTCTGCCCATATAATTGTGCTCCTTTCAATTATTTGCCGTTGCGGCGCTTGACAATCTGCTTGTCGGTGCGGTGATTCTTCTTGCGGGTCTTGTAACCCAGAGCGGGCTTGCCCCAGGGGGTGACAGGACCGGAGCGGCCGATGGGAGCCTTGCCCTCACCACCGCCGTGGGGGTGGTCACAGGGGTTCATGACGGAGCCGCGGACGGTGGGACGGATGCCCATGTGGCGGGTCTTACCGGCCTTGCCGCGGTTCTGGTTCTCCTGGTCGATGTTGCCGACCTGGCCGATGGTGGCGCAGCAGTTCATCTTAATGTAACGAACTTCGCCGGAGGGCGGGCGGACCTGAGCGGCATTGCCTTCCTTGGCCATCAGCTGCGCGGCGCCGCCGGCAGAGCGGACCAGCTGGCCGCCGTGGCCGGGGATCAGCTCGATGTTGTGGATCATGGTACCCAGGGGGATGTTGGCGATGGGCAGGCAGTTGCCGGGCTTGATGTCGGCGCCCTCGCCGGAGAAGACCTGGTCGCCCACCTTCAGACCGTGGGGAGCCAGGATGTAGCGCTTCTCGCCGTCCTCATACTGCACCAGAGCGATGAAGGAGGTGCGGTTGGGATCGTACTCGATGGTCTTGACCTCGGCGGCCATGCCCACCTTGTCACGCTTGAAATCGATGATACGGTATTTCTGTTTATTGCCGCCGCCGTGATGACGGACGGTGATACGGCCATAGCTGTTGCGGCCAGCGGTCTTCTTCAAAGGCTCCAGCAGGCTTTTTTCAGGCTTGACCTTGCTCAGGCCACGATAATCGGTCACCGTCATGTTGCGACGGGAGGGAGTCGTGGGCTTAAAGCTCTTGATCGCCATATGTGTTCACTCCTTAATTTCGTTTCGTTTTGCGCCGCGGCTTCGCGGCATACTTGCGGCAGCGCATAAGGCGCCGCGCGATCGGAAGCGCCCGTGGGGCGCTCTCGTCTGAAACCGGCGTTTTGCCGATTAGACCATACCCTCGAACAGCTCGATGGTCTTGGAATCCTCGGTCAGACGGATGATCGCTTTCTTCCAGTCGGAGGTGTAGCCCACACGGCCGGTACGGCCGCGGGTGGCCTTTCCGGGGACGTTGATGGTGTTGACGCTCAGCACCTTCACGCCGAAGATCTGCTCAATAGCCTTGCGGATCTCCACCTTGTTGGCATCCTTGGCCACTTCGAAGACATACTTCTTGTCAGCGACGGCCTCCATGGACTTTTCGGTGATCACCGGGCGGATGATGATATCGTAAGCGGTTTTCATTTGGCGTATACCTCCTGGATCTTCTCGACGGCAGCCTTGCCCATGACGAGCTTGTCAGCCTTCAGGATGTCGTAGACGCAGATGATGCCGGAGAACGTGGTCTTGACGCCGGGGATGTTCCGGGCGGAGCGGACGACATTCTGGTTGACCTCGGGGGTGACGACCAGGGCCTTGCCCTCGGCGCCGACAGCCTTCAGGAACTGGACCATGCTGCGGGTCTTGATCTCGTCCAGACGGATGTCGTCCACGACGACCATCTGGCCGGCGGCGACCTTGGCGCTCAGAGCGCTGCAGATCGCCAGCTTCTTGACCTTCTTGGGGATGCTGTAGCTGTAATCACGGGGCTTGGGACCCAGGGCGACGCCGCCGTGGACCCAGTGGGGAGCGCGGGTGGAACCCTGGCGGGCGTAGCCGGAGCCCTTCTGACGGCGGGGCTTTTTACCGCCGCCGGAAACCTCGGCGCGGGTCAGGGTGCTCTGCGTGCCGTGACGCTGATTGGCCAGATAGCACTTGACATCAGCGTGCATGACGGCGGTGTTGGGCTCGATGCCGAAAACGCTGTCGTTCAGCTCGATCTCGCCAACGACCTTGCCGGCCATATCCAAAACATTGATCTTAGACATTGTGTTTCCTCCTCCCTATTAGCTTCTGGCAGAGGCCTTCTGCGGGTTACGACCGGAAGCCTTCTGGGGATTCTTGCTGATGTCGGCGCCAGCCTGCTTGACCTTGATGGTCTTGACGGTGTTCTTGATGAAGACCAGGGAACCCTTGGGGCCGGGAACGGCGCCGCGGATGGCGATCATGTTGGCCTCGGCGTCCACCTTGACCACTTCCAGGTTCTGGACAGTGACCTGCTCGGCGCCCAGGTGACCGGCCATCTTCTTGCCGGGCATGACGCGGGAAGGATCGGTGTTGGCGCCCATGGAACCGACAGAGCGGTGGACAGGGCCGACGCCGTGGGTGTGGCACTGGACGTGGGCGTTCCAGCGCTTGACCACGCCGGCATAACCCTTGCCCTTGCTGGTGCCGATGACGTCGATCTTGTCGCCGGCGGCAAAGACGTCGGCCTTGATGACGTCGCCGACGTTCATCTCGGCGGCCTTATCCAGGCGGAACTCTTTCAGATACTTTTTGGCGGAGACGCCGGCCTTTTCGAAGTGGCCCTTCATGGGCTTGTTGACCTTCTTGTCGGCCAGGTCCTCAAAACCCAGCTGAACAGAGGCGTAACCGTCGTTTTCCACAGTTTTCTTCTGCACCACGGTGCAGGGGCCGGCCTCGATGACGGTGACGGGGATCACGTTTCCCTTTTCGTCAAAGATCTGTGTCATGCCGACTTTCTTACCGATGATTGCTTTCTGCACGTTATTTCCTCCTTGCAGTTAGTGGTTGGTCAGTAGTACGGGGCAGTAACGGTACCCCGCCTTCGCTTCTCAACATAACCTGTCCTCTCAGGACCAGGGTGCTGATAAAATGAATGGGGCTTACAGCTTGATCTCGATCTCCACGCCGGCGGGCAGGTCCAGGTTCATCAGGGCCTCCACGGTCTTCTGGGCGGGATTCTTGATGTCGATCAGGCGCTTGTGGGTGCGGCGCTCAAACTGCTCGCGGCTGTCTTTGTACTTATGGACGGCGCGCAGGATGGTGACCACCTTCTTGTCGGTGGGCAGGGGGATGGGGCCGGAGACTTCGGCGCCGGTGCGCTTGGCGGTCTCCACGATCTTCTCGGCTGCCTGGTCGATGACGGTGTGGTCATAGGCCTTCAGTCTGATGCGCATTTTCTGCATGTCTGCCATGGTGAGTTGCTCCTTTTCATACAATGTTGTGAGTGCGCGAGGGAAGCGACATTGTACGGCTTGAAAGTTTGCCACGCCTCCGTGTGTATCGTGCTTTAAGTATAAAGAAAACCGGCAGTTTACACACATTGTCCGGCATCAAAAAACAAAAGTTGGTTCCCACCGGGGCTTTCCGGCCTGTGGCCGGGAGTTCCGCGGCTTCGCGGGGACGCTTTTGTGATTCGGCATTCCCATTGTCTTACCACAGGGAACCGCTCCGTTCAGCGGTTCTGTGAGGCAGGACGATGGGAACGCTACTTTCTCTGCCGCCCGATTGTCGGACTTACTCCACCGAAGTTACCTGCTTTCGCAGCAATCTCCGGTTTCATCGCGGTCTGTATTTCTGCATACAGACATAGTTACGCCTGTCATGGCGCTTTACCATAATACCAACCCCGCGGAAAAATGTCAAGCCTTTTTCACGAATTTTTTCATGTTTTTTTGGTGAAATCTACTGAATTTTTGAAAACACCACATTTGGTGGTTTTCCGGGGATTTTTCCCACAAAATATGGCCTCTCCCGAAAAAAATCAAAAAATAGCAAACAAATGTTTGCTTTTCCCGAACGCCTGTGCTATACTATATCATAAAGAAACGGCACGGAGGTGCTTTCATGAACAAACTCAGCCCCATGCGGCAGCGCATTCTGGACTATGTCACCGCCTTTACCCGGGAAAACGGCTATCCGCCCACCGTCCGGGAGATCTGCGAGGCAGTGGGCCTGCGCTCCCCCTCCACGGTACACAGCCACCTGAAGATCCTGCAGGAGGGGGGATATCTGGAAAAGGACGACCGCAAGACCCGGGCCCTGTCCGTCCGGGGCGGCAGCGGCACCGCCTTCCGCTCGGTGCCCATTTTGGGGACGGTCACCGCCGGCCTGCCCATCCTGGCCCAGGAGGACACCCTGGGCTATGTGCCCTATGACGGCCCCGAGCAGGGGGAGATGTTCGCCCTGCAGGTGCGGGGCGAAAGCATGATCGGCGCCGGCATCCTGGATGGGGACATCGTGCTGGTGCGGCGGCAGAACACCGCCCTCTCCGGGCAGATCGTGGTGGCCCTGCTGGGAGAGGAGGCCACCGTCAAGCGGCTGGTGCTGCGGGCGGACGGCGTCTGGCTCATGCCGGAAAACCCTGCCTTTGACCCCATCGACGGCCGGGAATGCGCCGTTCTGGGCCTGGTGGTGTCCCTGTACCGGCCCCGGGTATGAAGCCCCGGGCCGCTGAAGGGGAGCAGCCCCTGTCCCTTCTTCCGGGCGTCGGCCCCCGGCGGCTGGCCCAGCTGAACAAGCTGGGCCTTTTCTCCGTGGAGGACCTTTTGCGCCGCTTCCCCCGGGACTATGAGGACCGGCGGACCATCCGCCCCATCTCCGGGCTGGAGGAGGGGGCGGCGGTGTGCGTCCGGGCCATGGTCACCGATGAGCCGGTGCGGACCCGCATCCCCGGCGGGCGCACCATGGCCCGGTGCCGGGCCTTTGACAGCACGGGGATGCTGCAGCTCACCTTTTTCAACCAGCCCTATCTCAGGCTGGAGCGGGGGCGGGAGTATATCTTTTTCGGCAAGCCCCAGCCCGCCGGCCGGGGCATGGGCATGGTCAACCCCTCCGTTGAGCCGGCGGAGGGGGCCAGGGCCGCGGGCAAACTGCTGCCCGTCTATCCCAAGACCGGGGATATCAGCCAGAGCCAGCTGCGGAAATGGGTCCGGGCGGCGCTGGACCTGGCCAGAGGGCATTATCTGGAGCCGCTGCCCGCCGGCGTGGCGGAACAGTGGAAGCTGCGCCCGCCGGAGGAGGCCTTTGAGGCCATCCACTTTCCCCAAAGTCCGGAGGACGCGGCAAAGGCCCGGCGGCGGCTGATCTTTGAGGAGCTGTTCGTCTTTTGCTGCGCCGGACAGCGGCTGCGGGGGAAGGGACGGGAAAACCCCGGCCCGCCCCTGACCTATCACGATCCGGAGGGCTTTTTTTCCGCCCTGCCCTTTGCCCCCACCGGCGCCCAGCGCAGGGCGGTGGAGCAGGCCTTTTCCGACCTGTGCGGCGGCAGCCGCATGAACCGCCTGCTTCAGGGCGACGTGGGCTCGGGCAAAACGCTGGTGGCGGCGGCCTGCGTCTGGCTGGCCGCCCGCAACGGCAGGCAGGCGGTGGTGATGGCCCCCACCGAGCTGCTGGCCCGGCAGCACCGGGCCACCATGGAGCAATTTCTGGCGCCCCACGGCATCCCCGCGGAGCTGCTGATCAGCGCCATGCCCGCCGCCGAGAAGCGCCGGGTGCTGGCCCGGGCGGCCTCCGGCGAGCCGCTGGTGCTGTGCGGCACCCACGCCCTTATCCAAAACGGGGTGGAGCTGCCCGCCGCGGCCCTGGTGGTGGTGGACGAGCAGCACCGCTTCGGCGTGGCCCAGCGGGCGGCCCTGAACCAAAAGGCCCACCCGGGGCATCTGCTGGCCATGTCCGCCACCCCCATCCCCCGGACGCTGACCCTGATCCTCTACGGCGACCTGGACGTGTCCGTGCTGGACGAGCTGCCCCCGGGCCGCCGGCCAGTGCTGACCTATGCGGTCACCGAGGAAAAGCGGCAGGGGATGTACGGCTTTTTACAAAAGGAGATCGACGCTGGCGGGCAGGCCTATATCGTCTGCCCCCTGGTGGAGGAAGGGGAGGAGGGCAGCGAAAAAAAGGCTGCCGCCGCCTATATCGGCCAGCTGCAAAAGGCGCTGCCCCGGCTGCGCATCGGCCTGATGCACGGACGGCTCAGGCCCGCGGAAAAAGAGGCCGTCATGGCCTCCTTCGCCGCCGGCGAGCTGGATGTGCTGGTGTCCACCACCGTCATCGAGGTGGGGGTGGATGTGCCCCGGGCCACGGTGATGATCGTGGAAAACGCCGACTTCTTCGGCCTGAGCCAGCTCCACCAGCTCCGGGGCCGGGTGGGCCGGGGCAGCCGGCAGAGCTGGTGTTTTTTGATGCACCACGCCAGGACCGAGGCCGCCCGGGAGCGGCTGCAGACCCTGTGCCGCACCTGCGACGGCTTTCAGATCGCGGAGGCCGACCTGCGGCTGCGGGGCCCCGGCGACTTTTTCGGCCAGCGGCAGAGCGGCCTGCCCGCCTTTGCCATCGCGGACCTGGCCACGGACATCAACGTGCTGGAGGCCGCCCGGCAGAGCGCCCTGGACACCCTGGCCCGGGACCCGGAGTTGGGGAACCACCCGCTTTTGGCCGCCCGGGTGGAGGAGGTCATCCAAAAGACCCTGGCCGCCTCCATGAACTGAACCCACGATTATTTTATAAGGAGCGTCCTATGAAGATCTATCTGGTGCGCCACGGCCAGTCCGTGGGAAACGTGAAAAACCTGTGGTACGGCAGCACGGACCTGCCCCTTACCGACCTGGGCCGGGAACAGGCCCGGCAGGCGGGGGAAAAGCTGCGGGGCATGGCCTTTTCCGCCTGCTACACCAGCCCCCTCAGCCGGGCCAGGGGCACCGCCGCGCTGGTGATGGCGGGGCGGCAGGAGCCCACGGTCATCGTGCCCGACCTGCGGGAGCAGCACATGGGGCTTCTGGAGCCCAAATCCGTGCCCCAGATCCAGACGGAGGACCCGGACTTCTTCAGCGCCCTCATGGCCGACTGGATCCACATCTGCCCGCCGGAGGGGGAACCCTATGACACCGGCCTGGCGCCCCGGGTGGCCCGGGTGCTGGACGGGCTGACCGCAAAAGGGGAGGACTGCCTGGTGGTGGCCCACAACGGGCCGCTGGTGTTTGCCCTGACCCACCTGCTGGGGCTGCCCATGGAGGCCGCCGGACGGTTTTATCTCAAGCAGGGCTGCTTTTCCATGGTGGAGATCGACCGGGAGCACATCTACAACCCCGCCCACGCCCTTTTGCGGTACTATAATGTATAAACAGCCTCCGCTGCGTCCCCAGCCGTCCTTTTCCCGGAAGGACGGCTTTTTTACCGCCCGGGGAAGCCCCCCAAAGTCCCCCGCATCCCGGAGCAAATCCAAGGGCCCCGTGGGGCCCTTTGGCTTTTCGGCGGCTTTTCCCGGTTTCTCCCGGCTTTTTGACGGAATCCCGGGGTTGCTCCGCCGCTGCCCTTCCGGCTATAATAGACCCGTGGTCAAAAACCGGAAAAAGGTGCGCGCGGCCTGGGTTTTCCGGCAGTTTGTCCGCTAAAATTTTACAGATTGCGAGGTCCTATCATGTTGCCCCACAGGCAAGCAGGCAAGTCTGCGTCAGTGCTGCTTGGAACGGCTGTTGTCGCGTTTGCCCTCTCTCAGATCCACGCCCCGGCGGGCCTGGCGGAGGGCGGTTCCTTCGGTATTACCCTGTTACTGTTTCATCGGTTCGGCTTATCGCCCGCCGTCTCCGGATGCCTTTTGGACGGCATCCTGCTTCTCCTGGCGGCCCGCTCCTTCGGAAAGGCTTTTACCCGCCGCTCCCTGGGCGCCGTCCTGGGTTATTCCCTGTTTTACGCTTTGTTTGAGCGGCTGCCGCCGCTGCTGTCCGGGCTGGCCCAATACCCCCTGGCCGCTGCCGCCGTGGGAGGATTGCTCCTGGGTGCCGGCACGGGGCTGGTGGTCCGGGGCGGCGCGGCCTGCGGCGGGGACGACGCCCTGGCGCTGCTGCTCTCCCACCGGCTGCGCCGGCCCGTGAGCCGGGTCTATCTGCTGCTGGACGGCACGGTGCTGGCGCTGTGCGCCGCCCTGCTCCCCCCGGAAACGCTGGCCGCCTCTTTGGTGAGCTGCCTGGTCTCCTCCCTGACGGTGGGACTGGTGCAGGCCCCCGCGGGCGGTCTGGCCCCCCGGCCCGCCGGTTAGATGGACGACGCCGCCGGGCAGGCCCGCAGCTGAGGGCTTTCCCCCAAGGCTTTTTCAAACACAACACGCGGAACGGCGGTTCCGCGTGTTTTTTACGTTTTTCCGCCGCCGTTTCCCCTTGCGGGGATGGCCGTTTCATGCTATACTGTTATCTTGGAGGGATAGACTATGCTTATTTATGACGATATTCGTTTTCAACTGAATAACCTGAAGCCCAAGCTGGAGGATCTCCGGCTGGCGCTGGATCTGGACAAGGGGCAGGCCGAGATCGCCGAGCTGGAAAAGAAGGCCGCCGATCCCGCCTTTTGGAACGACCCCGCCGAGAGCCAGAAGGTGCTGCAGCGCACCAAGCAGCTGAAGGACAAGGCCGCCCACTACGCCGCCCTGAACACCATGTTCGAGGATGTGGTCACCACCATCGAGATGGCCGAGGAGATGGAGGACGAGAGCCTGTTTCCCGAGGTGCAGGAGGGCTTCGCCGCCTTTGAAAAGGAGCTGGACCGCCAGACCCTGAGCACCCTGCTTTCCGGCGAATATGACCGGAACAACGCCATCCTCAGCTTCCACGCCGGCGCCGGCGGCACCGAGGCTATGGACTGGACCCAGATGCTGGTGCGGATGTATGAGCACTGGGCCGACAACATGGGCTTCAAGCACAAGATCCTGGATATGCTGGACGGCGAGGACGCCGGCGTCAAGAGCGCCGAAATGCTCATTGAGGGCGAAAACGCCTACGGCTATCTGAAAAGCGAAAACGGCGTTCACCGGCTGGTGCGGGTGTCGCCCTTTGACGCCTCCGGCCGCCGCCAGACCAGCTTCGCCGCCCTGGAGGTCATGCCCGAGATGAGCGACGATGTGGAGATCGACATCCGCCCCGAGGACCTGAAGGTGGACACCTACCGCTCCTCCGGCGCGGGCGGCCAGCACGTGAACAAGACGGAGTCCGCCGTGCGCATCACCCACATCCCCAGCGGTATCGTGGTGGCCTGCCAGACCGAGCGCAGCCAGATCCAGAACCGGGCCACCGCCATGAAGATGCTGAAATCCCGCCTGATGGAGATCAAGGAGCGGGAGCATCTGGACAAGATCGAGGACATCAAGGGCGCCCAGATGAAGATCGAGTGGGGCAGCCAGATCCGGTCCTATGTGTTCATGCCCTATACCCTGGTAAAGGACCACCGCACCGGCTTTGAAAACGGCAACATCGGCGCCGTCATGGACGGCGACCTGGAGGGCTTTATCAACGCCTATCTGAAGTGCTCAGCCACCGGCGAATGGGCCAAGTGACCTTCCTCCGGGGACAAAGGGCTCCGCAGCCTGTGGTTTACCCTGTGACCGTGTATTGCATCTTATGTAAGGGGGTTTCTTATGTATTTTGATCCTTCTGACCGTCCGCAGCTGAAACAGCGGGCCAAGGCCGCCATGCGGAAGGTTTCGCCCAACATCTATCTGGTATCGGTGGTGTGCCTGCTGCTCACCGCCGCGCCCAACTTTGTCATTAATTTCCCCACCGTCCGCCTGATGTTCAGGGCTGATTCCCTGGAGCGGGCCGTGGAGATCTACCAAAACAGCAATCTGTCCGGGGGGTTCGCCCTGAGCCTGGCCGTGCTGGCCATGAACATCTTTCTGACGCTGGTGACCTGCGGCTGGCGGCTGTATACCCTGCGGGCTTCCCGGGGAGAGGACCCCGGCAGCTTTGACACCCTGTTCGCCTGCTTCCGCCAGTTCTGGCGGTTCCTGTGCGTGCAGATCCTCATGGACCTGTTCATCTTTTTGTGGACCATGTTGTTCATCATCCCCGGCATCATCGCCTCCCTGGCCTACAGCCAGACCATCTACATCATGCTGGACCATCCCGATATGTCCGCCCTGGACGCCATCCGGGCCAGCAAGCAGCTGATGAAGGGCCACAAATGGGAATATTTCGTGCTGGGCTTGTCCTTCATCGGCTGGAGCATCCTGTCCAGCTTTACCCTGGGCCTGCTGAGCATCTGGCTGACGCCCTACCAGCACGTGACCTATGCCAACTATTACAACGGTCTGGTGAACTGGACCGGCGCCCCGGAGGAGGAGCCTGCCGGCCAGGCCGCGCCCGACGAGTGGTGGAAGGAATAAGGGCCTTTTGCCCCCGCGAGACCCCATAAAGGAACAAAACGCTGTCATTGCAGGCCCACCGGCCGGAGCAATGACAGCGTTTTTTGTTTTTCGGCGCGCCCGGACGCGGTCCGGGCGTTTGCAAAGGGCCGCCGGGACGGCGGTTTACCGGAGGACCCCCAGCCGCAGCTTCCACTGCAGCACCCGCAGGGCGGCCTCCTCCACCCGCTCCCGGGACAGGCTGCCCTCCGCCACCGCCTGCAGCACCCGGTCCAGGTCCCGCTCCAGGTCGGAGGACACCACCATGTCCGCCCCCGCCTGAAGGGCCAGCACCGCCGCCTGTCCGCCGGCGGCATAATCGGCCACCGCGTCCATGGCCAGGTCGTCGGTGAGGGCCACCCCCGCAAAGCCCAGCTCCTCCCGCAGGACCCGGTAGACCTCCGGGGAGAGGGAGGCAGGCAGGCTTTCATCCATGCAGGTGACGATGTTGTGGCTCACCAAAACGGCGGCGTTGTCCCATTCCATCCCCGCGGAAAAGGGCAGCAGGTCACTTTCCGTAAACTGCTCCCGGGGGCGGTTGTCCACCACGGCGGCGGTGTGGGTGTCCCGGTTGTTTCCGTAACCGGGAAAATGCTTGAGCACTGCGCCCATGCCGCAGCTGTCCATGGCCGCCACCACCGTCCGCACATAGTCCGCGGTGGCGGCGGCGTCCCCGCCGAAGGCCCGGTCATACATAAAATCTCCGGGATCGGTGGTGACATCGGCCACCGGGGCGAAGTTCACATTGATTCCGTATTGTAGAAGTATCTCGCTTTTATACTGTGCGTCTTTTGAAATTGCCTCCAGGCCGCCCTGCGCATAGAGCTTTTGAGGGGAGAGGCACTTTCCCCCGGGAAACAGGTTGGGGTTCTGGCTGGCCCGGGTGACGGTGCCGCCCTCCTCATCCACGCCGAAAAAGGGGGCCACGGCCGCCGCCCGGCGGTATTCCTCCAGCCGGGCCGTAAACGCTTCTCCCGTGAGCCAGCCGCCCGCGCTGTCCTGGAAGTCCCGTTTGAACAGCAGATAGCCTCCGGGCTGGCACCGCTCCATCAGGGCCGCGCCGTCAGCGGCGGGGCACCGGGCAAAAAACAGCTGGCCCACGGTCTGTTCCAGCGTCATGTCCGCCAGCAGCTCCCGGGCCCGGAGGAGGCGCAGCTGCTCCGGGGTGGGTTCCGGTTCGGGTTCCGGCTCCGGTTGGGGTTCCGGCTGGGGGTCCGGCTGGGGCAGGGGGGCGGGCAAGCGCTCTGTTTCACGGGAAACAGGCTCCGCCTTTTCCAGCCGCAGGCTGCAGCCTGCAGCGCCCAAGGCCAGCGCCAGGCACAAAAACACCATTGCCAGTCGTTTCATAGCTTCCTCCCTCTGCAGAAAACCGGCGCGCAAAAGGCGCGCCGGCAGCTGTCTGTTTCTATAGCGCCGGGAAACCCCGGCTTTGCGTGGTCCTCAGCCGGTGATCACCGGAGCGCCGGGGGCGTTTTCGGCGATGGACCGGATGCCCGCCAGGCAGGACCGCTTTGCGGTATAATGCTTGCTGTGGGCCAGCAGCGCCCCCTGCTCGTCATAAAGGTAAAAGCGGATGCTGCCCCGCTCGCTGTGCCGCACCGTAAATTTCGGGAAGGGCAGCGGCTGCCGCGCGGGCAGGGTCTGGTCCTCCACCGCGGCGCCGGCGTGCCGCCGGACCCGCTCGATGGCGGCCAGGCATTCCTCCGCCACGTGATAAAGTTCTGAGGAGGCGATGATCTGTCCGTTGCCGGCTTTCAGGTTGAATTTATAGCCGGCTTTCATCTGCTGTACTGTAAATTTTCCCATTTTCTCCGTTCCTCCCGTCTACTTTTTCAGCTATTTGACATAATAATATCATACTTTTTCCCATCTGAAAAGCGGTATTTGGAAAAAAACAGAATCATTTTACAGCCTATACAGAAATTACCTTTCCATCAGCCCGTCCAGCCAGCGGCGCAGGTCGCCGAAGCCGCCATGGGGCACCTGGGAGATGTCGCACCCGGGCTTGCAGATCAGGCAGTCGGTAAGCAGAAACACCGGCAGGCCCACCTGGGCCGCTGCCAGGTCCTCGCAGGCGTCGTTGCCCACCATGACGCATTCCTCCGCCGTCAGGCCCAACTCCTCCAGAATGTCCCGGTAATAGCCCAGGTCGGGCTTGCAGCGGCGGCTGTTTTCATAGGTGGTGACCAGGGCAAAGTCCCCCGGCTCCAGCCCCGCCCAGCGGATGCGGCTGTGGGTGGCCACGGCGGGGAACAGGGGGTTGGTGGCCAGCACCAGGCGAAGGCCGCGCTTTTGCAGGTCTCCGACCAGCTCCGCCGCCGCGGGGTTTTTGCCGCAGACCTCCGCCACCTGCTGGAACTCGTTGCGGTAAAACGCCTCAAACACCGGCATATCCCGCATCACCGCCTCGCCGAAAAGCGACCGGAACACCTGCCAGAACACCTGCTCGTTGGTTTGGACGCCGTCGTTTTTCACCACGGCGGCAGTACCCTTCCAGATGGCCTCCGTCAGCTTTTGGGGATCATAGCCCAGCGGGGCCATCTTTTTGGCCAGCAGGCCCAGATAGGTCCTGACAAAAACCTCCTGGTCCATGGGCAGCAGCGTTCCGTCCAGGTCGAACAATACGGTGGTGATGGGCATAACACAGATCCTTTCCGAAAAAAATGAGATCCCGCGGGGCCGAAGGGGGGACCTTACGGAAAAAAGCACCCCGAAGGGTGCTTTTTTTGGCGGAGAAAGAGGGATTTGAACCCTCGCGACCCGTTAGAGCCCTACTCCCTTAGCAGGGGAGCCCCTTCACCACTTGGGTATTTCTCCATCGCCTTAATAGGCGATCATTAGTTTACCACACTTGCGGGGAAAATGCAAGAGGAAAACCAATTTTTTGTATGTTATTTTCTCCGCAGCACCTGTCCGGCCCGGGCGCCGGTGTGCCTGCCCTCCAGCGCGGTGAGCACACCGTTGACATACACCCGGCAAATGCCGCTGCAGGGCTGCTGGGGGTTCTGATAATCCGGGTCGTCCTTCAGCCGGTCCAGGTCCAGCAGCACCAGGTCGGCCCACATACCCTCCCGCAGCACGCCCCGGTCAAACAGCCCGATGCGGGAGGCCGGCAGGGCGGTCATCTTCCGCACCGCCTCTTCCAGGGGGAACAGGCCGCGGTCGCGGCTGTAGCGGGACAGCACCCGGACAAAGGCGCCGAAATTGCGGGGGTGGGGCTTTCCCGGGGCGTCCAGAGGCATGGCCTCGCCGTCGGAGCCGGGCATGACGAAGGGCTGGGACATGATGTACTCGATGTCCTCCTCGCACATACCGAAATTGACCTCGCCCACCCGGTCGTTTTCCGCGATGACGATGTCGAAGCAGGTGTCTGCCGGGTCCTTGCCCCCCAGCGCCCCGGCGATATCGGCGATGGATTTTCCCACCATCCACTGATTTTCGGGGGTCTGGACATAGGCCACATAAATGTCCCCCCAGCGGCCCAGGTGGGAGGCGTTGGATTCGTCCCGCAGCTTTGCCCGGGTGTCCGGGTCCTTCAGCCGGGCGATCATGGCTTCCACGCCGCCCTCAAAGGCCCAGGCGGGCACGTTGGAGGACATGGAGGTGGCGGAGGCGCTGTAGGGGTACTGGTCGCAGGTCACATCCAGCCCCTGGCGGCGCGCCCGGGCGATCATGGCCACGGTGGTGCGGCAGGACACCTGCCAGTCAGGCTTGTGGGTGACCTTGTGGTGGGAGATCTGCAGCCGTACGCCCGCCTGCCCGGCCACCCAGAGAGCCTCTTCCACCGACCGTACCACGTCCCGGCCCTCGTTGCGCATATGGGTGGCGTAAAAGCCGCCGTAGGGGGCCACGGCGGACACCACCTCCGCCAGCTCCTCGGCGGAGGCGTAGCAGCCCGGGGGATAGATCAGACCGCTGCTGATGCCGAAGGCGCCCTCCTCCATGGCCCGCGCGGCCAGACTGCGCATCTGCTCCACCTGTTCCGGGGCGGCCGGCTGTACGGAGTAGCCCATAACGGCTTCACGCAGGGTGCCGTGGCCCACCAGGGTGGCCGAATTGATGCTGGGCCGGGCCTGTTCCGCCGCGGCCAGATAGTCCGCCATGGAGGGATACCGGCCGGTGGGCGCCACGGAGCCGCCGCAGTTGCCGCCTACATCGGTGGTGACGCCCTGCAGGATGCGGCTTTCCGCCGTGGGGCAGCGCAAAAGGGCGCCGTCGCTGTGGGAATGGATATCGATAAAGCCGGGAGTGAGATACAGGCCTCCGGCGTCCACAGTCTCCGTGGCTTCGCCGGACAGCTTTCCCAGGGCGGCGATACGGCCGTCCTTTACCGCCAGATCGCCGTAAAACCAGGGCGCGCCGGTGCCGTCCACGATCCGGGCGTTGCGGATAAGTAAATCGTACATACAAAGGCTCCTCTCTCAAACGTGGCGCGTTTCTACGCTTTAGCATAGCACAAACTGCCGGGAATTGCAACGGGCGGGGGAAATACGCGGGGTGCATGCAGGCAGCTTTGGCGCGCTGCGACATCTTGGCCCAAGAGCCGCCTGCGGCAGGGTTACATCCAAGCGTGCCTGTGGGCAGTTTTGGGGCGCTGCGGCATCTCGACTCAAGAACTGCCTGCAGATAGCTTTGGGGCGCTGCGCCATCTCGGCCCAAGAGCCGCCTGCGGCGGTTGGCCTCGAAACGCGCCTGCGGGCGCAGCCCATCCCTCGCGTGACTTTCCACCGCGGGAAAGTCACCAAAGCGCGCCGGGGGCCCTCCCCAAGAGGGCAGGAAGCCCCCGGCCCCCTGTCTGCCCAAAAGACGGATCAAAGCGGCCCCGCCGGCGGGTGCTACGGCCCGGCCATGTGGGGTGAAAAAGCATCCGTTTGCGGCGCGCTCAGCAGGGGGGTCCGGGGGAGTGCGCCATAACGGGACTGCTCCCCCGGCCGCCCTTTTCTCTTGTACCGTCAACGGCACGTTCTCTTTTCGGCGGGACGAAAAGAGAATGTGGGGTTGGAACTGTGGGTTCTTACGGACATGCTGCGCTGACTGGCTGGCACCGCCGCAGCCCGCATCGATAACAGCTTGTATAATTTACTGTTATATTAACAGATTTTCATCAAAATCCACCGTCATGCTGTTCATCAGCAGGTTGACGGCCACAGAACGCACGCCCGCCAGCCGGCCCACTACCTTTTCGATGCGGGCGCTGCAGGCGGCGCAGGACATTCCGGTGATCTGAAATTTCCGGGTCATTTCACCCTTCCTTTCCCGCCCCCATCAGGCGGATGGCTTCACACAGGATATCGGCGGAGGTCTGGGCCGCCCGCCGTTCAAAGGATGCGTAGTCGCCGTGGGCCTCGTCATTGGCCAGGTCGGAGATGCACCGCAGCACCGCGAAGGGCACCCGGTTGACGGCGCACACATGGGCCACGGCGGCGCCCTCCATCTCGGCGCACAGGGCGTTGTAGTCCCGCTGCAGCCGCTCTTTTTCCCCCTGGGAGCTGACGAACAGGTCCCCGGTGGCGATGCAGCCCAGGTGGACGCCTGGAGCCGCCCGGCGCAGCAGCGCCGTCAGCCCGGGGTCGGCGATGAAATAGCCGCCGAAGGGGAGAAAATCCCGCTTGGTGTCCTCGCTCATGTCCCGGTAGGTCAGCTCCCGGGCCGCCACCACATCCAGGTGGCGCAGGGCGGGGGACACCGCCCCCGCGATGCCCGAGTGGAACACCGCCTCCGGGCGGTATTCCGAGATCACCTGCTGGGTGCACTGGGCGGCGCACACCTTGCCCACGCCGCAAACGGCTGCGATGACAGTGTGGCCGTGGAGCCTGCCGATATACCCCCGAAGGCCGGGTTTTTCCACAGGCCGGGGCTGTTCCATGGCGGAAAGGATGTTTTCCAGCTCCACCTCCATGGCGGTGATGACGGCGATCACAGGGCATCACCTGCCTCGAAAAAGTCCAGGCACACCTGCACGAACAGGGCGGCGGCATAGGCCAGGCCCTCCTCATTGGCCCGGTAGTGGCAGCCGTGGGCGGGGAAGCGGCACTCCCGCTGTCCGTCGCCGAAGCCGAAGTCGCAGTAGCAGCCGGGGATGGTGAGCTGATTCATAAACGCGCCGAAGTCCTCGGTGCCCATGTTGGGCTCCCGCTGGATCAGCACGTTGTCCCGGCCCACCAGCTTGACCATGGCCTGTTCCGCCAGGGCGGACATCCCCTCGTGGTTGACCACGCCGGGGTAGCTTTCCACCAAGCACACCTCGGCCTCCGCCCCCATGGACGCGGCCACGCCCTCCACCAGCGTGCGGAACATTTCGCACATCCTCCGGCGCATCTCCGGGCCGAAGGTGCGGATGATGCCCTTAAACTGCGCCTCGGCGGGGATGATGTTGCCCGCGGTGCCCGCGTGGAAGGCGCCCACCGTGACCACCACGTTGTCGGTGGCATAGACCCGGCGGGAGGTGAGGGTCTGCAGGGCCACCACGATCTGAGCGGCCACCGCGATGGGGTCGATGCCCGAGCCGGGATAGGCGCCGTGGCAGCCCTTGCCCCGGACGGTGACGGTAAAGCTGTTGGAGGCCGCGTAGCAGGGGCCGTATTTCAGGCCGTACTGCCCGGCTTGGGTGCCGGTGGAGTTATGGCCGCCGAAAACCGCGTCCACATGGGGGTTTTCCAGGCAGCCCTCGTCCACCATGCGCTGGGCACCGCCGTCGCCCTCCTCATCGGGTTGGAAAAACAGCTTCACCGTGCCGCACAGCTCCTCCCGGTGGGCCGCCAGCAGCCGGGCCGCCCCCAAAAGGGACGCGGTGTGCAGGTCGTGGCCGCAGGCGTGCATCACGCCCGGATTCTGAGAGGCAAAGGGCAGGCCGGTCTCCTCCTGCACGGGTAGGGCGTCGATGTCCGCCCGCAGGCCGATAGTCCTGCCTGCCTTTCCGCCCCGGATGACGCCCAAAACGCCCGTGCCGGCGCAGGGCCGGGCCTCGATGCCCATGGCCGCCAGCTCCCGAAGGATCAGGGCCTGGGTGCGGGTCTCCTGCCGGCCCAGCTCCGGGTGGGCGTGGATGTCCCGGCGAAGGCCGGTCATATAGCCGGACAGGTCTTTTGCTTCCTGTAAGATCTGTTGGGATGTCAGCATAAACATTACCGCCGTTTCTTTTGTATTTTTATTTCATCAGCTTCTGCAGAGTCACGATCAGCTCGTCGATGGCTTCCGTCCTGCCGTTTTTGATATCCTCCGCCACGCAGGTGCGGATATGCTGGCCCAGCAGCTCCCTGCTGAAGGCGTTGAGGGCCGCGCTGACGGCGCTGACCTGCACCAGGATATCCGTGCAATAGGCGTCGGATTCCACCATCTTCCGCACGCCCCGCACCTGTCCCTCGATGCGGTTGAGCCGGTGGACCAGCGAGCGGTATTCTTCACCGGTGCGCTGCCTGGTCTTGCGGCAGCAGCAGTTGTTCTGTTCCATAGTCACCTCCATATACCCTGCGGGGGCATGTGTTCATTGTATGCCCCCCGGGGTATTTGTCAAGGGCGCGGGCAAAAAAATACCGGGAGGGCCGTTTCAGGCCCTCCCGGCAGCGGCGGTGGCGTCACGCTTGTGACGGGACATCGCCCGGATAGCGTTTTTTCAGCTTGCGGACACAGTAAAAATAGGCGGGGACCAGGAACAGGTCGGCCATCACCCAGGCGGCGGGGGAGGCCAGGCAGGCGGCGGCGTAGCCAAACACCGGCACCAGGAAGGATACGCCCGCCCGGGCGATCATCTCCATCACGCCCGCCAGCGTGGCCAGAGGCGAAAATCCCATGCCCTGAATATAGTTGCGGAAGATGAAGATGGCCCCCAGAAACACATAGCAGAACACCAGCGCCTTCAGCATCTGCATGGCCAGAGGCACCAGGGGGGCGCTGGCCCGGTCCAGGAACAGCATCACCAGTTTTTCTCCCGCCAGCAGCACCAGCGCCAGGGAAAACAGGCAGTAGCCCGCTCCCAGAGCGCAGCAGGAAAACAGGCCCTGGTGGAGCCGCTCCCACTGTTTGGCCCCCACGTTCTGCCCGCCGTAGGTGGCCATGGTGGAGCCCATGGCTTCCAGCGGGCAGGCAAGGAACACGGACACCTTGTTGGCGGCGGTGGCCGCGGTGACATACATGGTGCCCAGCACATTCACGGAGCTTTGCAGCATCACGCTGCCGATGGCGGTGATGGAAAACTGCAGTCCCATGGGCAGCCCCAGGGACAAAAGGTTCCAGATGCGCCGCCAGGACCAGGCCCAGTCGCTTTTTTTCAGCCGGAGCACCTCAAAGCCCCGGCACACCTTCCGCAGGCTGCCGAAGCCTGCCAGAAACTGGCTGAGGGTGGTGGCGAAGGCCGCGCCGAACACCCCCCATTGCAGGCTGATGATGAAAAACAGGTCCAGGGCGATGTTCACCGCCGAGGCCACCACCAGCCAGACCACGGCGGTGCGGCTGTCCCCCACAGACCGGAGGATGCCCGCGCACATATTGTAAAGGATATACCCCGGGATGCCCGCGAAAATGGTGGTGATGTAGATCCAGGCGCTGTCGATGATATCCGCGGGGGTATTCATCAGCTCCAGGATATCCCGGCTGAAGAGCACCGTCACAGCGGTGACCAGCACCCCGAAAAAGACGCAGCAGCAGGCCGCCCCCGCCACATATTTCCGCAGGGCGTCATAGTCCCCCGCGCCGAAACGCTGGGCGATGGGAATGGCGAAGCCGCTGCAGATACCGATGGACCCGCCCACCACCAGAAAGTTGATGGAGCCGGTGCTGCCCACCGCCGCCAGGGCATTTCCGCCCAAAAACTTGCCCACAATGGCGGTATCCACCACGCTGTAGAGCTGCTGGAACAGCATACCCAGCAAAATGGGCAGGCCGAACTGCAAAATCAGGGTCAGGGGACGGCCCTTTGTAAGGTCTTTGGTCATGGCACACCTCCGCGTATGGACAGCGGGCGGCCGGGCCGCCCCGCTGTCTCAAAAGATTGAAGCTTTATTATACCCCCAAACCGCCAAAAAGCAAGGGTTTTTTCCACAATTTGTGCAAAAACAGCGGAAAAAGGCCCCGGTGCAAACGCACCGGGGCCTGGTTTATACGCCTGTGGTTCAGCGGGGGAACTTGATGGCGGCCTGCGCGGCGGCCAGACGGGCGATGGGCACACGGAAGGGAGAGCAGGAGACGTAGTTCAGGCCCACCTTGTGGCAGAACTCCACAGAGGAGGGATCGCCGCCGTGCTCGCCGCAGATGCCCAGGGTGATGTCGGGGCGGGTCTGACGGCCCAGGGTGGCGGCCATCTGCACCAGCTTGCCAACGCCCACCTGGTCCAGCTTGGCGAAGGGATCGTTCTCATAGATCTTGCGGTCATAGTAGGCGCCCAGGAACTTGCCGGCGTCGTCGCGGGAGAAGCCGAAGGTCATCTGCGTCAGGTCGTTGGTGCCGAAGGAGAAGAACTCGGCCTCCTTGGCGATCTCGTCGGCGGTGAGGGCGGCGCGGGGGATCTCGATCATGGTGCCCACCTGGTACTTCAGCTCGATGCCGGAAGCGGCGATCTCCTCGTCGGCGGTGGCGGTGACCACGTTCTTGACATACTTCAGCTCCTTGACCTCGCCCACCAGGGGGATCATGATCTCAGGCTCCATATCCCATTCGGGATGGGCCTTCTTCACATTGATGGCGGCGCGGATGACGGCGCGGGTCTGCATTTTGGCGATCTCGGGGAAGGTGACGGCCAGACGGCAGCCGCGGTGACCCATCATGGGGTTGAACTCATGCAGGCCGGCGATGATGGCCTTGATCTGCTCCACGGTCTTGCCCTGGGCCTTTGCCAGAGCGGCGATGTCGGCTTCCTCGGTGGGAACGAACTCATGCAGGGGGGGATCCAGATAACGGATGATGACCGGGCGGCCCTCCATAGCGGTATAGAGCTGCTCAAAGTCGCCCTGCTGCATGGGCAGCAGCTTGGCCAGAGCGGCTTCGCGCTCCTCCACGGTGTCGGAGCAGATCATCTCGCGGATGGCGGAGATGCGGTCGGCATCGAAGAACATATGCTCGGTGCGGCACAGGCCGATGCCCTCGGCGCCCAGCTCACGGGCCTTTTTGGCGTCGCGGGGGGTGTCGGCGTTGGTGCGGACCTTCAGCTGGCGGTACTTGTCGGCCCAGGCCATGATGCGGCCGAACTCGCCGGAGATGGAGGCGTCCACAGTGGGGATGACGCCGTCATAGATCTTGCCGGTGGAGCCGTCGATGGAGATGTAATCGCCCTCGTGATAGGTCTTGCCGCCCAGCTGGAACTGCTTGTTTTCCTCGTCCATAACGATGGCGGAGCAGCCGGAGACGCAGCAGGTGCCCATGCCGCGGGCCACCACGGCCGCGTGAGAGGTCATGCCGCCGCGGACGGTGAGGATGCCCTGAGAGGCCTTCATGCCCTCGATATCCTCGGGAGAGGTCTCCAGACGGACCAGGACCACCTTTTCGCCCCGGGCCTTCCAGGTCTTGGCGTCTTCGGCGGTAAAGACGATCTTGCCGCAGGCGGCGCCGGGAGAGGCAGCCAGGGCAGAGGCCACGGGCTGCGCCTTTTTCAGCGCGGCGGCGTCAAACTGGGGATGCAGCAGGGTATCCAGGTTACGGGGGTCGATCATCATGACGGCCTCCTGCTCGGAGATCATGCCCTCGTCCACCAGGTCGCAGGCGATCTTCAGAGCGGCCTTTGCGGTGCGCTTGCCGTTGCGGGTCTGCAGCATATACAGCTTGCCATGCTCCACGGTGAACTCCATGTCCTGCATATCCCGGTAATGGTCCTCCAGCAGCTTGCAGACCTTCTGGAACTGCTCAAAGGCCTCGGGGAACTTTTCGGCCATCTGGGCGATGGGCATGGGGGTGCGGACGCCGGCCACCACGTCTTCGCCCTGGGCGTTGGTGAGGAACTCGCCCATCAGGTGCTTTTCGCCGGTGGCGGGGTCACGGGTAAAGGCGACGCCGGTACCGCAGTCATCGCCCATGTTGCCGAAGGCCATGGCCTGCACGTTGACAGCGGTGCCCCAGGAATAGGGGATGTCGTTGTCCCGGCGGTAAACGTTGGCGCGGGGGTTGTCCCAGGAGCGGAACACAGCCTTGATGGCGCCCATCAGCTGCTCCTTGGGATCATCGGGGAAGTCGGAGCCGATCTTGGACTTATACTCAGCCTTGAACTGGCCGGCCAGCTCCTTCAGGTCTTCGGCGTTCAGCTCCACGTCCTGGGTAACGCCCTTCTTCTCCTTCATCTCGTCGATGAGCTGCTCAAAATATTTCTTGCCCACTTCCATGACCACGTCGGAATACATCTGGATGAAGCGGCGGTAGCAGTCCCAGGCCCAGCGGGGGTTGTTGGACTTTTCGGCGATAACGTTGACCACATCCTCATTCAGGCCCAGGTTCAGGATGGTATCCATCATGCCGGGCATGGAGGCGCGGGCGCCGGAACGGACAGAGACCAGCAGGGGATTTTCCAGATCGCCGAACTTTTTGCCGGTGATGGCTTCCATCTTTTCGATGTGCTCCATGATTTGGGCCTGGATCTCGTCGTTGATCTTGCGGCCATCCTCATAGTACTGGGTGCAGGCCTCGGTGCTGATGGTGAAGCCCTGGGGAACGGGCAGACCGATGTTGGTCATCTCGGCCAGGTTGGCGCCCTTGCCGCCCAGCAGCTCGCGCATCTTGGCGTTGCCTTCGGTGAACAGGTAAACGTACTTGTGCATAGCGATTTCTCCTTGTAATATAGTGTGAAACATTGCATTTCGACTGATCTTGAATAATCGTTGTTTATTATAACAGATGCGATTCGATTTTTCACCCCCATTTTCCAAAAAAATTTTTTTATTTCCACCGGTTTTTTTGCTTTTTTCAAAGAGTTTTGTTTTTTCAGCCGGAAACCGAAAATTTTTTCCCGGCGGAGGGCGGACGGCCCGCGTCCGTGATTTCTTTTTTATTTAATAGGAAATTATAATTATAAGATAAATATAGTAATAAATAAATTTGATTTCTCCGCCGCCGTTATGGTATAATGAAGCGAATCAGTATTCGTGAAAAAAGGGGATTTCAGATATGTATACGCCAGAAGCGCTGCTGGACGCCCTGCTGCGGCAGCTCCGGGCCGAAATGGGGGAGGTGCTGGTGGATCCGTGGTTCACCAACGCGGAGCCCATCGCCATCCGGGACGACCTGTTCGTGGTGGAAGCCGCCAGCGAGCTGTTTCGGGATACGCTCACCAAGCGGTTCACCGACAATGTTTCCGAGATCATCTCCGGCCTGCTGGGGCGGCCCGCCCGTCCGCTCTATGTTTACGGGGCCGAGGCCGACAGCTGGCGGCTGCAAAGCGATTCCAGCGTTTACGCGGGCTACACCTTTGAAAAGTTCATCGTGGGCAATTCCAACAAATTCGCCCACGCGGCCGCCCTGGCGGTGGCCAACAATCCGGCACGGCTGTACAACCCGCTGTTCATTTACGGCGGCTCCGGCCTGGGAAAGACCCATCTTCTGTTCGCCATCGCCGGTTCCATCCGCAAAAAGCACCCCAACTTCCGCATCGTCTACATCAAAAGCGAAGACTTTATGAACGAGCTGGTGGACGCGCTGCAGACCGGCTTTTCCGAATTCCGGGCCAAGTACCGCCAGGCGGACCTTTTGCTGATGGACGACGTGCAGTTCCTGAGCGGCAAGGTACAGCTGCAGGAGGAGTTCTTCCACACCTTTGAGGCGCTGTTTCAGGCCAACCGGCAGATCGTCCTCACCTCGGACCGTCCGCCCAAGGAGATCGCCACCCTGTCCGACCGTCTGCAGACCCGGTTCGAAAGCGGCCTGCTGGCGGACATCCAGTCTCCCGACCTGGAGACCCGCATGGCCATGGTCAAGGCCAAGGCCAACAACCTGGGCATCGACATGCCCCAGAAGGTGGTGGACTACATTGCGGAGAACATCACCAACAACGTCCGTGAGCTGGAGGGCGCCGTCAAAAAGATCGCCGCCATCAACGGCCTGATGGGCAGTCCCATCGACCTGCCCATGGCCCAGAACGCCATCAAGGACATTTTCAAGGAGCGTCCGGGCCTGCATCCCACCCCGGAAATGATTTTGAAAGAGGTCTCCGAGTTCTATTCCATCCCCATGGAGCGCATCACGGGAAAATCCAGGGGCAAGGAAGTGGTGCTGCCCCGGCAGGTGGCGGAATATCTCATGCGGGAGCTGGCCTCCATGTCCTTCCCGGAGATCGGAAAGGTATTGGGCCAGCACCACACCTCGGTGATGTACGGCATTGATAAACTCACCGCCTCCATGGCGGAAAATGAGGCCCTGCGGGATTCCGTCAACGACCTTCGGAAGAACATCCAGAGCAAATGACCTCTCTTAAATCACTTTCCACAAAAACCTGTGGAAATCACTGTGCAAACTGTTGATAACTTGTCCTTGTGAAAAACATCGAAAAAACCCGTCGTTTTTCAACAGGGGGCTGCGGAGGGATGAATCCAGCAGCCGCAAGGCTTTCCGGGGTTTTCCCCAGTTTCCACAGGCTATACTAAGACTACTATATAGAATTTGTTTCTTATGAAAGAAAGGAAGTGCGCAGCCATGCGTTTCTCCTGTGAAAAAAACGCTTTGAACGAAGCCGTTTCGGTGTGCAGCCACGCCGTCGGCACAAAAGGCACCTCTCCGGTCATGGAGGGCCTGCTGCTGGAGGCCGGCAGCACGCTGACCGTCACCGGCTTTAACTACAAAACCGCCATCCAGAAGAATTTTGACGCAGATGTGACCCAGCCCGGTTCCGTAGTGCTCAACGCCCGCATCCTGGCGGACATCGTCCGCCGGCTGCCCTCTGACACGGTGGAGATCACCGTGGACGACCGGCTGATGGCCACCATCCGGGGCGGCGCATCTGAGTTCAACCTCATCGCCTCCGACCCCCAGGAATTCCCCGAGCTGCCCCAGGTGGACGAGGAGGAAAGCTTCTGCCTGCCTTCCAGCCTTTTGCGGGAGATGATCTCCGGAACACTGTTCGCCGTGGGCGAAAATGAAAACAAGCCCATCATCACCGGCTCTCTGATGGAAATCGAAAACCGGGTGTTCCGGATGGTCAGCGTGGACGGCTACCGCCTGGCCGTCCGTCAGGAGGAAATCGAGGTGGGCGAAGAGGAGCACTTCAGCTTCGTGGTGCCCGGCGAGTCCTTGAAGGAGCTGTTCCGCATCCTTCCCGACGAGGACGAGCCCTGCCGGGTCTGTCCCCAGCGCAAGCACGCCCTGTTCTCCTTCGGCAACATCCGGATGACCACCCGCCTGCTGGAGGGCGAGTTCCTCAACTGGCGGGCCGCCATCCCCGAAAATCAGCCCATCAACATCCAGCTGGACCGCTCGGAGATCATTTCTGCCGTGGAACGGGTCAGCCTGATCATTTCCGAGCGGCTGAAAAACCCGGTGCGCTGCCTGTTTGAAGGGGACCGGCTCAAGCTGTCCTGCACCACTGCCCTGGGCCGCAGCTATGACGAGTGCGTCATCCCCGACTGCGGCGCCAAGCTGGAGATCGGCTTCAACAACCGCTACCTGCTGGACGCTTTGCGGGCCTGCCAGGACGACACCTTTGTCCTGGGGCTGAAAAGCGGGCTTTCTCCCTGCACCATGCGTCCCGTGGAGGGTGAAAAATATATCTATTTGGTGCTGCCCGTGCGCCTGAAGGCAGGAGAATAAGATGTACAAGGAACAGGAAGTCGCCATCAAGAGCGAGCATATCAAGCTGGACAGCCTTTTGAAATACGCCGGTGTCTGCATGACCGGCGGCGAGGCAAAGACCCTTATTGAAGAAGGCTACGTGTTTTTCAACGGAGAATCCTGCTCCATGCGGGGCAAAAAGGTCCGCCCCGGCGACCAGGTGGTGGTGGGTGAGCACCTTTTGAAGATCGTGAAGCAGCAATGATCCTCAGGTCCGTTTCCCTGCGGGACTTCCGCAGCTATGAGACGGCGGCGTTCACCTTTTCGCCGGAGGTTAACATTCTCTGCGGCGAAAACGGCCGGGGAAAGACCAATCTTTTGGAGGCCATCTGGCTGCTCACGGGGGTGCGCTCCTGGCGGGCGGCCAAAAAGGCCGAGCTGGTGCGGTGGGACGCCGGCCGCGCAAGCCTGCGGGCTGTGGTGGAGACCCGGGACCGCTCCTGCGAGCTGGCGCTGGACATCCCCACCGCCGGGCGGAGCCAGGTGCTGGTCAACGGCGTGAAAAAGCAGCGGCAGCTGGAGCTGAGCGAGCATTTCCGCTGCGTGCTCTTTTCCCCGGAGGACCTGTATCTCATCAAGGGCCCGGCCTCCGGCAGGAGGGATTTTCTGGACGGCGCCGTCAGTCAGATCCGTCCCCGGTACGGGGACCTGCTGGCCCGGTACCAGCGGCTGCTGGAAAGCAAAAGCCGCCTTTTGAAGCAGGAGGACCCCCGGCCCTCGGCGGAACTCATCGCCGCCTATGATGACCAGCTGGCCCCCATCGGCGCTCTTTTGCTGGGCTACCGGGCAAAGTTCTGCCGGGGCCTTTCCGAAGAATGCGGCGCTATGCATGGGGCCATCTCCGGAGGAAAGGAGTCTTTGACCCTCTGCTACCGCACCGTCAGCACGGTGCAGGACCCCTTTGCGGAGCCTTCCCGGGTGGAGGGCTGGCTGCGGGACCACCTGGAAAGCCACCGGACGGCGGAGCTGCATGCAGGGGCCTGCCTTTCGGGCCTGCACCGGGACGATGTGGAGCTGTTCATCAACGGCCGACCGGCAAAGGCATTTGCTTCCCAGGGACAGACCCGCTCTGCGGCCCTGGCGCTGAAATTCGGCCAGCGGGAACTGTTTTTCCGGGACACCGGGGAATATCCCGTGCTGCTGCTGGACGACGTGCTGTCTGAGCTGGACGCCCCCCGGCAGGCCTTTGTGGCCAGCCACGCCATGGGCGGGCAGACCATCATCACCTGCTGCGAGGAGCGGCAGGCCTTTCAGAACAGCCGCCTGATCCGTTTGTGACGAAAAAAACGGAAAAACCCTTTCAAAAGGAAAGAAAACCATATGTTTTTACATCTTGGCCGGGACGTGGCGGTGGATGTGGACACCATCATCGTGGTGTTTGACATGGATACCGCTACCTGGAGCCGGCACACGCGAAATTACCTCTCCGCCGCAGAAAAGGCGGGAAAGGTCTATGTCATCACCGACGAACTGCCCAAATCCGCGGTGGTCTGCCGGGAAAACGGCGATTTTGTGGTGTATATCTCCCAGATCAGCAGCAGGACCCTACTGAAGCGTCTGGAGGAGGGCATCGACGCCCTGTCGGACATGGGCCTGAATGAATAAGTGAAAAAAACCAGTTTTTGAAAGAGCCGGCGGCTTTTTGCCGGCGCGGAGGTCGCATTTATGCAAGAAGATGTTGTCACCCGGGTGGATACCCAGTATGACGAAAATCAAATTCAGGTGCTGGAGGGCCTGGAGGCTGTTCGCAAACGGCCCGGTATGTATATCGCCACCACCAGCTCCCGCGGTCTGCACCATCTGGTGTACGAGATCGTGGACAACTCCATCGATGAGGCGCTGGCGGGCTTCTGCACCCATATCGAAGTGGAGATCCTGCCCGGCGACGTGATCCGGGTCACGGACAACGGCCGGGGCATCCCCACCGGCATCCACCCGAAAATGGGTATCCCCACCCTGGAGGTGGTCTATACCGTGCTGCACGCCGGCGGCAAGTTCGGCGGCGGCGGCTACAAGGTGTCCGGCGGACTGCACGGCGTGGGCGCTTCCGTGGTGAACGCCCTGTCCGAGTGGCTGAAGGTGGAGGTCCACAAGGACGGAAAGGTCCACGAGATGGCCTTTTCCCGGGGCGTCACCACCCGGAAGATGACCGTCACCGGGGACACGGACCACACCGGCACCCGGGTCACCTTCAAGCCCGACGGCGAGATCTTTGACGACCTGGTGTACGATTACGAGATCCTGCACACCCGCCTGCGGGAGCAGGCCTTCCTCAACGCCGGCCTGCGCATCACCCTCACCGACAGCCGCGACCCGGAAAACATCCTCCGGGACACCATGTGCTATGAGGGCGGCATCCGGGAATATGTGACCTATCTCAACACCAATAAAAATCCCCTCCATCCCGAACCCATCTATTTCAAGACGGTGAAGGAGGACAGCGAGGCCGAGGTGGCCATCCAGTATACCGACAGCTACAACGAGCTGATGCAGTCCTTTGCCAACAACATCCACACGCCCGAGGGCGGTATGCACGAGACCGGATTCAAGACCGCCCTCACCCGGGTCATCAACGATTACGCCCGGAAGTACAACCAGCTGAAGGAAAACGACAGGAACCTTTCCGGCGAGGATGTGCGGGAGGGCCTGACCTGCGTCATCTCCGTCAAGCTCACCGAGGCCCAGTTCGAGGGCCAGACCAAGACCAAGCTGGGCAACGCCTTTATGCGAACCCTGGTGGACAGCATGACCTATGAAAAGCTGTCGGATTTCTTTGAGGAAAATCCCGCGGTGGCAAAGACCATCGTGGAAAAGGCCCTCACCGCTTCCCGGGCGAGAGAAGCCGCCAAAAAGGCCCGGGAATCCGTCCGGCGCAAGACCGGGCTGGAATCCGGCCAGATGCCCGACAAGCTGCAGGACTGCAACGAGCGGGACCCCTCCCTGTGCGAGATCTACATCGTGGAGGGCGACTCCGCCGCAGGCTCCGCCATCCAGGGGCGGGATTCCCGGTTCCAGGCCATCCTGGCCATGTGGGGCAAGATGCTCAACGTGGAAAAGGCCCGGGCCGACAAGATCTACGGCAATGACAAGCTCTATCCCCTCATCGTGGCTCTGGGGGCCGGCATCGGCGAGGAGTTCAACATCGAAAAGCTGCGGTACCACAAGATCATCATCATGGCTGATGCCGATGTGGACGGCGCCCATATCCGCACCCTGCTGCTCACTTTCTTCTTCCGCTATATGCGGCCGCTGATCGAAAACGGCTATGTGTATTCCGCTGTGCCGCCGCTGTACAAGCTCATCCGGGGCAAGACCGTCCGGGTGGCCTATTCCGACGAGGAGCGGGACCGCATCTCCGCCGAGCTGCGGGGGGACAACCCCAATGTCAAGGTGGACATCAGCCGGTTCAAGGGTCTGGGCGAGATGGACGCCCACGAGCTGTGGGATACCACCATGGACCCGGAAAAGCGCACCCTGCGCCGCATCACCATCGATGACGCGGTGGCTGCCGACCAGATCTTCACCGTCCTTATGGGCGAGGAAGTGGAGCCCCGCAAGGCCTGGATCGAGCGCAACGCCCAGTACGCGGTGAATATTGATATCTGATAAAAGGCGATTTTTTGCCGGACAAACCGGTTTTGTCCCATAAAAAAACCGAAACGGCGAAGCCGTGCCGGATGAGGGCTGGCGGAGCACCGCGGCTGATGGATCCATCCTCATCCCCTTCGCGCCGGCCCGGCACCTTTCCCCTGAAGGGGAAGGCATTCCCACCAAAAAAACTCCTACCTTATACAAAGGAGAAACGAAAACATGGCAAGTCATAACCGCAACTACAAGCCCGAGGACATTCTGTTTCCCGATCAGGTGATCACGGAATCTCCCCTGGTTTCCGAGATGGAAAAATCCTATATCGAATACGCTATGAGCGTCATCGTGGGCCGCGCCCTGCCCGACGTGCGGGACGGCCTCAAGCCGGTCCACCGCCGCATTTTGTACACCATGCACGAGGGCGGCCTGACCGCCGACAAGCCCTTTAAAAAATCCGCCACCTGCGTGGGCGACGTGCTGGGCAAGTACCATCCCCACGGCGACGCCTCGGTCTATGACGCCATGGTCCGCCTGGCCCAGGATTTTTCCATGCGCTATATGCTGGTGGACGGCCACGGCAACTTCGGTTCCGTGGACGGCGACCCCCCCGCGGCCTACCGCTACACCGAAGCGCGCCTGTCCAAGATCTCTGCCGAGATGCTCCGGGACATCGACAAGGACACCGTGGACTGGGACCCCAACTTTGATGAATCCCGCAAGGAGCCCCGGGTGCTGCCCAGCCGGTTTCCCAACCTGCTGGTGAACGGCTCCTCCGGCATCGCCGTGGGCATGGCCACCAACATCCCTCCCCACAACCTGCGGGAGGTCATCGGCGCCTGCATCTGCGTGCTGGACAACCCCGAAGCTGATCTGAACGACCTGATGGAGCACATCAAGGGTCCCGACTTCCCCACAAAGGGCATCATCATGGGTCGGGCGGGCATCCGCCAGGCCTATGCCACCGGCCGGGGCAAGGTCACCGTCCGGGCGCGCACCGAGCTGGAAGAATTCGGAAAGGACCGCCAGCGGATCATCGTCACCGAGCTGCCCTATCAGGTGAACAAGCGCCAGCTCATCAAAAACATCGCCGAGCAGGTGAAGGACAAGCGGCTGGAGGGCATCTCCGACCTGCGGGACGAGACCGACCGCAACGGTATGCGGGTGGTCATCGAGCTGAAAAAGGACGCCAACGCCCAGGTGGTGCTCAACAAGCTGTTCACCCAGACGGCGCTGCAGTCCAGCTTTTCCGTCATCATGCTGGCCCTGGTGGACGATCAGAAGCAGCCCAGGATCCTGTCTCTGCGGCACATTCTGGACGAATACCTCACCTTCCAGGAGGATCTCATCGTCCGCCGCACCCGCTTTGACCTGAAAAAGGCCCAGGAGCGGGCCCACCTGTTAAAGGGCCTGCTCATCGCCCAGGACAACATCGACGAGGTCATCCATATCATCCGCACCAGCTACGACGACGCCAAGGAGCGGCTGTGCCAGCGCTTCGGCCTGGATGACGTCCAGGCCCAGGCCATCCTGGATATGCGGCTGAAGGCCCTGCAGGGCCTGGACCGGGAAAAGCTGGAGAACGAATACAAGGAGCTGGAGGAAAAGATCGCCTATTACCTGCAGGTGCTGGGCGACCCGGCCCTGGTGCGCCGCATCCTCAAGGAGGAGCTGCAGGCCATCTCCGACAAATTCGGCGATGACCGCAAGACCGAGATCCAGGATGTGGAGGACGAGATCGATTTCGAGGATCTCATCGCCGAGGAGCTGAACATCTTCACCCTCACCAGCCGGGGCTATATCAAGCGCATGGCCTCTGCCGCCTACACCGCCCAGAAGCGGGGCGGCCGGGGCAGGATCGGCATCAAGACCCGGGAGGAGGATGTGGTGGACACCATTTTCACCGCTTCCACTCATGACAACATCCTGTTCTTTACCAATTTCGGCCGGGTCTATAAGATGAAGGGCTACCGCGTGCCTGAGAGCAATGCCGGCTCCGCCAAGGGCATGAACATCGTCAACCTGCTGCAGATCTCCGGCGAGGAGCGGGTCACCGCCATGATCCCCGTGCGGCAGATGGACCAGGGGGGCAAGGTGTTCTTCGTCACCCAAAACGGCACCGTCAAGCGCATGGATCTCAGCGTGGTCAACACCGAGCGCAAGGCGGGCGTCCGGGCCATCTCCCTGGACGAGGGCGACCGGCTGGTAAACGTGCTGCTCACCTCCGGCAAGGATAAGATCATCATCGCCACCCGGGACGGCGCGGCCATCCGCTTTGACGAAAACGAGGTCCGCGTCATGGGCCGGGAGGCCGCGGGCGTCCGGGGCATCCGCCTGAAAGAGGGCGACCAGGTGGTGGGCGCCGCCAAGGAATATCCCGACAGCTATCTGCTCACCGTCACCGAAAACGGCTACGGCAAGCTGACGCCTCCCGCGGAATACACCGAGCACCACCGGGGCGGCGGCGGTATCACCGCCCACAACCTCACCGACAAGACCGGCGCGCTGGTGGGCATCCGCTGCGTCACCATGGACGACGACCTGCTGCTCATCAACGACGGCGGCGTGGTCATCCGCATGGGCATGGAGGATATCCGCGTCTGCGGCCGCAGCTCCCAGGGCGTGCGCCTGATCCGCATGGATGAGGACATGAAGGTCATCTCCATGACCTGCACCGCCAAGGATGACGAGCTGGCCGCCGAGCCGGGGACGGAGCCTCCCGCCGGGGCGGAAGCGCAGGAGGAAGCCGAAGAATAAACCAAAAAAGCCCGCCGGACGGTGCCGGCGGGCTTTTGTCAGTGGACAGGAGGAATTTCTGTGAAGATCGCGACCTATTCTCTGCAGGGTGTGGAAAACGTGGGCGTTTTGACGCCCGGCGGCGACGCCCTGTGCCCGCTGGGGGCCTTTGGCTATGACTGCGGGGATATGCTGCAGGCCATCCGCCTGCTGAACCGGGGGGAGGTGTCCCGGCTGTCCGCCCGGCTGGCCGGGGGAGAGGCCCCCGGCGCGCTGCCCCTGGACAGCGTCACCCTGCTGGCGCCCATCCCCCGTCCGGAGCAGGACATTTTGTGCCTGGGGGTCAACTATGCGGAGCACGCTCTGGAGTGCGGCTTTATCAACGAGGCCCTGCGCAGCCGCAAGGCCGAGCCGGCCATCTATTTTTCCAAGCGGGTCAGCCGGGCGGTGGACCCGGAAGCCCCTGTGGACAGCCACCCGGACCTGGTAGACGACCTGGATTATGAGGCGGAACTGGCGGTCATTGTGGGGAAAGACGCCCTGAATGTGGCGGAAAGTGATGCCGAATCGTATATTTTCGGCTATACAATACTAAACGATATCTCTGCCCGGACCCTGCAGCGCACCCATAAGCAGTGGTACCGGGGCAAAAGCCTGGACGGCTTTACCCCCATGGGTCCCTGGATCGTCACCGCGGACGAGATCCCCTATCCTCCGGTGCTGGACATCGGCACCAGGGTCAACGGCCAGCTGCGGCAGAACAGCAGCACCGGCTGCCTGATCCACGGGGTGGGGGAGATCCTGTCTGAGATTTCCGCCGGCATGACGCTGAGGGCCGGCTCGGTGATCGCCACCGGCACCCCCGCCGGCGTGGCCATGGGCATGGCCCAGCCCAAATACCTGCGGGCCGGCGACGTGGTGGAATGCTTCATCCAGGGCATCGGCACCCTGCGGAACCCTGTCAAATGAGAAGCACGGGGGATATGATGGACATCATCCTGTCCACGGCGAAAGAGGATGACCGCATCCGGGCGGCGGTGCTGGAGGGCAGCCGCACCAACCCCAACGCCCCGGCGGATCTGTTTCAGGACTATGATGTGCTGTATATCGTCACCGAGACCGAAAGCTTCCAGGCCGACCGGAGCTGGATCGACCGGTTCGGGGCGCGGCTGTATATGCAGTATCCCGAGGACGGACCCTATCCCGCCGACCGGCACCGCTGCTACGGCTGGCTGATGCAGTTCAGCGACGGCAACCGGCTGGACCTCCACGTGGCCACCCTGGACTATGCCCTGGAGAACGACCTGCAGGACAGCCTTATCCGGGTGCTGCTGGACAAGGACGGCCTTTTGCCGCCCCGGGCCCCCTCTGACGACAGCGCCCATTGGGTGCAAAAGCCCAGCCAGGCGCTGTTTTCCGCCGAATGCAACGAGTTCTGGTGGTGCCTGAACAACCTGTGCAAGGGCTTGTGGCGGGGGGAGGTCCCCTATGCCCAGTGGGTACTGGGCAGCCTGCTGCGGCCCCAGCTGCTCAAGCTGCTGTCCTGGAAGGCGGCCGCACCCCACGGTTTCCGCGTTTCCGTGGGGAAGTGTGGAAAATACCTGCACCGCTTCCTGCCCCGGGAGGACTGGGAGGCCTTCCTTTCCACCTATTGCGGCGGGGATGTGGAGGAAATGTGGGCGGCAGGGGAGCGGATGTGCGACCTGTTCCTGCGTATCCAGCGGGAGACCGCCCTGGCGCTGGGCTATTCCTTCGACGCGTCGGAGGCCCGGAACAGCCGCGCCTTTTTCGACCGGGTGCGCCGGCTGCCCCGGGATGCAAAGGAGATCTTTTAATATGGCCAGGCTGACGGACGAACAGCAGTATCTCCGCATGACCGGGACCCCGGTGGCAAAGCTGGTGACCTCCATGGCGCTGCCCACCGTGGGCGGTATGCTGGTGACCTCGGTTTACAACATCACCGACACCTTTTTCGTGTCCCAGTTGGGCACCTCCGCTTCCGCGGCGGTGGGGGTGGTGTTTTCGGTGCAGTCGCTGATCCAGGCGGTGGGCTTTACCCTGGCCATGGGCAGCGGAAGCATGATCTCCCGCCGCCTGGGGCAAAAGGACCGGGAAAGCGCCTGCCGGTTCGTTTCCACCGCCTTTTTGATGGCCTTTGCCTTCGGGGCGCTGCTGGGCGTGCTGGGACTGGCCTTTTTGCAGCCGCTGATGCGGGTTTTGGGCTCCACAGAGACCATGCTGCCCTATTCCTGCGGTTATGCCCGGTACATTTTGCTGTCCGCGCCCATTTTTTCGGCCTCCTTTGTGCTCAATGTGGCCATGAAGGCCGAGGGCCGGGCCACATTGTCCATGCTGGGACTGGGTGCGGGCAACCTGCTGAACGTGGCCCTGGACCCGCTTTTCATCTTCGGGCTGGGCATGGGCACTGCCGGCGCGGCCCTGGCCACCGCCCTCAGCCAGTGCGCCGGGTTCTGCACCCTGCTGTGGTTCTTTTTGAAAAAGCAGGACACCCTGCGCATCCGGTGGAGCTATGTCAGCCGGGATGTGGGGGATTACCTGACCATCATCCGGGTGGGGTCTCCCACCCTGTGCCGCCAGGGCTGCGGCAGCATCGCTTCGGCCCTGCTGAACAACCGGGCCATGGCCTTCGGCGACGGGGCGGTGGCCGCCATGTCCATCGCCAACCGCATCTACAACATGGTGCGGTCGGTGCTGGTGGGCATCGGCCAGGGCTTTCAGCCGGTGGCGGGCTTCAATTACGGGGCAAAGCGCCCCGACCGGGTGAAGGGGGCCTTCCGCTTCACCGTTATCCTGGGGACAGCGGTGGCGTCGCTGTCCGCCGCGGCGCTGGCCCTGTGGGCGCCCCAGGTGATGACTCTGTTCCGCCGGGACGACCCGGAGGTGATCCGCATGGGCGCCCGGGCCATCCGGATGCTGTGCGCGGTGCTGCCCCTGCTGGGCTATTCCACCTATGTGAACCAAATGCTTCAGTGCCTGGGCCGGTCGGGCAAGGCCACTTTTCTGGCCTCCTGCCGCCAGGGGACGCTGTATGTGCCGCTGATGCTGGCGCTGTCGTCGGCACTAGGCTTTTTGGGCATCCAGCTGTGCCAGCCCGCCGCCGACGGACTGACCTTTCTCATCTCCGTGCCTTTCCACCTGTGGTTTTTCCGCAGCCCCAAGGGCCTGAAACAGTGCGAAAAAAGCTGAGCTCTGCGGTTTGAAGAGACAGGCAGCCCCGCAGCCAAATGAAAAACGATCCTAAAAAAGGAGAAATCATCGTGGGATTGTTTTTTAAATCAAGGGAAGAAGAACAGCGGTTAAGGGAAATCCGTAAGAACCGGGACCGGACCGAAGCGGAGCGAAGGGCGGGAATGGCCGCCACCCGGGCGTATCAGCAGGAACACAAAGAGAAATTGCAGGCCTCCGGCCAGCCGGACTGAGAGAGCCTTGCCCCGCCGGCACAGAATGCAAAGATCCTCCGTATGAACGGTTCATACGGAGGATCTGCTGTTTTGCGGATCATGTTCTGCTGTGAAAGATGCCTTTGGGTGAAAGTCCCTCAGGCCTGCTGCTCCATGGGACGGATGATGGTCTTGTTTATGTGCAGGAAGAACAGGGTGCAGGTGGCCACGCCCATCAGCTCCGCGATGGGGAAGGACCACCACACGGCGTTGAGGACGCCGGTGCGGCTGAGCAGCCAGGCAGAAGGGATGAGCACCAGCAGCTGGCGGGCGATGGACACGAACATACTGTAGGTGCCCTTTCCCAGCGCCTGGAAGGTGGAGCTGGTGACCACGCAGAAGCCGGCAAAGATAAAGGAGATGCTGATGGTCCGCAGGGCGGGCACGCCGATGGCCAGCATATCGGGGCTGGCGTCGAACAGGCCCAGGAACACCTGGGGGATGAGCTGCATCAGGGCAAAGCCCACCAGCATGATGGACACGGCAAAGGTGATGGACAGCCGGATGGTCTGGCGCATCCGGTCGGGGCGGCGGGCGCCGTAGTTATAGGCGATGATGGGCACCATGGCGTTGTTCAGGCCGAACACCGGCATGAAAATGAAGCTCTGCAGCTTGAAATACACCCCGAACACCGCCACGGCGGTGGAGGTGAAGCCGTTGAGGATGCGGTTCATGCAATAGGTCATCAGCGAGCCGATGGAGGCCATGATGATGGAGGGCACGCCCACCTCCAAAATCGGCCCGATCACCCGGCCCACCGGACGGAAGCCCCGGAGGGTGAGATGGATCTCGGGATTTTTCCGGAAATGGAGGAACATGGCGGTCATGGCGCCGCAGAACTGGCCGAACACGGTGGCGGCGGCGGCGCCGGCCACGCCCATGGCGGGGAAGCCCAGCAGGCCGAAGATCAGGATGGGGTCCATGATGATGTTGACGATGGCGCCGGTCATCTGTCCGATCATGGACAGCTTGGTCCGGCCGGTGGCCTGCAGCAGCCGCTCAAAATAGATGGCGGTGAAGCAAAAGGGGCAGATGCCGATGCAGATGCGCAGATAGGTGACGGCGTCCTGGATGATGGGGGCGCTGCTGGTCTGGGAGCGCACAAAGGCGCCGGAGGCGAACACGCCGATGAACATAAAGACCACGGCGGTGCACAGCTCCAGAAACAGGCCCTGCCGGGCGGACTGGTCCACCATGTGCTGGTCGTGCTCGCCCAGAGAGCGGGAAAGCAGGGCGTTGACGCCCACGCCCAGGCCCACGGCAAAGGCGATCATCAGGTTCTGCATGGGAAAACCCAGGGAGACGGCGGTGAGGGCGTCCTCGCTGATCTTGGCCACGAAGATGCTGTCCACCACGTTGTACAGGGCCTGCATCATCATGGAAAGCATCATGGGCAGGGCCATGTTCAGCAGCAGCCGGTTCACCGGCTCGGTGCCCATGCGGTTTTCGGCTTTGGGAGTGGTTTGTTCGTTCATGTTGACCTTCCTTTTATCAAAACATACAGAGAATTCGTTGACAACTCTACTATTATACAGATAAAATAAAGATGTGTCAAATTTTGTCGGGAGGGATCACCGTGGAGACCGATGAAAAGCAGCTGCAGAAGCGCTTTGCCGAGCTGGCCGGCCGGGCCGGCAGCCGGGGGAGCTATACCTATACCCAGTTTCTCACCCTGGCGGAGCAGGATGTGCTTCAGCGCATGGAGCGATCACTGCCCGCGCCGGTGAGCTGGATGGGCGGTTATGACGCCGCCGAACGGCGGCTGGCCTGCTTCGGACGGGAGGAGGAGCTGGGCTATCCCCCCGAATGTCCCATACGGTGCGTGGCCATGGCGCCCGCGTCCAGAAAATTTGCCGGGGACCTGGGCCACCGGGACCTTTTGGGGGCGCTGATGGGGCTGGGCATCCGCCGCAGCCTGCTGGGGGATATCCAGCTGGTAGAGGGGACGGGCTATCTCTTCTGTCTGGAGGACATCGCCGGGTTCATCTGCGACAATCTCACCCAGGCGGGCCGCACCACTCTGCGCTGCAGCCTGTGTCCTCCGCCGGAGCAGCTGGCCCTGCCGCCGGAGCCGGTGGAGGTGGTGGCGGCGTCCCCCCGCCTGGACGCGCTGCTGGCGGCGGTGTGGCGGCTGTCCCGGAACGAGGCCCGGGAGCTGCTGGAAAAGGGACTGGTCTTTATTGACGGGCGGCTGGCGGACAGCGGCGCCCGGGTACTCAGGGAGGGGGAGCTGGTCTCGGTGCGGCACCGGGGGCGCTTCCGCTACGAGGGCGCCCTGCGGGAGACCAAAAAGGGCCGCCTGCGGGTTTGTGTGCGGATCTATTGAGCGGGGCGCAGCACCCCGGGAAAACTCCTATCGGCGGCTTATATCAAAACCTGCCTGCGCGCCGCAAACGGATGCCGTTTTGCTCCGTATATTCCTAAGGAAGAAGTGGGGTCGCACAGCGGTGGATGAGATGGAAATACAGGCAGCTGTCGGAATGAATCTAAGCCGGAGATGCCCTTCGACGAGGATTTTACCCCGCATGGCCGCGCCGTGGCACCCGCCTGCGGGGCCGGTTTGCTTCGCCTTTTGGGCAGACAGGGGTCCGGGGGCTTCCTGCCCTTCCGGGGAGGGCCCCCGGCGCGCTTTGGTGACTTTCCCGCGGTGGAAAGTCACGCAGGGGCGAGGGGGCGCAGCGCCCCAAAGCTATCCACAGGCACGCTTCGGTGTAAGCCGCCGCAGGCGGCTCTTAGATCGAGATGGCGCAGCGCCCCAAAGCTATCTGCAGGCACGCTTCAATGTAAGCCGCCGCAGGCGGCTCTTAGGTCGAGATGGCGCAGCGCCCCAAAGCTATTCACAGGCACGCTTCGACGTAAGCCCGCCGCAGGCGGCTCTTGGGCCGGGATGGCGCAGCACCCCGCAAATTTCTTCTAATAAATACCGTCATCCCCAGCCTGCCGGGGGATCTTACGGCGGGCTTGCCTTGAGATTCCTGAATGTGCGCCGCAGATGCCCCCGTTCCTCTTGACAGAGGGAGGCCGGGCGTGTTAGGATGGCCCCGGGAAAGGCGGTTTTCTCCGGGTTTCCCGGGGAAGTGATTACAAAGAGTTTTCCACATTTTCCACGGTTTTTTCCACAGAATAGAGGGATAATTTCGGGAAAAATCACAGATATTGTGGTTTTACAGTCAGAAAGGGGATAGATATGGCAGAACGGCGTAAACAAAGCGTTAACGGTATGACCACGGGCGTGATCTGGCAGCAGATCCTGTTCTTTTTCCTGCCCATCCTGGTAGGCTCCCTTCTGCAGCAGCTTTACAACACCGCCGACGCCATGGTGGTGGGCCGGTTTGTGGGCACCGCCGCCCTTTCCGCCGTGGGCGGCACCACCAACACCATCATCAACCTGATCATCGGCTTTTTCGTGGGCCTGTCCTCGGGCGCCACTGTCATTATCTCCCAATACTTCGGCGGCGGCGACCTGGGAGAGGTGCGCCGGTCGGTACACACCGCCCTGGCCCTGTGCCTGGTGGGCGGCGTGGCGCTGATGGCGGTGGGCCTGGCGGCCACGCCCTGGCTGCTCCGCGCCCTGTCCACGCCGGAGGACGTCATGTCCTTCGCCGTGCCCTATCTCCGCATCTTTTTCCTGGGCACCATCCCCAACCTGATGTTCAATATCGGCAGCGGCATCCTGCGGGCGGTGGGCGACAGCAAAAGCCCCCTGTATGTGCTGATCTTCTGCACCTTCTGCAACATTCTGCTGGATCTTGTGCTGGTGGCGGCGCTGGGTCTGGCCACCGCCGGCGCGGCGCTGGCCACCATCCTCAGCCAGCTGTTCAGCGGCATTCTGGTGCTGCGGCTGGTGCACCGGAAGGGCGGCGCCTTCCAGATCGTCCCCCGGGAGATCCACCTGCACCGGGACCTTTTGGGGCGCATCTTTTACATCGGCCTGCCCGCGGGGCTGCAGTCGGTGATGTACGCCCTGTCCAACCTGATCATCCAGGCGGGCGTCAACTCCTTCGGCACCGGCACCATCGCCTCGTGGACGGTGTTCGGCAAGATCGACGCCATCTTCTGGATCATCATCGATTCCTTCAGCGTGGCAGTCACCACCTTTATCGGGCAGAACTACGGCGCAAACAGGATGGCCCGGGTGAAAAAGGGCGTGAAGGTCTGCCTGCTGATGGGCTTTATCATCACCTTTGCCCTGTCCGGCGCGCTGTATTTCCTGGGCGGCCACCTGACGGTGCTGTTCACCGACGATCCCTGGGTCATCAACAGGGCCACGGAGATCATGCAGTTCCAGGTGCGGTTCTTCTTTACCTATGTGTGCATCGCGGTGCTGGCCTCGGCCCTGCGGGCGGTGGGCGACAGCATCCTGCCCACGGTGCTGATCTGCATCGGCGTGTGCGGCGTCCGGGTGGTGTGGGTGATGCTCATCGCGCCCCACCTGCCCAACATCCTGGAGTGGACGGTGTGCTGCTATCAGATCAGCTGGGCCATCACTAGCCTGATGTTCCTGGTGTATTACCGCTTCTTCGCGCCCATCCAGGAGCGGCTGCGGGGCATCACCCGGGAGGAGGAGCAGGCGGCGTAAGCCGGGAATCCAAACAAAAACCGCGGACCGGCGGCCTGTCGCCGCAAAACAAAACAGCATCCGTTTGCTTTACGGATGCTGTTTCTTTGTGTCCGGGTTTCAGGCCTGCCGGGGGCTTATTCCGCCGCGATGGAAACGTCCATGTAAGGAACGCCCTCCAGGTCATATTCCCGTTCAAAGCAGGCAAGCACCCCGCCATCTTTCCTGTGACGGATGCCGTTCACCTGCATATGGGTCATCAGAACCTTGTAGGCATTGGGAATCAGGCGAAACGGCGCCGCAGCGGGATCCCGGATGGTGATGACCATGTACTTCTGCGCCCGCTGGCAGACCACTTCTCCGGGAATATCCCCATCACCAACGGTTTCCGGCAGGATCAGCGCCGCGGCGTAGCCGTGCATATGAAAGACATTGGTCTGCTCCGGAGACACCACGGGAAAATCCCAGCCGATGATCTCCGGCGCGGTGAGGCCCAGGGCATCTGCCCAACTCCGCACGTGGGCTATGGCGTCCGCTTCCGGTTCCGCGCTGACCACGGCATAGCGGATGTAACGGAACGCCGGCACCTCCCGGACGCGGATGTCGGAATAGGCCTCCTCATTGATGCAGATATCCTCCCGCACCAGCTGATCCATGGAGCAGCAAAACAGATCGCACAGCTCCAGCAGCTTATTCATTTCCGGATAGGCCATGTCCAGCTCCCACTTGGAAACCGTCTGCCTGCTCACATTCAGTTTTTCGGCCAGTGCTTCCTGGGTCATCCGGTTGCGCATTCTTCTTAAAAACTGCACATTTTGACCAAAGCTCATAAGCGTGTCGCCTCCTTGTAAATGGTGAGAACAGTTTAACCCAATCATGGGGATCTTTCCACCAACTATAAGGCTCGTTTTTTGCCCGGTATGCAACCTGAAGGGGCGAAGGCGGCGGGTTTACAGGGGATTTGCGGAGATTTTGGCAAACCTGCGGGGGTACTGGCCCAGGGTGTGGGCGGTTTTTCGGATGACGAGCACCTGATGGGGGTAGTCCATCCCCCGGATGGCATATTCCCGGGCGCCCTCCAGCGTGCCGCCCAGGGCGCGGATGGCAGAGCGGCCCTGCTCCACCTCCTGGTCGCCGGCGGCGTTTTTGCTCTTGAGGGGCAGGAACAGCCCGCCCACCTTCAGATAGGGCAGGCACAGCTCGGCCAGCACGTTCAGCGGGGCCACGGCCCGGGAGACCACGATATCAAAGCTTTCCCGCACGCCCTTTTTCTGGATATATTCCTCTGCCCGGGCAGTGACCGGGGCGATGGGGATGTCCAGGGCGTCGCAGCTCTCCTGGATGAACCGGATGCGCTTGGCGGTGGAATCCAGGGGGGTGATGTCCAGCTGGGGGTCATAGCACTTCAGCGGCATGGTGGGAAAGCCCGCGCCGCAGCCGATGTCCAGCACTTTTTTGCCCTGAAAATCCGTCACGGTGAGCAAAAACAGGCAGTCCAGCATATGCCGCAGGGCGATCTCCTCCGGCTCGGTGACGGCGGTGAGGTTCATCACCCGGTTTTTTTCGATGAGCCCGTCGGAAAACCGCTCCATCCGGGCGATGGCCTCCGGTGTGACGGGCAGCTGCCACTCCCGGCAGCCCTGGGCCACGATCTCTGAAAATGTCATTTGAACGGCTCCTCTCTGTGGGAAAGATAGACCATCAGCGCGCCCACGTCGGCGGGGGAGACCCCGCTGATGCGCCCCGCCTGGCCCAGGGTCTCGGGCCGGACGGCCTGGAGCTTCTGCCGGGCCTCGGTGCGCAGGGTGCGGATGGAAAGATAGTCGATGTCGGGGGGCAGGGGGCTGTCCTCCAGCCGGCGCTGCTCCTCGATGTCCTTGAGCTGGCGGCGGATGTAGCCCTCGTATTTGATGCCGATCTCCACCTGCTCCCGCACCTGGCGGGACAGGGCAGGCCGCTGGGGGTCGATCTCCGCCAGGGCGTCATAGGTCAGCTCCGGCCGGCGCAGCAGGTCGGCCAGCGACGCCCCGGAAAGGGCGATGCCCGCCGTGCCGTGGGCTTCCAAAAAGGCGTTGGTGCGGGGGCTGGGGGGCGCCACGGTCTTTTGCAGGCGGAGGATCTCTTGGCGGATCTGCTCCTGCCGGGTCTCCATGGCCTCCAGCCGCCGGCCGGAGACCAGGCCCAGGGCGTGGCCCAGGGGCATCAGCCGGGCGTCGGCGTTGTCCTGGCGGCAGATGAGGCGGTATTCGCTGCGGGAGGTCATCATCCGGTAGGGCTCGTTGGTGCCCCGGGTCACCAGGTCGTCGATGAGGGTGCCGATGTAGCCGTCCCGGCGCTTGAGGACGAAGGGGGGCTTGTCCTGCACCCGGCGGGCGGCGTTGATACCCGCCACAAGGCCCTGGGCCGCGGCCTCCTCATAGCCGCTGCTGCCGCAGAGCTGGCCGGCGCAGTACAGCCCCGGCACCGCCCGGGTCATCAGGGTGTGATCCAGCTGCAGGGGGTCGATGCAGTCGTATTCGATGGCGTAGCCCGGGCGGAGGATGTGCACCCGCTCCAGACCGGGAATGGTGCGGAGAAAGGCCCGCTGCACATCCTCGGGCAGGGAGGAGCTCATGCCCTGGACATAGTATTCGTCGGTGTCGCCGCCGCAGGGCTCCAAAAAGAGCTGGTGCCGCTCTTTTTCGGGGAAGCGCACCACTTTGTCCTCGATAGACGGACAGTACCGGGGGCCGGTGCCCACGATCTCGCCGCAGTACAGGGGGGAGCGGTCCAGGGAAGCGCGGATGATGGCGTGGGTCTCCGGCGTGGTATAGGTCAGCCAGCAAGTGACCCGGTTGACGGCCTCCTCCGTGCGGTCAAAGGCGAAGCCCAGCTCGCCCTCGTCCCCCGGCTGGGGGGTCATTTTGGAAAAATCCAGGCTTTTGCCCGAAACCCGGGCGGGGGTGCCGGTCTTGAACCGGCGCAGGGACAGGCCCAGGGCCTCCAGGCCGGCGGTGAGGTGGTCGGCGGAGTACATCCCGTCCGGCCCCATGTGGCGCATCACCTCTCCGGTAAAGGTCTTGGCGCCCAAAAAGGTGCCGGTGGCAAGGATGACAGCTTTACAGTCATACCGGGCGCCGCCCACCAGACGGACGCCCCGGACGGCGCCCTGGGGGCCGGTGAGCACCTCGGCGCATTCTCCCTGGGCCAGGTCCAGATGTTCGCAGTGCTCCAGCGCCCGGCGCATATAGGCCCGGTAGGCCATCCGGTCGGACTGGGCCCGGGGGGAGTAGACCGCGGGGCCCTTGCCCCGGTTGAGCATCCGGAACTGCAGGCAGGCGGCGTCTGCCGCCCGGGCCATCTCGCCGCCCAAAGCGTCGATCTCCCGCACCAGCTGCCCCTTGGCGGTGCCGCCGATGGAGGGGTTGCAGGGCATATTGCCGATGCCCTCCAGAGAGGTGCACAGGCACAGCACCCGGCAGCCCAGCCGGGCGGCGGCCAGGGCCGCCTCGATGCCCGCGTGTCCCGCGCCCACCACCACGATGTCATATTGTCCGGCAAAAAAATCAAGCATGGGTCGATATACCGTCCAATCTGTATAAAATCAATAAAAAATTACGTTCTGAAATCAATTTGGAAACTACAATTTGAGATATTTTTATAAAATATCACTTCTTGTTGTATTTTTCTTCTTCCGCCTCGGCGGCCTTGCGCTGCCGGCGGCTCCAGTACAGGGTGAGAAAAACCCCCGTGATAAAGGCGATGGCTCCCACCACGGTGACCACCGTGGCCACAGGGCCCGTCCGCTCCCGGACCAGCCACAGCAGGCCCAGCCCCGCGAAGGCCAGAACATAATACCGCCAAACGGCCTTGAGATTTTCCATAAGACGCCTCCTTATTTTTCCCGGTTTTTCTTGTCCCGCAGATGGCGAGCGATGACGACGGCGTAACCCACCACCATGGCGGCGCCGATGATCCCCAGGATGATGTTGCCCAGGGGATCGGTGAACCGGCCCCGGACAGCCAGCACGATGAACACCACGCCCAGGGCCATGCAGCACACATAGGCGAAAACGTTGCTTTTGGGCATATGCATAACAGGTACCTCCCTTTATTTACCAACACAAAAGCGGCTGAAGATCTCGTGGGCCAGGTCGGCGGAAGCGGTCTCGCCGGTGATCTGGCCCAGTATGTTCACCGCCCGCTCGGCGTCCATCAAAAAGGCGTCGGCGGTCATACCCTCCCGGGCGCTGTCCACGGCGGAGGACAGTGCGTCGGAGGCGCTCTGCAGCAGGTGTGCCTGCCGGGCAGAGGTGATGAGCACGTCCTGGGGCTTGGGGGCCAGGGTGGAGAGCCACTGTGCAAGGGCCTCTACCTGTCCGTCTTTTGCGGACAGCTTAAAGACCTGCTTCCAGGGATGCATGGCGGTGACTTCGGCCGCCCAGGCGGGGACGTCCGCGGTCAGGTCGGTCTTGTTGAGCACCAGCACCGGCTCTTCACACAGGGGGATCAGCTCCAGCACCTCCCGGTCTTCTGCCTCCAGATCCCGGGAAAAGTCCAGCACGCAGATGACGGCGTGGGCCGTCATGGCGGCCATCCGGGCACGCTCCACGCCCATGCGCTCGGCCTTGGAATCGCTGTTCCGCAGGCCGGCGGTATCCAGGATCCGGATGGGGGCGCCGTTTACCGAGATGACCTCCTCCAGCACATCCCGGGTGGTGCCGGCCTCGTCGGTGACGATGGCCTTCTGGCTGCCGGCCAGGGCGTTGAACAGCGAGCTTTTGCCGGCGTTGGGCTTTCCGATGATGGCCACCGGCACGCCGTCCCGCACCAGACATCCCCGGCGGAAGCCCTCGTGCAGGGTGTCCAGCGTGCTGCGGGCCTCCTCCAGAACGGTGACGGCCTTTTCATATTCAAAGGGGTCCAGATCCTCGTCGGTGTAGTCGCATACGGCGTAAAAGTGGGCCAGCAGGGACATGATCCGCTCCCGGATGGCCTTTACCCGGCTGCCCACGCTGCCCTCCAGCTGAGCCACGGCGGCCTTTGCCCCCAGCTCGGACTGAGAGTGGATGAGATCGGCCACCGCCTCGGCCTCGGTGAGGTCCAGCCGCCCCGCCAGAAAGGCCCGCTTGGTGAACTCGCCGGGAGGCGCGGGGACGGCTCCCCAGGCGAAACAGTGGTCCAGCAGGGCGGCCACCACCGCCTGGGAGCCGTGACAGTAAATTTCCGCCAGGTCCTCGCCGGTATAGGAGTGGGGCCCGGGGAAGCAGGCCGCCAGGCACAGGTCCAGGGTCAGGCCGTCCTTTGCCAGCAGGCGGCCGTAATGCAGGGCGCGGGGCCGCCGCAGGCTCACCGGCTTGCCGGCGTTGGGAACAAAGACTCCGTCCAGCACCGAAAAGGCTTCCGGCCCCGAAAGCCGCACGATGGCGATGGCGCAGGGCATACTGCCGCTGGAGCAGGCGGCGATGGTGCTTGCCATGGACATCCCTCCCGAAAATCAGTTTATATTTTATCATACCACAATTTATATGCTTTTGGAATGGCTTTTGCAGTTGCTTTTTGTGAAAAAAACGTTATAATTTAGAATATCCCACCAAATTTTGATAACCGGAGGAGACGTTTTATGAAAAAGTTCCTGTCAGAGTTCAAGACCTTTATTGCCCGGGGCAACGTGATGGACATGGCCGTGGGCGTGATCGTGGGCGGCGCCTTCAGCACCATTGTCAATTCCTTTATCAATGATCTGATGATGCCGGTGCTGGGCATCTTCCTGGGCGGCGTGGATTTCTCCTCCTGGGTCATTGGACTGCCCAACCTGTTCGGCGGCGAGCCCATCCCCATGAATCTGGGCGCCTTTATCAACAACGTGGTCAACTTCATCGTGCTGGCCCTGTGCGTGTTCGTGATGATCCGGGCCCTCAACCGCTTCAAGAAGAAGGAGGAGGAAAAGCCCGCCGAGCCGCCCAAGCCCGATCCTCAGGTGGAGCTGCTCACCGAGATCCGCGACCTGCTGAAAAAGTAAACCACCCTTCCCCGGCTTGAAAACGGCGCCCACCGGCGCCTTTTTTTCGTTCGCTCCCGGCCTTTTCCCACGAAGCCCAGGCCGTTTGGACCGCTGATTTTGGCTGAAAACCGGAAATGAATCAAAACGATATAAATAGATGCGTTTTGGATGCGGAAAATTCGAAGTTTTTCCCAAAAACTGCCGGAAAATAACATTTCCCAGGATTCGCCAGCAGGTTTCGCCGGTTTTTTCGATTTCCCGATGGTATTCTATAGAAAAAGGAAGGGAAGTGGGAACTATGGCATTACCATGGCGGCAGCAGAGCAGGCAGCAGGACCGGGAGTTCCGGCGGATCTCCATCCGGCAGATCCGCAAAAATCCCAACCAACCCCGCAAGGTCTTTGACCCCCAAGCCCTGCAGAGCCTGGCGGAAAGCATCCGCCAGTACGGGGTCATCACGCCCCTCACCGTGCGGGAGATCCCGGAGGGCTATGAGCTGGTGTCCGGAGAGCGCCGTCTGCGGGCGGCGTCCATGGCGGGACTGACCGCCGTGCCCTGCTACATCGTGTCTGTTTCAGACCAGGAGAGCGCCCTGATGGCGCTGCTGGAAAACCTGCAGCGGAAGGACCTGGACTGCTTCGAGGAGGCGCTGTTTCTCCGGCGGCTGTGCTCGGAATTTCACATGACCCAGCAGGACGCGGCGGCCCGGGTGGGAAAGACCCAGAGCGCCATCGCCAATAAAATGCGTCTTTTGAAACTGTCGCCGGAGACGGTGGACACGGTGCGGCGGTATCAGCTTTCCGAACGGCACGCCCGGGCACTGCTGCAGCTTCCGGAGGAGGCCGCCCGGATGGAGGCCGCCCGGCAGATGGGCCAGAAGCACATGACCGTGGCCCAGGCCGAGGCCTATATCCAACGGCTGCTGCAGGAAACGCCCAAGCCCCGGCGGCAGGGCATGATCCGGGATGTGCGGCTGTTCTGCAACACGGTGGACCGGGCGGTCCGGGTGATGAGCGAGGCCGGGCTGAAGGTCCGGGTGGACAAGCGCAGGGAAGGGGAGGACCTGATCCTCACCGTCCGGGTGCCGGCGGCCATGCGCCCTACATAAGCTTCCCGTTTCACGTGAAACATTCCGGCTTCGCTTGATAAAGCAAATCAAAAGCCCCCTTTGGTCCGGCAAGGCGCTCTGCCCTGTCCCGGCTCAAAGAGGGCTTTTTGCGGTCTTTGGCCGGGCAAAAAAGGGCTGACGGCAGAAAACTGCTATACTCCGGGCGTCGCGCAAAAAACATTGTCATCCTGAGCGAAACCGAAGGATCTCATGGCAAGCCTGCCGTGAGACCCCCGGACAGACTCGGGATGACATCCTTTTGATAAGCGTTTTATGGTTACGATGCCCTCGGAGGGGGACGGGGGCATGCGCCATAAGGGGAAAGCGCTCCCCCGGCCGCCGCTGCGCGGCCCCGCCCCATTGTTTCCCGTGAAACAATGACTTGCAATCCCGCCGGCACAAGTATATAATAAGGACCATACAGATAAAATGAAAGAAAGGGGCGCGTGCCATGGCAAAGATCATCGCAGTCGCCAACCAAAAAGGCGGCGTGGGCAAGACCACCACCGCCGTCAACCTGGCCTGCTGCGTGGCTGCAAAGGGCAAAAAAGTGCTTCTGTGCGATTTTGACCCTCAGGGCAACGCCAGCTCCGGTGTGGGTGTGGCCGCCCGGGAGGGCAAAAGCGTTTACGATTGCATTGTGGCGGGCGTCCCCGCCGCCGCCTGCCTGGTGCGCACCGATTACTGCACCGTGCTGCCCGCGGACATCCGCCTGGCCGCCGCCGAGGTGGAGCTCTGCGACCTGCCCCGGCGGGAACGGCGGCTGAAGGAGGCCCTGGAGACCGTGGCGGACCAGTTCGACTATGTGTTCATCGACTGCCCGCCCAGCCTGGGACAGCTTACGGTAAACGCCCTCACCGCCTGCCACCGGGTGCTGGTGCCCATGCAGTGCGAATATTACGCCCTGGAGGGGCTGAGCCAGCTGGTGTCCTCCATCCGCATGGTGAAGCGGTCCTCCAACCCGGGCATCGACATCGAGGGCATCGTCCTCACCATGTATGACAGCCGCACCAACCTGACCATTCAGGTGGCGGAGGAAGTAAAGAAATATTTCGGAAACAAGGTCTTCAAGACGGTCATCCCCCGGAACGTGCGCCTGTCCGAAGCGCCCAGCCACGGAATGCCGGTGATCGCCTATGACCGGTTCTCCCGGGGCGCGGCGGCCTACAACGCCGTGGCCGAGGAGTTTTTGAAGCGAGGAGGGAACTGATATGGCCAAAGGAAAGGGCCTGGGCCGCGGCCTGGAAGCGATTTTTGCGGAGGAGGTCCCGGCGCAGAACGTGCCCACGGGCATCCGTCTTTCAGACATCGAGCCGAATCCCCGCCAGCCCCGGCGGGATTTTGACCCCGCCGCACTGGAGGAGCTTGCCCAGAGCATCCGGGAAAACGGCGTCATCACCCCCATTACCCTGCGGAAAACAGGGGACACCTATCAGATCATCGCCGGCGAACGCCGCTGGCGTGCCAGCCGCCTGGCGGGACGCACCGAGATCCCCGCCATCGTGCTGGATGTGGACGAAAACACCGCCTATGCCCTGGCGCTGATTGAAAACCTCCAGCGGGAGGACCTGAACCCCATGGAGGAGGCCGAGGGCTACCGCCGCCTCACCCAGGAGCTGGGGATGACCCAGGAGCAGGCCGCTGCGCGGGTGGGCCGGTCACGCCCCGCTGTGGCCAACGCCCTGCGACTTTTGACCCTGCCCCAGCCGGTGGCCGCGCTGCTGCGGGACAAGCAGCTGTCCGCCGGCCACGCCCGGGCGCTGCTGCCGCTGGAAAGGGAGGAGGTCATGCTGAAAGCTGCTCAAACCGTGTTGGAGCAGCAGTTGTCCGTCCGCCAGACCGAAGCCCTGGTAAAGCAGCTTCTGAAAGCCCCGGCTGACAAGCCCGAAAAGGCCCCGGACATCTATGTGCAGGACCTGGAGCGGGCCATGGCGGCCTTTACCGGGCACAAGATCACCATTCAGCCCGGCGCGAAAAAAGGAAAGATCACCATTGAATACTACGGCAACGAGGACCTGGAGGCCGTCTGCGAGGCGCTGAAGGGCATCCGCACCGAAAAATAAACAGGCCGGTTTCAGCGGGCGCCGGGAAACGCGCCCGCGGCCCGGAAAAGCATATACCAAAGGCGCGGGAGCTCCTGCGCCCCACTCCTTTCCCAGAGCGGGAAGACATACAAATCATTAGGAGGAAACCACCATGCTGGATATCAAACGGATCAAGGAAAATCCTGAAGAAGTCATTGAACTGCTGGCCCGCAAGGGCAAGGACGCCCGGGAGACCATCGGGCGCATCATTGAGCTGGACGGCCAGCGCCGGGTGCTGGTCAATGAGACCGACAGCCTGAAGGCCAAGCAGAACGCCGTCTCCAAACAGATCCCCGCTATGAAAAAGGCCGGCCAGGACACCGCCCCGGTGTTTGCCGAGATGAACGCCCTGAAAGAGACCATCCGTGCCAACGACGCCCGCATCTCCGACATCGAGCAGGAGTATAAGGACCTGATGCTGGGCCTGCCCAACCTGCCCGACCCCGACCTGCTGCCCGGCGGCAAGGAGAACAACCAGCCCCTGCGGTACTTCGGCGAGCCCCACAAGTTTGATTTTGAGCCGAAAAACCACGTGGAGCTGTGTACCAGCCTGGGCCTGGTGGACTATGAGCGGGGCGTGAAGATGGGCGGCAACGGCTTTTGGTGCTACAAGGGCATGGGCGCCCGGCTGGAGTGGGCCCTGCTGAACTATTTCATCGACACCCACATCCAGGACGGCTACACCTTCATCCTGCCGCCTCATATGCTGGAGTACCAGTGCGGCGTCACCGCCGGCCAGTTCCCCAAGTTCGCCGACGAAGTCTATAAGATCGCCAACCCCGTCAGCGAGGGCCGCGTCCACTATATGCTGCCCACCGCCGAGGCCGCCCTGGCCTCTTACTTCCGGGACGAGATGCTCAAGGAGAGCGATCTGCCCCAGAAAATGTTCGCCTACACGCCCTGCTTCCGCCGGGAGGCCGGTTCCTACCGGGCCGACGAGCGGGGCATGGTCCGGGGCCACCAGTTCAACAAGGTGGAGATGTTCCAGTTCACCACGCCGGAAGGCTCCGACGCCGCCTTTGAGGAGCTGGTGACCAAGGCCGAAAACCTGGTAAAGGGCCTGGGCTTCCACTTCCGCACCGTAAAGCTGGCCGCCGAGGACTGCTCTGCCTCCATGGCCCGCACCTATGACATCGAGATCCAGATCCCCTCCATGAACGGCTACAAAGAGGTGTCCTCCGTGTCCAATGCCCGGGATTACCAGGCCCGCCGGGGCAACATCCGCTTCAAGCGGGAGGCTACCGGCAAGCCCGAGTTTGTCCACACCCTCAACGGCTCCGGCCTGGCCACCAGCCGCATTCTGCCCGCCCTGGTGGAGCAGAACCAGATGGCCGACGGCTCCGTCAAGGTACCCGAGGTGCTGCAGAAATACCTGGGCGGCATCGAAGTGCTGAGAAAGGAGAACTGAAATGCGGACCATGCGGCGTTGTGACCGGCAGACCTCTCCGGAGGAAGCCTGGAAGATTCTGGAAAATGCGGACTATATGACCCTTTCCATGCACGGGGCTGACGGCGCGCCCTACGGTGTGAGCCTGTCCTTTGTCCGGGTGGGCAGCGCGCTGTATTTTCACTGCGCCCGTGAGGGCTATAAGCTGGAAAGCCTGCGGAAGGACCCCGCCGTCTGCGTCACCGCCGTGGAGCGGCAGCAAACCCTGGCAGAGGCCTTTTCCGTGGCCTACCGCAGCGCGGTGGCCTTTGGCGCCGCCTGCCGGGTGGAGGACGCCGGGGAAAAGCAGGCCGCCCTGCTGGCACTGTGCAAAAAATATGCCCCTGACAATGCCGGGGCAGAGGCCTATATCGCCCAATATCCCCAGGTAGACGTCTGGCGGGTGGACGTGAAGGAGCTTTCCGGCAAGGAGCAGGTGGACTGAGAAAGGATTGACCTGCGGCGGGGTCTGTGGTACAATAGACCCCGCCCATTTGGAGAGATGGTCGAGTGGTTGAAGGCTCCGGTCTTGAAAACCGGCGATGCGCGAGCATCCGTGGGTTCGAATCCCACTCTCTCCGCCACATAACAAAAACCGCCCGTCTGGGCGGTTTTTGTTATGTAGGTATGGATATTTGTAGAGTGGGATTCGAAAGGCGGCTGTGAAAACGCTGTCATTCCCAACGAAGCTGAGGGATCTCAGGGCGAGCGTGCCGTGAGGATCCCTCGGCTCCCCTTTGCTGCGCCCGGGACGGCAGAATGGCTGCTTTTGGGGAGTCTGACATTTTCTCTTTATACAGGGGCCGCGAATCATGGGGAAAGATACAACGGAAAATTCCATACCGGTTTGACCCGAAGAGAATGGAACCATCAATCAAAAAACGCCGCCTGGGGGGGTCAAGACCGGAATGACCGTCGAAACGGGGTTACCGAATCCCAGGAAGCGCCTTTTGCGGGTGCAGCAACGGACGTTCTGGACCGGAATAACCGGGAAAGCGGTGACACCGGCGCCCGTACTGCACCCGATCAAAGAGTAGCATAGCGGGAGCAGGCTGTCAAGCCCGGGGCCGGCGGGACCGCCCATGAGGGCAGCAAGGCCCCGGCCTTCTTGTTTGCGGTATAAGGAAAGCCGCGCCTTTGAGCGCGGCTTTCCTCTTTAAGGAGAAGGGGTCACTCCACGGGGTCGGGCTGAACGGGGGGTTCGGGCTTTGCCTCGGGAGCGGTGATGTTGATAACCGTGGGGGCAGGCGGGTCGCAGTCATTGGACGCCAGCTTGCCGCCCAGCAGGCCGGCCACCAGCGCCTTGATGTCCAGGCCCATGCCGGCGGTAAAGCCTTCAGTGACCTGGGTGGTGCCGTTGACGATGTCCGACAGCAGCTTGGCGCTGTTGCCCTCGCCGTACATGGTGATCTTATCCACCTTGCTGAGCGGTTCGGCCACGTTCCTGGCGATCTCGGGCAGGGCATCCATGACCATCTCCACGATGGCGGCCTCGCCGTATTTCTTCATGGCCTCGGCTTTGCGGTCGATACCCTCGGCCTCGGCCAGCGCCTTTGCCTGGATGGCTTCTGCCTCGGCGCGGCCTACGGCGGCGATACCGGCGGCCTCCTGCTCCTTGGCGTACTTGGCGGCTTCGGCGGCCTTCTTCATGGCTTCGGCGGCCTGCTCCTCCTCATAGCGCTTGGCTTCGGCCTCTTTCTGGCGCTTGAACAGGTCGGCCTGGGCCTCCTGCTCCATGCGGTAGCGCTGGGCATCGGCCTGGGCGCGGATGTCGGCGTCCAGCTTTTGCTTGGCGATCTCAACCTCCTGCTTTTTCAGCTCGGCGTCCCGCTCGGCCTTGGCGATCTGGGCGTTGACACGGGCCGTCTCGATGGACTTTTGCTGCTCCTGCTCCTGGATGGTATAGGCGGCGTCCGCCTCGGCTTTTTTGGTGTCGGAGGAGATCTTCAGCTCCGCCTTGCGGATCTCCAGCTCGGTGTTTTTCTGGGCGATCTGGGTGTCAGAGAGCACCCGGGCCTCGTTGGCGGCCTTGTCGGCCTCGGCCTGGGCGATGGCCACATCCCGGTCGGCCTGGGCCTTTGCGATAGCGGCGTTTTTCTTGATGAGGGCGGTGTTGTCGGCGCCCAGGTCGCGGATCAGGCCGTTTTCGTCGGTGACGTTCTGGATGTTGCAGGACAGGATCTCGATGCCCAGCTTATCCATGTCCTTGGAGGCCTTCTGCATCACCTGGTCGGAGAAGGAATCGCGGTCGGTGTTGATGACCTTGAGGGACAGGGTGCCGATGATCTCACGCATATTGCCCTGAAGGGAATCCTGCAGGTCCATGGTGATGTCGGCGGCCTTTTTATTCAGGAAGTTCTTGGCGGCCAGCTTGATGCCCTCGGCGGTGGGGGCGATGCGGACCTTGGCCACGGCGTCCACATTCACGTTGATGAAGTCGTTGGTGGGCACGGACTGCTCGGTCTTGATGTCCACCGTCATCTGGCCCAGATAGAGCTTATCCAGACGCTCGAAGAAGGGCACGCGGATGCCCGCACGGCCGATGAGCACCTTGCTCTCCTTTTTCAGGCCGGAGATGATGTAGGCCTGGTCCGGGGGCGCCTTCACATAGCCGATGAGGAACAGCAGGATCACCAGCGCCGCGATGATGATCACCGGCAGAAAGGACAGGATGACGGAAAGAGACAATGTAGCCATGGGATACCTCCTTTGAAAATTTAATAAATTGGATCTTCTAATGATATGATAGCATGACGGGCAGCTTTTCCGCAATCACGCAATTTCTGAAAAATTCTTAAAAACAGGGAAGAATCGTCATAAAATCACAAAATTATACAAATTGTATTTAGAAATTCGTAAAAAACACCGCCCGGAAGGCGTACCCTCCGGGCGGCCGGCATGCAGGGGATCCAACAGGCGGGCAAACGCCCGGCGCTCAGTCCTCCAGCTCCTCCAGGGAGACCATTTCGATGGTGTGGCGCACCTGGCGGCCGGGATAGCCCCGGCGGCTGTCCTCCACCTCGCCCACCTGGTTGTCATAGGGGTCGTGACGCCAGAAGCGGGAGCAGGGCTCAAAGTCCGCCTGGAAGGCGTTGGTGGTGACGTTGCGGTAAATGTCCAGATTGCCGAAATAGTGCTTGTGCCGCAGTTCAGACCCGGCCCGGTAGGCGCTGCCGCCGAAGGAGGGGTCCGCGAACATCCAGCCGTGGGGCGCCACATAGAACATGGCCCAGTCGTGGCTGCCCACGCTGTCGGGGTCGGCCACCATACCGCTCTGCCACTTGGCGGGGATGCCGGCGCAGCGGCACAGGGTGATAAAGGCCAGCGCCTGCACGCCGCAGTCGCCCCGGCGGGTCCGCAGGCAGGAATCCGCGATCTCAGGCTGGACGAAATAGTCGGGCATGAAGCTGTATTTCACCTGGGTAGTGACATAGTTATAGAAGCGGCGGGCCTTTTCCACCGGATCGGTGACGCCCTCGGTCAGCTCGGCGCACAGGGCCTTTACATAGGGGGTGAACACGATGTGGGGCGCGTGCTCACCGGTGTAGAAGTCCGGCTGGACGGGGTCGGCCTTGATCCTGGAGGGGTCCACATAGGGGGCCACGTGGGTGTAGGAATACTCCACCCAGAAGGGATGGTTTTCGGTCATGGTCTCCTCCCAGCAGATGGTGCGGGTGTCGGCGTCCTCACCGGCAATGTGGAGGGGCTGGCCGCAGCAGTCATGGATCTCAATGTCGCTCTGCTGGATGCAGTGGGCGGCCAGGGGGATGTATACCCGGTAGGTCTCGCCGGGGACAAAAAATTCATCCTTCACCTGGACGGTGTGGCGCAGGCGGATGCGGGCGCCCATGCGGCCCTTTTCCTGCATGATGCGCACGGCGCGGTCCAGCCGTCCGGTGCGGTCCAGCTGCTCGTGGCTGACCTTTTGGGGGTCCACCGGCTCCTTGGGCAGGCGGGCGGCGATCTCAGGCTCCTTGCACAGGGTGCCGAAGAAGGAGCCCACCAGATGCTCCTGTCCCTCCACAAAGATCCAGGTGATCCGGCCGTTGTCCATGTAGTGCTCCAGCTCCTCCATGGTGAAATCGGGGATCTTTTCCCGGACACGGGCCAGGCCGGCCTCTTTGGTAAAGGGGAACTGGCCGGGCAGGCGCACCATGATCTCCCGCTGGGCCATCAGGTTTTCCCGCATACACCGGGGCAGGCCGTCCTCCGCCAGCATCTGGTCCACCACGCGGATGGCATGGTCAAAATAGCCGGCCTCCTTCAGGTGCTGCACTTGTTCGGGCAGGCCGATGCCGGACTGCCGCAGAAAATGATTCTGATTCATAAAGCTCCTCCTGTCTTGTGGAAAAATTGCTTCCAGACTGATTGTATGCCCAAGGGCGGGGGTTGTCAAGGCTTCCCCCCGCGTGGTATACTTGCCGGAGAGGAACGGAGGCGGTTTTTTATGAGCAAGCAGACCACCCTTTGCTATATCGAAAAAGACGGCTGCCGGCTGATGCTCCACCGGATCAAAAAGGAGCAGGACGAAAACCGGGACAAGTGGATCGGCGTGGGAGGCAAGTTCCTGGAGGGGGAAAGCCCCGAGGACTGCGTCTGCCGGGAGGTGCTGGAAGAGACCGGCCTCACCCTCATCGACTACCGGTACCGGGGCATCATCACCTTTGTGTCCGACGTGTGGCCCTGTGAATATATGCACCTGTTCACCGCCGGGGGCTTTTCCGGAGAGGTGAAGGAGTGCGATGAGGGCGTTTTGGAATGGGTGCCCCGGGAAAAGCTGCGGCAGCTGCCCATGTGGGCGGGGGACCGGATCTTTCTGGACCTGCTGGACCGGGACGCGCCCTTTTTCTCCCTGAAGCTGGTCTACAGGGGAGAGGAACTGACCCGGGCCGTGCTGAACGGACGGACCGTCGTTTGAGAAAGGATACTCTATGACACAGCAACTGGTGTTTCTTCTGCGTATGGTGCTGGCCTGCCTGTGCGGGGCGGCCGTGGGCACCGAGCGCACCGTCCGGCTGAAGGAGGCCGGCATCCGCACCCACACGGTGGTGGCCCTGGGCGCCGCCCTGATGATGGAGGTGTCCAAATACGGCTTCACCGACGCGGCGGCCTGGGGCGGCAGTTTCGACGCCTCCCGGGTGGCCGGGTCCGTGGTGGCGGGCATCAGCTTTTTGGGGGCGGGGGTCATCTTCGTCCGGGGCAGCGCCATCCGGGGGCTGACCACCTCCGCGGGCATCTGGACCACCGCCGGCATCGGCATGGCCTTCGGCGCGGGGATGTACGCGGTGGGCGCCATGGCCACCGTGCTGCTCATCGTGCTGCAGCTGGTGCTCCACCGGTTCGTGGGCGGACTGGACGGCGTCACCCTCACCCCGCTGTCCGTCACCGTGCCCTATTCCCCGGGGGTTATCAGCCGGGTGAAGGAGCTGCTGCGGGGCCAGGGCCTGGAGATCCACGGCTGCCGCGTGGTCAAGGGCAGCGGCGAGGATATGGTCCTGTATCTCACCGCCGGCTCCCGGGAGGCCCTTCAGCCCGAGACGCTGGCGGCTCTGTTCCAGGAGGACCCGGAGATCCGGGAATATTCCATCGGGTAAAGCGCGCGGGTTTACCGGCAGACGGGCTGTGCCGGGCAGGCAGAAAGCCCCTGCCGGAGAAAGAGAAAAAAGCACCCCTGGGGGTGCTTTTTTGTGCTGACGGCCGCCGGAAAAGCGGCCGGGTTTTGCAATTTTCCGGGTTTTGGGGGGCTTTTCACATCCGGTCCAGAAAATCCAGAAACCGCTGCCATTCATACCGGCTGAGGTAATGCTCGCCGGGGCGGACATGGTAGCCCAGGGAGCCGCCGGAAAAGGCCTCGCCCAGACGGGGCAGCCGGTCGGGGCACAGCAGCCCCGGCACGCCCAGCGCCTGCCAGGCGGTGTCGGCGGCGCAGCAGCCCAGAAATTCCGAGACCGGGTCGGCCCACAGGTCCTGGGCCGCCGAGGCCACATACAGCTTCCGCGGGGCGATGAGGGCCAGCAGGTGGTGCTGGTCAAAGGGCAGCTCGGCTTCCCGGCCCACATACTCCCGCAGGTGGGGGCAGAAAAAGTGGGGGAAGGTGTCGCAGACATCCTCCAGCTGTTCACCGGTTTTTCCCCGGGTCAGCGCGCCGCCCAGGGTGCCCGGCTCGTTGGCCAGCACGGCGAAAAACCGGGTGTCCAGCCCGCCGGCCAGCAGCGCGGCCTTTGCCAGACGGGAATGGCCCGCCACGGCCACCCGCCGGGCGTCCACCTCCGGCAGGGTCCGCACATGGTCCAGCACCCGCATGGCCGCCCAGGCCCACAAAATCAGCTTGCCGGGGGCGTCGGGCAGGGAGCGGTCCACCTCCAGCGCGCCGGCCAGGCCATCGTGAAAGTCGCTGTTGTCCGAGGTGACGTTCAGGTAGCAGAAGGAGGCCACCGCCCAGCCCCGGTCGGTGAGCTCCTCCACCGGCAGGTACTTGTCGGGCATATTGGGACGGAAGCTGATGAAGACCACCAGAGGGCAGGGCCGGTGGGCCGTGGGCACCGCCAGCGATACCGGAAAGGTGAACTGCCCCCGGGGCAGCGTCACCGTCAGCCGGAGCTGGCGCAGAGGGGCGTTTCCGGCGCAAAAGCGTTCGTCCACCGCTACCTCCCGCACAGAGAGCTGCTGGGGGGGCGGAGGCAGACGGCCATAGGCTTCCCGGCAAAGGAGCTGCTGCAGCTCCATGTGGCGCCGCCACCAGCCGGTGGCCGTGGAGGGGAAGTTGACAGCCGGCAAGGCCCGGGCTTCCAGCATATCCTGCAGGGTCATGGTACAGCCTCCAAACTCAGAATATCATGGGATCAGAGATCCATCACAAACAGTATTTACAGTATTATAGCACATCCGGGAAAAATGGCAAGCGGCATCGGCGGGGGTCAGCTCCCCAGGCAGAAATCCAGTCCCAGCCGCAGCGCCTCGTTGAAAAAGCTCCAGTTGTGCATCCGGTCAGGCAGCTCCCGGGCGGTGATGTCCCAGCCCAGAGCGGTCATCTCCCGGGAAAAGTCCCGGTTGGCGCCGGCGAAGATGTCCCGGCTGCCCCAGCAGGTAAAGATCCGGGGCTTTTGGGGGCTGTCCAGCGCCTGCCGGGCCAGGGCCGGCACGTCCTGGGCCGGGTCATAGGACGATTCGGGGCCGAAGGCGCAGTCAAAATCCATGGCCAGCCGGTCCCCGAAGATCCGGCGGAAGGCGTCGGCGTCAGAGCCGTCCCGCCACTGGGGGGTCATATACTGGCGCATGTCCAGACAGGCGGGGGAAAAGGCCGCGCAGGCGGCGTATTGCCCGGGAAAGGTCAGCGCTGCCTTCAGCGCGCCGTAGCCGCCCATGGAGGCGCCCATGATAAAGCTGTCTCCGGGGTCGGCGGACACCCGGAACACATCCCGGACGGTGGCGGGCAGCTCCCGGGTGAGATAGGTGAAAAAGCGGTTGCCGTAGACCATATCGGTGTAAAAGCTGCGCTGGGCGTCGGGCAGCACGAACAGCACGTGATAGTCCCGGCACCAGTCCGCCAGCATGGTGTAGTGCAGAAAATCATCCGCCCGGCCCTGGAGGCCGTGGAGGAGATAGCACACCTTTCGGGGCGGCTCCCGGGTGAAGTCGTTGGCCGCCGCGAAGCAGACGGCGGTCTCCATATCCAGCGCCTGGGAATACAGGCTTCCCTGTAAGATCATGATGAACAGGCCTCCTTGCCGCGGGTTTTTCTTCATTATACCACGAAATGTTGTTTTGGGCGCGGTTTTTTGATAAAATAAAGGAAAAAAGTGAGGACAAAGGGGGCGGGACGCCGTGTTTTACGCGTATTTGCTGCGCTGCCGGGACGGAACGCTGTACGGCGGCTGGACCACCGACCTGGAAAGGCGGCTCAGGGCCCACAACAGCGGCCGGGGCGCCAAATACACCCGTGCCCGGCTGCCGGTGGAGCTGGTGTACTGGGAGGAGCTGCCCTCCCGCCAGGCGGCCATGTCCCGGGAATGGCAGCTGAAGCACCTGACCCGGGCGGAAAAGCTGGCGCTGGTCCGGCGGCAGGCCCCCGGCCCGGACCGGGAGCCGTGATGAGGGCGGAACCGCGCCTTTGGATGAGCGGCGGGCGCATCGTTTACGATGTGTCCGGCGAGGAAAAGCAGAAGCTCACCATCGACGCCCTCATCAAAAAGTTTTCCGAAAGCACCGGCCAGGCCTTTACCAGCGACAAGGCGCTTTTGGGATAAGGAAACACCCATTTCCCGGGACATCAGGCCCGAAAACACAAGAAAACGCCGCGGAAACTGCCTTCCGCGGCGTTTTTTTATGCTTTTTTAGGGGTGGGCGGCGGTGCCGATGCGCTGGCCCATGCGCACGGGGACCTCCTCGCCCCGGCGGGCGGCGTCCAGCAGGGACTGGGGCAGGGACACCCGGTCCTTTTCCACCAGCAGGATGATGGTGCTGCCGCCGTAAAGGAACATCCCCTTTTCCTGCCCCCGGACGATGGGGCCGGCGCCCTGGTGGTTCCGGATCTTGCCCACCAGCATGGCGCCCACCTCCACCTGGGTCACCGGGCCAAAGCCGTCGGTGTTCAGCACGGTGTACTCCCGGCAGTTCTGGGTAAACACCGGCCCGGCGGCCAGGGCCACAGGGCGGACGGTATGTAATTTCCCGGGGAGGAAGTGGTTGTCGCCCTTGCTGCCGCTGTCCACATAGCAGTAGCGGTGGTAGTGGTCCACGCACAGGCGGAACACCAGGCACAGGCCGTCCCGGTAGCGGGCGGCCAGCTTGTCCCCGCCCAGCAGGTCGGGGAGGGTGTAGCGGCTCTGCTTCACCGGCAGGACGGTGTCCCCCTGCACCGGATACACGCTGAGCAGGCCGTCGCAGGGGGCGATAAAGGCCTCGGGCGCGGGGTCGATGGGCCGCAGCGGCTCCCGGATCTTCCGGGTGAAGCAATCGTTGAAGCTGTGGAAATCGTCGGCGTAATAATCCTCCAGGGGGATGTGGTTTTTCCGGACAAAAGGCTTGATGAGGGGCTTGGACATGGGGGAATCGAGAAATTTCCCCGAGGCTTTGGACACCGGGCGGCAGGTCAGGGGCTTCAGCAGCATCCGGCCTGGCCGGGTCTGGTAAAGGAAGCGCAGGGCGCGGTCCTTTCGTTTTTGTCTGCGGTGTTTTCTGATGCGGCGGTTCAAGGGCGCCAGCTCCTTTCGTGGTTCAGCGGCTGAAATAATAGGACAGCACCAGGGCCAGCACCTCCAGCAGGCCGAAGGCGATCATGATGAGGATGCCCTTCAGGCGGGGCTTGGGCACCTGGATCCGGGACAAAAAGGCAAAGCCGGTGGCCAGGGCCGCGGCCACATAGACCAGGGTGATGTCCATGGGGGTGAGGTGCTGGAGCAGCAGCACCAGGGGGAAGATGAGGGCCGCGGAGGTCACCGGAAGGCCGGTATAGAACTTCCGCACGCCGCCCTCGATGCGCTGGCGCTCCTCTTCGGTGACGTTGAAATAGGCCAGGCGGATCATGGCGGCCAGGGCGTACAGGATCAGGATGGCGAACAGCACAAAGGCCCCGATGAAAAAGAACCACCGGTTGCCGTAGGCCAGGGCCAGCTTCCGCAAAAAGGTGGAGCGGAAGATCAGCGCCGCGCCGATGCAGGCGGGCAGCACGCCGAAGGCCACCAGGTCGGACAGGGAGTCGATCTGGATGCCGTAATTGCGCTCCATTTCGGTGCGGCCCTTTTTGGTGCGGGCCACCTTGCCGTCAAAGGCGTCGCAAAAGCCGCAGAACAGCAGGCAGAAGCACCCCCAAAAGGGATGTCCGCCCCCGGCCAGCGACACCACGATGCCCGCGCCGGCGCTGAGCAGGGAAAGATAGGTGAGGATCACGGTATAGTCATAAAAACCAATCATGGAACAGAGCCTCCTTCAGGATCAGGGGGTCAGGAGCCGGCACGGCTTGCCCGGTCCGGCCAGCGGACCCGGCGGGAAAGCAGCAGTCCCAGCTCCGCGCCCAGGATGCCGCCGGCAATGTCCGGCAGAAAATGCTGCTTTACCAGCACGGTGGAAGCGCACACCAGCAGCGTGAACACCAGACACATTCTATCATACCATTTTGGGACCTCCGGCGCAAGCTGAAATCCCCGCCAGCACAGCCAGCTCTGAAGACAGTGGAGGGAGGGGAACAGGTTCACCGGCGTGTCCGCGGCATAGATCAGCCCGGTCAGCCGCTCCCACAGGCCGCTGCCCGTGATCTCCGGCCGCTGGATGGTGGTGGGCACCAGCACAAAGCAGGCAAAGGCCAGGATCTCTGACAGGGTGCTGGCCATGGCCACCCGGCGGAACACCCCGGGAGACCGGCGGATGAGCAGGGCGTAGCAGCCGATCCACTGGACAAAGGCCAGCACATAGATCAGGATGAAGGGCGGGCAAAAGGGCACCAGGCTGTCGGCGGCCAGCTTCAGCTCCACATGGGGCCGGCCGGCGTTGATCACTTTCGTGCCGTAAAAGGCGATAAAGTGTACCGCCAGCGCCACCGCCAGGGGCATTCCGGTCCCCGGAGGGAGGAGGGATTTTTGAACACGCCGCATAGAGCCAGCCGCCTTTCCGCAGGAAATGTATCTATCATTATACGGATTTCTCCCCGTGCATTTGTGAACAGTTTGTGAACAACCGGGCTTTTAAGGAAAGTTTAAGAAATGGCGGGCCGCCCTTGCGGTCCGCCGCCGGGACTGGTATAATTCGGAATGCGAACAGGGGGGAGCGCCGTGTATCATTACTATATGTTTCACAAGCCCTTCGGCTGTGTCACCGCCCGGCGGGACGACCGCTATCCCACGGTGATGGACTGGTTCCGGGAGCTGGACAATCCCCGGCTGTCGCCGGTGGGCAGGCTGGACCGGGAGACCGAGGGCCTTTTGCTCGTCACCGATGACGGACAGTGGAACCGGGCGCTCACCCGGCCGGAGCTCCACCGGGAAAAATGCTATGAATTCCTGGTGCTGGGGGACCTTACCGACGAAAAACGGGCCGCGCTGGAGCAGGGCGTACTGCTCCGGGGCCAGCAGACACCCACCGCCCCGGCCCGCGTCACCGTCACAGGCCGGGCCACCCTGGAGCAGGCCATGCCCGCGCTGCATCCGGAGATCCGGGAAAAGACCCGCCACAACCCCATGGACCGGCCGGTGACCCTGGGCACCATCACCGTCACCGAGGGCCGCAACCGGCAGATCCGCCGGATGATGAAAACGGCCCGCTGCCTGGTGCTCCGCCTGAAGCGGGTGCGGGTGGGGGACATCGTGCTGGACGGGGACCTGCAGCCCGGAGAATGGAAGGAGATCTTCCCCTTTGACTGAGGGCGGCCCCGCGAAAAAAACGCGGTTGCCTTCATTTTCCAAAAAGCCGCCGCATCACCGGCGCGTTCATGCGAATACTACCTCCATGACACAAAAATGCCAACGGAGGTAAGGATAGATGAAAGCAACTGGAATCGTGCGCCGCATCGACTCTTCTGTTATAATAGGGGCAAAGGTCAGAAGCCTTGAAAACACTGGGTTTTCGCTGATTTTGTCCGATTTCTCGAAGCCCCAGACTCTGTGATGAGCTGCCATCACAGCGGCGACAGTGCCGTGAAAGGAGGACCAGCAGTAAAAAGCATAAAACCAATAAAGGCGTTCATTGACTTCTTCGAAGCAATGAGCGCCTTTTGCCATTTCAACAAATGTCGGAGGTATTATGACGGAAAAAATAAATGATATTCCACTGGAAGAGTTGCACCCATTTCCAGATCACCCTTTCGGAGTTAAGGACGATGAGGCCATGAAAGAGACAGTTGAGAGCGTCCGTGCGTATGGAGTTCTCGTTCCTGCAATTGCCCGACCGCGTGAGGATGGCTCATATGAGTTAATCTCCGGTCATCGGCGAAAACGTGCCTGTGAACTGGCAGGGCTTTCGACCATGCCTGTTATCATCCGAGACATCGACAGAGATGCTGCGACAATCATTATGGTGGACAGCAATCTCCAGAGAGAAAACATTCTGCCAAGTGAACGTGCCAGGGCATACAAGATGAAACTTGATGCCATCAAGCGCCAAGGAGCAAGGCATGATTTAACTTCTACGCAAGTTGCGCAGAAGTTGTCAGTTGAAAAAGTTGCCGAAGAAGCCGGTACAAGCAAAGACCAAATTCGCCGCTATATTCGATTGAACGAGCTGCAGCCCGAATTGCAGCAAATGGTTGATGAGGGTAAAATCGGCATGACCCCAGCGGTTGAGATTTCTTATCTCAAACCGGATGAGCAGAGGCTCTTGATCGAGACCATCGACAGCGAGCAGGCTACCCCTTCTCTTTCCCAGGCGCAGCGAATGAAACGCCTTTCTCAAGAAGGCAAGCTGAATGATGATTCCATGCTCGGCATCATGATGGAGCAAAAGAAGCCCGAAAACTGGAGCCTGTCATTGCCAATGGACAAAATCAAAAAGTATTTCCCGCGCTCGTATACACCACAGCGCATGGAAGAAACAATCATCAAGTTACTGGAAAGCTGGATGAAAAAACGCCAGCGCGATCAGCAAAGATAATGAAATATAGGACATGACGCCGGATAGGAATCTTTTCTCCTGATCCGGCTTTTTTCATGCCCGGATTATGGAGGAATTATGAAAATTAGAGATTTCAAATACACACCGGAGGATGTAGACTGCCGGTACTGCACGAAGTTCATTCGAGGGCGCTGCAGAGCGAATGGGTGTCCCTGGTTGAACGAACGCATTGAGGCCGGTGTCATTGGATACACCGAAGCACTCGATGAAATATTTTTGGAGTTTGCACACCTGCGCCGAAGAGTAAAACTGGTATCTGCCTGCTCGCATTCCTTCTGGAAAGATGAGCAGCATCGGCAACGCTTCGCAGCGGCACAAGCCATCTTCGGTATTTACCGGAAGCGTAATACCCCTGCATACTACGCAGCCCTTTATCTTCTTACTTCCGATGACTCGCTTTTCAGGCGAACGGCTGATTGCGTCAGGAAGAAGAAAATCGACTTTCAATTCGCAGATGTTCGGAATATGACTGTAAGCCAGTATGCGCTCTA
>JAQXOO010000010.1 GCA_029099685.1 Clostridia bacterium
TCCTCGTCGGTGAGGGGCTCGAAGTACAGGCGGTCGGCGGTGTCGTAGTCGGTGGAGACGGTCTCGGGGTTGTTGTTGATGATGGCCACGTCGTAGCCCAGCTTCTTCAGCGTCCACACGCAGTGCACCGAGGAGTAGTCGAACTCGATGCCCTGGCCGATGCGGATGGGGCCGGAGCCCAGCACCAGCACGGTGGGCTTGCGCTCCTGGGCCACAAAGGGCCGGGCCTCGCATTCCTCGCCGTAAGAGGCGTAGAAATAGGGAGTTTCCGCATCGAATTCGCCGCCGCAGGTGTCCACCATTTTGTAAACGGCCTTCTGGGGGGCACAGGGCAGGGCGGAAGCGCCGCTGAGCCGCAGAAGGGCCTCGTCGGGATAGCCCAGCTGCTTGCCCTTTCCGTAGGCCTCGGCTGTAAGGCCGTCACGGGCCAGTCCGGCTTCGAAATCCGCCAGCTTTTTGATCTTGTTCAGGAACCAGGGGTCGATGCGGGTGATCCGGTGGATCTCCTCCAGGGAGACGCCCGTCTTGATGGCTTCAAAAATGTTGAACAGCCGGTGGTCGTCGGCTACCTGGAGCCGCTCCAGCACGGGAACGCCGCTGTCGTCTGTCCGGTTGAGGGTGTCCAGCTTGATCTCGCAGCCCCGGACGGCCTTCATCAGGGCGTTTTCAAAGCTGGGGCCGATGGCCATGACCTCGCCAGTGGCCTTCATGGCGGTGCCCAGCTTCCGGCTGGAGCCTGCGAACTTGTCAAAGGGCCACTTGGGCACCTTCACCACCACATAATCCACGCTGGGCTCAAAGCAGGCGCAGGTCTTGCCGGTGATGTCGTTTTTGATCTCGTCCAGGGTGTAGCCCAGGGCGATCTGGGTGGTCACCTTGGCGATGGGGTAGCCGGTGGCCTTGGAGGCCAGGGCGGAGGACCGGGAGACACGGGGGTTGACCTCAATGACGGCATATTCAAAGCTGTCGGGGTTCAAAGCGAACTGGCAGTTGCAGCCGCCCACGATGCCCAGGGCCGACACGATGTCCAGGGAGGCGGTGCGCAGCATCTGATATTCCTTGTTGGAAAGGGTCAGGGCAGGGGCCGCCACGATGGAATCGCCGGTGTGTACGCCCACCGGGTCGAAGTTTTCCATGGAGCACACGGCGATGACGTTGCCCACGCCGTCCCGCATGGTCTCGAACTCGATCTCCTTCCAGCCGAAGATGTACTTTTCCACCAGCACCTGGTGGATGGGGCTGGCCTCCAGGCCGCCCGCGGCCACGGTCTCCAGCTCGCCGGGGTCGTTGGCCACGCCGCCGCCGAAGCCGCCCAGGGTAAAGGCGGGACGGATGATGATGGGATAGCCGATGCGCTCTGCGATGGCCAGGGCGGTCTCCACATCGTTGGCGATGTCCGAGGGGACCGTGGGCTGGCCGATGGCGTCCATGGTCTCCTTGAACAGCTTGCGGTCCTCGGCCTTGTCGATGGCCTCGGCACCGGTACCCAAAAGGCGCACGCCCATCCGGTCCAGAAAGCCCTCCTTGGAGAGCTGCATGGCCAGGGTCAGGCCGGTCTGGCCCCCCAAGCCCGCCAGCAGGCTGTCGGGCCGCTCCTTTTCAATGATGCGCTTGACGGTGTCCAGCGTCAGCGGCTCCAGATAGATCTCGTCCGCCAGGGCCTTGTCGGTCATGATGGTGGCCGGGTTGGAGTTGACCAGCACCACGTTGACCCCGGCCTTTTTCAGCACGCGGCAGGCCTGGGCGCCGGCATAGTCGAACTCCGCGGCCTGACCGATGACGATGGGGCCGGAGCCGATGACCAGGGCTTTTCGAATGGATTTATTCAGCGGCATAAGCGGAACCTCCCATCAGCGCGATAAAGCGGTCGAACAAAAATCCCGTGTCCATGGGGCCGGAGCAGGCCTCGGGATGGAACTGCACGGTAAAGGCCCGGAGAGTGGGGTAATCCACGCCCTCGCAGGTGCCGTCGTTGGCGTTGAAAAAGCTGAGCCGGGCCAGATCCCGGGGCAGGGAGTCAAAATCCACCGCGTAGCCGTGGTTCTGGATGGTGATGTAGGTGCGGGCGCTGCCGCTTTCCCGCACCGGCTGGTTGGCGCCCCGGTGGCCGTATTTCAGCTTGACGGTTTTTCCGCCGCAGGCCAGGGCGGTGAGCTGGTGGCCCAGGCAGATGCCGAACAGGGGGATGCGGCCCAGCAGCTTGCGGATCTCGGCCACAGGCCCGGTGTTTTCCGCCGGGTCGCCGGGACCGTTGGACAGCATGACGCCGTCATAGCCCCCGGCCAGGATGTCCTCGGCGGGGGTGTCATAGGGCAGAGTCACCACGGTGCAGCCCCTCTGCTGGAGCATCCGGTGGATGTTGGCCTTTGCGCCGTAATCCAGCAGCGCCACCTTGTAGCGTTCCGGACCCTGGGCGGGGAAGACCTCGCTATTTTGATGGCTGACGCAAGCCACAGCCCGGGTGATGGAAAAATCCCGGGCCGGAGTGAGGTCGCCGGGCTTTTCATCGGTGAGCATGGCGTTCATCACGCCCTTTTCCCGCAGCAGGCGGGTGATCTGCCGGGTGTCCACGCCGCAGATGCCCGGGACGCCGTGTTCCTTTAAAAAGCTGTCCAGATCTCCCTGAGAGCGGAAGTTGGAGGGCGCGTCGCACCACTCCCGGACCACATAGCCACGGACGCAGCAGCCGCCCTCGAAATCCTCGGGGATGACGCCGTAGTTGCCGATCAGAGGAAAGGTCTGCAGCACGATCTGTCCGTAATAGCTGGGGTCGGTGAGCGTCTCCAGATAGCCCACCATGCCGGTGGTGAACACCAGCTCGCCCACAGCCCGGGCGTCCGCGCCGAAGGCCTCGCCCTCAAAACAGGTGCCGTCTGCCAGCACCAGATACCGTTTGCTCATAAAAGCGCTCCTTTCCGCACGGGCCTTACAGGGTGGCCGCCATCACGGCCTTGATGGTGTGCATCCGGTTTTCGGCCTGCTGGAAGACGATGGACTGGGGACTCTCAAAGACCTCGTCCGTGACCTCCAGGCAGTCCAGACCGAACTTTTCGCAGACTTCCCGGCCCACCGTGGTCTTTTTGTCGTGATAGGCGGGCAGGCAATGCATGAACACGGCCTCCGGGCCGGCGGTCTCCATCAGCTTCCGGGTGATGCGGTAAGGCAGCAGGTCCCGGATGCGCTTGGCCCACACCTCGTCCGGCTCGCCCATGGACACCCAGACATCGGTATAGAGCACCTGGGCGCCTCTGGCGGCGTCCTCGGGGTCCTCGTTGAACTCCAGAACGGCGCCGGTATCCTTGGCAATGGCCTGACACTGCTCCACCAGCCAGGGGTCGGGAAAATATTCCTTGGGGGAACACACCACAAAGTGCATCCCCATCTTGGCGCAGCCTACCATCAGGGAATTGCCCATGTTGTAGCGGGCGTCGCCGTAATAAACGTACTTGATGCCCTTCAGTGTGCCGAAGCGCTCCTTGACAGAGAGAAAATCCGCCAGGATCTGGGTGGGGTGGGCCTCGTCGGTGAGGCCGTTCCACACGGGAACGGTGGCGTAGCGGGCCAACTCCTCTACCATCTGCTGGCCGTAGCCCCGGTATTCGATGCCGTCAAACATGGTGGACAGCACCCGGGCGGTGTCGGGGATGCTTTCCTTTTTGCCCAGCTGGGAGCCGGCGTCCAGATAGGTGACGTGCATACCCAGGTCGTGACCGGCCACCTCGAAGCTGCAGCGGGTGCGGGTACTGCTCTTTTCAAAGATCAGGGCGATGTTTTTGCCCTCGAAATATTTGTGGGGGATGCCGGCTTTCTTCAGCGCCTTGAAGCCGGCGGCCAGGTCCACCAGCTCCTGGATCTCTTCCGCGGAAACGTCCAGCAGCTTGAGAAAGTCCTTTCCCTTCATGGTTTGTTTCAAATGCAGCATACGGTTGCGTCCTTTCTGAATGGGATAAAACACAGCCATCCATCCCCGGGGGGATGGATGGGATGGAGCGCCGGAGCGGGTTACAGCCCTTCCACGGCGCTTGCCAGGAAGGCGAACTGGGCGTCCAGAGAGGGACCGCTGACGCTGCCGGGAGAGATGCGCTGCCTGACACAGGTCTCCAGGGAGATGGCGTCGAACAGGTCTTCGCCGAACAGGGGGGAATGGGCCTGGTAGGCCTCCAGGGGCAGGGTCTCCAGCGTCAGGCCTTTGGCGGTGCATTCGGCCACGATCTGGCCCACGGTCTTGTAGGCGGTGCGGAAGGGCATTCCCTTGCGCACCAGATAGTCCGCCAGGTCGGTGGCGTTGATGAAGCCTTTGGCCGCGGCGTTGCGCATGGCCTCCCGGTTGACAGACATGGTAGAGATCATGGGGGCCATCACCTGCAGGCACATCTTTACGGTGTCCACGCTGTCGAACAGGCCCTCCTTGTCCTCCTGCATATCCTTGTCATAGGCCAGGGGCAGGCCCTTGAGCACCGTGAGGATGCCCATCAGGCTGCCGTAGACACGGCCGGTCTTGCCGCGGATCAGCTCCGCCATGTCGGCGTTCTTTTTCTGGGGCATGATGCTGGAGCCGGTGGTATAGGCATCGTCCAGCTCCACGTAGCGGAACTCCCAGGAGGACCACAAAATGATCTCCTCGGACAGCCGGGACAGGTGCATCATCAGGATGGACAGGGCGGCGCAGGTCTCCGCCACGAAATCCCGGTCGGAAACGCCGTCGATGCTGTTGAGGGTGTAGCCATTCATGCCCAGGGCCTTTGCAGTCATGTCCCGGTCGATGGGATAGGTGGTGCCGGCCAGGGCACCAGAGCCCAGCGGAGAGATATTCAGCCGCCGGCAGGCGTCGGCCAGACGGCCCAGGTCCCGCTCCAGCATCATGCCGTAGGCCAGCAGATGGTGGGCAAAGACGATGGGCTGGGCCCGCTGCAGGTGGGTGTAGCCAGGGACGATGGCGTCCCTGGCCTCCTGGGACTTGCCGCAAATGGCCCGGATGAGGGCGGCGGTAAGGGAGCGGATCTCGCCGATCTCCTTCCGCAGCCACAGCCGCAGGTCCAGCGCCACCTGGTCGTTGCGGCTGCGGGCGGTGTGGAGGCGCTTTCCGGCATCGCCGATGCGGCGGGTCAGCTCGGTCTCCACAAAGGAGTGGATGTCCTCGGCGTTGGGGTCGATCTCCAGATAACCGCTTTGCAGATCCTGGAGGATGCCCTCCAGCCCGGCCAGAATGGCCTCGGTGTCTTCGGCAGAATTGATGCCCTTGGCGCCCAGCATGGCCGCGTGGGCCATGCTGCCGGTCAGGTCTTCCACCGCCAGACGCCGGTCAAAGCGGATGGATGCGTTGAAGTCGTCCGCGATCTGATCAAGATGCTTTGCGGCGCGGCCCGCCCAGATTTTTTCCATAATGCCTCTTTACATGAAAGATTATTCGCCCAGCTTTTTGTTCAGGTTGGCCTGGACCTTGATGGGCAGACCAAACAGATTGATGAAGCCGGCGGATTCGGCCTGGTCATAGACGCCGCCGTCCTCGCCGAAGGAGGCAATCTCAGCGTCATACAGGGAATAGGGGGAGGTGACGCCGGCGTTGATCATGTTGCCTTTGTACAGCTTGAGCTTCACATCGCCGGTGACGTGCTCCTGGGTGCTGTCCACAAAGGCGGAGAGCGCCTTCCGCAGGGGGGTGAACCACTGGCCGAAGTACACCAGCTCGGCGAATTTCTGGGCTACCAGGGTCTTGTAGTGCTGGGTATCCCGGTCCAGGGTGATGGTCTCCAGCACCTCGTGTGCCTTGTACAGGATGGCGCCGCCGGGGGTCTCATAGACGCCGCGGGACTTCATGCCCACCAGCCGGTTCTCCACGATGTCCAGCAGGCCGATGCCGTTGGCGCCGCCGATCTCGTTGAGCTTGAGCACCAGGTCCACGGCGTCCATCTTCTTGCCGTCGATGGCCACGGGAATGCCCTTTTCAAAGGACACGGTGACATAGGTGGGCTTGTCGGGAGCCTGCTCGGGGGAAACGCTCATCTCCAAAAAGCCGGGCTTGTTGTACTGGGGCTCATTGGCGGGATCCTCCAGGTCCAGACCCTCGTGGGACAGGTGCCACAGGTTCTTATCCTTGGAATAGTTGGTCTCGCGGGTGATCTTCAGGGGTACGTGATGGGCCTCGGCATAGTCGATCTCCTCGTCACGGGACTTGATCTCCCACTCTCTCCAGGGGGCGATGATGGGCATGTTGGGAGCGACGGATTTGATGGCCAGTTCAAAGCGGACCTGGTCGTTGCCCTTGCCGGTGCAGCCGTGGCAGATGGCGTCGGCGCCCTCTTTCAGGGCGATCTTGGCCAGCTCAATGCCGATGAGGGGACGGGCAAAGGCGGTGCCCATGAGATAATCCTCATACTTGGCGCCGGCCTTGACGGTGGGGAAGATGTAATCCTCCACAAACTCACGGGTCAGGTCCAGCACGTACAGCTTGGAGGCGCCGGACTTGATGGCCTTTTCCTCCAGCCCTTCCAGCTCGTCGGCCTGGCCCACGTTGCCGGAGACTGCGATGATCTCGGGATTATTGTAGTTTTCCTTCAGCCAGGGGATGATGACGGACGTATCCAGACCGCCGGAATAGGCGAGAACGATCTTCTTGATGTTTTCCTTATGGATCATAGCGGTTTCCTCCTGTTTTGCGAAAGCGTTGTTTTTATTCATGATGGCATGATTATACAAATAAATGCATAATTAGTCAATGTGCACCGTGCACGAAGTTTTGATGAAAATGGAAAAACTTCTGGGATATTTTTGGGGAAAATGCCTAAAGCAAAGATTTTATGCAAAGCGAGCTATGCAGAAAAGGAGTGTCCCATGAAAACGAAGATCGCGGAACTGCGCAAGGAGCAAAAGCTATCCCAGGAGGAGTTGGCGCTGGCGGTGGGCGTCACCCGGCAGACCATCACCTCCATCGAGGTGGGCAAATACGTGGCGTCCCTGCCGCTGGCCTACAAGATCGCGCACTACTTCGGACGGACCATTGAGGAAGTCTTTGATTTTTCGGAATATGACCAATAAAGGAGCTGTTAATTTATGAATATGACCATGACGGATTACCGCGCCAAGCTCAGGACCGACAACTGCATTCTGGGGGTGGGCATTCTGGCCCTGGCGGCGGTGCAGGTGCTGGCCTGGCTGGAGATCATCACCCCCGCCGCGGCGGACCACCGGTTCGCCTCCTTCTGGAACGGCTTTATTGCCGGGGCGGCCATGGGCGTCACCCTTTTGCTGCTGGCCGGACTGGTCCGCAACCTCCTGGCCATGAGAAGCGAGGAAAAGCTGCGCCGTATGTACGCCAAGGACTATGATGAGCGCACCATCCAGATCTGTCAGAAGGGGCAGGCCGCCGGGATGCGCATCTGCCTGCTGCTGCTGCTGCCCGCCTGCATCATTGCCGGCTATTTCAGCATGACGGTGTTCATCACGCTGGTGGCGGTCATCGCTGCCGAGAGCCTCATCACCGGCGGCGCGAAGCTGTATTACCGGGGCAAACTGTAAAAAAGCCTTGCATTTTGCGGAAATCGTGCTATCATAAAGTCGATCATAAAAAGCGGGGGAGTCTGTAAACAGGCTGAGAGGAAGGTGTGACCTTCGACCCTTGAACCTGATGCGGGTCATGCCGCCGTAGGGAGCGAGCACAGGGTACTTGCTTTTCCGGAGCGCTGCACAGGCAGCGCTCTTTTTTTCTGGATGGCCCGCCGGGAGGAATGCTTATGCTGGGCAGTTATCTGGACCGCCTGCGGGAGACCGCTCCGCTGGTCCACTGTATCACCAATTATGTCACCGCAAATGATGTGGCCAATCTGCTGCTGGCCTGCGGAGCCAGCCCCATCCTGTCTGACGAGCCTTCCGACGCGGCGGAGGTCACCGCCTGTACCAGGGGCCTGTGCCTGAATCTGGGGACCATGAAGTCCTGGTCCGTGGACAGTATGCTGGCGGCGGGGGAGGAAGCGGCCAGGCTGGGCCACCCCATCCTGCTGGACCCGGTGGGCGTGGGCGCAAGCTCGCTGCGGCGGACCGCCGCCGGGCTGCTGCTGGACCGTCTGCCGGTGGCCTGCATCCGGGGAAACCTGTCCGAGATCGCCGTGCTGGCGGGCCTGGACGTGGAAAGCCGGGGGGTGGACACCGGACGCGGGGGCCAGTCCACGGAGACGGTCTGTACCCTGGCTCGGGAGCTGGCAAAGGCCCGGGGCTGCGTGGTGGCCCTCACCGGACAGACAGATGTGGTCACCGACGGGGACAGGACCTATCTCATCGGCAACGGCTGCCCGGAAATGGGACGGGTCACCGGCGCGGGCTGTCAGCTCAGCGCCCTTGCCGCGGCGTTTCTGGCGGCAAGCCCGGGCGCATCGTTGGAGGCGGCGGCCGCCGCCGTCTGCGCCATGGGCCTGGCGGGAGAAATCGCCCTGGCCCGGCAGGCGCCCGGCGATGGAAACGCCACGCTGCGCTGCCGGATCATCGACGCTGTTTACCACATGGATGGACACACATTAAATAAAGGAGCGCGCTATGAGATTCGATAAAGGGATGCTGCGGCTGTACGCCGTCACCGACCGCCGGTGGGCGGGCGCCCTGTCCCTGCCCCGGCAGGTGGAGCTGGCGCTGCAGGGCGGCGCCACCATGGTGCAGTTCCGGGAAAAACACCTGCAGGGCGCGGAAAAGGAAGCCCTGGCCCGGGAACTGCTGGCCTTGTGCCGCAGCCACGGCGTGCCGCTCATCATCAATGACGACGCGGAGCTGGCAAAAAAGGTAGGCGCCGACGGCGTCCATGTGGGCCAGAGCGATCTGGCCGCCCAGGAGGCCCGGCGGATGCTGGGCCCACAAGCCATCATCGGCGTCACCGCCCGGACAGTGGAGCAGGCCCGGGCCGCTCAGGCCGCCGGGGCCGATTACCTGGGCTCGGGCGCGGTGTTCGGCACCAGCTCCAAATCCGATGCCCGGCCGCTGTCCGGAGAGGAACTTCGCGCCATTTGCGCCGCCGTCACCATCCCGGTGGTGGCCATCGGCGGGATCCACGCGGGCAATGTGCTGGCGCTTTGCGGCTGCGGGCAGGCTGGCGTCGCCGTCATCGGCGGCATTTTCGGCCAGCCGGACATCCGGCAGGCCGCCCGGGAGCTGCTGGCCCTGTCTGAACAGGCGTCACAAAACTAAGTTTAAGGGAGAACGCTCTGAACAGGAGCTTTTCCGGCGGCAGACCGGGGGCACCACTCTCTGCCGCCTTATAAAAGTTAGTGCTGATGAAAGGAGCTTTCACGTGAAAACAGCATTATCCATCGCCGGGAGCGATCCCAGCGGAGGCGCCGGCATCCAGGCGGATATCAAGACCATGATGGCCAACGGCGTTTACGCCATGACTGCCGTCACGGCGCTGACCGCTCAGAACACGACCGGCGTCCAGGGCATTCTGGAGGTCACACCGGACTTCCTGACCTTACAGCTGGACAGCGTTTTTTCCGATATTTTTCCCGACGCTGTCAAAACAGGCATGGTGGCTTCTGCGCCGCTGATCGAAGCCATCGCGGACAGGCTGACGGCCTGGCAGGCCAAAAACATCGTGGTGGACCCGGTGATGGTGGCCACCTCCGGCTCCCGCCTGCTGCGGGAAGAGGCCATGGAGGCTCTGCGGCGCAAACTGCTGCCGCTGGCCGCCGTCATCACGCCCAATATTCCGGAGGCGGAGCTCCTGTCCGGCAGGACCATCCGCACCAGGGAGGATATGGCGGACGCCGCCGCCCGCATCCATGGGGACTGCGGCTGCGCCGTGCTTTGCAAGGGCGGACACAGCGTTGAGGACGCTTCCGACCTGCTGTATGACGGCAGCGGCTTCCGCTGGTTCGAGGGCCGGCGCATTGAGAATCCCAACACCCACGGCACCGGCTGCACCCTGTCCAGCGCCATCGCCGCCAATCTTGCCAAGGGACTGCCTCTGGAGGAGGCGGTGGACCGGGCCAAGCAGTACATTTCCGGCGCGCTGGCCGCCATGCTGGACCTGGGAAAAGGCTCGGGTCCGCTGGACCACGGTTTTGATCTGAACAGTTCATTCGCCAAGTGATAGAAAAGGAGTTTTTGATAATATGAGAAATTATACCACTCAGATGGATGCCGCCCGCAAGGGCATCATCACCCCCGAAATGAAGGCCGTGGCCGCCAAGGAGTACCGCACGGAGGAGGAGATCCGGGACCTGGTGGCCCGGGGCCAGGTGGCCATCTGCGCCAACCGGCTGCACACCTGCCTGGAACCCAACGGCGTCGGCTCCATGCTGCGGACCAAGATCAATGTGAACCTGGGGGTTTCCCGGGACTGCAAGGACTATGATGTGGAGATGCAGAAGGTCATGGCCGCGGTGAACATGGGGGCCGAGGCCATCATGGACCTGTCCTCCCACGGAAATACCCAGCCCTTCCGGAAAAAGCTCACCGCCGAGTGCCCCGCCATGATCGGCACCGTGCCGGTGTATGACAGTGTCATCCACTACCAGCGGGACCTGGCCACCCTCACCGCCAAGGACTTCATCGACGTCATCCGCCTGCATGCCCAGGACGGCGTGGACTTCGTCACCCTGCACTGCGGCATCACCCGGAAGACCATCGACCAGATCAAGCGCCACAAGCGGAAAATGAACATCGTTTCCCGCGGCGGATCGCTGGTGTTTGCCTGGATGAGCATGACCGGGGAGGAAAACCCCTTCTATGAATATTTCGACGAGATCCTGGACATCTGCCGGGAGTACGATGTGACCATCTCCCTGGGGGATGCCTGCCGCCCCGGCTGTCTGGCCGACGCCAGCGACGTGTGTCAGATCGAGGAGCTGGTGCGCCTGGGCGAGCTGACTAAGCGGGCCTGGGCAAAGGATGTTCAGGTGATGGTGGAAGGCCCCGGCCATGTGCCCCTGGACCAGATCGAAGCCAACATGAAGATGCAGCAGACCCTCTGCATGGGCGCGCCCTTCTATGTGCTGGGCCCCATCGTTACCGATATCGCTCCGGGCTATGACCACATCACCTCCGCCATCGGCGGCGCGGTGGCCGCTGCCGCGGGCGCGGCCTTCCTGTGCTATGTCACTCCCGCCGAGCACCTGGCACTGCCCAATGTGGAGGATGTGAAGCAGGGCATCATCGCCTCCCGCATCGCCGCCCACGCGGCGGACATCGCCAAAAAGGTGCCCCACGCCCGGGATCTGGATGACCGCATGGCCGAAGCCCGCCGTACCTTCGACTGGGAGGCCCAGTGGGCCTGCGCCATCGACCCCGAGACCGCCAAAAGCATCCGGGACGACCGCAAGCCGGAGCACGAGGACAGCTGTTCCATGTGCGGCAAGTTCTGCGCCGTGCGCAGCATGAACAAGGCGCTGGCCGGCGAGTATATCGACATCCTGTGAGCCGCTGCGTCATCATCGGCGGCGCGCCCATCGGAAATTATCCCGCCCTGCGGGCCTATCTCCGGCCGGGAGACTTTTGCGTCTTTTGCGACTGCGGCCTGGACCACATGGAGGGACTGGGCGTCCGCCCCGACCTGATCGTGGGGGACTTTGATTCCCACCCCCGTCCCGGCCTGCCCGCGGAGACCATCGTTCTGCCCTGCGAAAAGGACGACACCGACACGGTGTTTGCCGTGAAGGAGGCGCTGCGCCGGGGCTATGACCAGTTTCTGCTGCTGGGCGTGGCGGGCGGACGGCTGGACCACACTCTGGGCAACCTGTCCATCCTGCTGATGCTGGATACCCTGGGCAAGACCGCCCTGCTGGCGGACGATTTTTCCGAGATGGAGATCGTTTCCCGGGGAGAAGGGCGCATCCCAGATACCTTTCCCTATTTTTCCCTGCTGAACATCAGCGGTACGGCCAAGGGCGTCACCATCCGGGACGCCAAGTACCCGCTGAACAAAGCGGAGATCACCTGCGATTACGCTTACGGCGTCAGCAACGAGCCGCTCCCCGGCAAAACGGCCGCCGTCACGGTGGACGAGGGCCGGCTGCTGCTGATCCGTGACCGTACATAAACCAGTATCTTTCCTTGAAAGGAGTGTGAGCGCGGCACAACAGACATCCCGGTGCATCCGGGCCGCCGGAGGGGGAGCGCCCTGCGGTGGAAACAGACAGCGAGGGAAGCCGTGTTCCGGCGTGAGAGGAAGCCAGCAAGCTTCGACCGAAGTCCGGGGCGGACCGCCCCTTTTGGGCTGCGCTGTCCTGACTGTGCCGCCCGCAATATCTGAAAAGGAGAGATCGTTATGAAAACCAATTCTTCCGTCAAAAAGCTGGCCCTGGCCGCAGTGTTCTGTGCCGTGGCCGTGGTGGGCAGCCTGTTTTCCTTCCCGGTGTTCGGGAGCAAGTGCGCCCCGGTACAGCACATGGTCAATGTGCTGTGCGCCGTGCTGCTGGGTCCCAGCTGGGGTCTGGGCGCCGCCTTCTGCGCCAGTCTGATCCGCAACCTGCTGGGTCTGGGCAGCCTGATGGCCTTCCCCGGCAGTATGTGCGGCGCGCTGCTGTGCGGCCTGGCGTACCGCAAGACCCGCAAGCTGCTGCCCACCCTGGTGGGCGAGGTGCTGGGTACAGGCATCATCGGCGGCCTGCTGGCCTATCCGGTGGCTGTGTGGCTGATGGGCGTGCCCGCCGCCAGCGTGACCTTTTACGCCTACATCGTGCCTTTCCTGATCTCCACGGTGGCCGGCGCGGTGCTGGCGGGCGTCATTGTGTTCGCCCTGGAGAAAAACGGCGCTCTGAGCCAGATGCAGAACAAGCTGTAAACAGAAAAAAGCACCCCATCGGGGTGCTTTTTTTCTGTTACGGAACACTGGGGCCAAGCGGGGCTGCCGCTGTCACCGCCGCACGGCCCAGCCCATGCCGGCCAGCTCGTCCAGCACGGCGGCGGGCACCTGCCCGGCGCCGCCCTTTTGCAGCCGCAGGACGAAATAGCATCCGGTCCGCCCGGGCCAGCTTTCGCTGATGCCGTCATGGAGCCCCAGCAGCAGGTCTCCGGTGGCATAGCTTCCAAAGGCGCGGCCAAAGGGCGTCCGGCCCTCCAGCAGGACGGGGGCGTTGTCCATCAGCAGCAGACAGTCCCCCTCACCGGTGACAACGCACCGGCCCACCCGAAAGGTCAAGCCTTTTGCCGCCATGATGCCCGCACACAGGCAGAGTGCCGCCAGGAGCGCGGCCAGAGCCATCAGGGCCGTTCGCTTGCGCATGGACCTGCCTCCTCTGTAAAGCACAGGGTGCGCAGCACCTCCAGCGCCGCTTCGGACCAGCTGCCGGCGCCCTCGTTGAGGGCGGCCCAGTCTCCGCCGAAGCTGACATAGTCCCACACGTCCCTGCCGTCATAATACCCCACGCTGGCAGTATCGCCGCTGTCCAGGGTCAGCTCCCGGGTCTCCAGCCCGGTGCCGCAGACGCCGAAGCCGCCGTCGAAATGCCGCAGCACCACCCGGCCCTCCTGGGCCTGGGGGTGGAAGGCCGCCGCCCAATCCTGGCTGTCATCGTCAAGCGTCTCCCAGACCCAACCCTCCGGCAGAACAAAGGTGCAGGGTCCGGCGTCCACCGGGGTCTCCGGCGCCGTTTCGACGGCATCCTCCCCAGACGGTTCTCCGTCGGACGGCGGCAGGACCACGGGCGGTGCTGCCTCCGGACTGTTGGGTGCCGGGACCGTCTGCTGTCCGCAGGCGGCGGTAAAGACAAGCGCCAGAGCGGCGCATAAGATCCATATTTTTCGCATACCGGGCCTCCTTTTTTGGTCGCTGCCCTTTTAGACAGGAATTTGAGAAAAAAGTTCCCCCGGAGCGGCGCCCCGGGGGATTTGTTCAGATCAAAAGGCTTAGCCGGTCCAGCCCGTCCAGCCGGGCATACCAGCAGTCCGCCCGGGCGGGTCTGTTTCCCGCTGCCGGTAAAAGGCCCCATAGGGCAAAAGACATCGAAATCATACCTGTTTAAACTCGTTCTCATGCTTCCGGAAAAACGAAAAGTACACCCGCATATTTTCCAGCTCTGTCCAGGGACGCACCCGGACCGGGCGGCTGTCCAGATCATAGACCACCGCACCCGGAATGGCCAGCAGAAAGGGCGAGTGGGTGGAGATGACGAACTGACAGCCGAAAAACCGCGCGGAATCTGCCAAAAAGCCCGCCAGTTCCCGCTGAAACGCCGCGGACAGGCTGTTTTCCGGCTCATCGATGAGATACAGGGCGTTTTCGGTAATGCGTTGGGTGTAATAGTTCATAGCGGTCTCGCCGTTGGAGCGCATATCCGGGTTTTTCATCAACCGGTCGTTGACAAACCGGGAAGAGGTGCGGCGTTTGGCGTCGTACCCCTCCTTCCACTGGTCGTAATCGTCCAGGGAGGTAAACCGCAGGTCCCGCCATTTCCGGTCGGAATATTCTTCCAGCAGGCGCTCCCTGCGGGTGTCGATGCCGTCGCTCAGCGCCCGCAGGTTCAGCAGGTAATCGGACACGTCGTCGGAGGTGAGGATCTGGCTGTCCCGGGGGATGCCGCTTTGCTGTACCCGGCACATGGAGGTGTATTCCCCAAAGAAGGCGCTGCCGCTGAAAGCCGAGTGCCGGGTGAGCCCCAGCTTTTCCGCCAGAATGTTCAGCAGGGTGGTCTTGCCTGAGCCGTTTCCGCCGTAAAGGACGGTCACCGGGGCAAAGGACAGCTCCTGCAGCCCCTTTTGGGGGAAGATCTTGAAGGGATAGACCCCTTTGTAGCAGGTGCGCTTCTGTCCCATGACAAAGGACAGCTCCTGCCCCTCGGAAACCAGCTGCAGCTTTTGCAAATACAGGTCGGCCACCGGCGCACCCTCCTCCGTTTTTGAAATGGTCCCGGCCCTTCGCGTCCCCAAAGACGGGGGCGGGCCGGTACTTTGGACATCATTATAGCACGGAGAAACGGCGGATTCAACCGCGTACGCCCCGGCGCAGGGCGTGCCCGCCCGGATTGACAGTTCTCCCGGCGGTATGGTATCATCAGAGCAGAAAAGGAGGACTTTTTTATGGCAAAACTGGAATGTACGGTCCGCGGCACCCTGAGCGAGCTTATCCGCGTTATTCACGAGGAACTGCTCAACGGCAGCGCCACCGCCACCTATGAGGACGGCAGTGATTTTACCCTTGGAAATGCCCAGTGCGCGGTGCGGGTCTATGAACGCTACAGCGCCATAGGCGGCAACCGGGTGAGTCTGAACATCACCCTGTTCGGCGGGGACGGCGAATACCGCCTGAGCGCCATCACCTCGGGCGGCAGCCAGGCCATGCTGTTCAAAATAAACACCTTTGGGGAAGAGGCCTTTTTGGAAAAGCTGGAGGAGGCCGTCCGCCCCTTCCGCGTATGAAGCAGAAAAGCGTCCGACAAACGTCGGACGCTTTTGCATTTTTTTACGTTTTTCCCCGGGAATGAAGGCGGTCAAAAACACTGCCGGAGGATCTGCAGAGCGCAGTCCTCCGCCGAACAGGCGCGGGTATCCACCGTCAGCGCATAGCCCTCTTTTGGAAACAGGTATGTGTAAGGAGCCTCGGCGGAACCGGAACACCGGTTTTCCCGTTGAGCAATATGGCCTGGTTCTGCATACCTGTTTCTGTCCATGCGCAGAGATCTTGGGGGCGGCGCTTCAGCGGAGCTTGTCCAGGATCATTTTGGCGCAGTCGATCTGGTTGGGGATGTTGCCGTTTTCGTCCTTCACACGCCAGATGTCGGGAGTGATCTCGTCGGCGACGTACATTTTGCCGCTCTCGTCATAGCCCACTTCGATCTTGAAGTCGATGAGGGTCAGGTTCATGGCGGCCAGCTCCTTTTTGAGCACCTCGCCCACCTTGACCAAAATGCCCAGAGCCTCGTCAAACTGGCCCTCTTTCAGCATCCCCTTCATGATGCACAGGCGCTCGGTGATCAGGGGATCGCCCTGGGCGTCGCTCTTGAGGGTGACCTCGGAGTAGGGGGGATCAAAAACGATGCCCGGTTCCAGGTCAAAGCGGCGGCACATGGAGCCCGCGGTGAAATAGCGCAGCACGAACTCCAGCTTGGGCACGGTCAGGTTGCGCACCACCATAAGGCCCTTGTCCAGGTCGCAGCCAAGGTAGTGGGTGGGGATGCCGTTCTTTTCCATCAGCTCAAAGAAATATTTGGAGACGGCCAGGCCGGTCTTGCCCTTGCCCTCCACGCTGCCGCCGACGGAATTGGAGCCGGGATCGAATACACCGTTTTCACCGGTGGCGCTGTCCTTGAACAGCAGATGGGTCACGTTGTTTTCCTCGTCCAGCAGGACGGTCTTGGTCTTGCCGTCGTAAAGTGTTTTCATGTGGTGAACCCCTTTCGGATAAAATAGTGGAAGCCGGCATCCCGCAGGCGAATGCCAACAAAAATAGTATGGCACAGGAGGCGGACGTCTGTCAACCGCAGCCGGCGAAAAAGCGGACACGGCCGCGCCGGTCTTTACTTTTCGTAGAGGGGGAAGCGGCGGGTAAGGGCCAGAACGCCCTCACGGACCTCCTCCTTTGTACCCTCGAAGTCCCTGGCCACCTGGCCCAGATACCGGGCGATCAGGTCCATTTCCGGCTCACGGAAGCCCCGGCTGGTGACGGCGGGGGTGCCCACGCGGATGCCGGAGGTGACCATGGGCTTTTCCGGGTCGTTGGGGATGGCGTTTTTGTTGACGGTGACGCACACTTCATCCAGACGGCGCTCCATCTCCCGGCCGGTGATGCCGAAGCCGCGGACGTCTGCCAGCATCAGGTGGTTGTCGGTGCCGCCGGACACCAGGCGGAAGCCCTCGCGCAGCAGCCCCTGGGCCAGCGCCTGGGCGTTTTTGACCACCTGGGCGCCGTAGTCCCTGAAGGAAGGCTGCAGCGCCTCGCCCAGACATACTGCCTTGGCGGCGATGACGTGCATCAGGGGTCCGCCCTGGCTGCCGGGGAATATGGCGGAATCGATCTTTTTGGCCCAGGCCTCCTTGCACAGGATCATGCCGCCGCGGGGGCCCCGCAGGGTCTTGTGGGTGGTGGTGGTGACGATATCAGCATAAGGGACGGGGCTTTCGTGGACGCCGGCGGCGACCAGGCCGGCGATGTGGGCCATGTCCACCATCAGCACCGCGCCCACGCTGTCGGCGATCTCCCGGAACTTTTTAAAGTCGATGGCCCGGGGATAGGCGGAGCCGCCGGCAATGATCATTTTGGGCCTGCACTGCTGGGCGGTCTCATAGATCGTCTCATAATTGAGCTGCTCGGTGTGCTCGTCCAGGGAATAGGGGACGATATGATACAGCTTGCCGGAAAAGTTGACGGGGGAGCCATGGGTCAGGTGGCCGCCGTGGGCAAGATTCATGCCCATGACCGTGTCGCCCGGCTTGACCGCGGCGAAATAGGCCGCCAGGTTGGCGTTGGCGCCGGAGTGGGGCTGGACGTTGGCGTGGTCAGCGCCGAACAGCCGGCAGGCTCGGCTGCGGGCCAGCTCCTCGGTCTCGTCCACGCAGCCGCAGCCGCCGTAATACCGCTTGCCGGGATAGCCCTCGGCATATTTGTTGGTCAGGCAGGAGCCCATGGCGGCCATCACAGCCGGACTGACGATGTTTTCAGAAGCGATCAGCTCCACATTTTGCTGCTGGCGGGCAAACTCCTTGCGGATGGTCCCGGCCACCTCGGGGTCGGCCTGCAGCAGCGTATTCATGGCAGTGTCAAGCATTATACAAAACCTCCCGGGTCAATACAGAATGAAGCCAGTATAACAGGCCCGGCGGGGAAAGTCAACCGCGGGGAGTAGAAAATAAAAGTACGTTTTATAGGACACATTACCTGATATCCTTTGAACAGAAACAAAGGTTGATTGCAAAAGTGAAGGTAACATTTTAGGGGTAAAAAAGTGGTTATAGGGTGACGTTCACCTCTGCAATAAGCGGTATAATAGTTTGGGTCACATCCTGCGGAAAGCAGGGAAACATGAGTCGAATGACATTGTC
>JAQXOO010000011.1 GCA_029099685.1 Clostridia bacterium
CTTGCCGTGGCCGCCAAAATGTGGTATCCTTTTCTCACATGAAACCGAAAAGGAGTGCATCTCTCATGCTGGCATCCGATTTCCGCGCCGCCGCCCGCGGCGCCCTGTCCGGCCGGTGGACCATTGCCGTGATCGCCGGCCTCATCGCTGCCGTCCTGGGCGGCATCTCCTCCAACCTCCCCAAGGTCAATTTCAACCTGGACTCCGCCGAAGGGGCCAGCGTGTCGCTGCGGGGGATCCCGGGTCTGGACGTCCCCATTCTCTCCGGCATCGTGGCCGCCTGGCTGGCCTCTTTCGTGATGGCGGCGGTGATCCTGGCCATCGCCCTGTACATCCTGGGCAGCGTCATCTCCCTGGGCTACGCCCGGTTCAATCTGGACCTGATCGACGGCCGGGAGCCTGAGCTGAATGTCCTGTTTTCCGACTTCCACCGCTTCGGCACCGCTTTCCTCGCCCGGCTCCTGATGAGCCTCTATATTCTGCTGTGGTCGCTGCTGCTCATCATCCCCGGCATCATGGCGGCGTACAGCTACGCCATGACCCCCTACATTCTGGCCGAAAACCCGGACATGACCGCCGGGGAGGCCATCGCCCGCTCCAAGGCGCTGATGGCGGGCAACCGCTGGCGGCTGTTCTGTCTCCAATTCAGCTTCATCGGCTGGAACATCCTGGCCGGCCTCACCCTGGGCATCGGCAATCTCTGGCTCACCCCCTACACTCAGGCCGCCGAGGCCGCCTTTTACCGGGATCTGGTCCCCGCCCCCGCCTCCGACGCGGATATTCTGCTCTTCTGATACTACTCTCCCATTAAAATAATATATTTTAATGGGAGCCGCCGCCCCGGCGCTCCGGCGTTGGGGCGGTTTCTTTGCGCCGCCCCAACATCTTGCGGTGTTTCAAAACGCCGAAAAATTTCCCGGTATTTCGGGATTTTTTCCTTTACACCGGGAAAAAATTATGATATATTATCCCAGCGTGAAAAATGCGCCAACATGCCCACCGGCCTGGTTCCGGGAGACGGCCCGCGCAGGTGCGCGGGGATTCACCCGCCCGCTACCCAGCCTTTGGGGCAAAACAATTTGAAAGGTGGAATTTCCCATGATCCGCAAGGACGAAAAGACGGCCGTTATCGAGGCCAACCGCACCCATGAGACCGACACCGGTTCTCCCGAGGTCCAGATCGCCATTCTGACCGCCCGCATCAACGAGCTGAATGAGCATCTGAAGGTCCATCGCAATGACAAGCACAGCCAGCGTGGCCTGCTGAAGATGGTCGGCCAGCGCCGCCGTCTGCTGGCCTATCTGCAGCGGAAGGACATCGAGCGTTACCGCGCCGCCGTCGCCGCCAACAACCTGCGCAAGTAAAAAACGAAAGGGGGGCGTGGCAAGCGCCCCCCTTTGCTCCGTTTTCACCGCACATCTCCCGGCAGCGCCATTAGCAGTTGAAGGTATGCGAACACCTTTTTTACACATTATATAATAATATAATGCGTGCATATGCCCCTTTTTTCAAAAACGGTTTCGCACAGCTTCAAATGCTAAGGGCCGCGCCTGGATACAAATATCAAGAAAGGTGGTACCCTGTTATGGTACAACATGCAACTTTTCCCGAGCATCGCGTTTATGAAACGATGCTGGGCGGCCGCAAGCTCAAGGTAGAGCTTGGCAAGATGGCCGGCCTCAGCAACGGCGCCGCCCTGGTGTCCTTCGGCGATACCACGGTGCTGACCTGTGTCACCATGGCCAAAGCCCCCCGCGACGGTATCGATTTCTTCCCCCTCAGCGTGGATTTTGAAGAAAAGCTCTATGCCGTGGGCCGCATCCCCGGCAGCTTCCTGCGCCGCGAGGGCCGTCCCGGCGAGAAGGCCATCCTGGTCTCCCGTATGATCGACCGCCAGATCCGCCCCTTCTTCCCCAGCGATATGCGCAACGATGTGTGCGTCAACTGCACCGTCATGAGCGTGGATTATGACAATTCTCCCGAGATCCCCGCCATGCTGGGCGCTTCCATTGCCCTGTCCGTGTCCGACATCCCCTGGCGCGGCCCCATCGCCGGCATCCAGATGGGCTATACCGAGGAAGAGGGCTATATCGTCTGTCCCAACAGCCAGCAGCGCAAAAACTCCCGCCTGCAGCTGACCGTTGCCGGCAGCATGGAAAAGGTGGTCATGATCGAAGCCGGCGCCGACCAGTTCCCCGACGACATGATGCTGACCGCCATCAAAAAGGGTCATGAAGTCATTCAGGACCTGATCCAGTTCATCCGCAACATCAAGGCCGAAAACTTCAAGGAGCCCGCCGTCTATCCCAGCATGAAGGTCTCTGAGGAGATGTTCGAGGCCGTCAAGGGCTATGCCATGAACGCCGTGAAAGAGGCCGTGGACACCGACGACAAGACCGTCCGCGATGCCCGCATCGATGCCATCACCGCCGATGTGAACGAGCATTTTGCCGAAGAATATCCCGACAGCGCCGCCGAGCTGGGCGAGTGTATGTATAAGCTGCAGAAGTATGTGGTTCGCCGCCTGATCCTGGACGAGGGCAAGCGCGTAGACGGCCGCGGCCTCACCGATGTGCGGCCCCTGGCTGCCGAAGTGGGCGTCATTCCCCGTGTCCACGGCTCCGGCCTGTTCACCCGCGGCCAGACCCAGGTGCTGACCATCTGCACTCTGGGCACCCTGCGGGACGCGCAGGAGCTGGACACCACCTTTGAAGAAACCGAAAAGCGGTATATGCACCACTACAACTTCCCCAGCTACTCCGTCGGCGAAGCCCGCCCCGCCCGCAGCCCCGGCCGCCGCGAGATCGGCCACGGCGCGCTGGCTGAAAAGGCCCTGCTGCCTGTCCTGCCCACAGTGGAGGAGTTCCCCTACGCCATCCGCACCGTGTCCGAGGTCCTGTCCTCCAACGGTTCCACTTCTCAGGGCTCCATCTGCGGCAGCACCCTGGCGCTGATGGACGCCGGCGTGCCCATCAAGGCCCCTGTGGCCGGCATCTCCTGCGGTCTGGTGACCGAGGGCGACCGGCACATCACCTTTACCGACATCCAGGGCATCGAGGACTTCTTTGGCGACATGGACTTCAAGGTGGGCGGCACCAAGCAGGGCATCACCGCCATCCAGGTGGACATCAAGAACGACGGCCTGACCTATGAGATCATTGAGGAGGCCTTTGAAAAGACCCGCAACGCCCGTCTGGAGATCCTGGACGAGATCATGCTGCCTGCGATCCCCGCGCCCCGTGCCGAGCTGAGCCCCTACGCTCCCAAGATGATCAAACTCACCATCAATCCGGACAAGATCCGTGAGGTCATCGGCAAGGGCGGCTCCGTGATCCAGAAGATCACCGCCGACACCAACACCAAGATCGACATCGAGGACGATGGCACCGTCTGCATCGCCGCCATCAACACCGCTGACGGCGAAAAGGCCCGCCAGATGATCGAAGCCATTGCCAAGGACCCCGAGGTGGGCGACCTGTACTACGGTAAGGTGACCCGTATCATGAACTTCGGCGCCTTTGTGGAGATCGCTCCCGGCAAGGAGGGCCTGATCCGGATCAACCATCTGGACAACCGCTTTGTGGAAAAGGTGGAGGATGTGCTGAACATCGGCGACGAGACCTGGTGCAAGGTCATCGAGATCGATGAAAAGGGCCGCATCAACCTGTCCCGCAAGCAGGCTCTGAAGGAAATGGCCGAAAAGGCTGAATAATTTCCGCAAAGAAACACAGACTCACAAGGGCAGGATCATCCTGCCCTTGTTTTTACCGGTTGGAAAGGGTGTTTTTACATGGTGGAAAAAATTATTTTGAAAAACGGCGTCCGGGTGCTCCACGAGCGGCTGGACCATGTGCGCTCCTGCGCCCTGGGCGTTTGGGTGGAAAACGGAAGCTGCTGCGAGCCGGATGCCCTGTCCGGCATCTCCCACTTCATCGAGCATATGCTGTTCAAGGGTACCGAGACCCGCTCCGCCGCGGACCTGGCCCGGGCCTTTGACGCCATCGGCGGACAGGTGAACGCCTTTACCACCAAGGAGCACACCTGCTACTACGCCCGCACGCTGGACACCCATGTCCGGACAGCGGCGGAGCTGCTGTGCGATATGTACCTGCACTCCGCCTTCCGTCCCGAGGATGTGGACCTGGAGCGGGGCGTCATTCTGGAAGAGATCGGCATGTACGAGGACACCCCCGAGGACCTTGTGTCCGAGATCCTGGCCTCCGCGGTCTATCCCGGCCAGCCCCTGGGCCGGCCCATTCTGGGGACCGAGGGCACCCTCCGGGCCATCGATTCCCGGGCGCTGAAGGACTACTGCCGCCGCCGGTATGTGGCCGGCAGCACCATCGTGTCCGTCAGCGGCAGCTTTTCCCGTGAGGATCTGGATGCCATCTGCGCCGCCTTTTCCGCCGTTCCCACAGGCGACCCGGCGCCCGTACCCCCGGCCCGGTACCAAAAAGCCGCGGTGGTAAAGAAAAAGGACATCGAGCAGAACCATCTGCTGCTGGTATTCCCCGGCCTTCCCGCCGACAACCCGGACCGCTACGCCCTGGCCGCTTTGAACAACATTCTGGGCGCGGGCATGAGCAGCCGCCTGTTCCAGCGGGTGCGGGAACGCTCCGGCCTGTGCTATTCCATCTACAGCTACACCAGCCTGTACCGGGACACCGGCGTGCTGGGCATTTATGTGGCCCTGTGCCGGGACACCCAGGAGGCCGCCCTGAAGATGATCCGGGAGGAGCTGGAGACCTTTGTCCGGGACGGCGTCACCCGGGAGGAGCTTTCCCGCACCAAGGAGCAGCTGAAGACCTCCCTGCTGATGGCACTGGAGAGCACCAATTCCCGGATGTCCTCCATGGCCCGCAACGAGATGACCTACGGCCGGGACCAGACCCCTGAGGAAACGGTGGAGCGGCTGGAGGCCGTCACCACCGATGATGTTCACCGTCTGGCCCGGCAGCTGCTGGATTTTGACAATATGTCCTTCTCCGCGGTGGGCAGCGTGTCCGCCAAGGAGGATTACCTGGAGCTGTTCCGGTAAGCCGCCCTTCAGCCGTCCAAAAGCCCCGGAATGCGTTTCCGGGGCTTTTTCTTGCATTGGGGCCGTTTTTTTGCTATGCTGAAAGTAAGATAAGGAGGGAGCATGATGCATCCTGTTCGAGATAACTTCCCGGCGCGGTCTGCCCGATGACGCCCGCCGGCTGTACCCTTTCATCGGAAGGCCGCGCTCTTTCGGCCAATTTGATAAAAAGAAGGAGCATTTATGATGAAAAACGACACATATAAAGCCCAGTGGCTGGCGGAAGAGGCCATCGCCCACATCCACGGCTGGGATTTTTCCCACATCAACGACCGGTACACCGAGGAGAGCGACCTGCCATGGGACTACCGGGCAGAGGCGCTGGACGCCCTGCGGCCCGACAGCCGCATTCTGGACCTGGACACCGGAGGCGGAGAATTTTTGTTGTCCCTGGGCCATCCCCCTTCCCTCACCGCCGCCACCGAGCATTTTGCCCCCAATGTGGAGCTGTGCAGGCAGACGCTGCTGCCCCTGGGTGTGGACTTCCGGGACGCGGCGGCGGACGGCCCCCTTCCCTTTCCCGACGGGTGCTTTGACCTGGTACTCAACCGCCATGGGTCCTTTGACCCCCGGGAGGTCTTTCGGGTGCTCAGGCCCGGCGGTGTGTTTCTCACCCAGCAGGTGGGCGAGCACAATGACCGGGAGCTTGTGGAGCTGCTGCTGCCCGGCTGCCCGCCTTCTTTTCCCGGCTGGAGCATGGCCCCGGTGGCCCAACACCTGAAGGCCGCCGGCTTTTCCCTTCTGAAGCAGGAGGAATCCTTTACCCCCATCCGGTTTTTTGACGTGGGCGCCCTGGTGTGGTTCGCCCGGATCATCCAGTGGGAGTTCCCGGGCTTTTCGGTGGAGCGGTGCTTTGACCGCCTGCTGGAGGCCCAGAAGCTGGTGGAGCAGCAGGGCGAGGTCTCCGGCCATGCCCACCGGTTTTTGCTGAAGGCCCGGAAGCCTTTGGGCCCGGTGCGCTTCCGCCAGGCGGAAGCGGGCGATCTGGACAAGGTCCTGGCCCTTTACCGCAGCTGTGCCGCCTTTGGTCCCACCCACGGCAACGGCAGCTGGGGGGAGGACTATCCCAGCCGGGACACCGTCCGGGAGGATCTGGACAACGAAGGCCTGTTTCTGTTGGAGACAGAGAACGAGCTCATCGCCGCCGTCAGCCTGGTCCCCCGGGATGACTGGGATGCGCTGGACTGCTGGACCGGCGACCGCTCCTGCACCCTCTCCCGCCTGTGCGTCAAGCCCCAGCTGCAAAAAATGCATCTGGCGGAGCGCGTGATGGAGGAGGTGTCCCGGGTGGCAAAGGCCCGGGGCTACCGCTCCACCCGCCACGGCTGCCTGGTGACCAACGTGGCCGGCAACCGGCTGTACCAGCGGATGGGCTATGCCGACCGGGGCAAGGCCGTTATGTACGGCCACGAATACCGGTGCTTTGAGCGGATCCTGTAAACACGGCATATGGACGGCCCCACGCGGGGCCGTCCATGTTTCATTCCGCAGGGGGACAGAGCTCCCTTGCAGGGTCTTTTACCCTGTTCAGCCGCGGACGGCCCGCGGGGCCGCCGGTCCTCTATTTTTCGCGGTTTTTGCGGTATTTCTCCCGGGTGGCGGCCCCGCCCCGCAGGTGCCGCTCCCGCTTGTTTTCCTCCAGCACGGCCCGCACCTGTTCATACAGCGCCCGGTCGGCCCAATAGAGGCGGCTGGTCACGTCCTTGTGTACGCTGGACTTGCTCAGCCCGAACTTCTGCGCCGCCGCGCGAACGGTGGCCTTGTGCTCCACGATGTAATTGCCCAATTCACAGGCACGGTCTTCCATGGTCTCTGTCAACGCTGCCACGCTCCCTGTCGGCTTTCTCTCGCTACAAGGTATGTGCCCCCGGGAGCGGTTATGAATTTTTCCGCAGCCGGCAAAAAGGAGTTGACAAACCAGGCGGCCCCGGATATACTGTTATTGCAATTTGGGGGAGTAGTTCCCGCACGTTTTGTGCGTTCCCGGTCAACATCATGGCGCGGCTCCGCCGCCCTGGCCCGGATTTTGAGAACCAGACTCAAGAATGGACTTTTGTTCCGTTCTTGGGTCTTTTTTTATACCGGTTTTGCACATCCTATGTTTCAAAGAAAGGAAGAGCCTTATGACACGACCCTACTGCGACCCGCCCGCCCGCGTCCTTGCGGACACCGCCTCCCGCTCCGAAGGCCTGACCGCCGCCGAGGCCGCCCGCCGTCTGGCGGAAAACGGCCCCAACCGCCTGCGGCAGCCGCCCAAGGATCCCCTCCTCCGCCGGTTTTTCAAGCAGCTTGCTGACCCCATGACCCTGGTACTGCTGGGAGCGGCCCTGGTCTCCGGCGCCACTGCCCTGTGGTCCGGCGAAAGCCTGGCCGATGTGGTCATCATCCTGGCGGTGGTCATCGTAAACGCCGCCCTGGGCGTCTATCAGGAAAGCAAGGCCGAGCAGGCCATCGAGGCCCTCCAGGCCATGTCCGCCGCCACCTCCCGGGTGCTGCGGGAGGGGCGAGTGACCGTGCTTCCCAGCGAAGAGCTGGTGGTGGGCGACGTGGTGCTGCTGGAGGCCGGCGACGCCGTCCCCGCCGACGGCCGCCTGCTGGAAAGCGCCAGTCTCAAGACCGAGGAAGCCGCCCTCACCGGCGAGAGCGTCCCGGTGACCAAATTCGCCGAAGCCCTGGAGCTCAGCGGCTCCGGAGACATCCCTCTGGGCGACCGGAAAAACATGGTCTACATGGGCAGCACGGTGTCCTACGGCCGGGGGACCGCCGTGGTCACCGCCGCCGGCATGGACACCGAGATGGGCCGCATCGCCGGCGCGCTGGCCCAGGCCCGGGAGGAGCAGACGCCCCTGCAGCGCCGCCTGTCCCGGCTGAGCAAGACCCTCACCTGGCTGGTGCTGGCCATCTGCGCCGTCATTTTCGCGGTGGGAGCCCTCCGGGCGGGCGCTCTCAGCGGCAGCGTGCTGCTGGACGCCTTTCTGGTGGCGGTGTCGCTGGCGGTGGCGGCCATTCCCGAGGGGCTGGCGGCTGTGGTCACCGTGGTACTGTCCATGGGCGTCACCTCCATGAGCCGCCGGGGGGCCATCATCCGCCGTCTCACCGCCGTGGAGACGCTGGGCTGCGCCCAGGTCATCTGCTCCGACAAGACCGGCACCCTCACCCAGAACAAAATGACCGTGGTCCGCCACTGGGGGGCCGGTGAAGCGGCCCTGGCCCGGGCCATGGCCCTGTGCTGCGATGCCCAATACGACGAAACCGCCGGAGCCGCCGTGGGCGAGCCCACGGAATGCGCCCTTGTGAACTGGAGCGCCGGGCTGGGATATCCCAGCGCCGCCCTGCGGGCCGCCTGTCCCCGGGTGGCTGAAGCCCCCTTTGACGCGGGCCGCAAAATGATGACCGTCCTCTGCCGGGAGGGGGACGCCCTGATGCAGTACACCAAGGGCGCCCCCGACCGGGTGCTGGACCGCTGCACCGCCCGTCTGGATGAAAGCGGCCGGGAGGTGCCCCTGACAGAGGCAGACCGCCGGGAGATTTTGTCCGCCAACGCCGCCATGGCCGGCGATGCCCTGCGGGTGCTCATGTGCGCCGTCAAGCGCCGGGATCATCTTCCCTCTGACACCGCTCCCCAGGCGTTGGAGCAGGACCTGTGCTTTTTAGGCCTGGCAGGCATGATCGACCCGGTCCGTCCCGAGGTCAGGGCCGCCATCGCCCAATGCCGCCGGGCGGGCATCCGCCCCATCATGATCACCGGCGACCATGTGGACACGGCCTCCGCCATCGCCCGGGAGCTGGACATTCTGGAGGAGGGCAGCCGGGCTGTCACCGGCGCCCAGCTTCAGGAGATGGACGACGATACCTTCCGCCGGGAGCTGCCCCGCATCAGCGTCTATGCCAGAGTCCAGCCTGAGCACAAGACCCGCATCGTCCGGGCCTGGCAGCAAGCGGGCTGCGTCACCGCCATGACCGGAGACGGCGTCAACGATGCCCCCGCGCTGAAGGCGGCGGACATCGGCGTGGGCATGGGCATCACCGGCACGGACGTCACCAAAAATGTAGCCGACATGGTGCTCACCGATGACAACTTCGCCACCATTGTGGGGGCGGTGGAGGAGGGTCGCCGCATCTACGCCAACATCCGAAAGGCCGTCCAGTTCCTGCTCAGCTCCAATCTGAGCGAGGTCCTGTGCATCTTCACCGCCGCCATGCTGGGCTTCACCATTTTGGAGCCGGCCCACCTGCTGTGGATCAACCTGGTCACCGATTGCTTCCCCGCCCTGGCGCTGGGCGGCGAAAAAGCCGAGCGGGGCATCATGTCCCGCAGTCCCCGCAGCGCCCGGGAGGGTATCTTTGCCGACGGTCTTGGGACGGCGGTTGCCTATCAGGGCGTCATTGTGGCCGGACTGACCCTGGCTGCTTACTTCATCGGACATTTTATGGAATCGGGCCTGTGGGAGATCGCTACCTCTCCCGACGGCACCACCATGGCCTTTCTCACCATGTCCATGGCCGAGATCTTCCACTGTTTCAACCTGCGCAGCCAGCGGGACAGCCTGTTCTCCCTGCACACCCACAACCGGCTGCTGAACCTGGCCGCCGCGGCCAGCTTTGCGGCCACCACCGCCGTCATCTATGTGCCGTCGCTGTCCGGCGCCTTCGGCTTTGCCCACATCAGCCTTGCGGAATACCTGCTGGCCATGGGGCTGGCCCTGTGCGTCATCCCGCTGGTGGAAGCCGTCAAGTTTTTCCAGCGGAAGGCCGGAAAATGACCCCGCCCGCCCCAAAGGCAGCCGCCTTTGGGGCGTTTTTCTCCGGGACAGCGCCGGCTGCGCTTTCTTTGGCATACCTTGTCCTTCCGCCGCATAGGCTTGTACAAATCTGCAACCGGAAGTGATCGTATGCGGGAGACCAACCTCTCTTTGGGGCTGCGGCAGCAGGATGTACAGAGCCTGCTGGACCGCGGCCTGGGCAACAGCCTTTCCGCCCGAAAGCGGGCGGGCTTTTTCGCAAAGCTGCTGGAAAACCTCAGCGACCCCATCATCAAGATCCTGCTGGCCGCCCTGGCGGTCAACCTGCTGTTTCTGTTCCGCGGCCAGGGCTGGTTCGAGACCGTGGGCATCGCCCTGGCCATTCTGGCGGCGTCGCTGATCTCCACCTTGTCGGAATACAGCAGTGAAAATGCTTTCGTCCGCCTCCAGCAGGAGGCCGCCAAAACCACCTGCCGGGTCCGCAGGGAGGGTCTTTTGCGGGAGGTGCCCGCGGAGGAGCTGGTGGAGGGCGACGTGGTGTTTCTGGAGGCCGGGGAGGGCATTCCCGCCGACGGCTGGCTACGAAAAGGAACGCTCCAGTGCGACCAGGCGGCCCTGTCCGGAGAAAGCCGGGATGCCCACAAGCAGGGCGCGCCCCTGCCGGAGGAGCCGGTGCGGTGGGACACGGACCACAGGCAGCTTTTGTTCCGGGGGAGCTGCGTCACCGACGGCGAGGGGATCATGCAGGTGCTGCGCTGCGGCGACCGGACCCTTTTGGGCAGCATGGCCCTGTCCCTGCAGGAGGAGCCCCGGGAAAGCCCCCTCAAGGTGCGGCTGGGGGCTCTGGCCCGGTCCATGAGCCGTCTGGGCTACGGCGCGGCGGCGCTGGTGGCGGCGGCGGACATCTTTCACCGGCTGGTGATGGACAACGGTTTTGTCCCCTCGCTGATGCTTTCCGAGCTTTCCAGCTTTCCGGCCCTGATGGAGCTGCTGCTCCACGCCGCCACCCTGGCCCTCAGCGTGGTGATCGTGGCGGTGCCGGAGGGCCTGCCCATGATGATCACGGTGGTGCTGTCCCGCAGTATGGTGCGGATGCAGAAGGACCAGGTGATGGTGCGCAAGCTCACCGGCATCGAGACCGCAGGCAGCCTGTCCCTGCTGTTTACCGACAAGACCGGCACCCTCACCCGGGGACGCCTCACGGTGGAGGGCCTGCTGCTGGGGGACGGCTCCATCCTGTCTCCCCGGGAACTGCCTTCCTGTCCGGACCTGTGGCAGGCCCTGCGGGAAAGCTGCCTGCTGAACACCGGGGCCCAGTGGAGCGACCGTGGGGCCGTGGGCGGAAACGCCACCGACCGCGCCCTGCTGGAGCTGGCGGGGCGGCAGCCGGTGGAGGCCCGGCGCACCCGGTACAGCCCCTTTGATTCCGCCAAAAAATACGCGGCGGCGGCGGTGAGCGGCGGCGTCTTTCCCTCCTATATCAAGGGCGCGCCGGAGCTTTTGCTTTCCCGGTGCGGCAGCTGGCTGTCCGCCGGCGGCAGGCTTCCGCTGGAGGAGGCCACTCTTCTGCAGCGGGCCTGGCAGCAGCAGGCGGCCCACGGGATGCGGGTGGTGTGCGTCTGCGCCGGCAGTCCGGATGGGGATGGCGGCTTGGTACTGCTGGGCTTCGCCCTCATCCGTGACAGCCTTCGGCCCGAGGCCGCGGCGGCGGTGCGCAGGATCCAAAACGCCGGCGTCCAGGTGGTGATGGTCACGGGAGACAGCCCCGACACCGCCCGGGCCATCGCCCAAAAGGCCGGCCTGCTCCGGGGCGGCGGGCAAATACTTACCTCCGGGGAGCTTTCCGCCATGACCGACCGGCAGGTGCAGGAGCTGCTGCCCCAGCTTCGGGTGGTGGCCCGGGCGCTGCCCACCGACAAAAGCCGCCTGGTGCGGCTGGCCCAGCACGCGGGCCGGGTGGTGGGCATGACCGGCGACGGCATCAACGACGCCCCCGCCCTGAAGCTGGCGGATGTGGGCTTTGCCATGGGCAGCGGCACCCGGGTAGCCAAGGAGGCCGGGGATATCATCATTCTGGATGACAACATCGCCTCCATCGGCCGGGCCATCCTCTACGGCCGCACCATTTTCCGCTCCATCCAGCGGTTCATCGTCTTTCAGCTCACCATGAACCTGACGGCGGTGGCCATCTCCATCCTGGGCCCGTTTTTGGGGGTGGAGACCCCGGTGACCGTCATCCAGATGCTGTGGATCAACATCATCATGGACACGCTGGCGGGCCTGGCCTATGCCGGCGAGCCGCCGCTGGAGCGTTATCTGGAGGAGCCTCCCAAGCCGCGGGAAGCTCCGGTGCTCACCCGGGCCATGGCGGGCCAGATCGGCGGCCTGGGCCTGTATATGACGGCGCTGTGCGCCGCGTTTCTCAGACTTCCCTGCTTCCGCGCCCTGTTCGGGCCGGAGGACCCGGGCTTCCTCACGGCATTTTTCGCCTTGTTTGTCTTTTCCGGCCTGGCGGCGGCCTTCTGCGCCCGGTGCGAAGGGCTGAACCTGTTCCGGGGCCTGGGTAAAAACCGATCCTTTCTGGGCATCATGGCGCTGTGCGCGCTGGTGCAGGGAGCGCTGCTGTATTTCGGAGGCAGCCTGTTCCGCACCCGGCCCATGTCCCCGGACAGCCTGCTGCGGGTGCTGCTGCTGGCGGCCAGTGTGGTCCCCGCGGATCTTTTGCGCAAAGCCCTTTCCCGGAGATAAAAGACCGCTATTCCGCCCGTCCGGATCACAGCAAACGCGTCAGGGCCGCCCGCGCCCTGACGCGTTTTGTACGCCGTGCCCGGCGGTCCGGACCATATGGCCGACGCTGCGGCCTTCTCTTACCCGTATTTTTTCCTGCCGCGTAAATGGAAAGAAACAATCCGCCCAGCACAAGGGCCAGAAAAATATACTGCCCTGCGCACTGCCAAAGTTCGGGACTGATACGGTGCATCCCGATGCTGACCGCAGGACACAGCGCCGTTGTCAGGCATGACCAGGCGCGGCCCGCCCGTACGATATAAGGCCAGTTGGAGTTGTTAAACGCCACCCCGGGGATGTTCATGCGAAAAGCCCTGTCATAATACAGCCCGCACCTGTTCCCGTCGTAATAAGCGGGCAGCTTGGTTTTTACAAAAAAGCAGAAATAGGCGCCGAAAACCGCGCCGAGAACGGTCAAAGTGGCCATCGTGTCAAAGGGGATCTGCATTGTATGGTGCATCAGCGCGCCGGCCATGCCGGCGATCACGCAGACCGGGTAGAGGACCTTCCATTTGCTTTTCGTCTGATAGGCTCTCGCGGCCGTTTCCCCGGAACAGGATATGGCGGTTTTCACAATGGTTTCCACCTGCTCCGCATGGATGGGCTGTTCTTTTTCCATTCGCTCACACATAAGAAGCTCTGTGACCGTCACGCCGAACAGGTCCGCCAAAGGCACCAGCAGCGCGGTATCGGGAAAGCTGACCCCCGTTTCCCATTTGCTGACCGCCTTATCTGACAGAAACAGCTTTTGGGCCAGATCCTTTTGCGTGTATCCTTTTTCCTTTCGGAGCTGGGACAAAAACGCTCCGAATTTCTTTTTGTCGATCTCAAACATCCTTTTCACCTCACTTTCCATGCCAGCATTTTACCGGACGAAGCCTGAAATGGCAACCGAATGGTAGTCGAGTTGCCTTTCCGGCGCAAAAACAGGTCCCGCAAGGGTCTGGGATGACAAAAGACACGGTGTTGCCACCGTGTCTTTTCCTTTGCGTTCTTTACGCGCTTGCTTTTTTCAGTTCTCTGGCTGCGTCCTCGGCAGACCAGGCCGCGCGGCAGCGGTCCCGCCAGCGGCTCTTGTAGAAATAGGCCATCTGCAGGATGCTGCACACCACCCAGCCCGCGGGGTATCCCAGGCCCACGAACCACTCGGTGTTGATAAACTGTGTGCCCACGAACAGATAGATCTGCCGGAACAGTACAAAGGAAAACAGCATCATCACCATGGGCGCCTTGGCGTCTCCCGCGCCCCGCAGCGCGCCGGCATAGATCTGGTTGAAACACACCACCAAATAGAAGGGCGAGATCATGTGGACAAACATACTGCCGTAGGCCACCACCGCCGGGTCCTCATTGAAAATACGGATCAGCGGCTGGCAGAAAATGTTCAGCAGCACCGTGAGCACCGCGGTGACGGCCAGCGACAGGCCGATGGCCGTGTGGACGCCCTTTTCGGCCCGCTTCAGGTTCCGGGCGCCGATGTTCTGCCCCATAAAGGTGGTGGAGCCCATGGAGATGGACTGCATGGGCAGCAGCAAAAACTGGTCCAACCGGTGATAGCAGCCCCAGCCCGCCATACAGGCCGAGCCGAAGGCGTTGATATAGCCCTGCACGAACACGTTGGAAAAGGAGGTCAGCGCCTGCTGCAGGCCGGCGGGCAGGCCCACCCGGACCACGCTGCGCAGCACATCGGGATAGATCCGCAGCGCCCGGGGCCGGAAGCGGTAAGCCTCGCAGGCGCGGCTGAGCACCACCAGGATCAGGCCCGCCGACAATAGCTGGGAGGCGATGGTGGCATAGGCCACGCCCTCCACCCCCATGCCCAGGCCCAGGACGAAAAGCAGGTCCAGGATGATGTTCGTTACCGAGCTGAACACCAGGAAGTACAGCGGCCGCCGGCTGTCGCCCACGGCCCGCAGAATGCCGGAGCCCATGTTGTACAGCATCAGCCCGGACACGCCGCCGAAATAGATCTGCAGATAGGCCGTTGCCTCGGGGAACACATCGCCGGGTGTCTTCATCAGCCGGAGCATATAGGGCGTGAGGAAGATGCCGATGGCCGTAAACGCCGCGCCCAAAATCAAGGTCATGGCCACCGTGGTGTGGACCGCCTTGTGGACGCCCTCATCGTCCTTGGCGCCGAAGCGCTGGGAGATGATGACGCCGGCTCCCACGGAAAGACCCATAAAAAAGCCCACCAGCATATTGATGATGGAGGAGGTGGAGCCCACCGCCGCCAGAGCCTGGGTGCTCACATAGCGGCCCACCACGATGCTGTCCACCGTGTTGTAAAGCTGCTGGAACAGGTTGCCCAGCATCAGCGGCAGGGCGAAGGCCACCAGATGCTTCCAGATGGTACCCTGGGTCATATCGCGGGATCGTTTGCCGGGTGCGGCCATGGGTCATCGCCTCTTTTAAAAAAAATAATTGACATCGCAACTATTATATCCCATGTTTCGACTTTTCACAACCCCTTTTCCAAAAAAGTCCGTTTTATCGGACATAAACGGGCGTATGCTGGCATCAGAACCAAAAAGGGGGCCGTATTATGAACCGGAAACTCTCTCGTTTTGCAAAGAAAGCCCAGCTGCTGGGCGTGCTTCTTCTGCTGCTGGCCGCGCTCCGGGCTGACGGCGGTCTGGGCTTTTGGCTGGCGCCCGCCCTGACGGGTATGGTCCTGGGCGGCTTCGGCCTGGGGCTGGCCTGGCTGTGCGGAAGCAGCGGGCTGGCCCTGCGCCGGCGGCTTGCAGCGACTCCGGTCCCCCGGGAACGTCCCCTGCCCGCAAAGGCCGCCGTCATTCCCTTTCCCCGCGCGGGCTGAAGCACCTCTCTTTCTGTAAAAAACCGCCGCAGGCACAGCCTGCGGCGGTTCTCCTGTTCAAAAAAGTTCGTGCCGGGCGTCCTTGGTCCGCTCAGTCCTCCGGCGACCGGATCCAGTTGGGCTTGATGTGCCGTATGGCTCCGCACACAAGCCCCAGAGACACCAGGGTGGTCATCACTGAGGTGCCGCCGTAGCTCACCAGGGGCAGCGTCAGGCCGATCACCGGGAAGACCCCCAGGTTCATACCCACGTTGATGCCGATCTGCCACATGAACATACTGCCCACGCCCATGCACACCAGATAGCTGAACTGGTCGGTGGCGCGCCAGCCGTCATAATAGATGCGGAGCACCAGCAGCACCAGCAGCGTCAGCAGCAACACCGCCCCGATGAAGCCCAGCTCCTCAGCGCAAGCGGTAAAAATCGAGTCGGTGTGGCTTTCCGGCACCCAGCCCGCCTGGGTGCGGGGACCCTGCAGATACCCGCTGCCGGTGAGCTGTCCGTTGCTCACCGCCATCTGGGTCTGCTTGCCCTGATAGGCGTACCGGGCCGCCTGCTCCGCATTCAGGGACTCTGCATACAGGGGGTTCAGTACCACCAGGATCCGCATCTTCTGTCCGTCGCTCATAAAATGCCACAGTGCCGGCAGGCAGACACCCGCGCCCACCGCCGCGGCGCCGAACCACCACAGGGACACGCCGTAGGCCAGCAGCATGACCATAAAGATCAGGGGATACATCAGGGTAACGCCCAGGTCTTTGGAAAAAACGAACACCGACAGGGTGGTGATGCCCATGTGGGCCACCAGCTGGACAATGGTCCAGAAGCTGTTTTTCCGGTCCCGCAGCAGGTTCATGTGGCTGGCCATGGTATAGATGAAGATGATCTTGCCCACCTCGCCGGGCTGGATGTTCAGGCCGCCGGGCAGGGGGATCCAGCTGCGGTTGCCGCCCACGCCCTTTCCCAGAAACCGCAGGGAAAGCTGCAGGGCCACGTTGAACACCGCCATCACCACCCACAGCCATGGGAACCGGCTGAAGTCGATGAACGACAAGATCACCATACCCGCAAAACCCAGGGCGATGCCGATGCACTGGACCATCACCGCCCGCTGGGAGTTGACCTTTGCCTGGGACTGGCTGCCGCTCCAGATGAGCGCCAGGCCAAAGACGCAGATGACCAGCGCCAGCACCATCAGCAGCACGTCGGTGCGGTGAATATAGTCTTTCACGCCATCCCTGAGCCTGCGCAGCATCCGTCCCGTCACCTCTCCCATTTTTGATCCTGTTTTGTATTTTATCATTCCGCCGGCGGTTATGCAACCGACGGTCCCCAAAATTAAAAAAAGTTTAGAAACCGCTTTGCAAACCCGGACCGCTGTGCTATACTTTTTACAGCATTCGGGGGGAGGACACGGTCTTGGAAGAGCAGATCTACATCACACACGGCGCGGCGGAGACCGAGGCACTGGCCCAGCGGCTGGCGCCCGTGCTGGAACGTGCGCCGGCGGTGGCCCTCTACGGCGGACTGGGCATGGGCAAGACGGCCTTTACCCGGGGGCTGGCCCGGGCTTTGGGCTGCACCGTTTCCGTCACCTCTCCCACCTACACCATCGTCAACGAATACCCCGGCCGGCGGAAGCTGTGCCATTTCGATATGTACCGTCTGGGGGACGCCGACGCCCTTTACGACATCGGCTGGGAGGATTATCTGGCCTCCGGCGCCCTGTGTGTCACCGAGTGGAGCGAAAACGTCCCCGGCGCGTTTCCCGAAGGCACCGCGGAGGTGCATTTTTCCCGCATCGACGATGAAACACGAGAGATCAAGGTGAAACTATGCTGATACTTGCCCTGGATACCTCCGGCAGGACCGCTTCCTGCGCCCTTTTGCGGGACGGCCTTTTGCTGGAGCAGGAGGCCCGGGATTCCCTGCTGGACCACAGCCGCCTCCTGCTGCCCCTGTGCCGGGACCTGCTGGAAAAGCACGGCCTGGCCCTGGACGATGTGGACGTATTCGCCGCCGTCACCGGCCCCGGCTCCTTTACCGGCATCCGCATCGGCGCCGCCGCCGTCAAGGGCTTCGGCTGGGCGCGGAACAAGCCCTGCGCGGGGATCTCCTCCCTGCTGGCCATGGCCTTCGACGCCCGGGAGGAGGGCGTCCTGTGCTGTTCCCTCAGGGCCCGCCCCGGCGAGAGCTATTACGCGTTCTTCCGCAGGGAGGGGGACGCCGTCACCCGGCTCACCGAAGACGCGGTGGGCAGGGATGAGGAAATGGAGGCAGCCGCGGCCCGGCTGGGCTGCACCCTCCGGCTGCGGGACTGCCAGCGGGCCTCCGGCGCGGCAAAGGCCGCCTGGGCGCAGGCCCAGGCCGGCCGGTTACAGACCTGTCATGAAATTTTGCCCGCCTATCTGCGGCTTTCCCAGGCGGAGCGTATGAGAAAGGAACGGTTGGAACAGCAATGAGAATCGCAATGGGCGCCGATCACGGCGGATACTCTCTCAAGGAGATCATCAAACAGCATCTGGTAGAGGCGGGGCACGAGGTCCTGGACCTGGGGACCCATGACACCGGCTCCTGCCATTACCCCGAATATGCCGAAAAGGTGGCTTATGCGGTGGTGGACAGGGACGCCGACCTGGGGATCCTGGTCTGCGGCACCGGCATCGGCATGAGCATCGCTGCCAACAAGGTCCGGGGCATCCGGGCCGCCGCCGTGTCCGACTGCTTCACGGCCCAGGCCACCCGGGAGCACAACGATTCCAATATTCTCTGCCTGGGCGAGCGCACCGTGGGCCCGGGCCTGGCCATGCGCATTGTGGACACCTGGCTGAACGCCTCCTTCCAGGGCGGCCGCCACCAGGTCCGTTTGGATATGATCTCCGAGCTGGAGCAAAACTGAAAGAGAGACAAAGAGAGACAGAGAAAGGACGTAATATTATGGGCGCTCTTCATGTGATGGACCACCCCCTGGTGGCGCACAAACTGACCATCCTCCGCGATAAAAATACCAGCGTGAAAGACTTCCGCGAGCTGGTCTCCGAGATCGGTATGCTCATTACCTATGAGGCCACCCGGGACCTGCCCCTGACCACCAAGCTGGTAGAGACCCCTCTGTGCGAAGCGGAGGAGCCCACCCTGGCAGGCAAAAAGATCGCCGTCTGCCCCATCCTGCGGGCCGGCCTGGGCCTGGTGGACGGCGTGCTGCGGATGGTGCCTTCCGCCCGCGTGGGCCACATCGGTATGTACCGGGACGAGGAGACGCTGGAGCCCCACACCTATTTCTGCAAGATGCCCAAGGACGTGGCCGAGCGGGATATCCTCATCGTGGACCCCATGCTGGCCACCGGCGGTTCCGCTGACGCCGCCATCGCCGAAATGAAGCGCCGGGGCTGCAAGCACATCAAGCTGCTGGTGCTGGTGGCGGTGCCCGAGGGCATCAAGCGTATCCAGCAGAAGCACCCCGATGTGGATATTTATGCCGGCGCGGTGGACAGCCACCTGAACGAGCACGGCTACATCGTCCCCGGCCTGGGCGACGCCGGAGACCGGATCTTCGGCACCAAATAAAAAAGCACGGATATCCGCCCAAAAGGGCGGATATCGCTTTCTCTACACAAACTGCAGGAAAGGAACAACCGTATGATCAAGCTCATCAAAAATATCCGCGTTTTCCGGGACGGCGCCTGGAAGCCCTCGGAGCTTCTCATCGCCGATAAGCGCATCGCCGCCGTGGACGACCGGCTGGACTGCCGGCTGCCCGGGCTGGAGATCCTGGACGGCCGGGGTATGCGGGCCATCCCCGGCTATATCGACCAGCACGTACACATCACCGGCGGCGGCGGTGAGGGCGGCTTTTCCAACCAGGTCCCGCCTCTGCGGTTCAGCGCCCCGGTCAAGGCGGGCGTCACCACGCTGGTGGGCCTGCTGGGCACCGACGGCACCACCCGCTCGGTGGAGAGCCTGGTGGCCAAGACAAAGGCCTTTCGGGAGCAGGGTCTGACCTGCTTCTGCCTCACCGGCGCTTACGAGTACCCCTCCCCCACCGTCACCGGCTCCGTCCGGCGGGATATCGTTCTCATTGAGGAGTGCATCGGGGTCAAGATCGCCATCTGCGACCACCGCTCGGCCACCATCGCCCGGGAGGAGCTGACCCGGCTGGCCAGCGACGCCCACCAGGCGGGCATCCTGTCGGGCAAGCCGGGCATCGTCCACCTGCACACCGGCTCGGGCAGGGACCAGCTGAACATTCTGTTCGACGTGCTGGAGCATTCCGAAGTGCCCATCTCCACCTTCCGCCCCACCCACCTGGCGGGCAAGATCGACCAGGCCATCCGGTTCGCCAACATGGGCGGCTTCATCGACATCACCTGCGACCCGGACAACATGGAAAAGCGCTGCGCCATCATCCGCCGCGCCCTGGAAGAATGCCCCGCCGGTTCCGTAACGCTGAGCACCGACGGCAACGGCAGTATGCCCGTCTGGAACGAAAAGAAAGAGATGATCGGCATCGGCGCGGGAAAGATCAGCGCCCTCCACGACACGGTCCGGGGCCTGGTGCGCTGTGAAAACCTGCCCCTGGAGGAAGCCATCCTCCCCGTCACCGTCAATCCGGCCAAGGCCCTGGGCCTGGCGGGCAAAAAGGGCGTTCTGGCCCCGGGAGCCGACGCGGACATCCTGCTGCTGGACGAGGATCTGAACATCGACACCACCATCGCCCTGGGCCGCGTGCTGCTGCGGGAGGGCCGGATGCAGGTGTTCTGCAGCTTTGAGGACTGCTGATATGCGAAAGGGCCGCGCTGTGCCGGTCCCGGCGGCGAAAGCCTTTTGAAAGGAAGGAGACGCACTGTGAACGAACATGAACATGATATCCTGCAGGAGCTTGCCGGGGAATACGAGCCTGAGCTGCTGACCCTGGAGACCCGGGACGGCGGCGAGCTGACCCTGGAGGTGCTTTCCCAGCTGAGCTACGGCGGGACGGACTATCTGGTGGGCGCCGAATACGCCGGGCAGGCCGAGGAAAGCACCGCCCTGTACTTCTTCGAGATCCGTGAAGACGCCCTCTGGCCCGTGGAGGACGAGGAACTGCTGGACACCCTTTTGGAAATTTTCTCTCTGCTCAACGAGGACGAGGAATAAAAGCAGGCCCCCCACAGGCGTGGCGTGGCAGTGAGCTGTCAAGGCGGGAACGCCGTCATTGGAATACAAAAAGAAACGCCCGCAAGATCGGGCGTTTCTTCTTACAGATCCTAGAATTCGCCGCTTGTTTCTGATAGGCTTTCTTCAGCAAAAGAGCGGGATAAATCGGAATGGAAAGGGAACGGGAGGGCATATGGCAAACATCCTGACAGGCGGCAGAATACTATGCAGCATACTTTTGCTGTTCGTTCCCGCCTTTTCGCCCATGTTCTATGGTTTGTATTTCGTGGCTGGCTTTACGGACATGATCGATGGAACGGTCGCAAGAAAAACAAATACCGCCAGTGAATTGGGCGCCAGACTGGATACCCTTGCAGACACTGCATTTGTGGTGGCTTGTATGATAAAACTGTTTCCCGTTTTGATCATTCCACCATGGCTTTGGATCTGGACCGGCGTGATCGCGATCATAAAAGTTTTCAATATCCTTTCAGAATATGCCGTTCGAAAGAAATTTGCAGCAAAACATACCCTTCTGAATAAGATCACAGGGGCAGTATTGTTTACGCTCCCTTTGACGCTGTCCTTCGTCGATTTGCGTTATAGCGGGGGATTCACCTGCGCCCTTGCTCTTTTGGCTGCCGTACAGGAAGGGCATTTGATCAGAACCGAGCATGATGAATTAAAGCGTCCATGAACCCGGGACCGTAAATTGGGGGGCAAACGGTTTTGTGGATCCGTTTGCCGCCGGCAAGTTTGAATACCAGATATAAAAATCATCCTCCGTATGCTCTAAACCATACGGAGGATGAACTTCTTACGGATACCGCCCACGGCGCCGGGACTGTTTTTCATTCAGTAATCGGTATGGGTCCTGCGGTACTGCCTGATCCAGGCAAAGGCCGCCTCCTCCCCCTGCTCTGCCAGCAGCACCAGCAGCTTTTCCAAAAAGGCATCGGTCTCGCCGTGCATCAGGTGGCGGCCCTTGCCCCACCGGTAATATTCCAGCGGCTTGCCGTCGTTGTACTGGTCTCCCTGATAGGTCTTGCAGGCGGCCACCCGGTCACAGAACATCTCTATGACGTAGTTCAGCGGCATCTTCACCGGCTCCACCATGCGGGACTGGTTGTTATAATCCGTCCAGTACTCGTGGTGATGCCGGTTGCGGCCCTTGTGGTGCAGCCAGGACCGGGAATAACCCCGCACCTGCCGCTCCTTGTCATTGGGGCTGCGGTCGCCCTGGTAAAATCTGGCGGAGTTCCAGAACTCCGCGGGGCTGTATTTGGACAGGTCATGACCCAGGCCCTGCCAGCCGATGCCCGCCCGGAAACAAAGGCGGATGACGGTGTGGCGGTGCCGTGTAATGGTGCGGAAATGGTTCCAGACTTGCATGGGCGGGCGCTCCTTTTTCGGATGGATGACACCATTGTACCGTGAACGGCGGCAAAAATCAAGGCGCATCCCCCGGGATGCGCCTTGGCTTTGTTTTTACAGGGCCGGGCAGGGGCGCCGCCCCTTTTGCGTCATGGCTGGGACTCCTGCACGCAGGGCAGGGAGATCTCCACCAGGAATTTTTTGTCCTCCTGATGGGTCTCGAAGACCCCGCCCATCTCCCGGAGGATCTTCCGGCAGGTCTGCAGGCCGATCTTGGTGCTTTCTACCGGATTGGGCCGGGCGGGGACGCCGTTGACCACATCGATCTTCAGCCAATCCTCCTCCAGCCGGGTCATGACGGTGACGGTACGGCTCTTGTCAGCGTGCTTGTTCACGTTGGAAAACACGTTGTCCAGTACCCGCTGCAAATACTGCACATCGATGTTCACGGTGCATGGCCGCTCCAGCTGGAGGGTCCGCACCTTGAAGCCGCTTTCTTCCAGACGGATGATCTGGTCCCCCAGCAGCTGTTCCATCAGGATGACAGCGTCATAGTGCTGCAGGTCCAGCTTCATCTCAGGCGTGGCGAACACCAGAAAATAGCGGAACAGCTCGTCGGTCAGCTCCTTCAGCTGCCGGGCCTTGTCCCGGCTGGCGCTGAGATAGCGCTGCATCTGCTCCTCATTCTGATACTGCTTTCCCTCCAGCAGATCCAGATAGCCCATCAGCGCGGTGAGCGGCGTGCGGATGTCATGGGAGATGGCGGTGATGAGGCCGCTGTTGGCCGCCAAGGCGTCCTGCTCCCCCTGCATCCGCTGGATGATGGAGCGGCGCATCTGCTCCACCGCCCGGGCCAGGTCGCCGATCTCGTCATCCCGGTCACTGCGGATCTCGTCGTCGCGGCTGCCCTGGGCCACCCACTGGACCTCCTTGGACAGGCGGATGATCGAGCGCGTGATGTTCCGGTTGTGCAGAATATTCACCAGCAGCAGGGCCAGACAGGCCAGCGCCAGCGACAGGATGACCACCAGGTCATAATAGGGCATCTCCGAAAAATCCACCACCGACACCCGGAACACGCCGTCGGCAAACTGCAGCCGGTAGTAGCCGTCCTCGTCAGGGACCAGCTCGCCGGTGCCGGCGCTGTTTTCCGCCGCCTGCAGGTTGTTGACATAATCCGTGGCTTCGGGCAGGTCGGTCTTATAGCCGTCGGTCTCCAAAATGGGCTTTTCGCCCTTATACAGCGCCAGGTACACATATTTTTGGGCACGTGCCCAGGTCTCCAGCGCCTCAGCGTCAGAAGACGACAGGCCGTTGGCCTGCACATAGCTATCCAGGTCCCGGATGTACTCCAGCTGCCGCCGGTAGCAGGCCTCAGGGCTGAGATACCGTTCCTCTACGAACCAGCTGCCTGCCATGATCCCCACCAAAAAGATGCCCAGCGCCAGGCACAGGGAGATCAGCTGCACCATCAGCAGCTTGGCGTTCAGGCTCAGGCGGTGCTCACCCTTCATCCAGCTGATACCCCTTTCCCCACACAGTGCGGATCAGTTTGGGGTCGGTATGGTCCACCTCCAGCTTTTTCCGCAGGTTCAGAATGTGCACCATGACGGTGTTGGTGGAGGAGGGCAGGTATTTGTCCTTCCACACCCCTTCATAAAGCATCCTGGCGTCCACGATCTGACCGGGCCGGTCCAGGAAAAACTGCAGGATCTCGATCTCTTTGTTGGTCAGGGGGATGACCTCGCCGTCCCGCAGCACATACCCCTTTTCGCTGCACAGCACCAGCCGCTTTCCGGGGGCCGCGGGCATTTGCTCGGGCTTTCCCCGGTAGATCCGGTACCGCCGCAGCAGGGAATCCACCTTCATCAGCAGCTCCGCCTGGGAAAAGGGCTTTGCCAGATAATCGTCCCCGCCGGAATCATAGGCCTCGGCCTTGTCGGTTTCCAGGGTCTTGGCGGTGAGGAACAGGATGGGCGCGGAAGAGTGCTCCCGGATCTGCCGGCAGGCCTCCACTCCCGAAAGCTCCGGCATCATGATGTCCATGACCACCAGGTCGGTCTCGGGATGGTCCGCGATGAAAGAAACAGCCTCGCTGCCGCTGGCAGCGCAGGAAACGGAATAGCCCTTGTTCTCCAGCAGGATGCGCACGATCTCCCGGATATCGGCCTCGTCATCCACTACAAGAATATGGATGTTTTCGTTCACGCCCCATCACTCCTTTCAAGGGCTGTTTTTTGTCTCTATTGTACCATATTTTTTTCCATTGAAAACCACTTTTCCCCTTTCTTAAGAATAATTAAGAATAATCCGCCGGGCTTTCTCCACGCAAGCCCCATTTCAGCGGGATTATTCGTGGTTTTTCCCCACCGCCCCGCCGGAAAAGCCGGGCGCGGGCTGGGGATTTGTTCACATTCCGTCTATTTACAGGCCCCGGCGGGTCTGCTATAATAATGAAAAATCATTGCCATGCAGGAGTGATACCATATGAAGAAAACAGACGCCGCGGACGCCGTCCGGGCCGCCGGCAACCATGTGAAGCTGACCACCCACGAGGATTTTGCCTCCGGCCAGCTGATGGGCCTGACCTTTGCCGACAAGCTGGGCGACGGCGCCCTGCGTATGAAAAAGCCCGGCGAAGCCGTCTTCCTCTCCCCGGTTTTCGAAACGGCGAAGCCCTTTAACGATCTGGTGGCCTCCTGGAATACGGAGACGCCCTGCGGCACCTGGGCCGAGGTGTGGGGGCGGGTGTACCTTCCCGATTATGACGGCTGGACCGACCGGGACGGCACCACCCACGACGGCTGGACCGACTGGATCACCTGGGGCCGGTGGAGCACCCACATCGCCCGCAGCTGTCCCGACTGTCAGGACACCCATCCCCGCAAGGACAGCGAGGAAACCAACGGCTGGGCCTATGCCTATTCCAAGCCGGGTTACGGCGACAGCTCGCTGAACACCCGGGGCCTGCTCACCGCCACCGCCTTCCAGCTGAAAGCGGTGCTCCACGCGGAGGAGGACTGCCAGGCACTGCCCTCCCTGCGGCTGCTGGCCGCCACCTGGAAAAACACCCTTGACGAAAACTGGCAGGCGGACTGCACCTATCCCGAGGAAGCCGTGGAGGCCGCGCCTTCCGTTCTGCTGGACACCCCCGCCATTTCCCAGATGGCCCGTGACCCCGATTACGGCGGCGTCATCTGCTCGGCCACCTGCGCCGCCATGTTGATGGACGGGCAGGGCGCCGATCTCCTGCCGGAGGATGTTACGCTGCTGAACTATGACTACGGCTTCGGCGGCAACGGCAACTGGAGCTTTACCTGCGCCGCCGCCGGCGCCTTTGGCTATGAAAGCTATGTGTCCTATGCCAGCTTCGAGGCCATCCGGCAGGAGCTGACCAAGGGCTATGCCGTGGCGCTGTCGGTGAAATACAGCAACAAGCCCGATGACGACCAGCCCTATCTGGAAAACGCCCCCCAGCGGGTGGGCGGCCACCTGATCACCATTGTGGGCTACTATTTCAGCCAGGAACTGGGCGAATACGTCTACTGCTCCAATGACCCCGCCGCCAAAACCGACGCCGAGGTGGCCCACCGGGAGTACCGGGAATCCCAGCTGGACAAATGCTGGTACCGCCGGGCGGCCTATTTTGTCCACAAAAAGGAGGCCGGTGCCGGCCTGTACGTCCGGGATTATGTGTCCGCCACACTGATGCCGGTGAAGGAGCAGCCCGGCGTGTGGGCTCTGACCACGGAGGACAGCCTGCTGCGCATCCCGCAGGATTTCCAGGAGGGCAAGCGCGCCAGCTTCGGACAGCACGGCACCATCTGCTACTATGCGGAGGATGCGCTGACCGAACTTCCCAACACCTGCCGGCGGGTCACCGCCAACCATGTGTTCCGCTACACCGGTATCGGCGTCACGGAGGAAGGCTATCTGACCTTCGCCCAGGACGAGGTGAGCAAGCTGCTGGCTGAGGGCAGGAGCGTCAAGCTGCTGGTGCTGGACAACTGCGACACGGTCTACACCGCCACAGCCACCGCCAAGGAGGTTTTTGACCCGGCTGACCTGATCAGCCCCGAGGAGGAACTTCGGCAGAAAAAGGTGGAGCAGGCGGCCAAGGCCGGTGCGTTCGCCGCCGGTGTGGTTGCCGCGGTGGCTGCTGTGGTGGGCATCACAAAGCTGTTCGGGAAAAGGAACAAACGGAAGTAATCGTTGATTTTAACAAAAATCGCCGCTTTTGCGGCGATTTTTTGTTTATTTTTATGAGCAACCATAGATGCTCAATAGTAGCGAGAAAAAGGGAGGGAATTTATCCAAAAATTTACAAGGAGGAATCCACCACATGAGCACTTTTAAGAAACTGCTCGCACTCACTCTGGCTCTGGCGATGGTCCTCTCTGTCTCCGCCTTT
>JAQXOO010000012.1 GCA_029099685.1 Clostridia bacterium
TCCGCTCTTCTATGCTAAGATGATGGTAGTTCATACAGTTCCCTCCCCGTGGTTTAGTTGTGTGGTAACTCTATTCTACCAGGGTTCTGTATGAACTTCTTTATTTTCCTCTACTGTTGCACTTGATAGTATAATTCACCGCACAGCAAAAAAGGCCGTACGCAGAAGCGTACGGCCTTTTGCCGGTATTCAGTGTTCCAGCAGGCAAGCCAGGTCGGGAAACATGGCTATGCTGCGCTTCAGGATGCCCTGCATATGGGCGATGGCGATGCCGTAGTTGGTCATGGGCACGCCCTGGTCCCCGGCGCATTTCATCCGGTACAGCACCTCCCGGGCGGGCAGCATACAGCCGCCGCAGTGGATCACCAGCCGGTAGGGGGAAAGGTCCTCGGGAAAATCGCTGCCCGAGGAGGTCTCGATGCGGATATCCCTGCCGGTGTGCCGGCGCAGCCAGCGGGGCAGCTTTACCGTGCCGATGTCCTCGCACTGGCGGTGGTGGGTGCAGCCCTCGGAGATGAGCACCGTGTCTCCATCCCGCAGCGAGTCGATGGCTGCCGCACCCCGGACCGCTGTTTCCAGCAGGCCCTTGCTGCGCGCCATCAGGATGGAGAAGGAGGTGAGGGGAATATCCGCCGGTGTGTCGGCAGAGGCTTTGGCGAACACCTGGCTGTCGGTGATGACCATGGCGGGCTTTGTGCCCAGGCGGTTCAGCGTATCCTTCAGCTCGGTGTCCTGGGTCACCACTGCCATGGCGTGATGGTCCAGCAGATCCCGGATCACCTGCTGCTGGGGAAGGATGAGCCGCCCCTTTGGGGCGGAGCCGTCGATGGGCACCACCAGCACCGCCAGCTGGCCGGGGGCGATCAGATCGCCCACCAGCCGGGGCTCCAGCGCCTCGTTTACCGCCAGCCGGGCGATGGTCTCCTTCAGTTGGAAAATGCCCTGCCCGGTGAGGGCGCTGACGGCCAGTTCGTTGTCTGCGGCGGGGGAGACCGGCGCCAGGTCGCACTTGTTGTAGGCCACGCAATAGGGGATGTTTTTCTCCCGGAACAGCGCCAGCAGATCCCGGTCACAGTCCCGGAGCCCCTCCACTCCGTCCACCACCAGCACCGCCACGTCGGTCCGGTTAAGTACCTGCCGGGTCTTGCGCACCCGGAGCTGGCCCAGATGGCCCTCGTCGTCAAAACCCGGCGTGTCGATGATGAGCACCGGCCCCAGGGGCAGCAGCTCCATGGCTTTTTGCACAGGGTCGGTGGTGGTGCCCCTGGTGTCGGAAACGATGGACAGCTCCTGGCCGGTGACGGCGTTGACCACGCTGGACTTTCCGGCGTTGCGGCAGCCGAAAAAGCCGATGTGTACCCGGTTGGCGGAGGGGGTGGAATTCAGACTCATAAAGATCGCTCCTTAAAGTGGTGTCAAAAAGGTCAGCGGATCACCAGACCGTTGATGTCCACAGGATTTTCGATCATGCCGTTGTCCAGCATGAACTGCATGGTGGAGGTCATGGCGGTGATATCGCTGTCCCGGATGGTCATGTCAAAATCATAGTAGGCGTACATATCCCGGACGGCCTGGATATCCAGGTCCAGCGTGTCGGCAGCCTCCTGCAGGGCGTCGTCCTCATGCTCCTTCACATAGTCCAAAACGGCCTGCTGGGCCTCCAGGAAGGCCTTCACCACGTCCTTGTGCCCATCATAGAATTTCTGGGTGGTGGCGCAGCAGATGGTGGCTTCCACCAGGCCTTTGCCGTTGGTCACCAGGTGGGCGCCGGCCGCCTTGGTGTTATAGGCCGCGGCGCCTGCCAGCAGGGCGCAGTCCACACTGCCGCCGGCCAGGGCCGCCATGGCATCGGGGATGGAGGTGTTGATGAAGTTCACATCCGCCAGGGTCATGCCGCCGCCGGCCAGATAGGCCACCAGCAGCTCGTGGAGGATGGTGCCCTGAGGACCGGCGATGGTCTTGCCGCGCAGAGCCTCTGGGGTGTCGATGGAACTGTCGTTGGAGAACAGGCAGAACGCCTCGGGAGAGCGGCTGTACATGGAAATAATGCGGATATCGGCGCCGTTGGCGGCGGACAGGATCACCGAGGTGGCGCCCACGCAGTACAGGAACTGGATGTCGCCGGAGGCCAGGGCCTGGGTCTGGTCCGCGCCGGAGGTCAGCTCGGAATACTGGACGGTCTCAATGCCCAGCTTCTTCATGTTCTCGGCAAAAATGCCGTGGTTTTTCTCCACGATGGAGGGCACATTCAGGGGGGAAGTCACATAAGTGACCGTGATCCCGGTGAGATCGTTCTGTTTTCCGCAGCCGGTAAGGGCCAGGGAGCAAATCAGGATCAGGGTCAGAACTGCACAGGCAAATCTTCTGCTTTTCATTTTAAGTCTCCTCTTGATGATTGGTTTGTATCGAAGAAAGGATATCCGCTTTCAGCGCCTGCAGCCGGGCTTCGCTGCGTGTCCGGCTTCCGCCGCTTTCAAGAGAATATACTTTTTTCACTTTTTTGTCCTCCAGGATCACGATGCGGTCGCCGATGGCCAGCGCCTCGTCGATGCTGTGGGTCACGAACAGCACACCGCAGCGGCTGCGTTCATGGATATCCAGCAGCGCCTGCTGCATCTTTTCCCGGGTGAAGTGGTCCAGCGCCGCGAACGGCTCATCCATCAGGATGAACTGGGGCTGCAGCGCCAGTGCCCTGGCCAGCGCCGTCCGCTGGCTCATGCCGCCGGAGAGCTGCCGGGGATAGGCGTCGGCAAAGCCCTCCAGCCCCGTCAGGCGGATGAGGCCGTCGATCCGGTCCCGGTCGATCTCGTTTTTCCGAAGGCCGAAGGCGATGTTCTGCCGCACGGTGAGCCAGGGCATCAGCCGGGCCTCCTGAAAGACGAAGGCAGTCCGGGCCTCCCCGGGTGTGGTGATGGTGCCGGTGTAATCCCGGTCCAGCCCTGAGATCAGGCGCAGCAGCGTGGTCTTTCCGCAGCCGCTGCGTCCCAAAAGCACCGTGATCTCCCGGGCGGGGACGGTCAGCTCCAGGTCCCGGAGCACCTCCAAGGGGCGGCCCTCCACCAAAAAGGTCTTGCATAGGCCGCGGATCTCGATCTGCTCAGTCATTTTTGGCACCTCCCACGCACACCTTTCGGATCAGGAGGGAAAACAGCCAGTCAGAGAGGGTGCCGATGAGTCCGATGAGGAAAATGCCGATGAGCACCTTGTCCGACCGGGACATCTGCTGGGCATAGACGATCATATAGCCCAGGCCGCTGGCGGCGGCGAACATTTCCGCGCCGATCAGCGCCCGCCAGCTGTAGCCCAGCCCGGTGCGCAGACCCACCAAAATGTCCTCCCGGGCATAGGGCAGGCAGATTTTCCAGAAGATCCGGAACCCGCTGAAACCCATGGACTGGCCCACCTCCATCAGCCGGCGGTCGCACTCCGAAAAGCCCTTGCTGATGTTGAGGTACATGGGAAAGAAGGAGGCCAGCACGATGACGATGAGCTTTGAGGTCTCGCCGATGCCGAACCACAGGATCAGAAGGGAGATGAGGGACAGGGGCGGCACATTGCGCATGAAGTTGGTGATGTGCCGCAGATATTCCGAACGGGAGGGCCAATAGGCCGTCACCACACCCAGCAAAAAGGCCAGCACAAAGGAAATGCTCAGCCCGGTGAGCACCCGCCGCAGGCTCACCAGGATGGAGGCGGTGATCTCGCCCCGCTCCAGCATGGTGCGGAAGGTTGCGGCCACCTTCCAGGGGGGCGGCAGCAGATAGGCGTTCCAGATCTCCATGCGCGAGGCAATGTACCACAGCGCCAGCAGCACCGCGAAAATGTAATAGGGCTTCAGCGCCCTGTGGATGCGCTTCCAGGTCATTGTCCGCCGCCTTTCCAGTCGCCGCGGGCGGTGACCACCCGGTATCCGGCGGCGGCCATGCTCTGCTTCAGCAGGGCCACGCTTTCGGCGGCTTCCTCGCCGGTGGAGATCTTGTTGTCATACAGGGCGTATTTTTTGCGGACGGACAGGGGAGAGAGGTTGGGCATCACCACATTGGCGCCGTAGCCCATGCCCCGCTGGCGGCCGTCGCTCTGGACCGTTCCCAGGGCGGTGGTGGCGGGCAGCAGCACGTGGGGCAGCGTCAGGCGAATGATGGCCAGCAGGCGCAGGGTCATCTGAGCCGTTCCGGGGGGACAGTCCCGGAACGGGGTGTCCCTGTGGGGGATAAAGGGGCCGATGCCCACCATGTGCGGCTGAAACGCCTGCAAAAACCGCAGGTCCTTCAGCAGCATTTCCGGGGTCTGAAAGGGTGCGCCCACCATGAAGCCGCAGCCCACCTGGTAGCCGATGTCCTTCAGGTCCCGCAGGCAGCGCATACGGTTTTGCAGCGACAGCTCCTCCGGGTGCAGACGGCGGTACAGCCCCTCGTCCGCGGTCTCGTGCCGCAGCAGGTAGCGGTCGGCCCCGGCGTCGAACCAGGCCTGATAGGTCGCCCGGTCCTTTTCACCTACGGACAGGGTGACGGCGCAGTCCGGATAGGCCCGCTTGATGGCGCGCACCAGCTCCGCCAGCCGTTCCGTGGTGAAAAACGGGTCCTCGCCGCCCTGGAGCACAAAGGTGCGGAACCCCAGCCCGTAGCCGGCGCGGCAGCACGCCAGGATCTCCTCCCGGGTCAGGCGGTACCGCTGGGCGCAGGCGTTGCTGCGGCGGATACCGCAATAGAAACAGTCGTTCCTGCAATAATTGGTGAATTCGATCAGCCCGCGGATAAAAACATCCCTGCCGTAGACCTGCTGGCGCACCGCAGCGGCCCGCTGCGCCAGCAGCGCCTCGGCTTCTGCGTCCTGCATAACGATCAGGTCCAGCAGGTCCCGGTCAGGCAGATCCCGGTCCTGCTCCAGCCGGCGGATCCGGTCCTTCATGCGTCCGCTTCCCCGGAAAAGCTGTAGTTGGAATAGGCCGTTTTGGCGGCGACGCCCTCCAGCCGGCCCAGCTTTCCGGAAAGGGCGCTGATCACGTCCTGGGGCGCGTCCACCGCGAGGCTGATGATGTGGATGCCCCGGCGGCGGTAGGGAATGCCCATGCGTCCGATGATGTATTCTCCATACTCATGCAGGATCTCGTTGATACGCCCGGCGGCTTCCGGATCCTCGATGATGACGCCGATGACAGCGACTCTGGTTTCCATAGCTCCACTCCTTTGTCAAAATAAAAAAGCTGTATCCAAAAAGATACAGCGGCAACCAGCCGCGCCTTCCGCGCGGCGTTATTCGGTTCGGTCTTGCATCTTTCATCTCAATCGCAATTTCGATATCAGATCATGTCAAATATAGCATAAAAGGGCAGGTCTTGTCAATGCGGCAGGATGCATAACGGCGGGCTGCCGGGGAACCCTGTTTTGTGAACATTTTTTCTGCGAGAGGAGCACGGAATATGGAGCAAAACGAGATACCGCTGGGGTTCGGCTTTGCCCTCGCCCAGCATCCCGACGCCATGAAGCACTTCTGCAGCCTTCCGGAGGAACGGCAGGCCCAGATCCTGCAGCGGGCCCGCAGGGCGTCTTCCCGGGCGGAAATGCACGCGCTGGTGGACGAACTGACCCTTGGGTGAATACGGGACACGTCTCCGCGGATGTTTTCCTTGTATTTTTTGAAATTTGAGCTATAATTTTGATGATACATTTCAAAATTAAAGGAGCACATCTATGGATATTCTGGACGAGCTCGAGCTGTTTGACTGCCCCCTGTGCCACGGCGCCGGCCTGCTGGAGGAGGAAAACGGCTGGTGCGCCTATGTCACCTGCATGGACTGCGGCTGCCACACCGCCGAGGTGCCCTATCAGAACGCGGAGCAGCGGGAGCAGGCCATCCGCCGGGTAGTGAACACCTGGAACATCGGAAAGGTCATCCCCATGAGCCCCGGCGAGTGACCGGAAAAATCAAAGAGCCATTCTCCCTAGGGAGAATGGCTCTTTTCGGCGTTGGAAGGGCTTATTTTCCGCCGTGCTGCAGCGCCGCTTCCACAAAGCCCCGGAACAGGGGATGGGGCTTGTTGGGGCGGCTCTTGAACTCGGGGTGGTACTGGACGCCGATGTAGAAGGGGAGATCGCTCAGCTCCACCGTTTCCACCAGCCGGCCGTCCGGGGAAAGGCCGCTGAGGGTCAGGCCCGCCGCCTGCATCTGCCGGCGGTAGTCGTTATTGAACTCGTAGCGGTGCCGGTGCCGCTCGTGGATAACGCCCTGGCCGTAGCAGCGGGCCATGGCGGTGTCTGGGGAAATGACACAGGGATAGCTGCCCAGACGCAGGGTGCCGCCTTTTTCGATGTCATCGCTTTGCCCGGGCATGAAGTCGATGACCTTGTGGGGGCAGTCGGGGTCAAACTCGCCGGAATCGGCGTCGGCCAGCCCCAAAACGTTCCGGGCGTACTCGATCACCGCGATCTGCATCCCCAGACAGATGCCGAAATAGGGCACCCGGTTTTCCCGGGCATATTGCGCCGCCAGGATCATGCCCCGGATGCCCCGGCTGCCGAAGCCGCCCGGGACGATGATGCCGTCCAGCCCGGCCAGCAGCGTTTCCCGGTTGTCCGGAGTGATGGTCTCGGAATCGATCCAGTCGATCTGCACCACGGCCCCAAGGGCGAAGCCCGCGTGGCGCAGGGCCTCTGCCACAGAAAGATAGGCGTCGTGGAGCTGGACGTATTTTCCTACCAGGCCGATGCGGACGGCGCGGGAGCGGGTCTTGATGCGCTCCACCATCTCCTCCCAATCCCGCAGGTCAGGTTGGGGCGCGTCAATGTGCAGCTCCCGGCAGACGATAGAGGAAAAGCCCGCCTTTTCCAGATACAGGGGCGCTTCGTACAGGATGGGCAGGGTCAGGTTCTCGATAACGCAGTCGGGCTTCACATTGCAGAAATTGGAGATTTTCCGGAAGATTCCTTCATCGGTGATGGGCTCGTCACAGCGCAGGATAATGATGTCCGGGGAAATGCCCATGCCCTGCAGCTCCTTTACCGAGTGCTGGGTGGGCTTGGACTTGTGCTCGCCGGAGGCCTTGAGATAGGGCACCAGGGTCACGTGGATGTACAGGGCATTGTCCGGCCCCACCTCGTGCCCCACCTGGCGGATGGCCTCGATAAAGGGCTGGCTCTCGATGTCGCCGATGGTGCCGCCGATCTCCGTGATGACGATGTCCGCCCCGGCCTTGCTGCCCACGCTGTAGATGAAACGCTTGATCTCGTCAGTGATGTGGGGGATGGTCTGCACCGTGCTGCCCAGATACTCGCCCCGCCGCTCCTTGGAGATGACGTTGGAATAGACCTTTCCTGTGGTCAGGTTGGAAAACTGGTTCAGGTCCTCGTCGATGAACCGCTCATAGTGGCCCAGGTCCAGGTCGGTCTCCGCGCCGTCCTCGGTGACATAGACCTCGCCGTGCTGATAGGGGCTCATGGTGCCGGGGTCCACGTTGATATAGGGGTCCAGCTTCTGGGCCGCCACCTTTAGGCCCCGGGCCTTCAGCAGACGCCCCAGGGATGCTGCCGTGATCCCTTTTCCCAGACCGGAGACCACACCGCCGGTCACAAAAATATACTTTGCCATGATCGTCCCTCCTAAGTGTAAACACATAAAAATAAGAAAAAGCGTTCATCCGGGGGCACTTGTCCCAGATGAACGCCGTTGTCCATGTGCTTTATCATATACCGCCCTCCGGGATTTGTCAACCCGGGACTTTTGCTGCGTCTTTTCAAGTTCCTGTGTTGCTTCCAGGCATTTGGGAAACCGCTGGCCGAAATGCCGGAAAAGACCTCGCTGGCCGAAGCTTTTGCAGCAGTCAGATAAACGGGCAGTTGTCGCGGTTCATTCCTTTTTTCAACGGGAGATCTTTTCAAGAAACGACTCCATGCAATCTGAAACCTGATCAAAATTCGACCAATATAAATAGTGTTCCGACTCTTTGATCATCATACGTTCACTGTCTTCAGACCATGAAGCCAACTGGATCTGCACTTCATTCCAGTCATCTCCGCCGTCAGAAGAAAGGACAAGAATGGGCACCTCTCCCAATAAAGGCCCTTTCAGAACGGTTGCTGCGTTCTCGTTGATCAGATTGATCGTGCTCATCGAATCAGCATTTCCGGCAAACCGATAGAACATTGCTTTATCTATATCCTTAACAATTTCCGGAAGGTTCTCATTTCGACTGTTCTCACCGTATGCGGGCAAAAACCACCCGAATTCACCCATGAATCGATTGAGTCCGATGGTTCTCAAAAAAGCAGTCCCTCTATTGATTATTTTTGCCAGCAATTCAGAATCTGTGCTGTAGAATTCCGGACTTCCGCAATCCAAGAAGATGATTCCCTTCACTTTTTCGGGATTCATTTGTGTATATTGAATTGCCTCAAGAGAGCCCAGAGAATGGCAGATGATCACGATCGGCTTATTTGGCGCAACGGTATCGATCAATACGGCAAGCTCATTTGTCATGTTCTCGATGGTTCGCGGAGAATCTGTGCTTGAACTCCATCCGCTTCCTGCATGGTCAAATGAGACAGTCTGTCCTTTTTCCGAAAGCCTGTTTTGAAGGGCATAGAAATCGGTGTAGGCACACGGTGTTCCTGATCCGGCAATCAAAACAAATGCGGTGTCACCGAAACCTTTCGAATAATAATGTGCCTGGTATGTTCCCACATCAACATAATTTCCAATAGCGGCATACTTGTTTTTCTCAATCTGCGTCATAACAGATTGCCAAATCGTCCCTGCCGCCAGACATAGGATCAGCAAAATGGGAAAAATTATTTTTTTGATTTTTTTCATGGGTGCTTCGGCCCTCAACTTCCGATTAATTGAAGTCCATAGACGAATAGGATGAAATTCTCTGCAGTAAAGACAGCTTGTGAAACCGCCGGAGGTTTGCCCGCCGGTGTTTGCAGTCCCTGGGGGAGGTTTTGCCGTTCCGGATGGGTTCAGCGGGTTTAGGGCGCGGACCGCTGCTCGCAGCCGTCCAGGATCCTTTGCGCCGCCTCTCCCTTGGAAAGACGCAGGTCCATGGCCTGCTTTTCGATGTGCCGGTGGGCCTCCGCCTCTGTCATGCCCCGGGATTCGATGAGATGCCATTTGGCCCGGTTGAGCAGGCGGATCTCCCGGATCTTTTCCTCCACGGTGGCCTGGCGCTCCTCCATTTTCCGCAGCCGTTCCCGGGTGGCGCACAGTACCCGCAGAGCCTGGGCCATCATCTGCAGGGAGGTGGGCTTGGGCAGGGTCATCACGCCGTAAGGCACCGCCTGGGCGTAAACGTCGTTGTAAAGCTCGCTTTTGACCAGCAGCAGAACCCCTGCCGTGCTGCTGTCACAGGTGTCGATGGCCAGCCGCATCCCCAGGTCGTCGGGCAGCGGCGCGTTGATCAAAAGAATGTCAAAGGGCTGCTCCAGCAGCCGACGCTTGGCCTCGGCCACGCTTTTTACAAAGGTCACCGGCCAGTAATCAGTCATGGGGAGCAGATCCCCGGCGGCGCGGTTGAAGCTGGCAGAGGCAGAGACCACCAGCACGCTGTAGGTGCGTTCCTGAAAGACCATCTCGCTCCCTCCTTTCCCTGGGATCGCCTTGTATCAGAGACGCGGCCCGCAGTAGGCGCGGATCACCGCTTCCGGCAGATGGGCGCGGATAAAGGCGCTGCGCTCCGCCGCGTCCGCGGCCTCCTGCAGGGAGGCGGGCAGTCTGCGGCATCCGGACAGCACCTCCTCCGGTGCGGAGAACAGGTTGACGTCGGTGCTGGGCGGCGGCAGAAGCCCCCGGCGGATGCCGTCCAGAGCGGCGTGGATCAGCAGGGCAAAGGCCAGATAAGGATTGGCCGTGGGATCGGCGGAGCGCAGCTCCGCCCGCCGGTGGCTCTCGTCCGCGGCGGGGATGCGGATGAGCTGGGAGCGGTTCTCCCGGGACCAGGTGATGTACCGGGGCGCCTTGTGGCTGCCCAGCCGTTCATAGGACTGCTGGCAGGGATTGAGAAAGACCGTCATGTCCGTGATGTGCTCCATGATGCCGGCGATCACATGGGGCAGCAGGTCCCGGCCGCCGCCGTCCCTGACGGAGATATTGATGTGCAGGCCGCTGCCCGCGTGGCCGGAAAGGGGCTTCGGAGAAAAATCCGCCGCCAGGCCGCTGCGCATGGCGATGGTCTCCACCACAGAGCGGAAGGTCACCGCGTGGTCCGCCGCAGAGAGCGGGTCGGAATAACGGAAATCGATCTCATTCTGCCCCGGACCCTCCTCGTGGTGGGAGCATTCCGGCTGGATGCCAAGCTCCTCCAGCGTCAGGCAGATCTCCCGGCGGACATTTTCACCCTTGTCGGCAGGGGCGATGTCCATATAGCCCGCGTTGTCATAGGGGCAGCGGGTGGGGTCGCCGTTTTCATCGGTTTTGAACAGGTAAAACTCCATCTCCGCGCCAAAGGCGAAGGTGATCCCCGCCTGCTGCGCTTCACGGACGGCGTTTTTCAGCAGATTGCGGGCGTCGGTGTCCAAAACAGAGCCGTCCGGGTGGGTGACGTCGCAGAACATCCGCACCACCCGGCCGCTTTCCGGACGCCAGGGCAGCTGGGCCAGCGTCGCGGGGTCGGGCCGCAGCAAAAGGTCAGAGCGGATCTCGCCGCCAAAGCCCGGAATGGCGGACGCGTCGATGGCGATGCCGCTTTCAAAGGCGCGCTTCAGCTCGCCGGACATCACGGCGATGTTTTTCTGTCTGCCGAACACATCGCAAAAGGCCAGCCGGATGAACTTGATATCCTCTTCCTGAACATACTGCAGGACCTCTGCCGGGGTGAACTTCATCATAGGGATCCGCCTTTCATTGGTTGGTAGATGGGGGCGAAAAGACAAAGGGCGAGGGCGTGCCCGGAAAAGCCTTTCCCGGCGCTTTCCGGCCATCCTCGTCTGTAAAAAGTGTACCGCTACGCAGCCCGTTTGTCAATGTGGTTTCGGGCCGGTTCTGTCCCCCGCGCCCGGAAACCCGCTATTGACAACGGGAACAAAACAGCGTATGATATACGGCGTTAAGAGACACCGGTGTCTCGGCGGGAAAAGGCCCGTTTGACCGGTGTCTCTTTTTGTTTTCAAAACAGCGGGAGGTTCAGTTATGACAAACGGCGGCAGCAGCAACAGCGAGCGGAAGGAAGCCCGTACGGCACGGACAGGGGATGAGCGCCATCTCCGCGAGGAGTGTGGTGTATTCGGCGTGTACGCGCCGGAACGGAGGGATGTGGCCCGGCTGGCCTATTACGGCCTTTATGCCCTGCAGCACCGCGGACAGGAGAGCGCGGGCATGGTGGTCAACGATGACGGCCGCTTTTCCGCCTGGTGCGACGTGGGACTGGTGAACGATGTGTTCACGCCAGAACGTCTGAGCAGTCTGGGAGAGGGGGAGATGGTGGTGGGCCATGTGCGCTATGCCACCACCGGCTCGGACAACAAACGGAATGTGCAGCCCCTCGTTATCAACCACTACAAAGGGCATATGGCCCTGGCCCACAACGGGAACCTGACCAATTCCCTGGAGCTGCGGGACGAGCTGGAGCGGAACGGTTCCATTTTTCATACCACCACGGATTCGGAAGTCATCGCCTACAGGATCGTGCAGGAGCGGCTGCGCCTGGGCTCCATCGAAGCGGCGGTCTCAGAGGCCATGAACCACATCGAGGGGGCCTATTCCCTGGTCATCGCCTCATCCACCAAGCTGATCGCCGCCCGGGATCCCAACGGCTTCCGCCCCCTGTGCATGGGCCAGCTGCCCGGCGGGGGGACCGTGTTCGCTTCGGAATCCTGCGCCCTGGACGCGGTGGGCGCCAAATGGGTCAGGGACCTGCTCCCGGGAGAGATCGTCACCGTCAGCCACCGGGGCTTCCGTACGGACCGTTCCCACTGCGGAAAGGCGCCCCGGCGGCTCTGCGTGTTCGAGTTCATCTATTTTGCCAGGCCGGATTCCGTGATAGAGGGCTGCAGCGTCTCCCTCGCACGGCAAAAGGCCGGCGCCTTCCTGGCCCAACAGCATCCCGTGGAGGCGGATGTGGTGGTGGGCGTACCCGATTCCGGTCTGGACGCGGCCCTGGGCTATGCCACGGCCTCCGGCATACCCTATGCCATCGGATTCACCAAAAACAAGTATATCGGGCGGACCTTCATCGCTCCGGACCAGGCCCAGCGGGAAAACGGCGTGAACATCAAGCTGAATCCCATCCGTTCGGCGGTGGAAGGAAAACGGGTGGTGCTCATCGATGACTCCATCGTCCGGGGCACCACCTGCCGCAGGACCATTGACCTGCTGCGGCGGGCCGGGGCAAGGGAGATCCATATGCGGGTCAGCGCGCCGCCGTTTATCGCGCCCTGCTTTTACGGCACGGATATCGACAGCGCGGAAAACCTCATCGCCAACCATCACAGTGTGCCGGAGATCGCCCGGATCATCGGTGCGGATTCCCTGGGCTACCTCAGCGTGGAAAATGCGGAACGCCTGGCCGGCCCACCCTATGACCGGTTTTGCACGGCCTGCTTCGGCGGCGGCTATCCCACCTCCGTGCCAAAGGACGGACAGAAGGACCGCTTTGAGCAAAAGCTGGGCAGACAGCGCTGAGACAGACACAAACCGGGCCAAAATACCCATAATCCCGAGCAGCGGGCACATACTAAGCCCGGTGATGTTATGCTGAACTCTGTTTGGGCGGAAACCGCCCGTATTCCCGCGTTTCCCCCGCTGGAAGGCGACACCCGCACGGATGTGCTCATCGTGGGCGGGGGAATGGCGGGCCTTTTGTGCGCGTATCTGCTGAAGCGGGCGGGCGTGGACTGCCTGCTGGTGGAGGCTGGCCGGATCTGCGGCGGCATCTCCCGCAATACCACCGCCAAGCTGACATCTCAGCACGGGCTGTGCTATGACAAGCTGCTGAAATCGCTGGGCGCCGAAAAAGCCCGGCTGTACTGGCAGGCCAACGAGGCCGCTCTGGCCCAGTACCGGCAGCTGGGCCGGGAGATCCCCTGCGGCCTGGAGACCCGGGACGCCTATGTTTACACCCTGGACAGCCCGGAAAAGCTCCGGCGGGAGCTGGAGGCCCTGGAGCTCCTGGGCATCCCGGCGGACCTGGTCCAGGACCTGCCCCTTCCGTTCCGGACCGCCGGCGCCGTCCGGTTCCGGAACCAGGCGCAGTTTCACCCGCTGAAGTTTGCCGCGGGCATCGCGGAGAGCCTGAACATCCGGGAGCGCACCACGGCTCTTGAATTCGCCCCCGGTACGGTGAAGACCGACCGGGGGACCGTTCGGGCAGAGACGGTCATCATGGCCACCCATTTCCCCATCCTCAACAAGCACGGCGGCTATTTTCTCCGGCTGTATCAGAGCCGCTCCTATGTGCTGGCGCTGGAAAACGCCCAGGACGTGAACGGGATGTATCTGGACGAGCGGGAGGGTGGACTGTCCTTCCGAACGTATGAGGGCCGCCTGCTTCTGGGCGGAGGCGGTCACCGTACCGGAAAGCAGGGCGACGGATGGAAGGGCCTGGAGTCCTTTGTCCGGACGCATTATCCGGAGGCGGACATCGTCTGCCGCTGGGCGGCGCAGGACTGTATGTCGCTGGACGGCGTGCCCTATATCGGCCCCTACAGCCGGGCTACCCCCGGCCTGTATGTGGCCACCGGCTTCAACAAATGGGGGATGACTTCCTCCATGGCCGCCGCCATGGTGCTGCGGGATCTGGTGCAGGGCCGGGAAAATCCCTTCGCCCCGGTGTTTTCCCCGGCCCGGAGCAGCCTGCACCCCCAGCTTGCGGTCAACGCCCTGGCCTCCGCCGCAAATTTGCTGAAGCCCACCGCGCCCCGCTGTCCCCACCTGGGCTGCGCCCTGAACTGGAACCCGGAGGAGCGCAGCTGGGACTGTCCCTGCCACGGCTCCCGGTTTGCGGAAGACGGCAAACTGCTGGACGGACCGGCCACCGGCGGCATATTTACAAAAAATTTATAGTAATTTTTGAAATTTTCATTTTTCAGGCACGCATATGGGTGTAATATGGTTTCATTGTGAAGCTTTCGGAGCGTGAAAGGAGCCGTTCTCATATGCCGTTGTTTGCGAAACAAGGAGAAAAAGGAAAAACCAACGCCGTTTCCCTCAGAAAAAAGCGGAAATGGCCCTATGCGGCAGCAGCTGCCGCGGCGGTCTGCCTGGTGGTGGTCCTGGCGGGAAAAGCCGCCGGCGGGGACGCCGTCCCAACCATCAGTCCCACGGATACGTCCCGGCTGGTGCAGTGCGACCTGCAGGACCGCATCAGCGCCACCGGCACGGTGGAGAGTGCCCGGAGCATGACGGTCTATTCCACCATGGCCTATACCGTGCAGGAGGTCTGTGTGGAGGTGGGCGACCGGGTGGAGGAGGGTCAGCTTTTGTGCAGGCTGGATGACCAGAACCTTCTGGATCAGATCGAGACCCAGGAGGCCAGCATACAGGACGCTTCCAGCGCGGGCAGCGCCTCCATCGCCGCTGCCCGGGACAATTATGAGCAGTTCAAGAGCAATCTGGAAAACGGCCTGAACACCTCCATCATCAGCGCGGAAAACGCCGTCACCAACGCTTATAACGCCTACGTGGCCGCTCAGAACAATTATGACCGGTACCTGGCCGGGCTGGAAGCGGGGGAAAACACCGCTCTTCTGACCCAGGAGAGCGCCCTGCGCAATGCCCGCAAGGGCGTGGAGAACGCCAACGACAGCTATGAGGACGCCCTGGAGGCCCTGGAGGAGGCTGAGGAGGCGCTGGAAGACGCGGAGGACGGAGCCGCGGATGCCGAAAAGGCCTATAAGGCCGCAAAAAAGGCCTTGTCCCAGTACCAGAACGAGCTGGCCGACCTGGAGCTTGCCGCAGCGGAACTGCAGCAGCGGGAGACCGCACTGGGGCAGCAGTTGGAAGCGTCCTCCGATGACAGCGAAAAAGCCCTTCTGCAGGCCCAGCTGGCCGAGGTGCAGGAGCAGCTGGCCCAGCAGAACGCCCAGCGTCTGGAGCTGGAACTCCAGGGCTCCCGGCTGGAGAGTACATATTCCGCCGCCCAGAGCGCGCTGACCCAGGCGGAAGCCCTTTTGACCCAGGCGGAGCAGGCCTGTAAGCTGGCGGAAAAGCAGGCGGACGCCTGCGCGGACGCCGTGGACACGGCCCGGGAAGCCTATGAGACCGCGCAAAAGCAGTACAACGCGGCCCTGACGTCGGCAGACAATGCCCTGGCGGATTACGCCAAAAACGCCGAGACCGCCTTCCAGTCCTATCAGACGGCCCAGACCTCCCTGCAGGCGGCCAGGACGGCGGCGCAGAACCAGCTGCAGGTCTACAAAAACAACCTCAACAGCGCCTACGCAAATGCCAACCGCTCCACTGCCGAGGTGAGCCTGCGACAGCTGCGGGCCGATCTGGACAGCACCCGGATCACCGCGCCCACGGCGGGCACGGTCACCGCTGTCTACGCCCAGGTGGGATCTTCCGGCTCCGGCCTGCTGTTTGTGATCGAAGATACGGAAAACTTTGTAGTGACGACCTCTGTAAAGGATTATGACATTACAACGGTAACGGTGGGGACCGCCGCCACCATCCAGTCGGACGCCACCGGCGATGACCTGTACGAGGGCGAGGTCACCTCCATCGCGCCTGCCGCCAACAAAAACGCCATGGGCGGCACCGATACCGGCGGCGACGTTTCCTTTGCGGCGGATGTGGCGGTGCGGAGCACAGACACCCGCCTGCGCATCGGTCTCAGTGTCCGCTTGAACTTCATCGTGGCCGAGGAAAAGAATGTCCTGGCCGCACCTTATGACGCCGTCTACGAAAATGCCCAGGGACAGACCTGCATTCTGGCGGCGCTGGAACAGGATGACGGCACTTGGCTTTTGCAGGAGACGCCGGTCACCTGCGGCCTGGAGACAGACCTGGAAGTGGCTGTAAAGGGCGACGGCCTTACAGCCGGGACCACCGTGGTATCGGATCCGGAACCCTATGTGGCCTATATCGGGAAGCCTGTCCGCATCGGCCTGGGCAGAAGCAGGGGAAGCGCTTCCGCGATGCTGCCGAAACTGCCGGGGGAATCCTAAAATGGAACAGCCCATCATCCGTATGCGCGGTATTTTCAAGCGCTTTTACATCGGACAGCCCAACGAGCTGGAGATCCTCCACGGCATCGACCTGGATGTGATGCCCGGGGAATTTTTGTCCATCGTGGGTCCATCCGGTTCGGGCAAGTCCACGCTGATGAACCTCATCGGCGTGCTGGACCGGCCCACCCAGGGCAGCTATGTGCTGGACGGCATCAACGTCAGCCAGGCCAGGGATGACCGGCTGTCTGCCATCCGGAACAAAAGCATTGGCTTTGTCTTTCAGAACTTCAACCTTATCGCCCGCACCAACGCCCGGAAAAACGTGGAACTGCCCATGATGTATGCCGGCGTCCCCGCCGCCCGCCGGACAGCCCGGGCCAAGGAACTGCTGGAAATGGTGGGCATGGCCGACCGCATGGACCATCAGCCCTCGGAACTTTCCGGCGGGCAGAAGCAGCGGGTGGCCATCGCTCGGGCCATGGCCAATGACCCGGCCATCCTTCTGGCCGACGAGCCCACCGGCGCGCTGGATTCCGCCACGGGGCGGATGGTCATGGACCTGTTCCACCGGTTCAACCGGGAGCGGGGAAAGACCATTGTCCTCATCACACATAACAGGGAGCTGGCTCTGGAGACCGACCGGTTCGTCACCATGCGGGACGGCCGCCTGTATGTGGGCGACAGCGGAGAGGAGGTGCGCTATGGGGATCGGTGAATCCATCCGCCTGGCGCTGGAGGGCCTTCGGGCCAACAAAATGCGGTCCATTCTCACCATGCTGGGCATCATCATCGGCATCGGCGCGGTCATCGGCATTTTGACGGTGGGCAACGGCCTCACCGGCTCCATTACCGGCTCCATGAGCAGCCTGGGCGTTTCCAACATCACGGTGTCCCTGCGCAGCGAAAGCGACCGGGCACCCATGATGGCCAGCATGATGGGCATGGTGCGCCCCGGCGAGGAGGACCTGATGACCGACGAAATGGTGGAAGCCCTGCGAAGCCGCTACGGCGCCTATATCGCTGGCGTCAGCCTCAGCGAGGGGGCGGGCAGCGGCCAGGCCAAGGACGGCCGCCTGTACGCCAACCTGAGTCTCACCGGCGTCAACGAGGATTATGCCGGGGTGAACAATCTGACGCTGCTTTCCGGCCGCTGGGTGCGGCAAAAGGATCTGGACGGCAGCCGCTCGGTGTGCGTGGTCTCTGACAAGCTGGTGAACAACCTGTTCGGCGGCGACGCCGAAGCCGCCCTGGGGCAGGACATCCATGTGACCCTCGACGGCGAGAGCCTGACCTTCCGGGTGGTGGGCGTTTATGAATATGACGCTTCCGCCATGGGCTTTTCCATGGCGTCGGAAAAGGATGTATCCACCGGAGCCTACATCCCCTTGACCACCGCCAAGCATATCAGCGGCAGCAGCGGCGGCTATGCCTCCATGACCGTGCAGGCCGCCGCCGGCATCGACAGCGCCGCCATGGCGCAGGATGTGCAGAGCTTTCTCAACCGCTATTACGTGAAAAATGAAGACTATTCGGTGCTCGCCATGGCCATGAGCACCATGGTGGAGTCCATGTCCTCCATCATGAACACCCTGTCCATCGCCATTTCCGTCATCGCCGGCATCTCCCTGCTGGTGGGCGGCATCGGAGTGATGAACATCATGCTGGTTTCAGTGACCGAACGCACCCGGGAGATCGGCACCCGCAAGGCCCTGGGCGCCACCAACAATGATATTCGCCTGCAGTTCGTGGTGGAGAGCATCATCGTCTGCCTCATCGGCGGCGTGATCGGTATCGCGGCGGGCACGCTGCTGGGCTATTGGGGCAGCAGCCTCATCAGCGAGCCGGCGCTGCCCACACTGGGTTCTATTGCACTGGCTGTGGGCTTTTCCATGGCCATCGGCGTGTTTTTCGGCTATTATCCCGCCAATAAAGCGGCGCGGCTGGACCCCATCGAGGCTTTGCGGTACGAATAAAAAATCCCGCGAAAAAACGCCCCGCCTGCCCCATGCCCTATGGCATATTTGCTGAAACGGTGCTATAATGGGTTCCGTATCTCAGCAAAAGGAGCGAATGTTCCGTGAAAAAACAGTTTCTCACCGGACTGAAGGACGGCATCCCCATCGCCCTGGGGTATCTGTCGGTATCCTTCGGCTTCGGTATTTTGTGCATCAGCCTGGGGCTGTCCATCGCCGCGGCGGTGGGCATTTCCGCCACCAACCTGACCTCCGCCGGACAGGTGGCCGGCGTGGGCATCATTGCGGCGGGGGGCACGCTGGTGGAGATGGCCCTGACTCAGCTGGTCATCAACATCCGCTACTCCCTGATGGGCCTGTCCCTGGCACAGAAGCTGGACGGAAGCTTCAGCACCCTCCACCGGGCGCTGGTGTCCTTCGGCATCACCGATGAGATCTTCGCAGTGGCCTATGCCCGGGAGGAACGGCTGAAGCCCGCCTATATGTACGGCCTGATCCTGATCTCCGCGTCGGGCTGGGTGTCCGGCACGCTGCTGGGAGCCTGGCTGGGACAGGTCCTGCCCGCGGCGCTGTCCAATGCCATGGGAATCATGCTGTACGGCATGTTTCTGGCAGTGGTCATTCCGCCCGCGCGAAAGGACCGGGGCATTCTGGCGGCAGCCGTGGGCGCGGCGCTGTGCAGCCTGCTGTTCCGGTATGTGCTGGCCTTTGTGTCCGGCGGCTTTGCGGTCATCATCAGCGCCGTTCTGGCCGCCGCTGTCTGCGCGGCCTTGTTCCCGCTGCCCGCGGAGGAGGAGGAGAGCGTATGAGCGTCGCCCTGTATATCGCCGTCATGGCCGGGGTCACCTATCTCATCCGTATGATCCCCTTTACCCTGTTCCGCAAAAAGATTCGTTCGCCCTTTTTCCGCAGTTTTCTGCACTATATTCCCTATGCGGTGCTCAGCGCCATGACCGTTCCGGCCATTTTCTATTCCACCGGCAGCATTCCCACAGCGGTGGCCGGTACTGCGGCGGCAGTGGTGCTGGCCTATCTGGGAAAGCCGCTGATCGTTGTGGCGCTGGCCGCTTCTGCCGTGGCCCTTTTGACGGGCTTCATCCTGTAAACCGGTTTTTCAAAGACCGCCAGGGACCTTTGCGGGTCCCGGCGGCCTTTTTTCTTTTTCGCGCAGGGGATGTGTGCCAAATAAAACACCCGCAGCAGGGCATACTGAACAAAAAGGAGGCATACGTCATGCGTTTGAACGGAAAACTTGCCATTGTCACCGGCGGCAGCCGGGGCATCGGCTTTGCGACAGTGCAGGCATTTCTCAGAGAGGGCGCGTCTGTGGTGCTGTGCGCCAGCACCCAGGCGTCCGCTGACAAAGCGGTGGCTTTGCTGCGGGAACAGTTTCCCGGCGCCACGGTGGAGGGCATCGCCCCCGACCTGAAGGACCTCGCGGCGGTGAAGGCCGCCTTTGACGGCGTGGCGCAGCGCCACGGCGCCATTCATGTGCTGGTGAACAACGCCGGCATTTCAGAGAGCACCCCCCTTGCAAACTACACGGAGGACCTGTTTGACAAGGTGATGGGCCTGAACGTGAAAGGCCTGTTCTGCTGTACCAAGGCGGCGGTGGACCATATGCTGGAGCAGGGGAGCGGCGTGGTGCTGAACACCTCCTCCATGGTGGGACGGGACGGCTCGCCCGCCGGCGTGGCCTATCCCACGTCCAAATTCGCAGTCAACGGCCTGACCCTGTCCCTGGCCCGGGAACTGGGCCCCAAGGGCATCCGGGTGAACGCCGTGGCGCCAGGCATCACCGAGACGGACATGATGCGGGCCGTTCCCACGGAGGTCATCGACCCGCTCATCGCTCAGATCCCGCTGAAACGGCTGGGCACGCCGGAGGACATCGCCAACGCCTTTGTTTTCCTGGCCTCTGACGAGGCGTCCTATATCACCGGCGCCGTTCTGCCGGTGGACGGACTGGGCCGCAGCTGAACGACGTTTGTTCCCATTGCTTCCCCGGATGTATTTTTGGTTCTAAAGCGCCCGGACAGGCCATACAATGCACCAGGTGATGAGGATGGGACATAAACAATCAGGATACAGGCCGCCGGAACAGGACCGCCGCCTGCCGGCGCTGGGCATTGCATTTTTGCTGGGTGGGGCGGGCGGAAGCCTGGCTTGCGCTCGGCTGGAATGGCTGCGGGAAACGCTGGAGCAGGGCGGACAGGCCTCCGGGACGCTGTGGGGGGCGCTGTGGCCGGATCTGGCGTTGCTGGGGGTCGTGCTTTTGTCTGGCTTTCTGCGGTCCGGCTGTATGACCGCCCTGTTGGCAGTCGCTGTCAAGGGCTTTGCCTTGTCAGCCATTTCCGCGGCAGAAGTGCTCCGCGGCGGCGGCAGCGGCTACGCCCAGGCCCTCTGCGCCCAGCTGATCCCCGGATTTTTGTCCCTGGCGGCGCTGGTGCTGCTGGGGCGGCAGGCCATGGCCCTGTCGGCGGCCCGGCTGCGGCTGCCCGCGGGCCGGGGAAAGCGGGTGCAGCCCGACAGCGCTTTTCTGTTCACCGCCGCCATCTGCTGCGGGCTGCTGCTGCTGTCGGCAGCCTTGCGGCTGTGGCTGACCCCAAAGCTGTGGGCCGCCGTGCAGACCTTTTTGCCCGGGAACTGAAAACAGCTTTTGCCTGCGGCCGCGGCTCCGGGGGAAACCCAAAACTTCCCCTCAAAAAAGGAACACCCCCGGTACCGTGACAAGCACATCGCGTCAGCCCTCCGGCCGCCGCAAACAAAAAGCACCCCCAAGGGGTGCTTTTTTATAACAACGGAACGGTGTTGTCTCGCAGAAACGCGGCGCTTGCCTACGGTCATTCGATGACCACGTCGGCGGTTTGGGTGACCACGCTGACAAAGGTCTGGCCCCGGCTGACCACCAGGGGCGCGCCGCTCTGGTCAAAGTACAGGATCTCGCTGTTGTAGCTGTCCTTTTGCCAGGTGATGGGGACATACTTTCCACGGCAGAAATAATAACCATCGCCGGTGCCGGTGGTGTCCACATCAATGAGATGCAAATCCGAGGGGATGTCTGTGGTAGCCATCCGCAGCACCAGAACATTTTCCACGGCGATCTGCGTGTCCAGCCAGCCGTCCATCTGGGGGTCGCCGTACTGGAAGCGCAGGTATTTCCCTGTCTCCGGGTCATACTGGAACCAGGGCTTGTGCCGGGAAGAGAAGGTGACGGTCACCTTGTTGGCGGGCTGCCCCTCCGACGCGGCGTTTTCGCTCCATCGCTGGCCGAAGGTAAAGGCGGAGGGATGGGTCTCCTGGCTCAGGTCATAGCCCTGCCCGGCCAGCTTGTCCATGGCAAGCTGCAGGTATTCTCCGGTGGTGAATACCGAGTGCTCCAGCCCCATCTCCTTGCGGCGGTCGGGGTCCCGGAAAAACACGGTGCCCTCCCAGTTCCCCTTGATGCCGTCAATGTGGATCAGGTCCTTGCGGCTGGCGATGGCCTCGTAGGCGGGAACGCTGCCGCCGAAGTGGATGTATACCGCGCCGTAGCTTTGGGCAATGTCCATGTAATAGGGCCGGGCCGAGCGGATGCTGGCCAGCTTGTCGATCTTGCTGTAATCCTGGAACAGGGCCAGGAAGCGGGTGATGCGTCCCTCAGCCAACATTTCATAGATGATATCGGCCTGGGAGATGCCCCACTGAGGCAGCGAGGCGATGATGTTGTTGACCATCACAGCGATGGGCCGCCTGGTCAGGGCCTGGTCGGAGATGCCGTCACACAGCCCGGTAAGGGGGTTCACGTTGCCCTCCGCCACAAAGAGGTCGGGATCCGGCTCGGGCTCCGGTTCTGGTTCGGGCAGCGGCTCGGGGCCCACGGGAGCGGGCTGGGGCTCCGCGGGCTCAGGATCCGCCGGGGAAACGGCGGGGGTATCCTCTTGCTGCCCGCAGGCGGCCAGCAGCGAAAGCGACAGGCACAGGGCCATCAGCAGCGCCGTCAGGCGCACGGTCTTCCCAATACGCATGGTCGTATCCTCCTGAACTTATTCCACGGTGCCGCCGCCGGACAGCAGCAGCAGCAGTTCGTGATAGATGGATTCCGCGCGGCGGCGGAAATTGTCCTCCAACAGTTCGCACTGGCGCCGGGTCATGGTCAGCACCTCCACGCTCAGCTGGTCGGACTGCCGGTCGCAGATCTTCAGCTGAACGGTATAGGTGCCGTCAGGGTTTTTACAGTGGGAGGCCTTGATGGAGGCGTCCCGCCGGAGCTTCGCGATGACCCGCAGGGCGGCGCGCTCGGCCTTGTCCCGGACGCTGAGGGGCAGGCTGGAGGCCAGCACCTCGATGGCCTTTCCGCCATCAGGGGTGAGGATATACAGGTCCTCGCCGCCGTCCTTTACCGAGGCCACGTATTTGCGCTCCAGCAGATGCTGGATGGCGGCGCGGAACTCAAAATAACCGAATCCGTCATCGATGAGCACCACATCCATCAGATCGCTCTCGCTGATGGCCATGGGGAAGAAATGCAGGGCGTAAAGGATGAGGTACATCACATCTTTTTGTTCCCGGATGAAACCGGGACCGGGATAGCTCATAAATCGACCTCCTGTCATCGTATGCTGTATTTTAGCACAGTTTTCGGCAAACTGCAATTTCTTCTCTTGCTTTTTTGCGGGAAGTGCGTCAAAATAATGCCGGGGGACAAGCCTCCCCGCCGGCCTGCCCCATCATCCTGACAAAAGGAGCGTCCCTATGTCTCTTGAACCGCTGATCCCCAACCGCCTGGACGATGAAAACAGCGCCCTGGTCATTCTGGACCAGACGCTGCTGCCCAACCAGGTCCGCTATGTCTCTCTCCGCACCAACGAAGAAATTTGCAGCGCCATCCGGACGCTGCAGGTCCGGGGCGCGCCTGCCATCGGCATCGCGGCGGCCTACGGCGCCTATCTTGGGGCGAAAGCCGCCCCGGAAAGCGGGTTCGAGGCATTTTACGCCCATTTCCGGACGGACTGTGACCGGCTGGCGGCCTCCCGTCCCACGGCGGTGAACCTGTTCTGGGCTCTGCGCCGCATGGACCGGAAGGCACTGTCCATGAAGGATTGCCCGGTCCCCGCCATCAAAGCCGCCCTTAGGGAAGAGGCGCTGGCCATCCACCGGGAGGACGAGGAACGGAACAAGGCCATCTCGGAATACGGCCTGTCCCTGCTCAAGCCCGGCCAGGGCCTTTTGACCCACTGCAATGCCGGACCCATCGCCACATCGTCCTACGGCACGGCTCTGGGCCCCATTCTGCTGGGACAGGAGCGGGGCTTCGGCTTCCGTGTTTTTGCCGATGAGACCCGGCCCCTGCTCCAGGGCGCCCGGCTCACTGCCTTTGAATTGCACCGGGCGGGGGTGGATGTGACCCTCATCTGCGACAACATGGCCTCCATGGTGATGAAAAACGGCTGGGTGCAGGCCTGCCTGGTGGGCTGCGACCGGGTGGCAGCCAACGGCGATACCGCCAACAAGATCGGGACCTCCGGCGTGGCCATCCTGGCACATCACTATGGCATCCCCTTCTATGTGCTGGGACCCACCTCCACCATTGACCCGGACACCCCCACCGGAGAGGACATCCCCATCGAGCAGCGGGACCCGGAGGAGATCCGCTCCCTGTGGTATGAAAAGCCCATGGCGCCTGCCTGCAAGCTGTTCAATCCCGCCTTTGACGTTACCGACCACCGGCTGATTTCCGGCATCATCACCGAAAAGGGCATAGCCCGCCCGCCCTACACCCAGTCTCTGCAAAAACTGTTTGAATAAGCGCGCTTTTTGGGAAAAAAGGCCGCACGCCGTCTGCGGCTTATCATAACACCACCGCCCCTGTCATAGAATTTTCTGACGGGGGTGGTGTTTTTTATGGAAGAATTGCAGGTCCGTGTGCTGGAGGGCCGTTGGGGGCCTCAGGTGGAATATGCCCTGCGGTATCCCCAGTCCGCCGGGGGACGGTCGGCCTTTGACCGGTTCTGGAGGCAGACGGTCCAGCGCCTGCAGCGGCAGGCGTGCCGGGAGCCGGGCCGGTTCCCCACGGCCATCGCCGCCGAATGGCAGGAGACCCGCCGGGACAGCCTGTTCTGCTCGGGCTTTTTGGACGTATCCCGAAGGGTGGGCCACGGAGACTGGACGCTGTGGCGGATATCGGCGACCTTCGGCCCCGGGACCGGTGGGCCCATCCTCCTGCGGCAGCTGCTCGGGCCTGACTGGCAAAGGCCTTTACACAGGCCGGTCCTGCAGCGTTTGGAGCAGGCGGCGGAAGGAGAGACCCCCTTTTTCCGGGGTTGGCAGCGGCGGGCTGGGACCCTGCTGGCAGACGGCCGCTATTACCTCACCGACCAGGGCCTGTGCCTGTGGTTTCCCCAGGAGACCCTGGGCCCGAAAAATGCCGGTCTGCCCACCGTCATCCTGCCCTATGACAGTCTGGACATCCTGCGACGCCTGTGCTAAAATAAATACAGAAAACAGACAGGGAGGACGCGGGAATGGAAGAACGGAGAAAATTGGGCCTGTTGGGGACCGTGGGCCTGGCACTGCTTTTGCTGGTGCTGGCCGCCGCCTGCTATTTGTCCGCGGGGCTGAAAGACCTGTCTCTGGGGCTGGGCCCCTGGGGGCTGTATACCACGGATGCGGATTCCCTGTATCTGGCTGCGGCCTATCTGGAGACCGACACCCGGGACCTGCTGATCACCTCCCGGAACGGGACCCCTGCCGACGGCGGGCTGGTGACCTATGAACAGGACGGCTGCCGCACCGTGGACCTGTATGACGATCTGCTGGGCCGTCCCGTGCTGGCGGGCGAGGACAGCCGCATCCAACCGGAACCGGTGCTCTATATCCTTCATGACGGGGGTGTTGCGCTGCAGTATCTCCACCAGTGGCGCTGGTGCATCTGGGGCGTTACCGCCGTTCTGGTGTTGGCGCTGTTAGTGCTGAAGCTCACGGCAAACGCCCGCTGGAGAAAGCGCCAGCAAAAGCTCATGCTGAGAAACTTTGAAACGTTCGGAGAAAAGTACGCCCAGGAAGAAGAAGGCCTGGATTATTGAAAAAGAGAACCCGGCGGGCCGCGGCCTGCCGGGTTTGTGCATAATCTTAAGAAATATAAATTTTTTCAAAAAGCTCTTGTGCAAAAATACAAAATCCTGTATCATAAAAATACCATTTTATAGAGGAAATGGAAAATATTAAAGGAGGACTCCGTATGAGAAAAATCGCATCCCTTTTGGTCGTCGGTCTGCTGCTGATGACCTCGCTGATGTCCTTTGCCGGCGGCAGCGATGAAAACTTCGTTCATACCTTGCCCGAGGAGTTCGTGGAACTGCCCATGGAACTGCCCGTGGAAGTGCCCTCCGGCGGTGTGACGCCTCGCAGCGACTGTAATCACACTTATGGGGAAGAACGAGACTATGGTTTCGACCAGTATGATTGTGGGCGCTATGTAGAGTATTATGAAGTTTCCTGTGCGGAATGCGGAACCTTCCTGCGGAATGAAGATACCCATTACGGCACCAACGATGAGCACGTGGGTGGACTGGAGTACGGAGAGCTTTATAAAGAAAACGGCTATTGGTATAGAGAAGTTTTCTGTGGCGGATGCGGTGCGTATCTGACAACCAACGTGTACGATTATTGAACTTAGCAGCATCCCCGGCAGGGAAACCCTGCCGGGGATTATTTTACAGCTCGATCTCCAGCATCACCGGACAGTGGTCGGAGCCCATCACCTCGGGCAAAATGCTGGCGGTGACGATCTTGTCCTTTATCCGGTCGGACACCAGGAAATAGTCGATGCGCCACCCCGCGTTGTTCTGACGGGCCTTGAAGCGGTAGCTCCACCAGCTGTAGGCCCCGGTGAGGTCGGGATGCAGGTAGCGGAAGCTGTCGGTAAAGCCGGCGTCCAGCAGCCGGGTGAACTTTTCCCGCTCCTCGTCGGTAAAGCCGGCGCTGCCCCGGTTGGGACCGGGGTTTTTCAGGTCGATCTCCCTGTGGGCCACGTTCATATCACCGCAGACGATCACCGGCTTTTTGGCATCCAATTCCAGCAGATACTCCCGGAAGGCGTCGTCCCAGGTCATACGATAGTCCAGTCTTGCCAGCTCGCTCTGGGCATTGGGGGTATAGACCGTTACAAGGTGGAATTGATCATACGTACAGGTGATGACGCGTCCCTCGGTGTCATGCTCCGGGATGCCCATGCCCAGCGTCACGGCCAAAGGCTCCTTTTTTGTAAATACCGCCGTGCCGGAATAGCCCTTTTTCACGGCGCTGTTCCAGTACTGGGAATAGCCCTCCAGCTCCAGCGTCAGCTGTCCGGGCTGCATCTTGGTCTCCTGCAGGCAGACGGCGTCGGCCCGTATCTCGTGAAAGAAGTCCAGAAATCCCTTTCCCACACAGGCCCGCAGGCCGTTCACATTCCAGGAAATCAGTCGCATAGTTGGTCACCTCCACCAACTACTATACCCCCATTCCTGCAATTTGACAAGTATCAGGGCCGCAATGGGGAAGAGCAGCATTCCCCAGATGCCCGCCAGCCGCCAGCCCAGGTAAAAGCTCACCAGAGATACAAAAGGGTGCAGCCCGATCTGCCGCCCCACCACGTGCGGCTCCAGCGCGTTCCGCAGTACGGCCGAGGCGGCGTACAGCAGCGCCAGCCCGGCAGCCCGGCCGTACTGCCCCAGCAGCAGCTCCGCCAGCGCCCAGGGCACCAGCACCAGCCCGGTCCCCAGCACCGGCAGGGCGTCCATGAGCGCGATGACAAAGGCCAGCAGTCCGGCACCCTGCACCCGCAGTAGAAAAAAGCCCGCCAAAAGCACCCCGAAGGTGACCGCCGCCAGAATGCCCTGGGCCTTGCACCAGCCCAGCAGGGCATCCCGGAGATAGGCCCGCAGCTTCCGGGCGGCTTCCAGCAGCCGGGGCGGCAGCTGGCGGCGGACAAAGCCCAGGATCTCTCCCCGGTAGCTGACGCACATCACCGTGGCCGCCAGGGTGAACACCGCCGTCAGCAGGAGGTTTGGCAGAGAGGACGCCGCCCAGCCCAGCGAGCCGGCCAGGCTTTGCAGATCGATCTCCGGAACGGTGAGGGCGTCCAGCCATGTTTCGGGAGAAAACACCTGGGGGAGGGGATTTCGGCCCGGAAAGCGCCGTTCCAGCCGCTCCTGCAGGGCGCTGAGGGCCTCCTCCAGCCCGTCCAGCAGGTCCGGCAGAGCGCCCATGAGCTGTTTGAACTGGCCTGCGGCCAGCCTGCCCAACAGCCAGCCACCCAGGCACAGGGCGGCAATGACGGCGGCTGTCAGCAGCAGGGCGCATACCCCTCTGGACAGCCGGCTGCGCCTGCACAGCCGGTCCGCCGGTCCCGCGATGAGGCAGGACAGCAAAAAGGCCACCCCCAGGGGCAGCAGGGGACGAAACAGCACCTTGTAAAATGCCAGGGCCGCCCCGGCCAGCAGCACGGCCTGCAGCAGCCAGAGCAGCCGGTTAACGGCGGGATTGGGATGGAGCACGGCGGTTCTCCTTTCAAAACGGCTGACAAGCGATGCGGCTTGTCAGCGATGTTTTTGCAAATGCTTTTGGTTAGTGTATCACCGAAAGGACGCGAAATGCGCCGGATTTTCCCGAGGGACACTCCATCCCCCGCCGCCATAGACTGTAGCAGCAAAGAAATGGAGGGATGCAAAATGCGCATCGTGATGAAATTCGGCGGCTCGTCCCTGGCTACCGCGGCGCACATCCGCCGGGCGGCCCAGCTGGTTGCCGGGCAGCGGGCGTCGGGGGACCAGGTGGCGGTGGTGGTGTCCGCCCAGGGGGACACCACCGATGAATTGATCGAAAAAGCACGGGAGATCTCGTCCGAGCCCGACTCCCGGGAAAAAGACGTGCTGCTTGCCTGCGGCGAGCAGATGTCCATGGCACTGATGGCCATGCAGCTGCAGGAGCTGGGCTGTCCCGCCCTGTCCCTGAGCGGCTGGCAGGCAGGGGTACATACCGGGCCCCATCACGGGGACGCCCGGATCCTCAAAGTGGATCCCAAACGTGTGGAGGCCGCCCTGGCCGAGGGAAAGGTAGCCGTAGTGGCCGGATTCCAGGGCCTGGATGACAGCGGTGACATCACCACCATCGGACGGGGCGGTTCGGACACCACCGCCGTGGCGCTGGCCGCGGCCATCGGCGCGGACACGTGCCGGATCTATACAGATGTAAAGGGGGTCTATTCCGCCGACCCCCGGGTGGTGGACCGGGCGCAGATCCACCGGGAAATATCCTATGACGAGATGCTGGAGATGGCTGCGCTGGGCGCCCAGGTGCTCCACAGCCGGGCGGTGGAGCTGGCCCGGGAAAAGCGGGTAAAGGTAGAGGTGCGCTCCACCTTTTTCCCGGAGGACCTGGGCACCGCCCTGAGCCTGGAGAGCGGCGTCCGCCGTCCGGTGCGGGGCGTTGCCTGTGATGAAAGCGTCGCCATGGTCACGGTGCTGGGCCTGGACACCGGCCCGGAGACCTGCCGGCTGTTCACCCTGTTGGCGGACAGCGGCGTGAACATCGATGTGATCATCCGCTCTCCCGGCACGGCAAAGAGCCGGGGCGTGGTCAGCTTCTCGGTGGGCGGCGACGATGGGGATAAGGTGTCCGCCGTGCTGAAAAGCAGCCGCCGGGAGCTGGGCTATGCGGGCTTCGTCGCCCAGCCGGGGATGGCCAAGGTCTCCGTGGTGGGCGCCGGAATGTCCGACGGCTGCGGCGTAGCCGCCACCATGCTCCGGGCGCTGCAGGAGGGCGGCATCGAGCCGCAGTATATCACCACCGGTGAGATCCGCATTTCGGTCATCGTCCCCCGGGAGCAGGCCCCGCTGGCGGTAAGGCTGATCCACAAAGCTTTTTTCGGTGACTGACCGCAGAGGGCAGAGAGGTGTCCGCCCTGCAGGCAAGGCAGGGAAGGGGCGTCCTCTGCCTTCTGTTTTTTGTCGATGTTTTTCTTTTCTTTGGCGCTATTCTGTGTTATACTACAAAATAATGTGGAAATATGCCGACAGAACGGAGGAGCAGCATGGAAAAGCCCCGTTATACCAATAAAAAAACCGGCGGCAGGGACCGCCGGCCTTACCCCAAGGACCGTCCCGGGCGGACAGGCTCCGCCTTTGCCGCCATGGAGCAGCTGGAGAGCCGGGAGACTGCCGGAGACGCCGGCCTGATCGAGGGCCGCAACGCCGTGTGGGAGGCTCTGCAGTCCGGACGGCAGCTGGACAAGATCCTTATCGCCCAGGGCGCACAGAATCTGGGACACATCCTGGCCGCCGCCCGGGCGGCGGGGGTGGCCATTCAGGAGTGCGACCGCCGCAAGCTGGACAAGCTCAGCGTCACCGGCGCCCACCAGGGCATCATGGCGCAGGGCGCCGCCGCGGAGTACAAGACCATCGATGACATTCTGGCCCTGGCGGCGGCCCGGGGGGAAAAGCCCCTGCTGGTGCTGTGCGACGGACTCACGGACCCCCATAATCTGGGGGCCATCATCCGCTCCTGCGAGGTGTTGGGCGGCCACGGCGTGGTGGTGCCCCGCCACCGCTCCGCCGGGCTGAACGCCGCCTGCGCCAAGGCCGCGGCGGGCGCGCTGGAGCACCTGCCGGTGGCCAAATGCGCCAATATGAGCACCGCCATCAGCGAGCTGAAGGAAAAGGGCGTGTTCATCCTGGCCGCGGACATGGGCGGACAGGCTGCCGCCAGCATTGATTTTGACATGCCCTGCGCCATCGTCATCGGCGCGGAGGGCAGCGGCGTGTCCGAAGGCGTCCGAAAGGCTGCCGACCTGACCGTCAGCATCCCCCAGAAGGGCGCCATCCAGTCCCTGAACGCTTCCAACGCCGCCGCGATCCTGCTGTACGAGGCGGTCCGCCAGAGAGGATAAGATACGCAAAGGAGCATACCCGTGGCAAATTCCGAGGAAGAACGCTACTCCCTGGAGGACATCCTCCTGGAGTTCAAACAGCCAGAAGATCAGGATATTCAGAAGCGGACGGCCGTGGAAACGCCGCCTGAGGCGGAGCGCGCCCCTGCGCCGGCGGCAGAACAGTCCAAACCTGCCGGAGAGCACCTTTCGGAGGAGGAGATGCGCTCCCAGGAGGCGGCCCTGGCCGCCCGGATGCGCGCCCGGCACGCCAAAGAGGACAAGTCTGCGCCGTCTGCTGAAAAAAAGCCGCAGCCCCGCCGGACGGAGGATGATATCGCGGCAAACATCGCTCAGATCAAGCGGGAAAAGGACGCCCTCCCGCCCGAGGAACGAAAAACCGGGCACGGCCAGATCACCATGAAATTTCCCGCTGTCAAGGAAATGGCCAGGCAGGCGGGCGAGGCACCCCAAAAGCCCGGAGAACCCAGGACCGAGCCGCTGAACTTCGCCGCGTTCACCAAGCGTGAAGCACCGCCGCGGAAAGCGCCGCCTCCGCCCACCGAGGAGGACCGGCTGCGCAACCGCACCTCGGCCCCCTGGCGGACGGCTGCCGAGCCCACCAAAGCCCAGCCCCGGCCCGAACAGCCCCGGGAGCAGGAGCCGCCCCGGCTGCGGACCATCGACCTGACGGGCGGCGGCACCGGCTTTGCCCCCGACGCGGAGGCCTTTGACCCGGAGGAGCCGGAAGAACCCCGGAAGCCCCGGCAGCGCCTTCCCTATGACCGGATCAACCGCCCGGCGGAGGATGCGGGTCAGGCGGCCTCTGCCCTGGGCAAACGCCTGGGCGGCATGGCTGCCCGGCTGCTGCTGTTTTTCCCTGTGGCGGTCACCGCCCTTTACCTGACAGCGGCGGCAGGCCGGGACCTGCCCATGCCCGCGGGCTTTACCTATGAGGCATATCCCCAGTATCACCTGGGCATTCTGGCCTTGTGCCAGCTGCTGGGCCTGCTTCTGTGCACGGAGTGTACCGTGAGCGGCCTGTGGCGGCTGTTTCACGGCAAGCCCACCCTGGATACGGTGGTCGCGTTGTCGGGCCTTGCGTCGCTGGCCTATTGTGTGGTGGCCGCCTTTTTGCCCCAGTGGCGGTGCGGCCTGCCCTATGTATGTGTCAACACGGTCACCGGCTTTTTCGCCCTGATGGCCAAACGGCAGCGCTATGAATCCCTGCGCCGCAGCTACAAGGCCCTGACCATGGGCACTGCCCCCAGCGGCGTCAAGCTGTATTCCGACGGCAAGGCGCGGGACCTGGCGGTCAAGACTCAGAGCGGTGTGGATGTGGATGCCGCTGCGGTGTCCCAGCCCGATTTTACCGAGCGCTACGCGTCCGCTTACGCGCCCGTGGCCATCGTGCTGGCTGTGGCGCTGGCCTTGTCCTCCACAGTGCTGAAAGGAGAAGGCCCGCATTTTCTGTGGAGCCTTTCGGCTGTTTTGTCGGCGGCGGCCCCCATGTGCCTGCTGCTCTCTTCCAGCGCCAGCGGGAAGCGTCTGGGCAAAAAGCTGTATACCTCCGGCAGTATGCTGGTCAACGCCGCCGCCGCGGGGCGCCTGGCCCGGTGCCGCGCCGCCGTGCTGCGTGACGCGGACCTGTATCCCGCCGGTTCGGTGAAGATCACCGGCATGAAGATCGCTGAAAATCAGGAGCCGGAGATGGTGGTGGGCTGCGCGGCCTCGCTTCTGCAGGAAGTGGGCGGCGGCCTGGCAAAGGCCTTTGTGGAGTTCGCCCGGCAGATGTACATCGTGCCCAACAAGGCCCGGGAGCTGCGGTTTTTCGACACCCGGGGCATCGCCGCCACGGTCAGCGGAAAATATGTGCAGCTGGGCACCGCGTCTTATCTCATGCGGATGGGCATCCGCGTCACCGAGGGGCTGAAGCTGAAAAACAGCATTTTTATCGCCATCGATTCCCAGTTCGCCGGCATTTTTTCCATGCATTACGAGGTCCAGACCCCGGTTTACGCCGCCTTTGGCCTGCTGAAGCAGGCCAAGGTCCGTCCGGTGCTGGCCCTGCGGGACACCAACCAGACCCAGAGCGCGGTAGAGAGTCGCTTTGAGCTCCGCCGGGATACCGCGTACCAGCCTGACCTGGAGGAGCGCCTGCGTTATTCCGCCGCATCCTTCGGCAGGGAGGAGGAGACGCTGGCACTGCTGTCCCGCGATGGTCTGATGCCCTTTGCGGAGGTGCTGTGCGCCGCCAAAAAGTGGCGGAAGGCCGCGCTCCAGGGTTGTGTGCTGGGTACCCTTTGCGCCCTGTGCGGGATGCTGATTTTGGCTTACCTCACCGGCAGCGGGGCGGCGCAGGCCGCCGATCCCCTGAATGTTCTGGCCTATCTGCTGCTGTGGAGCCTGCCGGTCAAGCTGCTTCGGGGCATAGTTACCAGACTTTGACCTGTAAATTTGTGCAACTTTTTATTTATTTTGCGAATACGCATAAAGTTCTTGTTGAAAAGTACCGTTTTATCCTATATAATGAACTGGTAAAGTGTTTTTTACGCGATGCAAATATAGCTTGAAGGAGAGAAAATTATGGCATATCCCATGGAGAAAATTCGTAACGTCTGCTTGCTGGGTCACGGCGGCGAGGGCAAGACCTCGCTGGTGGAGAGCCTGCTGTATCGTTCCGGCGGCACCGACCGTCTGGGCAAGGTCGCCGAGGGCAACACCGTCAGCGACTATGATCCCGAAGAGATCAAGCGCCAGATCTCCATCCAGGCCAGCCTGGCTCCCGTGGAATATGAGGACTATATCCTGAATTTCATTGACACCCCGGGTTATTTTGACTTCGAGGGCGAAGTGGCCCAGGCCCTGCGTGTGGCGGACTGCGGCGTCATCGTGGTCTCCGCCAAAAACGGCTGCGCCGTGGGCACCGAAAAGGCATGGAAGCGCCTGAGCAAAACCGGCCTGCCCCGCTTCTTCTACATCTCCAAGATCGACGAGGAGAACGCCGATTATGAAAAAGCCTTCCAGAGCCTGCGCGACACCTTCGGCCTGAGCGTCACGCCGTTTACCATCCCGCTGCTGGAAAACGGCAAGCCCACCGGCGTTGTCAACCTCATCAATAAAAAGGCCTTCAAGGCTGAGGGCAACAAGACCGTGGAAGTGCCCCTGCCCGCCGACCAGATGGACCAGGTGGAGACGCTGCGTACCGCGTTGATGGAGTCTGTGGCCGAGACCTCTGAGGAACTGATGGAGAAGTATTTCGCCGGTGAGGAGTTCACCAAGGACGAGATGCAGGCCGGCCTGCGGGCAGGCGTCCGGGACGGCAGCCTGGCCCCCGTGGTCTGCGGCTCCGCCTTTACCGGCGTGGGCACCATGCAGCTGCTGTACACCATTCTGAATTTCGCGCCCAACCCCGCTGAGGTTCGCGTTGAGAAGGGGGTGGACGAGAACGGCGATCCCGTGGAGGTCAAGTACGACGCCAACGGCAAGCCCATGGCCTTTGTGTTCAAGACCGTTGCCGACCAGTACGGCCGCTTCTCTTACTTTAAGGTGGTCTCCGGCAAGATCACTGCCGATATGATCCTGAACAATGTCAACACCGATACCCAGGAAAAAATGGGCCATATCTACATCGTCAAGGGCAAGAAAAATATCGAGGTCAAGGAGATCAGCTGCGGCGATATCGGCGCTGTCTCCAAGCTGAACAATACCCGCACCGGCGACACCCTGTGCGCCCCCGGCACCTTTGTCCAGCTGGAAGGCATCGAGTTCGCGGAGCCCTGCTACTCCCGGGCTATCTCTCCCAAGGTCAAGGGCAATGAGGAAAAGATCTCTGCCGGCCTGACCCGTCTGAAGGACGAGGATCCCTCTTTCAGCGTCACCAACAACACCGAGACCAAGCAGATGATCATTTCCGGCGCCGGCGACATCCACATCGACGTGCTGTGCTCCAAGCTGAAGAGCAAGTTCGGCGTGGAGGTGGAGCTGTCCGATCCCAAGGTGGCTTACCGCGAGACCATCCGCAAGAAGGTCACCATGATCGAGGGCAACCACAAGAAGCAGTCCGGCGGCCACGGCCAGTACGGCAACGTCAAGATGAACTTCGAGCCCATCCCCGGTGACGGCTTCGAGTTCGCGGAAGAGGTCTTCGGCGGCTCCGTGCCCAAGAACTTCCATCCCGCCGTTGAAAAGGGCATCCGTGAGGCCATGGAGCACGGCGTTCTGGCAGGCTTCCCCATGGTGGGCCTGAAGGCCACCCTGATGGATGGTAAATATCATGACGTGGACTCCAACGAGCTGTCCTTTAAGATGGCCGCCCGTCTGGCCTACAAGGCCGGTATCCCCCAGGCCAACCCCGTGGTCCTGGAGCCTGTGGGCAGCCTGAAGGTCACCATCCCCGATGCCTTCATGGGCGACATCATCGGCGATCTGAACAAGCGCCGCGGCCGCATCATGGGCATGAATCCCGCCGGTGAAGACGGCCTGCAGCTGGTGGAGGCCGAGGTCCCCATGAGCGAAGTTGCCGACTACGCCATCACCCTGCGTTCCATGACCCAGGGCCGTGGCTCCTTCTCCGTGAAGTTCGAGCGTTATGAAGAAGTGCCCCGCGACGTTCAGGACAAGATCATCGCCGAGCACCAGGTCGAGGACGACGAAGACTGATTTCCGGAAAACTGAAAAGCCCCAAAGCCCGCCGGGTGACCGGCGGGCTTTTCTTGCCCAAACGCCGGATTTCCACAGGCCCGGCTTCCGCTTTTGCGGGTCAGACCGGCGTTTTTCCTGAAAACTGCATTCCCGGCGATTTATGCCCGGCAGCTATTGTTTTTACACGGGGAAAGCGGTATAATAAAGTGTCAAAATATATGCCTGAAGAAAGGAGCGGTGCCCATGCTGCTGCAGGACCTGCGGGAACAGGTGGTCTATTACGGCCGCCAGATGCTGCAAAGCGGCCTGACCATGCACACCGGCGGCAATCTCAGCGCCCGGGACCGGGAAAGCGGCCTCATCGCCATCAAGCCCTCCTCCAAACCCTATGACCAGCTCAAACCGGAGGACATTACCGTGATCGATCTTGCGGGCAATGTGGTGGATGGACCCTATAAGCCTTCGTCGGAATGGCCCATGCACACGCTGATCTACAAGTCCTATCCCCGGGTGCGCGCTGTGGTCCACTGTCACAGCATTTACGCCACCGCCGCCGCTGCCGCCGGGCAGGAGATCCCCCTGTTCAACCATGAGCTGTGTATGTACTGCTCCAGCCCGGTTCGGGTGATGCCCTTTGAGATCCCGGGCAGCGACGCCCTGGCGGAGAGCACCCTCCGGGGGTTCGGAAGTGACAACTGCGTCACGCTGCTGCAGAACCACGGCCCCATCGCCATGGGCGCTTCCCTGTGGCACGCTTTTGACGCCGCCTGCGCTGTGGAACAAGCTGCCCACGCCCTGTTTATTTCCAGGGCCTACGGCTCCCTGCAGCTGATCCCTGAGCAGGGGAGAGCCGCCCTGCGGGCCTGCGACCCGCTGCAGAAACCTGACACCGGGGCCGTCGAGATCACAGCCGTTTAAAAGGAGACAACTATGCTGCTGAATATCCTGATCCCCCTGATCGGCGTTGTGGCCGACCAGCTGGTGAAATACTGGGCCTCCACTGTGCTGCGGGAGACCGGCACCATCTCTCTCTGGGAGGGTGTGTTCCACCTGACCTACTGCGAAAACACCGGCGCGGCCTTCAGCCTGCTTTCCGGCCACCGTTGGGTGCTGCTGGCAGTGACCGCGGCGGCGCTGATAGGTATGTTTGTGGCGCTGAGCAAAAACTATATGAAAAATGCCTTTGGTCGCACCAGCCTGCGGCTCATCATCGCCGGGGCCGTCGGCAATATGCTGGACCGGTTCCTGCTGGGCTATGTGGTGGATATGTTCGACTTCCGCCTCATCGACTTTCCCGTTTTCAACGTGGCGGACATCCTGCTGTGCGTTGGCGTGGGAATGATGGCCGTCTACGTGCTGGTGATGGAGCCCAGGCTGGAAAAACAGGCGAAGGAGGCCGGGAAGGATGGAGACCATCTTTCTGACAGCCGGAGCTGAGGACCGGGGCCGCCGCCTGGACCAGTTTCTGGCCGACGGGGTGGAGGAGTTGACCCGCTCCGCCGCCCAGCGGCTGGCAGAAGAACAGCGGGTGCTGCTGGACGGCAGGCCGATGAAAAAGAATTACAAGATCACCGGCGGCGAGACACTGGAGGTCAGCCTGCCCGATCCGGAGCCCATCGATGCCGTGCCCCAGGACATCCCCCTGGACATTGTCTACGAGGACGGCGATGTGCTGGTCATCAACAAGCCCAAGGGCATGGTGGTGCATCCCGCACCCGGCAATCCCGACGGCACGGTGGTCAACGCCGTACTGTACCACTGCGGCAGCAGCCTTTCGGGAATCGGCGGTGCCTTTCGCCCGGGCATTGTCCACCGCATCGACAAGGACACCTCCGGCCTGCTCATTGTAGCGAAAAATGACCGGGCCCACCTGTGCCTGTCGGCACAGCTGAAGGACCACACCCTGGCGCGCACCTACGAAGCGGTGGTCATTGGCACACTGAAGGAGGACCGGGGCACCGTGGACGCGCCGCTGGACCGCAGCCCCAAAGACCGCAAGAAAATGGCCGTGGTGCCCGGCGGCCGCCGGGCTGTCACCCATTACGAGGTCCTCGCCCGGTATCCCGGCTATACCCATGTCCGCTGCCGGCTGGAGACCGGGCGGACCCACCAGATCCGTGTCCACATGGCCAGCCTGGGCCATCCTATCGCCGGAGACACGGTCTACGGTCCCGCCAGGCAGAAATACGACCTGCAGGGCCAGTGCCTCCATGCCCGGGAACTGACCTTTTTGCATCCCGCGGACGGCAGAAAAATGCATCTGAAATGCGAGCTTCCCGGATATTTCACCGATTTTCTGAATAAATTGGGGCGGTCTATATGAAAATTTTTGAAGGGACGATGATCCTCACCGACCTGGACGGCACTTATCTGGCCGACGACCACCACATTTCAGCGGAAAACCGCGCTGCGGCGGAATGGTTCATGGAAAACGGCGGGCGCTTTTCCATCGCTACCGGCCGCAGCAAGGCGGGGATGGAGCATTTCTTCCCCGAATTGCGCATCAATGCCCCGGCCATCCTGTACAACGGCTCTGTGATCTATGATTTTGAAAAGCAGGCCGACGTGCTGGACCTTTGCGTAGGCGAAAACGGCTTTCGCCTGTGCAGGGCGCTGGAAGAGCGCTTTCCCGAAGCAGGTATCGAGGTCTATGCCGGCCACCGGCCCTATGTGGCCCAGGACAGCGCCCACACCCGCCGCCACTTCGCCAATGTGAAAATGTCCTGGAACCCCTGCCCGGCGGCAGACATCCCTCAGCCTTGGCTCAACCTGGTGGTGACAGGGGAGGGAACTGTGCTGTCCGCCGTTTCCGCTTTTATCCAACAGCGCTTTCCCGGGCAGTTTTTTGTCCAGTATTCCTCCGCACATATGCTGGAGATCATGCGGCATGACGCCAACAAGGGCGCCGCTGCAAAACACCTGTGGGAGCTTCTGGGCATAGCGCCCGAACGGGTGTATGTGGCTGGCGACGGGCCCAACGACGTGCAGCTGCTGCGGTGCGCCCGCCACAGCTGCGCCCCGGCCGACGCCTGCCCGGAGATCCTGTCCATCGCACGGCACATCCTGCCGGAACACAGGCAGCACGCCATAGCCGCGCTGATCCGCGGCATTGAGAAAGGAAGTCTGTTATGAGCAAACCCAATATCCGCATCACCAAAGAGAGCCTTTACCAGTACGCCGTCATCACCTTGGGTGCGCTGGTGCTGGCGCTGGGACAGCTGGTTTTCATCAAGCCGCTGCACATTCCTCTGGGCGGCGTGTCCGGCGTGGCGCTGGTGGTCAACTATCTGTGGAAGCTGCCCATCGGTTTGGTGAGCATCGTGCTCAACCTGCCCCTGTTCGTCCTTGGCTGGCGCACCATGGGCCGTGAGTTTTTTTATAAAACCGTCTATGCCACGGTGGTCAATTCCATCTTTCTGGATATTCTGGACCCCATCCTGCCCGCTTTCCCGGTGGAGATGCTGCTGGCCGCGCTGTACGGCGGCATCGTGATGGGTGCCGGCTACGGCCTGCTGTTCCGGGCGGGGGGCACCTCCGGCGGCATCGACATCGTGTCAAAGTGGCTCAACGGGAAAAAAGACATCCCGGTGGGGACCACCAATTTCATCATCAACATTTTTGTCATCATCGGTTCCGCGGCCATCTACGGAAATCCGGACAGCGCCCTGTACGCGCTGGTCACCAGCTATGTCAGCAGCGTGGTCATCGATAAGATGGTATACGGCATGGACGCCCAAAAGAGCGCGCTCATCATCACCAGAAAGCCGGTGGAGGTGTCCCGGGGCATCATGGAGCAGCTGCACCGGGGCGTCACCGCCATGGAGGGCGTGGGTATGTACACCGGCGACAAGCGTACCGTTTTGCTGTGCGCCGTCCGCCGGCACGAGACCGGCACCCTGAAGCGCATCATCCTGCAGGAGGATGCGCATGCCTTCATGCTCATCTCCAACACCAACGAGGTGTTCGGAACCAACTTCAAACGATTGGGGCAGTGACCATGAATATTCAGATCTACGGGAAAAGCAAGTGCTTTGACACCAAAAAGGCCCAGCGCTGGTTCCAGGAGCGCCGCATCCGGTTTCAACTGGTGGACCTGCCCCGAAAGGGCCTCAGTCCCCGGGAACTGCAGAGCGTAAAGGCGGCAGTGGGCGGCCTGGACGCCCTCGTTGACCCCAAGGCCCCGGAGGCAGCCACTCTGCGCTATCTGGCGCAGGATTCCCAGAAGGAGGAGCGCCTTCTGGAGGACCCGTCCCTGCTGCGGACGCCCATCGTCCGCAACGGCCGTCAGGCTACCGTTGGCTATTGCCCGGAAGTGTGGTCCACCTGGGAATAGATCCCGCAAACAATATCATCCCGAGCGCAGAGGGGGCTCTCCACCGGAGAGCCCCCTTTCTTCCGCTCGGGATGTTTTTTATATTTTTTGAAAAATCTGTCTGTTTTGCCGTTTTTGGCGGTTGTTGAAAAAGTCCGGAAAAGGGGGAGAAGTCTGTGTGGTTTCACACGCGCCGGAAGCGGGAGACGCTGTTTGAACAACTGAAAACGGAAAGATTAGGATGTAGATGATGCCCGGCGGCGGGGCCTGTGCCCCGCCGCTTTTTGTATCCCTCCTTACAGCTGCGTGTCGGGCTGGTCGTTCTTTTTGCCGCGCTGCTTGTCCTGCTTTTCGCGCTTCTGCTTTTCCATGCGATCTCTTCACCTCCCAAGGTTTTTGGGAGTATTGTTGCCGGGACGGCGAAAAATATCCGCTCTCTGCGGCATTCAGAGCGGAACGAAGGGGAGCCGAAGGTTTTTGCGGGAGTTTGCCTTGAGATCCCGCACTGCTTTCAGGACAACAGAACAGGTAAACAGGCGGACGGGGCAGGAGGGACAAAAAATCATATTTCCGGGAGAAAGGGGTTGCCAGAGCAAAGCGCTTATGCTACAATGGAAAATTAGAGAATTGTGCGTATTTTTTATTATTTATCATAAATGGAGGAACCTTCAATGTCCGGACATTCCAAGTGGCATAACATTCAAAAGACCAAGGGCGCTGCCGACGCCAAAAAGGCCAAAATCTTCACTAAGTACGCCCGCGAGATGGCCATCGCCATCAAGGAGGGCGGCTCCGCCGATCCCAACTCCAACTCTAAGCTGGCCGCCGTCATCGCCCGCGCCAAGGGTGAGAACGTCCCCAACGACAACATCAAGCGCACTTTGGACAAGTACAAGTCCGGCGCTGCCGCCGAAAACTATGAATACGCCGCCTATGAGGGCTATGGCCCCGGTGGCATCGCCGTCATCGTGGAGACGCTGACCGATAACAAGAACCGCACCGTGGCCGAGGTCCGCCACTATCTGGACAAGTACGGCAAGGGCATGGGCGCTTCCGGCTGCGTGTCCTGGCAGTTCAGCAAAAAGGGCTTCATTGCCATCGACGGGGAGGACCTGGACGAGGAGACCGTCATGATGCAGGCGCTGGAGGCCGGCGCTTCCGATTTCCAGGTGGAGGACGGCGTTTTCGAGATCTATACCGAGCCTGACGATTTCGATACCGTCAAGGAGAACCTGCAGAAGGAGGGCTTCACCTTCCTGGAGGCCGAGGTCCAGATGATCCCCCAGACCTATACCGCCCTGACCAACGAGGAAGACATCAAGAACATGGAAAAAATGCTGGAGGTCATGGAAGAAAACGATGATATCCAGGATGTCTGGCACAACTGGGAGCAGGAATAACTGAATCATGGATCAAACCGGCTGTCTTCGGGATGAAACAGCCGGTTTTTTGATGCTTGAAAAACCGGCGGCGGTCTCGCACGCATTCATCTGACGAGTGCCAAAACGCGCTTCAAAACCGGTCCGGCCCTTGACTTCTCATCTTGCTTTGGTATATAATTTTATGACTATAAATTTGTTTATTTTATCCGGATACAAGGAGCGTTGCTCATGATCGACCGTTCTAAAATCAGAAATTTCTCCATCATCGCCCATATCGACCACGGAAAATCCACGTTGGCGGACCGTCTTTTGGAACTGACCGACACGGTCACCCAGCGGGAGCTGCACTCCCAGATGCTGGACAACATGGAGCTGGAGCAGGAGCGGGGCATCACCATCAAGGCTCGCGCCGTCACCATGTATTACAAGGCCCAGGACGGCGAGACCTATGAGATGAACCTGATCGACACCCCCGGCCACGTGGACTTCAACTACGAGGTTTCCCGGTCGCTGGCCGCCTGCGAGGGCGCTGTACTGGTGGTGGATTCCACTCAGGGTGTGGAAGCCCAGACCCTGGCCAACACCTATCTGGCTCTGGACGCCAACCTGGAGATCCTGCCGGTATTCAACAAGATCGATCTGCCCGCCGCCGACCCAGCGAAGGCCAAGCAGGAGGTGGAGGATATCATCGGCCTGCCCGCCGAGGACGCCCCGGAGATCTCGGCGAAAATGGGCATCAACATTCCCGCCGTGCTGGAGGATATCGTGGCCAATGTGCCCGCTCCCGGCGGCGACCCGGAAGCGCCTCTGCAGGCGCTGATCTTCGACAGCCAGTATGACCCCTATGTGGGCGTCATCGTCTATTTCCGCATCAAGGAGGGCGCCCTGCGTCCCGGCATGCAGGTGAAGATGATGGCCACCGGCGCCACCTATCAGGTGCTGGAGTGCGGCTATCTGGAGCCCTTCGGTATGCGCAAGTGCGACGAGCTGGTGGCCGGCGAGGTGGGTTACTTCACAGCGTCCATTAAGGACGTCCACGACACCCAGGTGGGCGACACCATCACCGAGGCCGCCCGCCCCGCGGCCGAGGCGCTGCCCGGCTACCGGCCTGCCCAGCCCATGGTCTACTGCGGCATCTATACCGAGGACGGCTCCAAATACCCCGACCTGCGGGACGCGCTGGAAAAGCTCCGGCTGAACGACGCCTCCCTGACCTTTGAGCCGGAATCCTCCATCGCACTGGGCTTCGGCTTCCGCTGCGGCTTTTTGGGAATGCTGCACATGGAGATCATCCAGGAGCGGCTGGAGCGGGAGTTTGATCTGGACCTCATCACCACGCTGCCCTCCGTTATCTACAAGGTGGATACCACTGCGGGGACCACTGTGGATGTGGACAACCCCCACAACTATCCCGACCCCGGCCTGATCGCCGAGGCACGGGAGCCTTATGCCAAAGTCTCCATCATCTCGCCTCCGGACTTTGTGGGCAATATCATGCCCATGTGTCAGGAGCGCCGGGGCGAGTTCAAGGATATGCAGTATCTGGACACCCATCTGGTGGAGCTGCATTACCAGATCCCCCTGAACGAGATCATCTATGACTTCTTTGACGCCCTGAAGGCCCGCACCAAGGGCTACGCATCTCTGGACTATCAGCTGTCCGAGTACCGTCCCTCCGATCTGGTGAAGGTGGACCTGCTGCTCAACGGTGATCAGGTGGATGCCTTGTCCTTCATCGCCCATCGGGAAAAGGCCTATGCCCGCGCCCGCCGCATCTGCGAGAAGCTGAAGGAAAACATCCCGCGCCAGATGTTCGAGGTGCCTATCCAGGCGGCCATCGGCGGCAAGGTCATCGCCCGGGAGACGGTCAAGGCCATGCGTAAGGACGTTTTGGCCAAGTGCTACGGCGGCGACATCACCCGGAAGAAGAAGCTGCTGGAAAAGCAGAAGGAAGGCAAGAAGAAGATGCGCTCCCTGGGCACCGTTCAGGTCCCCACCGAGGCGTTTATGGCGGTCCTGCGTTTGGATGAGGAATAAAATGAGCGGCGATTTGGGCGTTTATTTTCATATCCCGTTCTGCCGCAGCAAATGCGCCTACTGCGACTTCTGCTCCACCGCCAAGTGGGATGACAAGCTGATGGACGCCTATCTGGAGGCGCTCATCCGCCAGCTGGATGATTTCTTCCTGCCCGGCGGAAAATATACCGTGGATACCGTGTATATCGGCGGCGGCACACCGTCGGTGTTCCAAGGCAAGCGCATTGCCAAACTGCTGAAGCAGCTGGGCAAGCGGGCAGACCTCACCCGGAACTGCGAGATCACTGTGGAGGTCAACCCGGAGAGCGCCGACAAAGCCCTGTTTAAACAGCTGAAAAAAGCCGGGGTCAACCGGATCTCCATGGGTGTTCAGTCCGCCGATGACAGCCAGCTCAGGCGCATCGGCCGCATCCATGATTTTGCGAAAGCCCGGGAGGCGGCGGCCCTGTGCCGTCAGTACTGCACCGACAACCTGTCCCTGGACCTGATCTACGGCTTGCCCGGACAGACTCTGGAAAGCTGGCTGCAAAGCGTGGATGCCGTCTGCGCCCTGCAGCCCCGGCATATCTCCTGCTACGCCCTCAAACTGGAGGAGGGGACCCCGCTCTGGCGGGAGGACCCCGTCCTGCCCGACGATGACCTGCAGGCGGATATGTACCTGGCTGCCGTGTCCCGCCTGGCAGAAAAGGGCTATGCCCAGTACGAGATCTCCAATTTTGCCCAGCCGGGCTTCCGCTCCCGGCACAACAGCCGGTACTGGGATCTGTCTGACTATCTGGGCTTCGGCTGCGCCGCCCACAGCTTCTACGGTGGCAAGCGATTCAGCTTTACATCTGATATCAATGCCTACATTCGGGGAATGCACGGGCAGGACCCCATCGTGGAGGAAGCCGACGAGCTGGCCTTCCGGGACCGGGTGGGGGAGTTTGTCATGCTCGCCCTGCGCACTTGCGACGGCATTGATGAAAACACCTTTTACAGCCGCTGGGGGCGGGAGTTCGATCCCTTTGCCAGACGGCTGGAGCCTTATATCGCCACCGGCCACGTGCAAAACGACGGGGGAAGGTGGCACCTGACACCCGAAGGCTTTTTGGTGTCCAACGCCATCATCGGCGATGTGCTGGAAGCCTGTTCCGAACAATAAGAAAGGGGAAAAGACCCCATGAAACCCACATTGAGCGAACTGATCCGCCCCTACCGGTCGATCTCCATCATCGGTATGTGCAAAAATGCCGGTAAGACCACCGTTCTCAACCAGATCATTCGGGAAGTCAACGGCAGCGGCCGGACATTGGCATTGACCTCCATCGGCCGGGACGGCGAGGACAAGGACCTGGTCACCGGGACCAAAAAGCCCGGTATTTACGTGGCCCGGGGTACCCTGGTGGCGACGGCCTCCGACCTGATCCTGCGCCACTGCGACGTGACCCGGGAGATCCTGGACACCACGGGCATCTCCACCCCCATGGGAGATGTGGTGGTGCTCCGCGCCCGCAGCGATGGGGCCATCCAGCTTGCTGGACCCTCCATCACCAATCAGCTTGCCCGGCTGCGGGAGGAGTTCTTCCGCTTCGGCGCGGATGTGGTGATGATCGACGGCGCCCTCAGCCGAAAGACCCTGTGCAGCCGAAAGGTTACCGAGGCCACCATCCTGTGCACCGGAGCCTCTTATCACAAAAACATCGACACTGTCATCGAGGACACCGCCTACAGCTGTCGTGTCCTCACACTGCCGGAGACCGAAGACCGGGAGCTCCGCAGCACCGCCGAAGGGCTGGAGGATTTTCGGGGCATGGTGATTTTCGGAGAAAAGGGCCCCTGGACCGTCCCCGGCGGATTGTCTCTGGAGGACGCCCTGCGAAAGGACGAGGCCCGGGGTGCCCGGGCGGTCTTTTTCGGCGGCGCCCTGTCGGATTTTCTGATGAAGCCGCTGCTCATGTCCAACGCCCCGTTGAAAGGCCTGACCTTCGTGGCGCGGGACAGCAGCAAGATCCTGATGAAGCGGGAAAATTATGAAAAGATCGGCCGCCGGGGCGTTTCCCTGCAGGTGCTGGACACGGTCAATCTGGTGGCCGTCACCGTGAATCCCTTCTCGGCCTACGGCTTTCACTTTTCAAAAGATGAGCTGATGGAACGGATGGAGGCCCGGGTGGGCCTGCCGGTCATCAATGTGATGGAGGATGCGAAATGATCAATCTGCCTTTTGCACAGCGTGAGAATATCGGCTTCCAGTACGTGCTGGACGCCCTGAAGCCCTGCTCTCCCTACGGCGAGGAGCGGGTGCGGGAGCTGAAACCCTTTGAACCCTGTCAGAAGCCCGAGCTGCAGCGCCAGCTGTCCAACATCCAGCGTGTGCTGACCGTTCTGGAGGCCCAGTCCATGGACGGCGGAAAAGCAAACGAGCGCCCTCGGGGACCCGTCTGTGACCTGCCCGAGATGCAGACCGAAACAGACCGGCTGCGCCGGACTCTGGAACAGGATGAAGGCTGCCAGAAGGCCCTGGACAAGCTGCTGCTGGTGTTCATGACGGTGAAAAACGTCCGTCCCACCGCGCTGAAATGTCTGGAGGCCACCCTCAACGAGATCGAGCTGTTCGAGATCAAGCGCTTCCTGCTGAAATGCGATGAGATGCTGCCCCTGTTCAATGAGATCCAGCCCGTGCTGCAGCTGGAGGGCATTTCCCTCCGGGATACCTCCCCCGCGCTGGACCTGCTGGACCCTGAGCACAACCGGGTGGCGTCCTTCTACATCGGAGACGGCTGGTCCGGGCAGCTCCGTGCTCTGCGCCGGGAAAAGCGGGAACTGGAGGAAAAACTCCGCCGCCTGCCAGACGGGGAGGAGAAGGAGGCGCTTCAGGCCCTCCGTTCCCGGGTGGCTGCCGATGAGGAGCATGAGGAGATGCGCATCCGGGGCGAGCTGTCCGCGGCGCTGCGGCCTTATGTGGACGACATGCTGCACAACATGGAGATGATCGCCGACATCGACCTGACGGTGGAAAAGGCCTGCCTGGCCCTCCGCTACGGCGGCACCATGCCCGTTTTTACCGAAAACACCCTGGAGATGACCGGCATGGTCAATCCCCAGATCGCCGACGCGGTGGAGGGAAGGGGAAAGAACTTTACGCCGGTATCCATCACCCTGGAAAAGGGCGCCACCGTCATCACCGGGGCCAACATGGGCGGAAAAAGCGTTGCGCTCAAGACCATCGCTCTGAACATCCTGCTGATCCAGTGCGGCTTTTTCCCCTTTGCCAGCAAAGCCAGCGCGCCGCTGTTTGACAGTATGTACATCATTTCCGAGGACCTGGAGAACATTGACCGGGGCCTGTCCAGCTTTGGAGGAGAGATGGTGCGCTTCAACCAGGTGGTCAGGCAGCTGGACGGAGGATTTTCCTTCATCATGCTGGATGAGTTCGCCCGGGGAACCAACCCGGATGAGGGCGCCGCCATCGTTCAGGCGGTCACCCAATATCTGAACGGTCAAAACGCCGTCACCGTTCTGGCCACCCATTACGACAACGTGGCCCGGCACGGCTGTGCCCACTATCAGGTTATCGGCCTGAAGGACCTGAATGTGGAGGAGCTGCAGCGGGAGATCGCCAGCCGCGGCGGAGACGTGGGCGTGGAGCTGATCAGCCGGCATATGAACTACGGCCTTTACCGGGTGGAAGGCAAACAGGACTGCCCCCGGGATGCCCTGAACATTTGCCGTTTGCTGGGAATGGACCCGGACATCCTGGCCATGGTCGAAAAAAACTATGAAAGCTGATCCAAAAACCTATTGACATCATTTCGACAATCGCTTATAATTTGTATTGCAGGAGAGTCTGTTTCAACTGTAAAAAAGTGTATATTTTGGCAATAGAGGCGCGAAAAATGAGGTAATTGGCCGATGCGAACGGGAAGGGTCCCGAAAGCGGCCGGTGAATGCGTTTTTCGCCGAAAGCGCGTCATGGACTCTTACAGACGCTCTTGGGAGCTGTGCTCAGTGCACAGTTACTGTCATGTTGACATGAAGCGCTATTGAACGTAAAGCACGGCTTTGCGTTTAATGGCGCTTTTTTATAGCAAATATCCGCAAAATCGCGATTTTCCCTTAATATTTTGCGCGTTGTAGTAAATTAACCATAAAAAATCGTAGGAGGAAACAAAAATGGAAACTGTGAAATCTCTGCTGAGACTGCGTATGAGTGCTAAGGATGCCCATTACGGCGGAAATCTGGTGGACGGCGCCCACATGGTGCACCTGTTCGGCGACGTGGCTACCGAGCTGCTGATCCGTCAGGACGGCGACGAGGGCCTGTTCTGCGCTTATGACAACATCGAGTTCCTGGCTCCCGTTTTCGCCGGCGACTACATTGAGGCCGAGGGTGAGATCACCAAGGTCGGCAACACTTCCCGCAAGATGAAGTTCGAAGCCCGCAAGGTCATCGTTTCCCGCCCCGACATCAACGATTCCGCCGCTGATGTTCTGCCGGAGCCCATCGTGGTCTGCCGCGCTACCGGCACCTGCGTCACTCCCAAGGATAAGCAGAACGTCCCCCGCAAGTAAGTTTGCGCTGGAAAGGATTGATACAACATGGAAAAGCTGATCATTACCGCCGCTATCTGCGGCGCTGAAGTCACCAAGGAGCACAATCCCGCCGTCCCCTACACCAAGGAGGAGATGGTCCGCGAGGCCAAGTCCGCTTATGATGCCGGCGCCGCCGTCATTCATGTGCATGTCCGCACCGATGACGGTACGCCTACCCAGTCCCGGGAGCGCTTCGCCGAGATCCTGCCCGCCATTCAGGAAGCCTGCCCCGGCGCGATCCTGATCCCCTCTACCGGCGGCGCCACCGGCATGACTCCCGAAGAGCGCCTGCAGCCCACCGAGCTGATGCCCGAAATGGCCACTCTGGACTGCGGCACCTGCAACTTCGGCGATGACATCTTTGTCAACGATATGCCCACCATGCGTGCTTTCGGTAAGCGCATGATCGAGAACAACATCAAGCCCGAGTACGAGTGCTTTGAGGTCGGCCATCTGGATACCGTCCTGGCCATGGCCAACAAGGGTCTGGTCCCCGGCGCTCCCATGCAGTTCAACTTCGTCCTGGGTGTCAACGGCTGTATGCCCGCCACTCCCGAAAACCTGGCTTTCCTGGTGAACAAGATCCCCGCCGGTTCCACCTGGACTGTCACCGGCGTCGGCCGCGGCGCCTGGCCCATGGCCGCTACCGGCATCATCATGGGCGGCCATGTCCGCGTGGGCTTTGAGGACAACATCTACCTGTCCCGCGGCAATAAGGCCAAGTCCAACGGCGAGCTGGTGGAAAAGGTCGTCCGCCTGGCCAAGGAGCTGGGCCGCGAGATCGCCACTCCCGCCGAAGCCCGCGAGATCCTGGGCCTGAAGAAGTAAGTCAGCCATCCGCTTTATACAAATAAATTATATTTTAGGAGGAAACTACCCATGTCCATGAAAGGCAACAAGTACGGCACTCACCGCGTTATCGAGCCCAAGGGCGTTCTGACCCAGGCCGCCTGGAAGGTCGACAACGACATGACCAAGCGTTATTCCAACGAGATCATCTGCAACGTCACCTCTCTGAACGTTGACTCCGCTTCCTTCACTCAGATCGAAGAAGCCTGCGGCGGCGATGAGAAGAAGATCGGCGAAATGATCATGGGTATCGTTGCCGAGCGCGGCAAGCAGCAGAACCCCGTTACCGGTTCCGGCGGTATGTTCAAGGGTGAAGTCGCCTGGATCGGCGAAGACCTGCTGGCCAAGCCCGATTTCGACCTGAAGGTCGGCGACAAGATCGTCTCCCTGGTCTCCCTGTCCATGACTCCTCTGAAGATCGAGAAGATCCTGGCTGTCCACAAGGATATCGACCGCGTCGACATCGTCGGCCAGGCCGTCCTGTTTGAGTCTGCCCTGTACGCCAAGATGCCCGAAGATATGTCCGAGCCTCTGGCTCTGGCTGCTCTGGACGTGGCCGGTGCTCCCGCTCAGGCCCGCAAGCTGCCTCATGAGGGCGACAGCGTCCTGATCCTGGGCGCCAACGGCAAGTCCGGCGTTCTGTGCGGCTACGAGGCCATGAAGAAGGTCGGCCCCAAAGGCAAGGTCGTGGGCGTCGTCCGCAATCCCAAGCAGGTCCCCGGCCTGATGGAGCTGGGCGTCTACACTGACGTGATCGTTGCTGACTGCACCAAGCCCGTCGAGGTTATGGAGGCTGCTCTGGCCGCCAACGATGGCAAGGAATATGACCTGTCCATCTGCTGCGTCAACATCGAGTCCTGCGAGATGTCTGCCATCCTGCCCGTCCGCGATGACGGCAAGGTCTACTTCTTCTCCATGGCCACCAGCTTCACCAAGGCTGCTCTGGGCGCCGAGGGCATCGGCAAGGACGTGGAAATGATCATCGGCAACGGCTACACCAAGAACCATGCCAAGATCACTCTGGACGTTCTGCGTGAGTCCGAGAAGCTGCGCAAGCTGTTCGACGAAAAGTACGTCTAATCGCCACTCCAAAACATACGGACCTGCAGGAGTTCGCCTCCTGCAGGTTTCTCCCTAAAAATTGTCAATTTTTTAACGAGATAAAGGAGCGTAATCGCAATGAGAAAGAGCAGAGAAAACGGCCTGTTCCTGGACATTCCCGACGAGCAGTGGAATGACTGGCATTGGCAGGTTGAAAACCGTATCGAGACGCTGGACGAGCTGAAGAAGTACGTCAACCTGACCAAGGAAGAGGAAGAGGGCGTTGCCACCACTCTGGGCAAGCTGCGCATGGCCATCACCCCTTATTACCTGTCCCTGATCGACCTGAACGATCCCCTGGATCCCATCCGCAAACAGGCGATCCCCACCGGCGCCGAGCTGGAGTTTGCCCCCTATGAAGAGGCGGACCCCCTGCACGAGGATACCGACTCCTCCTGCCCCGGTCTGACCCATCGTTATCCCGACCGTGTTCTGTTCCTCATCACGGACCAGTGCTCCATGTACTGCCGTCATTGTACCCGCCGCCGCTTCGCCGGTCAGCATGACTGCGAAGTGCCCAAGCAGCAGATCGACAACTGCATCGAATACATCCGCAACCATCCCGAGGTCCGCGACGTGCTGTTGTCCGGCGGTGACTGCCTGATGGTTTCTGACGAGATGCTGGAGTACATCATCAGCCGCGTCCGCGAGATTCCCCACGTGGAGATCATCCGTATGGGCTCCCGTACCCCCGTTGTCATGCCTCAGCGTATCACCCCCGAGCTGTGCAATATGCTGAAGAAGTATCATCCCGTGTGGCTGAACACCCACTTCAACCATCCCAACGAGATCACCGAGGAAGCTGCCCGCGCCACCGCCATGCTGGCTGACGCCGGTATCCCCCTGGGCAACCAGAGCGTTCTGCTGGCCGGCGTCAACGACTGCGTCCATGTGATGCTGAAGCTGGTCAACCAGCTGGTCCGCATCCGCGTCCGTCCCTACTACATCTACTGCTGCGATCCCTCTCTGGGTCTGAGCCACTTCCGCACCCCCGTTTCCAAGGGCATCGAGATCATGGAAGCTCTGCGCGGCCATACCTCCGGTTACTGCGTGCCCACCTTCGTGGTGGATGCTCCCGGCGGCGGCGGCAAGACACCCGTTATGCCCACCTATGTCATCTCCCAGACTCCCCGCAAGGTCATCCTGCGTAACTTCGAGGGCGTTATCACCACTTATACCGAGCCTGAGCATTACGAGAACAAGTGCAACTGCCCCGTCTGCACCGGCAAGGAAACTCCCAAGATCCCCAAGACTGGTGTCGCCGGCCTGGCCCAGGGCGTTGAGCAGAAGTATCTGGAGCCCACCAAGCTGCTGCGCAGAGACCGTCATCATCACTAAGTTTTTTTGACAGAAGAAAGGCGAAGTATGGAAAGCAAACTGAATCTGAACATGGAGCTGGTGGAAAAGGCTCGTGCCAGCGCCGCTAAGGTCGCCGACGATGTTCAGGAGTTCATTGATGCGCATACTACCGTCACAGTCGAGCGGGCGGTTTGCCGCCTGCTCGGCATTGACGGCGTGAATGACGTCGATGTGCCCCTGCCCAACGTGGTCGTAGACCATCTGCATGAAAAAGGCATCCTGCCCGGCGGCGCTGCCTTCTACGTGGGCAACGCCATGGCCGAGTACGGCATCGATCCCCAGCAGGTGGCTGAAAAGATCAGCGCCGGCGAGCTGGATCTGACCCGCGTCCCCGTGCATACCGCTGAAGAAGTGCGCGCCGCTATCATGCCCGTTGTCAACGCAACGCTGGAGCGCATCAATAACAACGTGGCCACCCGCAACGCCTTCCTGAAGGAATTCGGCGATAAGGAAGGCCCCTATCTGTACATTATCGTTGCTACCGGCAACATCTACGAGGATATCATCCAGGCGAAGGCCGGCGCTAAGCAGGGCGCCGATATCATCGCCGTTATCCGCACCACCGGCCAGTCCCTGCTGGACTATGTGCCTTACGGCGCCACTACCGAGGGCTTCGGCGGCACCTATGCCACTCAGGAGAACTTCCGCCTGATGCGCACCGCGCTGGACGAGGTGGGCAAGGAGCAGAAGCGCTATATTCGTCTGTGCAACTACTGCTCCGGCCTGTGCATGCCTGAGATCGCCGCCATGGGCGCTCTGGAGCGCCTGGACGTGATGCTGAACGACGCTCTGTACGGCATCCTGTTCCGCGACATCAATATGCAGCGCACCATCGTTGACCAGTATTTCTCCCGCGTCATCAACGGCTATGCCGGCGTCATCATCAACACCGGTGAGGACAACTATCTGACCACCGACGACGCCATCACCAGCGCCCACACCGTTCTGGCTTCCCAGTTCCTGAACGAGGCCTTTGCTCTGCGCGCCGGTATGCGCGAGGAGCAGATGGGTCTGGGCCATGCCTTTGAGATGGATCCCTCCGTGGAGAACACTTTCCTGTATGAGCTGGCGCAGGCGCAGATGGCCCGCGAGATCTTCCCCAAGGCTCCTCTGAAGTATATGCCTCCCACGAAGTTCATGACCGGCAACATCTTCCGCGGCCACATCCAGGATGCCCTGTTCAACATGGTCGCCATCCTGACCGGCCAGCGCCTGCAGCTGCTGGGCATGATGACCGAGGCTATCCACACCCCCTTCATGTCTGACCGCGCCCTGTCCATCGAAAACGCGCAGTACATCTTCCGCACCATGAAGGATTTGGGTGCCGAGCTGACCTATAAAGAGGGCGGCATCATCCAGTCCCGCGCCAACGAAGTTCTGACCAAGGCTACCGACCTGCTGGCTGAGATCGAGAAGCTGGGCCTGTTCACCACCATTGAAAAGGGCATCTTTGCCGATGTCAAGCGTCCCAAGGATGGCGGTAAGGGTCTGAACGGCGTCGTCATCAAGAGCGCCGAGTATTTCAACCCCTTCATTGAACTGATGAAAGGCAAGGTGGCTGCAGAATGAGTTCCGGACTGTACAATACCCACAAAGCGGATTTCGATACCACTCTGGATCTGACCAGGCTGAAGCCCTACGGCGACACCATGAACGACGGTAAGGTCCAGACCAGCTTCACCCTGCCCATCAAGGATGACGCACGCGGTGAAGAGGCTGCCCGCCAGATCGCCAAGAAGATGGGTCTGGAAGAGCCCAACGTGGCTTTCCACCAGGCTCTGGACAAAGAGTTCACCTTCTATGTGGTCTACGGCAGCTGTGTCCATACCATCAACTATGACGAGATCCACGTTATGACCGTGGAATCTGATGTCATGAGCATGGAAGAGACCAACGAGTATATCCAGAAGAACATCGGCCGCAAGGTCGTCATGGTGGGCGCTTCCACCGGTACCGATGCGCATACCGTCGGTATCGACGCCATCATGAACCGTAAGGGCTTCGCCGGTCACTACGGCCTGGAGCGTTACGAGATGATCGAAGCGTACAACCTGGGCAGCCAGGTCCCCAACGAAGAGTTCATCAAGAAGGCTCTGGAGCTGAAGGCCGATGTGCTGATGGTCTCTCAGACCGTCACCCAGAAGGATGTTCATATCCAGAACCTGACGGAGCTCATCGAGCTGCTGGAAGCCGAAGGCCTGCGCGACAAGTTCGTTGTGGTCTGCGGCGGTCCCCGCATCACCCATGAGCTGGCCAAGGAGCTGGGCTATGATGCAGGCTTCGGCGCCGGCACTTATGCCGATGATGTTGCCAGCTTTGCTGTCGCAGAGATGGTCAAGCGCGGCATGAAATAAGAAAATCTTTAAGGAGGTTTTTTGACATGAAGAACAAGTTCATTTCCGCTAAGGAAGCTGCTGCCCTGGTCAAGGATGGCGACTTCATCATGGTCGGTGGTTTTCTGGGTCATGGTACCCCCGATTCTATCATCAAGGAACTGGCTGACAGCGACGTCAAGGATCTGACGGTTGCTGTCAATGACACCGGTTTCCCCGAGGGCGCTGAGAAGCACGGCTTCCGCGGCGTCAGCGAACTGGTCGCCCGCCACAAGGTGAAGACTCTGTATGCCAGCCACATCGGCACCAACCCCGAGACCGGCAAGCAGATGAGCGAGGGCACCATGGATGTCCGTCTGACTCCTCAGGGCACTCTGGCTGAAAAGATTCGCGCCGGCGGCTTCGGCCTGGGCGGCGTTCTGACTCCCACCGGTATCGGTACCGATATCGCCGAGGGCAAGCAGGTCATCAATGTGGATGGTAAGGACTATCTGCTGGAGACCGCTCTGAAGGGCGATGTCTGTCTGATCAAGGGTTCCATCGTGGATAAGCTGGGCAACGTCTACTACAAGGGCACCACCAAGAACTTCTGCCCCCTGATGGCTGCGGCCTGTAAGACCGTCATCGTTGAGGCTGAAAAGCTGGTCGAGCCCGGTGAGATCGCTCCCGAAGACGTCATGACTCCCTTCGTCCTGGTGGACTATATCGTGGTAGGAGGTAACAACTAATGGAAGACGCAAAGGTTGTCATTTCGAAGCGCGCTGCTCGCTTCCTGCATGATGGTGACGTTGTCAACCTGGGCATCGGCATGCCCGAGATGGTTGCCAACTATTTGCCTGAAGATGTTCATGTGATTTTCCAGTCTGAGAACGGCATTATGGGTATGAGCGCTGCCGCTACCGAGGAAAACGAGGACACCAACGTGTCCAATGCCGGCGGCAAGTACGTCACCACCATTCCCGGCGCCATGTTCTTCGATTCCGCTACCTCCTTCGGTCTGATCCGCGGCGGTCATGTGGATGCTACCATTCTGGGCGCCCTGCAGGTCGATGAGGAAGGCTCCCTGGCCTCCCACATCATCCCCGGCAAGATGGTTCCCGGCATGGGCGGCGCTATGGACCTGGTTTCCGGCGCTGAGAATGTCATCGTCATCACCACCCACACCGATAAGAAGGGCAATCCCAAGATCCTCAAGAAGTGCACGCTGCCTCTGACCGCTTATAAGCGCGTCAAGTGGATCATCACCGAGCTGGCTGTTATCGAGTCTACCGCTGACGGTCTGGTTCTGCGTGAGGTCAACGCCGAGAGCTCTGTGGATGAGGTCGTTTCCAAGACCGGCGCCAAGCTGATCATCCCCGAGAACGTCGCCACCTTCTAAGAGCGTAACAACCACATCAAACAGCACCGGTTCGCGGCCCTGTGCGTTAAGCACAGCCATGACCGGATAGACAAACCGGCAGGCCAAAAGGCCTGCCGGTTTTTGTATTGTGTATTGGCTCAGCTATGAAAAAGCGGCTGTATTTCAAATTGCTTCTCTTTGGCCCGGGCGCTATAATCATGGTGGGAGATGAAAAACAGTTTGAAAGGAGTCAGCATATGAGCACACAGTACGTTGGAAATTACTATCTCATCAGCCATCTGGTGCTTTCCACCGGATCGACAGACCGAACCATCCGCAATTATATTGCATCCGGCATTCTCCAGGGAGAAAAGATCAATGGCTTGTGGCACTTTACACCGGAACAGGTAGAGCGTTTCTTACGTCATCCCGCCGTTCGACCCAGCATTTTGGCTAAAAACAATGGGCTGGTGTATGATTTTCTTCTGTATACAAGAAAGCGGCAGCCGGAATGCTGCATTATTCTGGATCTGCCCAAAGTTGACCGAAAAGAAGTGGCAGAATTCTTTTGCGACCGTATCAGCCACGGGGATTTTGGCAGCATACAGTTCTCCTATGATGGGGTAGCGGACAATCCACGGGTCATTCTGAAGGGCGACGCGGAAGGCGTGCTGCGGCTGCTCAATGAATATCACGAGAAATGGCCCTTTGACCCCGAAAAAGACTGACCGCCGCCGGGACCTTTGCCACAGCCCGGAGAACATAAGATCCTCCGCAGAAACTTCTGCGGAGGATCTTTCTTTTTATAAACAAACTGGGTCAGGCAATTACTTTGAAGGATGTGCGTGGTCTATTCTTTTTCAGTTTCAGACTCTTCTGCGGAGACGGGAGATACTTCCACCAGGATCTGGGTGACGCGCATCTCATCCAGCGCCTCTACGGTGACTGTCAGGTTCTTCCAGGTAAACCGATCGCCCACATCGGGGAAGCGCCCCAGATATTCGGTCACCCAGCCGCCAACCGTGGCGCTGTCGAAGGCATCCTCATACTGGTCCAGATCCAGCTCCCACAGCAGGTCGTCCAGCGCCATGCTGCCGCTGATGCGGAAGTGTGTCTCATCCAGCTGCTGAAACTCGTTTTCAATGGGATCGCTCTCGTCCCAGATGTCGCCCACGATTTCCTCCAGAATATCCTCCAGTGTGACCACGCCGCAGGTGCCGCCGAAGTCGTCCAGGACCACGGCCATCTGCATCTTACGCTCCCGCAGCGCCTTCAGCGCCACCGGAAGACGGGTGCTGCGGTGCAGGAAAAACGCGGGGGTCACCAGGTCGCGGATGGGGGTGTCCGGATGGACAGCCAGCACGCGGTAAGCGTGATTCAGATAAAGAATGCCGGTAATGGAATCCACATCCTCGTCATAGACCGGCAGACGGGAAAAGGGACTTTTGGACATGGTCTCCAGAATATCCTCCCGGCTGTCGGACAGGTCGATGGACAGCAGGTCCACCCGGGGCGTCAGGATCTCTTCGATGGTAGTTTCGCCGAAGCCCACGGCGGACTGCAGCAGCTCGCTGCGGTCCTCGTCGATAACGCCTTCATCCTCGACAGTCTCGATGATGGTCATCAGCTCGTCCGGGGTGATAGGCTCCGGCTCCGGGTCGCCACCCCATAGCTGGGAGATCCTGTCAATAAGCCAGGTAATGGCTGTGACCAGGGGCTTGGTAACGATCATGAGAAACCGCAGGGGAGCGGCCGTTCTCAGGACAAAACCGTCACAATGCTCCTTGGCCAGAATTTTCGGCACGATCTCGCCAAAGATCAGGATGAGGACGGTCATAACACCGGTGGCATAAACAGCGCCGGCACTGCCCACCAGATCCAGGGCGATGACCGTTGCGATAGAGGAGGAAGCGATGTTCACCAGGTTATTGCCAATGAGGATGGTGCACAAGGCTTTGTCATATTGCTCGCACAGGAAGAAAGCAACCTTTGCGGCCTTACTGCCGTTGTCAGCAGCATTTTTCAGCCGCAGCGTGTTGACGGAAGCAAAGGCGATCTCCGAGCCGGAAAAGAAGGCGGAAAAGAAAATGCAGATCACGATCCCAAGATAGGGCAAAGCCTCAGCCATGCTGCTTCACCATCCCTTCGGAATCCTCTTCGTCCCAAATGTCGCCTACCAACTCTTCCAGAATATCCTCCACCGTCAGCACGCCCAGGGTCTTGCCCTCACCGTCCCGAACGATGGCAAGTTGGACACGGTGGCTGCTCATCTGCTGCAGCACTTCGTCCACAGGTGTGTCGGGGGAAACAAAGGCCGGCGGATTCATGACGGCGCGCAGCCTGGTGCGGTCTCCGCTTTTGAGATATGTTCGCAAAAAGTCCCGAATGTGAATGACGCCCACAATGTGGTCGATATCACCCCGGTAGATGGGAATACGGGAATGTGTATGGCTTTGGGCATAGGCCGCAATCTCTTTTGCGGGGATGGAAAGCTCCAGCGCTTCCATCCGCTCCACGGGCTGCATGGCCTGGCAAGCGCTGATGTGGTCAAAAGCCATCGCCGCGGTCAGCAGACGGTCCTCGTTCTCCTGATGCAGGGCGGGGGAGGCCTGGGCGGATTCCATCATGGTGTTCAATTCGTCCTCGGTGAAAGAGGGCGCTTTTTTGCCGCCGAACAGCTTGGCGCAGAGCGCGCTGATCCGGTTAAAGATCCAGGCCACGGGACTGAGAAGCCGCATAAGGAATCGCAGCGATCCGGCAAAAGCCAGGACCACAGTGTCGGCGTGGCTGCGGCAAAAGCTTTTTGGCAGCATCTCGCTGACAAAAAACACAATGAGCGTGATGGCCACCGTGGTGGCGCCCACCGAACCGGGCCCCCACAGCCGGGTAGCCAACAGCGTGGCCAGGGAAGAACAGCCGATGTGCATGATGTTGTTGCCGATGAGCAGCGTGGTCAGCGCATTGTCAAAATGCTCCGAAATAAAGATGGCCGTTTTGGCGCGGGCACTGCCGGATTCCGCCTGGGTTTTCAGACGGATCTTGTTGCAGGATGCAAAGGCGATCTCCGCACCGGCAAAATAGCCGCCGCCAAGGATCAGGGCCACGAGCAGGACATATAACAACCAACTGTCACTGTCCATTTGGAATTACCAACTCCTTTATATAGACATATTATTTATGATAGCATAATTACTGTATGATTACAATAGAAAAGGAGAAATTTAGAAGCAAAAACAACCGTGAGGTCTGCCCAAAACAGATGTTGACAAATCAACATCTGTATGTTATTTTATAGATGTTGACAAATCAACATGGAATAAAGGAGGAACGCCTGTGATCAGCCGTTTTGAACGGTTTTCCTTTGCGATATCCGGTATTTACCGCAGCATTCAAAAAATTGAGCGGGATGAGATGGAGCGGTACGGCCTGAAGGGCGGCTACGCCCAGTATCTGGTTGCTATGGCCAGGCATCCCCAGGGCTTGACATCCGCGCAGCTCTGTGAGATCTGCGATCTGGACAAGGCCGCTGTGTCCCGAAGCATCGGGGAAATGGAAGAGCGCGGCCTGCTGGAACGCCTGGCGGTCAACAACGCTTATCGGGCAAAGCTGCGTCTCACCGAAAAGGGCCTGGCCGCCGCGGACTATGTCAGCCGCAGGGCACAGCAGGCGGTGGCAGTGGCCGGGAGCGGCCTCTCGGAAGAAGAACGTGAGGTCATGTACCGTGCGCTGGAATCCATTGCTGCGCATTTACAAGTTATCAGCAAAGAGGGCATTCCTGCATAACCAAAGGAGACTTGCAGTATGAAAGTTCGTATGATTGTGGACTCCACGGCCGATCTGATGCCGGAGGTCCGGGAAAAATTGACGGTGGTGCCGCTGACCATTCACTTCGGACGTGATGAATATGTGGACGGCGTTACCATTACCCATCATCAGTTCTATGAAAAATTGGTGGAAAGCGATGTGATGCCAACCACCAGCCAGCCCACGCCTGAAGCCTTTGCGGACATTTTCCGCCAGGTGGAAGAAAACGGCGACCAGGCCGTGGTACTCACCATTTCCTCAAAATTGTCCGGCACCTGTCAGAGCGCCACCATCGCGGCCGCGGATTTTCCGGGCCGGGTGTGGGTGGTGGATTCCCAGTCCGTTGCCATCGGCTCGGGGATCCTGGCAGAGTTGGGCCTGCAGCTGGCGGAACAGGGAATGGATGCGCCTTCCATTGCCGCGCGGCTGGAACAGGAACGGGACAACGTCCGGGTCATCGCCATGCTGGATACCCTGGAGTATCTGAAAAAAGGCGGACGCATTTCGTCCGCAGCGGCGATTGCCGGAGGAATATTGTCCATCAAACCGGTCATTGCCATTCAGGACGGTGAGATCTGTACCTTGGGCAAGGCCCGCGGCTCCAAACAGGGCAACAACCTGCTTGCGGCAGAGATCCAAAAGGCAGGCGGCGTGGATTTCAGCAAGCCGCTGATGCTGGGCTATACAGGCCTTTCCGATGCGCTGCTGAACAAGTACATTGAGGACAGCGCCGCGTTGTGGGAGGACCATAGGGAAGCGCTCCGCACCACCATTGTGGGAAGCGTGGTGGGAACCCATGCAGGCCCCGGCGCCGTGGCCGCCGCCTTTTTCAAGGCCTGAAAACTCCTGTTCGTTTTTTCCCATAGAAGGTCTGCTTTTTTCTTTCTCTTTGGCAGACGAAAAGCCCCCGGAATTATTCCGGGGGCTTTCTTTGTTAAGTTGTCAGCTGACTGTCAGCGAAAGGCTTACAGCATGCCCCAAACCAGGAAGCCGCCGCAGGCCAGAATACCGGTGAACAGCAGGATGACCACCAGATAACCCATGACATCGCGGGCAGACAGACCGGCGATACCCAGAGCAGGCAGAGCCCAGAAGGGCTGGATCATGTTGGTCCACTGGTCGCCCCAGGCCACGGCCATGGCGGTCAGACCATCGGGGATGCCCTGAGCAGCGCCGGCAGGCATCATGATGGGACCCTGGACAGCCCACTGGCCGCCGCCGGAGGGAACGAAGAAGTTCACGATACCGGCTGCCAGGAAGGACAGCATGGGCAGAGTGGTGGTGGTGGAGATATTGACGAAGAAGTTGGAAATGACAGAAGCCAGAGACACGCCATCAGCGTTGGTAGCAACCATCATGCCCATGATACCAGCATAGAAGGGGAACTGCAGCAGAACGCCGGCAGCGCCGCCAGCGGCGTCAGCGATGGCGTCCACGTACTTACGCAGATTGCCGTGCAGGGTCAGGCCCAGAGTCATGAACAGGAAGTTGACGATGTTCAGGCCCAGTTTGAAGCCCTCAGTGGCGAAGTAATAAACGATGTAGCCCCAGCAGAAGACCAGCAGGATGGCCCACAGGATCTTGGAGTGCTCCATCTTGTCAGCGGGAGTCTCAATCTTGTAGGTGCGCTCGGTTTCGGCTTCCAGCAGAGCGGGATCGACGCAGATGGTGTGCTCCTTGTCAGGATGCATGGCGTAGTTGATGAAGGGCATGGCGATCAGGACGATCAGCACCATGACCAGGTTGACGGGATGGAAGATGGTCTCGGTGATGGGAGCCTGATAGACGACACCGGCGAATTCCTTGCCCTTGACCAAGTCCAGGGGGATGGAGCCGGAGAAGCCGGCGTGCCAGATGACGAAGCCGGAGTAGGCGGAGGCGATCAGCAGGGGATAGTCCACAGTGCGGACACGCTTGGCGATCTCCTTAGCCAGCAGAGCGCCGGCGACCAGACCGAAGCCCCAGTTGACCCAGCAGCAGATAACGGAAACAAAGGTGGTGATAACGATGGCCTGCTTGTTGTTGTGCGCCAGGGAAGCGATGGCGCCCAGACCCTTTTTACAGACCTTAGCAGAAGCCATGGCAGATCCGAAGACCAGAACCAGAGCCATCTGCATGGAGAAGGACAGCAGACCCCAGAAGCCCTTGTCATTGCCCCAGGCATTCAGCATTGCCACGGGACCCATACCGGTGGCGACCATAGCGCCCAGGAAGACGACGATGGTCAGGATCACGGCGAACAAAAAAGCGTCAGGGAGCCAGCGGTTGACTACGCGTACGCAGCCGTTTGTGAACTTTTTGAACATAGTGCACACTCCTTTATAAAGTAGTTAATAAATTACGTTCTGATCATGGGGATTTCAGATGTTAATTTATTAACAGAAAAAGTATACTGCCTTTCTGCTTTTTGCGCAACACAGGGCACTGGCAAAAAATAACACAAAACAGTTCGCAATTTTATAGAAATTGCACAATCTCAAAAAATAATGCAAAATTAACGAGAATAAACAAAAATAATTTGGAAAAAAGTCGAAAAATCGAACCGGAATCTGAATAAATTCTAAATATTTTTGCACAAAATTATGAACGGCTTATGCGGAGGGGAAGTCTCCGGTCTCGCCGGGCGCAAAATAATGGGGCAGGGAAGCGGCTGTGTAAACGCCCCGGTCGGTGACATAGCCCGTGACCAGCCCCGGCGGCGTCACATCAAAGGCAGGATACAGCCCCTGCACACCGGGCAGGGTCACCTTTACACCCTGGTGCTCCAGCACGGAAGCCCCGTCCCGGTACTCGATCGTAACGGCAGATGCGCTGGGCTTGCCGCGGTCGGGAGAACCGGTCACATAATAGGGAACCCCGAAATGGCTGGCGCACAGGGCGATCTGAAAGGTACCCACCTTGTTGACCACGGTGCCATCCATGCAGATGACATCGGCCGCCGAGGTGAACAGGTCCACCTTTTGGCAGGACATCACCATGCCGGGCATATTGTCACAAATCACGGTAGCCTGACAGCCCTGCTGCGCCGCCACGCTGGCGGTCAGGCGCGCGCCCTGCAGAAAGGGCCGGGTCTCCGGGCAGATGAGACGCACCTGTTTGCCCATGGCAGCCGCGTCCCGCAGCAGCAGCCCCACCACGGTTTCGGCAAAACACTGGGTCATCACGGTGGCGTCTCCGGGCAGCAGCCGGGCCAGGGCCTGAGCGCATTTGTCGATGTTCCGGTAGCGGGTCTCCATCAGCTCCGCGCCGTAGGCCTGCAGCGCCTCTACCGGATCGCGTCCGCTTTCCAACGCCAGGCGGGCCTGGGTCAGCGCGGCGCCTGTGATGGCCTCCATTCTGCCGGCGGTGGTGGGCCGGGCGTGGGACAGAACGTAAGCAGCCCGCTCCATATAAGATAAAGGGTCACGGCTGCCGCGGCATTCGTAGGCTGCCAGCGTCATGCCGTGGGCGGCGGCGTAATAGGGACCGGCGCTTTGCGTCACCATGTCGGCGATGGCTTGGGCCACCTCCCCGTGCGTGCGGCAGGTGACAAAGCGGGTCTCCATGGGATATACTCTCCGGTCCAGGATGCGCACGGCGCCGTCCGTATACCAGGCGATATTTTCAAAACGAAGCAAAAAGCCCAAATCATGATCGGCACGTAAGCTATCCATGGGGAAGCCCTCCTGTTTGAAAAATTTTTTTAATTATAATACAAAACATTCAGTAATTTCTACAAAAAAATCTTCCTTTTTCTCCGAAAAAATAAAAAGCTGTGAAAAATGTTAATTCATCAGCGATACTACTTGCTTTTCCACTGAAGAAATGATACCATATGGAGCGGAAATCCTTTTAAACCTGCGCCCGGTATGGGCGCGTGAACAACAAAAGAGGAGGAAACTACAATGAGAAAGTATCTGGCACTGCTGCTGGCCGCCATGATGATTCTGGCTCTGGCTGCCGGCTGCGGCAACAACGCCAACGAAGGCGGTAATTCCGGCAAGACCTTCAAGATCGGTATGGTCACCGACGTGGGCGGCGTTAACGACAAGTCCTTCAACCAGACTTCCTGGGAAGGTCTGCAGGCTCTGCAGGCTTCCGACAGCCGTTTCCAGGTCCAGTATCTGGAGTCCAAGACCGACGCTGACTATCAGGGCAACATCGAGACCTTTATGGAAGACGGTTATGACCTGATCATCTGCGTGGGCTACATGCTGGCTAATGCCACCAAGGAAGCGGCCACCGCCAACCCCGATCAGAAGTTCGCCATCATCGATGACAGCTCCATCGACCTGCCCAATGTGGCCTGCCTGATGTTCGCCCAGAACCAGGCTTCCTACCTGGTGGGCCTGGTGGCCGGCATGATGACCGAGTCCAACACCGTTGGCTATGTTCAGGGCATGTATTCTGACTCCATGAACCAGTTTGCCGTGGGTTACATCGCCGGTGTCAAGGCTGCCAATCCCGATGCTGAGATCCTGCAGTACAACGCCAACTCCTTCGGCGATGCCGCTGTGGGCAAGACCGCTGCTGTGGATATGATCACCAAGGGCGCTGACGTCATCTATCATGCCGCCGGCGGCACCGGTTCCGGTGTCATCGAGGGCTGCAAGGAGAATGGCATCTGGGCCATCGGTGTCGACTCCGACCAGAGCCCCCTGGCTCCCGAAAACGTCATCACCTCCGCTATGAAGCGTGTTGACACTGCCGCTCAGGATATTTCTAAGGCTGTTGCCGACGGTAAGTTCCAGTCCGGCGTTCATATGTATGATCTGACCAACGAAGGCGTTGGCATTGCTCCCACCCAGAACCTGCTGCCTGCTGAGGTCGTGGACGCCGTTAACGCTGCCATGGCCAAGGTCGAGTCCGGCGAGATCACCGTTCCCAACACCATCGACGAGCTGGAAGCTGTCTATCCCGGCGCTTTCACTCTGACCGAGTAAGCTTTACCGCCATCAAAACTCCGCTGACTTGTTCAGCGGAGTTTTTTTGCGCAAAAAATGATGAAATCGGCGAAAAAATGTGGAAATTTCTTACCGGCATGATATAATAAATAAAGTATTCATATCATCATGGGAGGAATTGACCATGCGCGAACTTACGGCATCGGAAGTGCAGACTGCAAGAGAAGCCATTTTGGCCACCATTACCGACAGAACACTGACCCATGAGCAGAAGGTCACAAACCTGTCGCGCCATGCTGAGAATCTGCTCACTGTGCTGGACGAGCCGGCTGAACTGGACAGCCTGATGCGGGTGCCGGTCACGGAAAAATGCATCTGCAACCTGGGTGAGGGTGACGCGCCCTACCGTCCCCGTTACATTGCGCCCGATTACGCCAAATTCCTGCGGGAGGGCAGCGCGTTCCTCCAGCTGGAGCCTGCCACCGACCTTTTCGACGCGCTGAATAACCTTCTGATCTTCTACCATAATGTGCCCAGCATCACCAATTTCCCGGTGTATATCGGCAACCTGGATCAGCTGCTGGAGCCTTATGTGGAGGGAATGGATGACGAGACTGTCAAAAAGGCCCTGCGCCTGTTTTTCAAGAATGTGGACCGCACCATTCTGGACTCCTTCTGCCACGCGGACATCGGCCCCATGGATACCCGCGCCGGCCGCCTGATCATGCAGGTGGAAGCTGAACTGGAGGACGCCGTCCCCAACCTGACCATGCGTGTCAGCGCTGAGACACCCGACAGCTATCTGCTGGAGGGCATCCGCTGCGCCATGCATTCCGCAAAGCCCAGCTTTGCCAATGACGCCATGTTCCGGCGGGAGCTGGGGGACCATTACGTCATCGCCAGCTGCTACAACGGTCTGCTGGAGGCTGGCGGCAGCTACACCCTGTCCCGGCTGCTGCTGGGCAACATCGCCCGCCGCGCCGACAGCATTGCGGATTTCAAGACCCGCGTGCTGCCGCATATGATGGATGTGATGGCCCGGTATATGGACGAACGCATCCGGTTCATTGTGGAAAAGAGCGGCTTTTTTGAAAGCAACTTCCTGTCGCGAGAGGGCTTCATCAAGCGGGAAAACTTTACCGCCATGTACGGGCTGGTTGGCCTTGCAGAAGCGGTCAACGTGCTGATGGAGAAAGAGGGCAAGTCCGGCCGCTACGGCCATTGTGCCGAGGCGGACGCCCTGGGCGTGGAGATCATGGACCAGATCGAAGCCTTCAACAACGCCCATCAGGCACCCTACTGCGAATGCACCGGCGGCCATTTCCTGCTGCACGCCCAGGTGGGCCTGGCTGATGATCAGAACAGCAGTCCCGGCACCCGCATCCCCATTGGCGAGGAACCGGACGAGCTGGTGGACCACCTCAAACACATCTCCTTGTTCCACAAATACTTCCCCTCCGGCACCGGCGATATCTTCCCGGTGGACCTGACGGTGCACAACAATCCCCAGTTTATTCTGGACATCCTGCGGGGCGCCTTCAAAACGGACATCCGCTACCTGTCCTTCTACAGCAGCGACAGTGATGTGATCCGGGTCACCGGCTATCTTGTCAAACGCTCTGAGATGGAAAAGCTGGACAGCGGCCTGAACGTCCGCCAGAACACCACCGGGCTCGGCCTGGGCGCCTCCAAAAACTGCAAGATCCTGGACCGCCGCATCCGCTGATATGGAAGCGCTGGTCAATAAGATCATCCCTTTCAGCTCGGTGGACGGCCCGGGCAACCGGACAGCCATTTTCCTGCAGGGCTGCAATTTTGACTGCAAATACTGCCACAACCCGGAGACTATCCATCTGTGCGGCCATTGCGGCACCTGCGTTTCAGTTTGTCCCACCGGCGCGCTGCAGAAGCAGGGAGGGAGGGTCACCTATGATATCACGAAGTGCTGCCTGTGCGATGCCTGCCTGAAGGTCTGCCCCAACGGCAGCTCTCCCCGCACCCGCTCCATGACCCCGAAGCAGGTGATGGAGGAGGTCAAAAAGAATATGCCTTTTATCCGTGGCATCACGGTCTCCGGCGGAGAATGCACCCGCTGGCGGGATTTTCTGGCAGAGTTGTTCGCTCTGGCAAAGGAGGAGGGCCTGCATACGCTGATAGACAGCAACGGCAGCTATGACCTGTCCGCAGACCCGGAACTGATGGCTGTAACAGACGGTGTCATGCTGGATGTAAAGGCATGGGACCTTACGGTCCACCAGGACCTTTGCGGTGCGGAAAACAGCGAGGTAAAGGCCAATCTGGACTTTCTGGCCCGGTGCGGCAAGCTCACAGAGGTCCGCACCGTGGTGGTGCCCGGCCTGGGCGATCCGGAGGAAACGGTGCGTTGGGTAGCCCAATGCATCGCACCCTGGCAGAGCCGGGGCGGCACGCGCTACAAAATCATTCGTTACCGTCCTTTCGGCGTCCGGGAACGGTACAAGAGCATCGTCCCGCCAACGGACGAGCAGCTGGATGGGCTGGCGGCGCTGGCCCGCAGCTTTGGCCTGACCGATGTGGTGGTCACCTGAACCCATTTGCGCTTACTGTTTGAGAATATACGCAAAACCAATAGGGAGGGAGCTTTTTGGCGAAACAACGTAATGTGGACCTATCCACCCCCGTCATTGAAATGCGGAATATTGTGAAGAAATTCGGCGACTTCACGGCCAATGACGGTATCGACCTGACTGTGCACAAAGGCGAGATCCACGCGATCCTGGGTGAAAACGGCGCGGGAAAAAGTACGCTGATGAACATCCTGTACGGTCTGTACAGGCCTAACTCCGGTGAGATCCGTGTCAACGGCAAGCCGGTGGACATCGACAGCCCCAAAAAGGCCATCGAAGTGGGCATCGGCATGGTGCATCAGCACTTCATGCTGGTACAGCCGTTTACCATCACCGAAAACATCGTTCTGGGCATGGAGCCTGTGAAGGGCGTCAAGCTGGACATGGCCACCGCACGGAAAAATGTAGTGGAGATCTCAGAAAAATACGGCCTGGCCATCGACCCCGACGCCAAGGTGGAGGACATCTCGGTTGGAATGCAGCAGCGCGTGGAGATTTTGAAGGCCCTGTACCGGGGCGCGGACATCCTCATCCTGGACGAACCCACCGCGTCGCTGACGCCGCAGGAGATCCAGGCGCTCATCGAGATCATGCGCAAACTCACCGCGGACGGAAAGTCCATCATCCTCATCACCCATAAACTGAAGGAGATCAAGGCTTCCGCCGACTACTGCACCATCATCCGCCTGGGCAAGCTCATCGACGTGGTCAACGTGGATGAGGTCACCGAGAATGAGCTGGCCGCCAAAATGGTGGGCCGCAACGTGACTTTCAAGGTGGAAAAGGAGGAGCATCCCTTCGGTGATGTGGTCCTTCAGATAGAGGACCTGCACGGCATGGATTACCGCAAAGTCGAGATCCTCAAGGGACTGAGCCTGCAGGTGCGGGAGGGCGAGATCTTGGGCATCGCCGGCATCGACGGCAATGGCCAGACCGAGCTGGTGGAGATCATCACCGGCCTGCGGAAGGCCACCGGCGGAAAAGTCTCCGTTCGGGGCGAGAATCTCATCAACGCCACCCCCAGAAAGCTCTTTAACAAGGGGGTCAGCAGCATCCCCGCCGACCGTCAGAAGCACGGCCTGGTACTGGACTTCACCGTGGCGGAGAACATGATCCTCCAGAATTACCGGGAGCCGCAGTTCTCCAAAAACGGCTTTTTAAAAAAGGATGCCATCCGGGCCTTTGCCGGTGAATGCGCGGAAAAATATGACGTTCGTCCCCGAAATTCCGTGGATAAGCCCGCGGGAACCCTGTCCGGCGGCAACCAGCAAAAGGTCATCATCGCCCGCGAGGTGGAGAACAACAAGGACCTGCTGATCGCGGTCAACCCCACCCGCGGCCTGGACGTGGGCGCCATTGAATACGTTCACAAGTATATCGTGGACCAGCGGAACAAGGGCAAGGCCGTCCTGCTGGTATCCTTTGAGCTGGACGAGGTCATGAGCCTGTCCGACCGCATCGATGTGATCTATGACGGCCGGATCGTGGGCAGTGTGCCCGGCGCGGAGGCCGACGAAAAAGAACTGGGCCTGATGATGGCAGGAGGTGGAAGACATGAAGCGTAAGTTCTCCCTGCAAAAGCTGCTGCAGAGCAATTTTACCCTCACCTTCATCGCCATCCTGTTCGCCTTTTTGGTGGGCGGCATCTTCCTGCAGTGCATCGGCATCAATCCCTTTACGGCATACGGCAAGCTGCTGCAAAGCGCCTTCAGCACCGCAAAGTCCATGTCCTACTGCGTGGTTTACGGCACGCCGCTGATTTTCACCGGCCTGTCTGTGGCCTTTTCCTTCCGCACCGGCGTGTTCAACATCGGGGCCGAGGGCCAGTTCGTGGTGGGTTCCATGGCTGCCTGTGTGGTGGGCATTCTGGTGCCCGCTCCCTCTGTGATCCTGATCCCCCTGTGCTTCCTGGCTGCCGCCGCGGCAGGCGCCCTGTGGGGTGTGGTGGTAGGCGTCCTGAAGACCAAATGGGGCATCAACGAGGTGCTGTCCATGATCATGTTTAACTGGATCGCCTTTTATCTGTCCAACTATATCGTTTCCATCCCCGCCATCCACAGCGAGGGCACGGCGGAGGCCACCAAAAATGTCTCTGACGCCGCCCGCATCCTGCTTCCCCAGTCTCTGCGCGAGGGGCTGAACCTGGCGTCCACCTCCAACTGGGGTATTCTGTTGGCCGGTATCTTCGCCATCCTCATTTACATGATCATCGAAAAGACCACCTTGGGCTATGAGCTGAAAGCGGTGGGCTTCAACCGCCACGCGGCTGAGTACGGCGGCATCAACACCAGCCGGGCCATGCTCACCGCTCTGTGCATCTCCGGCGCCCTGGCGGGCATCGGCGGTGCGGTGCAGGTGCTTGGCATGGGCCAGCGCATCAGCGTTTTTGCCGGACAGGAGGGCTACGGCTTCGACGGCATCGTGGTGGCGCTTATCGGCGGCTCCAATCCCATTGGCGTCTTTGTGGCGGGTATCTTCTACGGCGCTTTGAAATACGCGGGAAGCAAGCTCAACCTCATCGGCGCTCCCTCTGAGGTCATCAAGATCATCACCGGCACGGTGGTGTTCTTCATCGCCATCTCCCATGTGTTCAAGATCGTCAAAAAGAGAAAGGCAGGGAAATAAATGGAAAGCATTATCAATGAACTGGGCATTATCATTTATGCGACCCTGACCTATACGCCGCCGCTGCTGTTTGCGGCGCTTGGCTCCTGTTTTTCGGAGAACAGCGGCGTGGTGAACATCGGCATTGAGGGCATGATGACCATCGGCGCGTTTTTCGGCGCGGCTATTGCTCATTTTACCGGAAATCCCTGGATCGGCTTCCTCTGCGGCGGCCTTGCGGGCGCCGCGCTGGCCCTGCTTCATGCCGTCGCCTCCGTCTCGCTGCACGCAGACCAGACCATCGTGGGCACAGCCATCAACTTTTTGGGCGCCGGCGTGGCTCTGCTGCTGTCGAAGGCCTGGTTCAACTCCTCTGATACGCCCAACCTTCTGGACAACAAGCTGCCCAACCTGTTCTCCGGTATGTTTACCGAGGGCACGGTGGGGGCAAACTTCCTGAAAAACGTGCTGCGGAACCCGGTATCCACCTATCTGGTGTTCCTATGTGTCATTTTAGTGTGGTTCATCTTCTACAAGACCCGCTTCGGATTGCGGCTCCGGGCTGCCGGTGAACATCCCAAGGCCTGTGACACCCTGGGTATCAACGTCATCGGCATCCGCTATGCCGCCGTGGTCATCTCCGGATTCCTGGCGGGCCTGGGCGGCGCCTCCATCACCATGGCGACCATGAACCAGTTCCGCCCCACGTCGGTGGTGGGCCACGGCTTCATCGCCATCGCCGCCGTCATCTTCGGCAAGTTCAAACCCCAGGGCGCCATGTGGGCCTGCCTGCTGTTCGGTATGTGTACCGGCCTCCGCGTGGTGCTGGGCGGTGCGTCTCCCATTCCCACGCAGCTGATCTCCATGATCCCTTATGTCACCACGGTGGTGGTGCTGGTGCTGTTCGTGGGCAAATCCCGCGCCCCCGCGGCCAACGGCAAGCCCTATATCAAATCCAAGTAAGAGGTGTGCTGCATGGGTGACAAGGAACTGATCCTGGAGGCCATCGAAGCCCGCAAAAATGCTTATACGCCCTATTCCCACTTTCAGGTGGGCGCCGCGCTGGAGGGGGCCGGCGGCGCGGTCTATCGAGGCTGCAATATTGAAAACGCCGCCTATACCCCCAGCAACTGTGCCGAGCGCACCGCGTTTTTCAAAGCGGTCAGCGAAGGGGAGCGCAGCTTCCGCCGTATCGCCATTGTGGCCGGACCGGAAGGGGAGAAGCTGATCCATACCGCGCCCTGCGGCGTGTGCCGCCAGGTGATGATGGAGTTCTGCGATCCTGATGCGTTCCGGATCCTTCTGGCCACCGGTCCGGACGATTACCGGACCTATACCCTCCGACAGCTGCTGCCGGAAGGCTTCGGTCCCGATAACCTGTAAAAGGAAAGAAAGGCATCTCATTTTGGGGGATGCCTTTCTTTTTTCAAAAAACCTATTGACAAGCTCTCTGTAAAACAGGTATACTGTTCTTTGCATTAGGGAGTAGTTTGCACGCTTTGCCGCGTGTGACACAGTTCGTCATCACGTGATGCGTTCACCGGACTGCGTCCTTAGTAACGAGACTTTTGCCGCCCAATGGGGCGGAAAAGGTCTTTTTTTATACCTGAAAGGGGAACCGTATATGAAAACCATTGCACTGGTCCTGTTCATCATCACGTATGTGCTGATGATCGTACTGTCTGACAAGCGGCCTTATGTGGCGTTGGTCTCCGCCGTACTGTATGTGGCCCTGGGCATCATGCCTGTCAGCCGGATCGCAAGCGCCATCGACTGGAATGTTCTCATGATGCTTGCCGGCACCATGGGCACCGTATTTCTGTTCATCGAATCCAAAATGCCCAACCGTCTGGCGGATCTGATGCTGAAAAAGACGCCCAACGTGATGTGGGTGGCTGTGGCCATGTCTCTGTTTGCAGGCATCGTGTCCGCCTTTGTGGACAATGTGGCCACCGTTCTCATGATCGCGCCGGTGGGACTGGCCATCTGCAAAAAGCTGAATATGTCCCCGGTGGCCATGCTGATCTGCATCTCGGTGTCCTCCAACCTGCAGGGTGCCGCCACCCTGGTGGGTGATACCACCTCCATCATGCTGGGTGGCTACGCCGATATGAATTTCCTGGAGTTCCTCTGGATGAAAGGCCGTCCCGGCATTTTCTGGGCAGTGGAGCTGGGTGCTGCCTGCACCATCCCGGTCATCATGTTTTTGTTCCGGAAAAACCGGCAGCCCGTGGAGGTCCGGGAGCTGACTCCTGTGGAGGACTATTTTCCCAGCTATCTGCTGATTGCCACCGTGGCGCTGCTGATCGTTGCGTCCTTCATTCCCAATACCCCCGCCATGATCAACGGCATCATTTGTATGTCGATCTTCGTCATCGGACTTCTCCGTGCCGCCGTGAAGTACCGGGGACAGGGGCTTGTAAAGGCCGCTTTGAAGGAAGTGGACTATAAAACGCTGCTGCTTTTGGGCAGCCTGTTTGTGGTCATTGCCAGCCTGGGCGAGGCGGGTGTCATTGACCAGATCGCCCAGCTGTTCGTCAAGCTGGGCGGCGACAACCTGTTTGTCATGTATTCGTTGATCGTCTGGGGCTCCGTGCTGATGAGTGCCTTTATCGATAACATCCCCTATGTGGCCACCATGCTGCCTGTGGTCACCGGTATCGCCGCCATGATGGGCTGCAGCCCCTATGTGCTGTATTTCGGCCTGCTCACCGGCTCCACTCTGGGCGGAAACCTGACGCCCATCGGCGCTTCTGCCAATATTGCCACCATCGCCATCCTGCAAAAGGAGGGCAATCGGGTGAAGACCTCGGACTTTTTAAAGATCGGCGTGCCCTTCACTCTGACCGCTGTCACCGTGGGCTACCTGTTCATTTGGTTCGTCTGGGCCGGCGTGTAATGTGCGGCGCGGGTCCGCTTTTTTGACTGCGGCAACAGAGAGTTGCTTTGCTTTTCCCGGAAACCGTGGTATTCTATCTGTGAGGTGATGATTTTCGTGGAAACAAAGGATATTCTTTATGAACTCCGGACCAAAAACGGACTGTCCCAGGAAGCCTTGGCGGACAAGCTCTACGTAACCCGCCAGGCGGTATCCCGCTGGGAAAACGGAGAAACCGTACCCAACACAGAAACGCTGAAGCTCCTGTCCAAAATGTTTGACGTCTCCATCAATACGCTGCTGGGCGCACCCCGGAAATTGGTCTGCCAGTGCTGCGGTATGCCCCTGGACGATGCCTCTATCAGCAGAGAGCCTGACGGCACATTTAATGAAGAATACTGCAAATGGTGCTACGCGGACGGAAAATTTGTTTATACAAATCTTGCGGAACTGACAGACTTCCTGGTGGCGCATATGTCAAATGAAACCTGGCCGCCGGAGCAGGCGCGGGCCTATTTTGAAGCCCAGCTTCCCAAACTGAACTACTGGCAGCAGAAGAAATAAGCTGCAGGCGCCTGCACCGTAAGCGGGGCAGCATACCGGGGCACATGGAGCAGCTTTTGAGGAAATACGCACATACACAGCTTTGACCCTTGCAGAAACGCCCCCGCATGACCGACCGGTCATGCGGGGGCGTTTTGTGTTATCCGTTAGCCAGCTCGTACATGGCGTGAGCCAGGATGGCGGCATTGTCCATCAGACGGCTGACCTCCATATATTCGTCCGGTTTGTGCTCCCGGACCTCGTCTCCCGGGAAAATGGGGCCAAAAGCCAGAGTGTTGGGGATCATTTTGGCATAGGTGCCGCCGCCGATGCACTTGGGCTGGGCGGGCTGCCCGGTATAGTCGCTGTAGACCCGCAGCAGCGTCCGTACCAACGGGCTGTCCGGCGGCATATAGATCCGGGACTTGTGGAGCTGGTACGACCGGACAAAGCCGCCCCGGGCCATGGCCTGTTCCACCTGGGGCCCGCATTCGTCAAAGGTGCGGGTCACCGGATACCGGTAGTTGAGCCTGGCCTGGAGTGTTTCACCGTCAAAGGACACCACGCCCAGATTAAGCGTCAGCTTGCCGGACAGGGCGTCCTCCATAGCGATGCCCAGAGAGGCACCGTCCCATTCCATGCCAATGCCGGCCGCCAGCGCGTGTACCGCCTTTTGCAGACCACCCTCCAGAGGCAACCTGTCCAGAAACAGCAGCAGCCGGCCGATGGCGTTTTCTCCCTCCCAGGGAGAGCCGCCGTGGGCGTTGACCCCAGCCGCCTCGATCCGAACACCTCCGTCAACAGGGGAGACCGTCACCTGTTCGGCGGTCATGGCGGCGATTTGGGCCGCCAGCGCGGACGGACAGGCCAGCACCGCCGCAGCGTGATCGGGCACGATATTGTGCGCCGCACCGCCCGATAGCTCTTTCAGACGGATGGGGCCGCTCTGGGACAGGCGGCAGTCATAATATTCGGTGACCAGGCCCTTTTCGCCGTTGATAACGGGGTATTCACCGTCGGGCGTGATGCCCATGACCGGCACTTCACCGCCGTGCTTGAGATAATATTTCATGTCCGCGCTGCCAGTCTCCTCGTTGAGACCGTACAGGATGCGGATCCGCCGTTTCAGGGGCAGGCCGGCCTCTTTCAGCGCCAGCAGGGCGTAGAGCGCCGCCATGGTGGGTCCTTTGTCATCCATGGAGCCGCGGCCATAGACACGCCCGTCCTTCAGATCGCCGCCAAAGGGATCCAGAGACCAGCCCTCGCCGGCGGGGACCACATCCAGATGGCCCAGTACGGCCACCATTTCTTCGCCCTCACCGTATTCACACCAGCCCACGTGACCGTCACAGCTGCCGGTGGCAAAGCCCATGTCCGACGACAGTTTCAGCATATACTGCAGGCAGTCGTGTACCGGCTGGCCGTAGGGGTGTCCGCTGCCGTCATCGGCATAGACGCTGGGGATGCGGATGCATGACTGCAGGCTGTGGACCAGACGGTCCTGATAGGGGGAGAGTAACGCGCGCCAATCCATGTTCATCATCCTTTCCTGGGCCGCAGACGGCCCGAAACTGATACCATGGTAGCCCATTTGGCCACAAAAGTCAATTACAATGGGCCGGATCACAGATGCTTCAACCGCTCCAAAATGACTTCGTCCGCGGGACAGAAGGCCAGAGAATCGCTTTCCGCCGGGGTGATCCACCGCAGGGCATTGTGCTCCAACGGCTGCGGCTCGCCCTGGGACAAAACCGCATGGAACAGGGTCAGATGGACAGTGAGATCGGGATATTCGTGGGTCACTTCCATGAAAATATCCCGGGGGACAACGGTCACCGCCAACTCCTCGCGGCATTCCCGGACAAGGGCTTGTTCCCGGGTTTCGCCGGGCTCCACTTTTCCGCCGACAAACTCCCACAGAAGTCCCCGGGCCTTGTGAGCCGGGCGCTGACAAGCTAAAAACCTTTCACCCCGCCAAATGAGTGCGGCAACTACTTCGGTCATCTTATTTCCTTCCTTTCACAGGCAGCTGCACCTCAGAGACCACCGCCGCGCCCAGAATAAGCACGGCACTCAGCCCCACGGAGGGCGGCATAGGCTCCCGGAGCAGCAGAGCAGAGGTGAGCACCGCCACCACCGGGTCAATGTAGCTGAAGATGGCCGCTGTCTGGCTGGGAATGGCCCCCAGCGCGTCAAAATACAGGGCATAGGCCAGGCCGGTGTGCACCACACCGGCCACCAGCAGCAGCACGGCCGGCCGGGCACTCAGGATCAGACCTGAAAACCGGACGGTCACCAGACAATAGGGGAGCAGCACCATAGCGGAGATGCCCAACTGCAGAATGGTCTTTTCCAGGGCAGGCAGACCTTGTATCCGCTTGTTCAGCAGTACAATGGCGGCGTACAGCACCGCCGCGGCCAGCCCCAGCAAAATGCCCGTTCCCTGGCCGCTCCGGAAGGCTCCGCCCTGCAGTACGCCGGACAGGCCCACCATGCCGCCCAGCGCCGCCGCCACACACAGGCCCTTTTTCAACGTCAGCGGCTCATGGGTCACCACGGGGGAGAGCAGGATCACCAAAATGGGCGCCAGATAGTAGCACAGCGTGGACACCGCCACCGAGGTATAGCGATAGGACTCGAACAAAAGGATCCAGTTGAAGCCAAGGGCGCCGCCGGACAGGAGCAGGTACGGCAGATTTTTGCCAATGGCACCGCCGTGAAAGCGTGCGCCCCGAACCCGCATCTGCACCAGCAGAAACAGCGTCCCGATGATACCCCGGCACAGGGCGATGACGCTGCTGGGCAGGCCGATGTGCTTCACCAGCAGGCCGATGGTGCCGAAAATCACCATTGCAGCCACAAATTTGCCTTTTTCCGCCTTGCCTTGCATACCGCTGCCCCCGCTTGTCAAACAGATGTCCCTATTATAATGCACCCGCGGTCTGCCGTCAATGAAAAGAAAAGAGGAGCCGCCATCAGGCAGCTCCCTGTGTTTCAATCATCCATAAATTGCGGATCTGACCGTAAATATCATTATAATCCCACAATTTTTCCGAATTGGCACGGCTGTTGGGATCGTTGATCCGGATGTGTCCGTCCTCCATGCCGGTCATGACGATGTAATGTCCGCTGGAGGTAAAATCCCCCGGCCCCATGACGCAGATGACAGGCTTTCCATCTTCCAGCGCAGAGGTGATGCGGCCCTCTACCAGGGGAAGCTCGGTGGCTTTCAGTCCCAGCTTGGCGGCGCCCTGGCTGATGAGCGTCCAGGAGGAGCCGTTGCCCCGGCTGCAATAGCCCTCGTCGATAGCAAAGCGGATCAGGTTGTCCGGGGACATAGCGGGATCGCCGGTGAGATAGAAGGCCGTCATGGACAGGCACACCGGGCCGCAGGCGGTGAGTCCCGCCACATCGTCGCCGTATTGCAGGTAACCCCACCGTTTATCCCACTGAAGAAACAGCGGCATACCCTGGGAGCGGTCGTACTCCGAAAGATCCACCGTATGGGCCGCACTGTGCTCTGTGGGATAGCTGAGGACGAAATCCTCTGTCTCCGGGTTGCGGTCCAGCAGGGCGATCAGGCTTTCGGGCCAGTCCCGGTAGTGAAGACCGTGGTCCCGGGCATAAGCCATCACCGTCAGCTCCGCCGGGCTATGGGCACGGTCGTCAAAGGTCAGCTCATTTGCCCACCGGCGTGCTGAGGGATACAGCTTCCAGCCCGCCGTGAAGAGCAGGACCAGGACCAGCAGGCTGCAAAGAAACCATCTTTTTTTGCACATAAACAGGTACCTCCGTCTGTCTTATGGAGACAGTATACCACGGCGGCTTTAAGATGGCCTTGCGGAGAGGTTAAGAGTTTCTTAAATCAGTAGCCCTGGCGCAGGTCCACCACGTGCTCCAGGGGCTCTCCCTTGTCCCAGTGGCCCAGATTTCGCAGGAAGATGTCGATGACCAGCTGGCAGGTCTTTGCCAGGGACATATTGCCCGAAACATGGGGTGTGAGCAGAAGGTTGGGGGCATCCCAAAGGAAGTGGTCCCGGGGCAGAGGCTCGGGGTCGGCCACATCCAGCGCCGCGCCCGCCAGCTTGCCGGAACGCAGCGCATCGTACAGCGCCTGCTGGTCCACGGCGGTGCCCCGGCCCACATTGATGATATAGGCGCCCTGTTTCATGGCATCCAGCACCTCACGGTTCAGGATGTGCCGGGTGCTGCCGGTGCCGGGCAGGCACAGGGCCACCACATCGGCGTCCCTGACGGCCTCCTGCAGCCGGTCGATGGTATAGACCCGATCGCACCAGTCGGGCTTTAGCTGTTCCGTGCGGCGCACACCGCAGACGGAAGCGCCCATGGCCTTCAGCCGTCTGCCGAAATTGCTGCCGATGTCGCCCATGCCCACGATGGTCACGTTGCTGTCGTAAATGGAGCGGATGTCGCCGATGATCTTCCAGCCCCGTTGGGCCACCAGCGCCTGATATTCGGGCATCCGGCGCATCATCATCAGCAGCACGCAGATCATGTGCTCCGCGATGGTGATGCCGTAGGCGCCGGAGGCGTTGGTCAGCACCGCGTCGGGACGGGCAAATACGCCGGGCCTGCTGTACCGGTCCACGCCGGCAAAGGAGCACTGCAGCCAGTGCAGGTCGGGACACTGGGCAAGCAGTTCTGGGGGAAACATGCCGAACAGGATCGCGCAGTCCCGGATGTCCTCCAGGGTCACCTGGTCATCCTTGAGGAACCTCGGCTCATAGCCCAGTGCCCGGACCCCCTGGGAGATCATCTTTTCCCAACGGTCATTGTAAAAGGATATATGGATGGCGATGGTCTTGCACATGGTTATTCTCCTTTATCCACCAAATGATGTTCTGAATTTTTTTCTAAAACATGATTGAGTTCCCCACCCAGGATGATGACCATGCCGGTGAGGTAAAACCACAGCATCAGCACCATAAAGGCCGCCAGAGAGCCGTAGATCAGCGAATAGCGGGAGGCATGGCTGATGTAGTAGGAGAAAGCGGAGGTCACCACAAACCAGGTAACTACGGCAAAGCCGGCGCCGGGCATCGCCTGGGTGAAGCGGTATTTTCCGAAACCCACCACCGCGTAGAAGCAGGAGAGGATCAGGAACATATAGACCGGGCCCACCATCATGCGCAGCAGGTCCCACAGCTTCAGCAGCAGTTCGGGGATGTCGATGGCGATATATTCGCTCACCTGCCGCAGCAGGTTTTCGCTGACCATCATCAAAAGCAGCAGCACGATGACAGAAAACAGCAAAAGCACCGACAAAATGATGCTGGCCAACGCGTTGAAGCGGCCCTGCCGGGTGATGCGGTAAGCCCGTGAGACCGACTGGATCAGAGAGGTGATGGCCCGGGACAGGGCGTATACCGTAAGAAACAGGCAGGCATATAAGAGGACCGGCGCGTCCAGTCCCTGAATATAGGACAGGTAGGAGGTCAGAATATCAGCCACCTGCGCGGGAAGCACCACGCCCAGCGTGGTGGAAAGCATATCAGTGGACAGGTGCAGCATACTTACGGCCACATTGAGGAAGATCAGCAAGGGGAAAAGGGAAAACAGAAGATAATAGGACAGCTCTGCCGCCGACCGCCCCACGTGGTCCTGAAAATACCGCCGGACCAGATCGGCCAGCACCCGAACAATGAATGGCCGCGGCTTGCGCTCCTGTTCCATAGCGCACCTCCTCCGCTGAAATGTAAACAGTATATCATAATTTACCTGAAAAAGAAAGGGCTTTCCGGAGGCTGTTGCGGGAAAGCCGGGGATGTGGTACAATGAAACCTAAGCACAGAAAAACCGGGACGCAGAACTGGATCCGCCGCCCTGCCCACGGGCTGTCAAGCGTCCTTTGCGCGCAAACATCACGGACAGAGCCGCCGTTTAGGCGCTTTTCCGCGTTTTACGGCATAAAAAGCCAACACAGACAAAAGAGGTGTACGATCTATGAATCTTTGCGATATCCAGGCCGGCATGAGCATCTCCGGCTTTTATCTGTTGAAGCAGGCATCCCTGCGCACCACCGCCGCGGGAAAACCCTATCTGGCAGCCGCCATTGCCGACCGCACAGGCGCGGCGGAACTGAAAGTATGGGACTACAGCGGCCCCATTTCCCACGAGGACGAGGGAAAGGTGGTCTGTCTCAGCGGACGGGTCTCCGATTTCAAGGGCGCGCTGCAGGTCACGGCCGACCGCATCCGGCTGGCCCAGCAGAATGACAACTATGACCTGAGCCTGCTGGTGCCCGCCGCGCCGCTGGATGTGCAGCAGACCCTGCAGGAACTGGAGCAGATGCTGTCCTCCATGGAGGACGCGGGCTATCAGGCTGTCTGCCGGGAGATGCTGCGCCGCCACCACCGGGCGTTTACCACGATTCCGGCCGCAAAAAGCGTCCATCACGGCTTTTTGAACGGCCTGCTGATGCACACTGTCACCATGATGAAGACCGCCTTGTTTCTGGCAGAACAGTATGGCGATTTTCTGGACCGGGACCTGCTGCTGGCGGGCACCTTCCTCCATGACTTTGCAAAAATTCAGGAGTTTAAGGTATCTCAGACCGGCCTGGTCACCGATTATACCACCCAGGGCCAGTTGCTGGGCCACCTGGTGATGGGCGCTCAGGAAGCGGCCCAGGTCTGTGCCCAGTGCGGCGTCAGCCCGGAGCGGTCCATGCTGCTGCAGCATCTGATCCTGTCCCACCACGGCGATCCGGCGTTCGGCGCTGCCGTACTGCCCCAGTGCGCGGAAGCCGAGCTGCTGTCCTATATTGACCTGATCGACAGCCGCATGGAGATCTACCGTGAAGTGCTGGACAAAACCGAGCCTGGGCAGTTTTCCGACCGGGTGTTTGCTTTGGACAACAAGCGCCTGTACCGCCACAGATGACGGAACCGCTGCCTATCCCGGTTGCTTATGGATGATACGACTGCCGTTCTCGCTTTTGAGAACGGCAGTTCTTTTCACTGTGTTTTTATCAGTTTTGTCCGGGAATCTGACGGCCGGTGTGGTCCATGGTAAAATTGTCCCGCAGGATCAGCTGGGATACCGGGACCATGGAGTAGCCCTGCTGAATGAGCCCTTCAATCACCGATGGCAAGGCGGCAGGCGTGTTCTTTGCGGCGTTGTGGAACAGCACGATGGAGCCGGGCTGTACCCGCTTCAGCACCCGCTGGCAGATCTGGTCAGGCGTGGGGTCCTTCCAGTCCAGACTGTCCACATCCCACTGGATGCAGTACATACCGCATTCCCGCACGGTAGCTACCACGCTGTCGTTGTAATCCCCGTAGGGCGGACGGAACAGGATGGGAGTCACGCCGGTGATGGCGGCGATCTTTTCATTGCAGGTGTTCAGCTGGGTTTTGATCTGCTCGGCGCTCAGTTTGGTAAAATAGGGGTGGTTATCCGAATGGTTCATGATCTCGTGCCCGGCATCATGAAGGGCTTTTACGGATTCCGGATATTTGTCCACCCACTCGCCCACCACGAAAAACGTGGCCTTGATGTTGTACTTTCCCAAAATGTCGATGAGCTGCTGCGTATCCTCATTGCCCCAGGCAGCGTCGAAGGTAAGGGAACACACCTTGCTGTCCTTTTGCACACAGTAGATGGGCAGATCCCGCTGGGTGGCGGCAGCCATGGCGGCACGGGGCACCATGCACAGCAGACAAAGGGCCAGCCCCACTGCCACCGCGGCGGCAACGGTGACCTTTTTGCTGTGCGGGATGTGGAATCGCTTGAAAAGTTTCATGCAGATTTCTCCTTTGAATTGATACTGGCAGCGGTGAGCGAGGGAGAAAAGGCCTATCGCGGCCCGCGGTCAGCCCCTGGGCACCGGTGCTGTTCAAACTCTATGCGAAAAAGGCAAAAAACAACACCCTGTTTGCGGAAGCAAACAGGGTGTTGCTGTTTTTCAATCGATCAGCCGCCCAGATAGGCTTTTTTGATGGCGGGGGAGTCCAGCAGCTCAGCGCCGGTGCCGGAGGTGACGATCTTTCCGGTCTCCAGCACATAACCGCGGTGGGCGATGTGCAGGGCAGCGCGGGCGTTCTGCTCCACCAGCAGGATGGTGGTGCCGTCCTTGTGCAGCTCCTGGATGATATCAAAAATCTGCTCCACAAGGATGGGCGCCAGGCCCATGGAGGGCTCGTCCAGCATCAGCAGCTTGGGGTGGCTCATCAGGGCGCGGCCCATGGCCAACATCTGCTGTTCTCCGCCGGACAGCGTTCCGGCGACCTGCTTGCGGCGCTCTTTCAGCCGGGGAAACCGCTGGAACACATGGTCCAGGTCATCTGCACTGGCCTTACCATTGATATAGGCACCCATTTCAAGGTTTTCCTGCACGGTCATCTGGAGGAAGACCCTGCGGCCTTCGGGAACCAGGGCCAGACCCTTGGAGACAACCTTATGACACGGCGTTTTGACCAGTGATTCACCCAGAAAAGTGATATTTCCGGTCTTGCTGTGGAGCAGGCCGGAGATGGTATTCAGCGTGGTGGATTTTCCAGCGCCGTTGGCGCCGATCAGGGTAACGATCTCACCCTGGTTGACCTCGAAGGAAACGCCCTTGATGGCATGGATGCTGCCGTAATAAACGTTGATGTCTTCCACTTTCAGGATGGTGTCCATACTTACGCATCCTCCTTTTTCTTGCCCAGATAGGCCTCGATAACGGCGGGATTGGCCTGGATATCCTCGGGGGTGCCCTTGGCGATGATACGGCCGAAGTTCAGCACGCAGATTCCTTCGCAGACCTCCATGACCAGGTTCATATCGTGCTCGATCAGCAGCACGGCGATGTGGAAGGTGTCGCGGATCTTGCGGATGCTTTCCATCAGCTCGGCGGTCTCCGAGGGATTCATGCCGGCGGCAGGCTCATCAAGCAGCAGCAGGGAGGGGCAGGTGGCCAGGGCACGGACGATCTCCAGACGGCGCTGGGCGCCGTAGGGCAGAGAGCCGGCCTTTACATTAGCCATGTCCTCCATGTGGAAGATGGACAGCAGCTCCAGGCAGCGCTCGTGGACCACTTTTTCTTCCCGCCAGAAGTTTTTCAGCCGCAGGATGCCGCTGGCCATGCTGTATTTCATTTGGGTATCCATGGCAACCGCCACGTTTTCCTCCACAGTCATGGTGGAGAACAGGCGAATGTTCTGGAAGGTACGGGCGATGCCGGCGCGGTTCACCTGGGCGGTGTTCAGTCCGTGGGTGTCCTTGCCGTCCAGCAGGATGGTGCCGTGGGTGGGCTGATAAACCTTGGTCAACAGATTGAAAACGGTGGTCTTGCCGGCGCCGTTGGGGCCGATCAGACCGGCGATCTCGGTGCGGCCGATGGTCAGGTTAAAGTCCTCCACGGCCTTCAGCCCGCCGAAGGTAATACCCAGGCCTACACACTCCAGAATAGGGCGCTTGCCCGCGTCGCGCTCGGGGATCAGGCCGGTGGAGGGCGTGGGGACCAGTTTGGTTTTACTTGCCATTTGCGTCACCCTCCTTTGCTTTCTTCTTGGGAAGTCTGGGAGCCAGTTTCTCCTCCCGGAACTTGACCATCATGGCCTTGATCTTGGGATTGTTGGTGACCAGCATCACCAAAATCAGCACGATGGCGTAAACCAGCATACGGTAGTCGGCATATTCACGGAGCAGCTCAGGCAGGATGGTCAGCGTGGCAGCAGCGATGATGGAGCCGCGGATATTGCCCATGCCGCCCAAAACCACAAACACCAGGATCAGAATGGAGGTGTTGAAGTCAAACTTTTTTGCGATGATGGAGGAGAAGTTCATCACGTACAGCGTGCCTGCAGCGCCTGCCAGCACAGCGGAGGTGACAAAGGCCATGATCTTGTACTTGGGAATGGAAATGCCGATGGACTCTGCGGCGATGCGGTTGTCGCGCATGGCCATGATGGCGCGGCCCTGGCGGCTGCGGATCAGGTTGAGTACCACCACCAGAGTGATCATCACCAGGATGAAGCCCATGGTCAGGGTGGAGATCTTCTGGATGCCTACCACGCCCATGGGGCCGCGGACGATCATCTGGCCGTCAGCGGCCAGATCCAGCGCGGACTCGCTCATGCCGAAGTGGACGCCGCTGGAATCCTTGCCCACATAAAGACACTGCATGATGTTGCGGATGATCTCGCCGAAAGCCAGGGTCACAATGGCAAGATAGTCGCCACGCAGGCGCAGGACGGGTACCACGACGATCAGACTCACCAGACCGGCCAAAACGCCGCCCACCACCATGCAGATGGCCAGGCGGAGGGGCGCGATGGGGATCAGGTCCGCCAGCAGGGCAGAGGCCACAGCGCCGGTATAGGCGCCGATGCTCATAAAGCCCGCGTGGCCCAGACTCAGCTCGCCCATGATGCCTACCGTCAGGTTCAGAGAAACAGCCATGACGATATAGGCGCAGATGGGGACCAAAAAGCCGGCCAGAGAATAGGAAAGCAGCCCCAGATTCTGCAGCGCGAACAGGACCACATAAGCCACGATGACCATCAGATAGGTGGCAATGTTACCTTTTAAAGCCTTTTTCAGGTTCAGTTTTTTCATCTTTTCAGCCACGGCTTACACCTTCTCTCGGATGGGCTTGCCCAGCAGGCCGGTGGGACGGACCAGAAGCACGATGATCAGCACGCCAAACACGATGGCGTTGGAAAGCTCCTGGGAAATATAGGCGTTGCAGAAGATCTCCAGAACGCCCAGCAGCAGACCGCCCAGCAGCGCTCCGGGGATGGAGCCGATGCCGCCGAAAACGGCGGCGGTAAAGGCCTTGATGCCGGGCATGGAGCCGGTGGTGGGCATCAGCATGGGATAGGTGGAGCACAAAAGGACACCGGCAATGGCGGCCAGGCCCGAGCCGATGGCAAAGGTCAGGGAGATGGTGCCGTCCACATTGATGCCCATGAGCTGCGCCGCACCCTTGTCCTCACTGACAGCGCGCATGGCCTTGCCCACGCGGGTCTTGCCGGTGAACAGGGTCAGCGCGGTCATGGTGATGAGGCAGACCAAGATGTTAACGATGACTTTTCCAGAGATGGACAGGTCACCGTCAAACAGCTTCAGAGGAGGAATGCCGTCCAGCAGGGAAGGAAAGACCTTACCTGCGCTGCCCCAGATAAGCAGTGCGGCATTCTGCAGGAAATAGCTGACGCCGATGGCGGTGATCAGCACCGCCAGGGAGGGAGCCTGGCGCAAAGGCTTGTAGGCAAGCCGCTCCACCAGGATTCCCAAAAGGGTACAGGCCACGACCGCGATCAGGATGGAAGGCAGCGTGCCCAGTCCCAGATACATGACCGAGCAGAAACAGACATAACCACCGATCATGATGACGTCGCCGTGGGCAAAGTTCAGCATTTTGGCGATGCCGTAAACCATGGTATAACCCAAGGCGATGATGGCATAAACGCTGCCCAGGCTCAGTCCATTGATGAGATTGGTCAGAAAGGACATATAGATAACACCTGCTTTTTTAATAGAGTGTCATGGGTTCGGGCAGCACCGCGGGGAGCGGGCACGGCCGCTCCCCGCGGATCCACCCAGGGGTGGCTCCCTGTATGGAAAAGAGAAGGTATTACTTGGTGATGTACGCGCCGCCGGAGATCTCAACCACCATGGGGGTCTTGGACACTTCGCCAAGGGTGGTCCAGCCCATACCGGTGCCGGTCAGACCGTCGATCTTGAAATCAGCGGAGGTAAAGGTGGCGATCAGTTTCTCGCAAATCTCCTCGGGCTTGGACTCGGCAGTGATGCCGTTCTTGACGCAGGCGTCATAGATGGCATAGATGCAGTCATAGCCGTCGGCAGCAAACTGGTTCAGGGTCTCAGCGCCGTATTTTTCAGTGTAGGTCTTGACGAAGTTCTGGGTGCGCTCGTCGGTGGCGGTGGGGTTGAAGGGGGTCATCAGCATCAGACCCTCGGCCAGAGAAGCGTCAAAGCCGTCCAGAGACAGGATGCCGTCCATGCCGTCAGCACCGAAGAAGGTGGGAGCATAGCCCATATCCTTGGCCTGAGCCAGCATCAGGGAAGCGGGGGTGTAGTAAATGGGCAGGAACATCATGTCAGCACCGGCGGATTTGGCCTCGTTCAGCTGCGTGGTGAAGTCGGTGTTGCTGTCATCGGGGAAGGTGACCTGGGCGACAACATCCAGGTTCAGTTCCTTGGCACGGTCGATGAAGGCCATGGCAATACCGGTGGAGTAAGCGTCGCCGTTGTTGTACAGGACGGCGATCTTTTCGCCCAGATTGTTGGCAGCCACATAGTCAGCGGCGGCAATGCCCTGGTTGGGGTCGGTGAAGCACATCTGGAAGACGTTGTTCTTGCCGGCAGTGACATCAGAGGAGGATGCGGAGGGGGTCAGCTGGAAGTAGCGGTCAGAAGCGGTCTCGCCGGCAACGGCCACGCAGGAACCGGTGGTGGTGCAGCCATACAGGATCTGCATGCCCCAGCCCTTCAGGTTGTTGTAGGCGTTGACGCCCTTTTCGCCGTCGGCTTCGTCGTCCTGGAAGTTCAGCTCCAGCTGCAGGCCGCCCTTGGCGTTGATCTCGTCAACAGCGACCTGAGCGCCGTTCTTGGTGGCGATGCCGTAGGTGGCGGCGCCGCCGGTGAGGGGACCGATGCCGCCGATCTTGATGGCGGCGGTGTTGGAGGGTGCCTTGCTGCCGCAGCCGGCCAGGCAGGCCAGCATCATCGTGGCAGCCATGATGATCGCAAAGACTTTCTTGTTCATATTCCTTTTCTCCTTTGAAAAAAAGTTTTTCAGTTTTTCCCGGCAGGCGGTCGGCCGATCCGTCCTGCCGGCATTTATACAAAGAAGCGGCCCCGCCATTGAGCGAGGCCGCTTCGCTGTATCAGCGAACGTTATGCCAAACTCTCAGGCTTTTTGGGACTGGATACCATAATTCGCAAGGCAGAAATGGTAATGACCACTACCAGAACGCCCAGAATGTGCAGGCGCAGTACAAGCAGGACAAAAAGAATGGACGCCAGCAAAGCGGCGCCCAACATCATGCAGAACAGATTGGCACAGGAAGAAGAAGCGGCTGCGGAAAAGGCAGACGCCTGTTTAGACTGCATAAACTTGCTGCACTTCCGTGTAAACATAACCGCCGCTCCTTTCATGATTTACTATAACGTATTTTAGGACATAAAAGCACGAAAGTCAAGGGTTTCTTTGACGAAAATTCGGGAAAAAAATCAAAAAAACGCAGTTTTCATTATATAAATTGCCTATATTTTGCAGGACCCGCCTGTATTTTATCCATACAGGCGGGTCTGAAAGTATTAGTTTCCGGAAAAACCTGCCAGGTCGTTGACGAACTGCTGCGCCGCCCGGCCGGAAACGCCGCCGTGGCGGATCTCCCAGGCATCGGCTTTGCGGAACAGCGTTTCTTCGTCCATGACCACGCCGGCGCGCCGGGCCAGGGTGCTGACGATGCGGTGATACTCCTGCCGGCCGGGGGAAGAAAAATTGATTGCCAGGCCGAAACGGCTTGACAGAGACAGCTTTTCCTCCATGGTGTCGGACCGGTGGACATCGCCGTTGTGTTCCATGTCGGAGCGGTCATTCCAGGTCTCCCGGATGAGGTGGCGCCGGTTGGAGGTGGCATAGACCAGCAGGTTGTCCGGCCGCGCCTCCACACCGCCCTCGATGACCGCCTTGAGGAATTTGTACTCGATCTCAAAATCCTCAAAGGACAGGTCATCGATAAACAGAATAAATTTGCAGTTGCGCTGCTTGACCAGGGCGATCACGTCCGACAGGGAGCGGAACTGGTGCTTGTACAGTTCGATGAGCCGCAGCCCACGGGGAAAAAACTCATGAAGCAGCGCCCGGACGCAGGTGGATTTTCCGCTGCCGCTGTCGCCGTAGAGCAGGACATTGTTGGCGGGCCTGCCCTCCAAGAAGGCCACGGTGTTCCGCACCAGCTGTTCCTTTTGAAGATCATAGCCTACCAGGTCGCTCAGACGGACGGGGTCCTCATTGAAAATGGGCCGGAGCAGTGCCCGGCTGTTTTCCTCCACCCGGAAGGCGTGGCCCAGACCGAATATGCCCACGCCGTGGTGTGCGTAATGGTCGGTCAGAACGCGGCAGAAGCTGTCCGCATCGGCGGCTTCAGCCAGCCTGCGGGCAGTCTCAGACACCAAACGGCCCACGCCGCCAGCCTTTTTGCCCAAGCCTGTCATCTCCAGCTCGTCAAACAGGTCCACCTTCAGAAGATCCCGGCTTACCGATGCCAAGTCATAGTGGAACAGATCCAGAAACAGGGCCAGGTCCTTTTTCGCCAGACGGCCAAGCGTATCCTCCCGGTCCGGTGCGTATTCACGGCTGAGGGTGAAGGGATTTTCGTCGGTCAGCAGGAACCAGGTGAGATAACTGTGCCACAGATTGCCCTCCAGCCCGAACGCATCGGCGAGATCCACCATCCGGCGGAATTCATGAGAAAGCCGGTCCAGTAAATCGGGGGAAGGGCCGCTGGCGGCGGCTTCCTGCAGCGTCTCGGACAGGCGGACCAGGATGCTGTCCTCACCGGGGCGAAACAGCACCAGCCTGCAGATGATATTGTGCAAGTGGATCAACTCCTCAGGAAAGGATGGCGCCCTTGTCGGCGGAGGAGACCAGTTTGGCATACCGGGCCAGATAGCCGGTCTTTACCTTGGGCTCGGGGCAGACCCAGTTCGCTCGGCGGCGGGCCAGCTCCTCATCAGACACGTTCAGCTGGATGGAGCAGCCGGGAATGTCGATGGCAATGATATCTCCTTCTTCCACCAGGGCGATGTTGCCGCCGGAAGCGGCTTCGGGGCTGATATGGCCGATGGAAGCGCCACGGGTGGCGCCGGAGAAGCGGCCGTCAGTGATCAGAGCCACACTTTCGCCCAGCCCCATGCCGCAGATGGCAGAGGTGGGATTGAGCATCTCGCGCATACCGGGACCGCCCTTGGGGCCTTCGTAGCGGATGACAACCACATCACCGGCCACGATCTTTTTGGCGTAGATGGCGGCAATGGCCTCCTCCTCGGAGTTGAACACCCGGGCGGGACCCTCGTGCTTCATCATTTCGGGGGCCACGGCGGACTGCTTGACCACACAGCCGTCGGGAGCCAGGTTGCCCTTCAGCACGGCGATGCCGCCGCTGGGGGAGAAGGGTTTGTCTATGGGCCGGATGACCTGCTCGTTGCGGTTGACCACGCCCTCCAGGTTTTCCGCAACGGTTTTTCCCGTGGCGGTGATGAGGCTGGTGTCCAGCAGGCCCTTGCGGGTCAGCTCCTTCATGACGGCATAGACGCCGCCGGCCCGTTCCAGATCTTCCATATAGGCCTCGCCGGCAGGCGCCAGATGGCACAGGTTGGGGGTGCGGGCGGAGATGGCGTTGGATTCGTCCAGGTCGATCTCGATGCCCGCCTCATGGGCGATGGCGGGCAGGTGCAGCATGGTGTTGGTGGAGCAGCCCAGAGCCATGTCCACCGTTTCCGCGTTGCGGAAGGCGGCCTGGGTCATAATGTCCCGGGGACGGATGTCTTTTTCGATCAGCTCCATGATCTTCATGCCGGTGTGCTTGGCCAGCCGCAGCCGGGCGGAATAGACGGCGGGGATGGTGCCGTTTCCGCGGAGCGCCATGCCGATGGCCTCGGTGAGGCAGTTCATGGAATTGGCGGTATACATACCGGAGCAGCTGCCGCAGGTGGGGCAGGCGTTTTCGGTATATTCCCGGACGCCTTCCTCGTCCAGCGTGCCGGCGTGATAGGCGCCCACCGCCTCGAACATATGGCTCAGGCAGGTGCGGCGGCCGTCGTTCATGGTTCCGGCCAGCATGGGCCCGCCGGAGCAGAAGATGGTGGGGATGTTCAGACGGGCGGCGGCCATCAGCAGGCCGGGCACGTTCTTGTCACAGTTGGGGATCATGACCAGACCGTCGAACTGGTGGGCCAGAACCATGGCCTCGGTGGAGTCCGCGATCAGGTCACGGGTCACCAGGGAATACTTCATGCCGATGTGGCCCATGGCGATGCCATCGCACACGGCGATGGCGGGGAACATGATGGGCGTGCCGCCGGCGGCGCGGATGCCGTCCTTTACCGCCTGGGCGATCTTGTCCAGGTGCATATGGCCGGGGACGACCTCATTATAGGAGCACACCACGCCCACCAGGGGGCGTTCCAGCTCCTCGTCGGTATAGCCCAGGGCGTACAGCAGGCTCTTGTTGGGCGTGCGCTCCACGCCGTTTTTGATCTTGTCGGAAATCATGGGTGTTTCCTCCTCATTTCAGGATAGGGAAGGGCCTCCCGCACCGCTTGGCGGACGCGGGAGGCTCAAAAAAGAGATCAGTTGGAAGCGCTGTCAAGGTCAGAGTCGTTCTTCCAGAGCATCTTTTCACGGAGCTCCTGGCCGACAATCTCCATCTGATGCTTTTTCAGCTGCTCGCGCTTGGAGTTGAAGAAGCAGCGGCCGTTCTTGTTTTCGGCGATCCACTTGCCGGCGAAGGTGCCGTCCTGGATGTCGTTCAGCACAGCCTTCATGTTCTTCTTGGTCTCTTCATAGGGCAGCACGCGGGGGCCGGAAACATATTCGCCATACTCAGCGGTATCGGAGATGGAGTAGTTCATGGCAGCGACACCGCCCTTGTTGATCAGGTCGATGATCAGCTTCATCTCGTGGATGCACTCGAAATAGGCGTTCTCGGGCTTGTAGCCGGCTTCCACCAGAGTCTCGAAGCCGCAGCGCATCAGATCCACCACGCCGCCGCACAGGACGGCCTGCTCGCCGAACAGGTCGGTCTCGGTCTCTTCGTTCATGGTAGTCTCCAGGATGCCGGCGCGGGCGCCGCCGATGCCGGCGATGTATGCCAGAGCGATGTCATAGGCCTTGCCGGTGGCGTTCTGCTCCACAGCGATCAGGCAGGGCACGCCCTTGCCCGCCACATACTGAGAGCGGACGGTGTGGCCGGGGCCCTTGGGAGCAGCCATAAAGACGTCCACGTTGGCGGGAGGCACGATCTGCTTGTAGCGGATGTTGAAGCCGTGCGCGAAGGCGATGGCCTTGCCCTCAGTCAGGTAAGGCGCGATGTCCTTCTTGTACATATCCGCCTGAGCCTCGTCGTTGATGAGGATCATGATGATGTCGGCGGCCTGGGTGGCCTCGGGCACGGTTACAACCTGGAAGCCGTCCTTTTCCGCCACGGCCCAGGATTTGCCGCCCTTGCGCAGGCCAACGATCACGTCGCAGCCGCTGTCACGCAGGTTCATAGCGTGGGCATGGCCCTGGGAGCCGTAGCCGATGATGGCGATCTTCTTGCCGTTGAGCTTGTTCAGGTCGCAGTCCTTTTCATAATACATTTTTGCCATAGTTGAACTCTCCTTTAACTTTTGTATCGTCATTGATAGTATCTTTGCCGCGCTCCAGCGCGATGACTCCCGTTCTTACCAGCTCCAGGATGCCGTGCATCTCCAGCATCTTCTGCATGGCGTCCACCTTGCCCTCGTCGCCGATGACGGCCAAGGTCAGGGTGTCCACCGAAACGTCGATGATGGACGTGCGGAACACGCTGGCGATCTGCAGGATCTCGCTGCGGGCGGCGTTGTCCACGGTCCGCACCTTGATGAGCACCAGCTCCCGGCGGATGGAGCGGGAGGGAGGCAGGCGCTTGATGGAGTGGACGGGGAACAGCTTGCGCAGCTGGTTCACCAGCAGGGTGATGCGCTCCTCGTCAGCGAACACCTCGATGGTGATGCGGGAGACCTTGGGATCCTCGGTGGCGCCCACCGCCAGCGATTCGATATTGTAGCCCTTTCGGGAGAACAGGCGGGAGATCTGGGAGAGCACGCCCGCTTCGTTGTCCACCAGGACGGCCAGGGTCTGGCGTTCAGTCAGATTGTTCAAGCGTATCCCTCCTTAATCCACGATGAAATTGGTGATGTGGCTGCCGCCGCCCACCATGGGCCGCACCATCTCGTCGGTATCGATGGCGCAGTCGATGATATAGCCGGTTTTGCGCTCCAGGGCTTCCTTCAGCGCGTCCTCCAGCTCCGCCACATTGGTGACCCTACGGCCCTTCAGACCGTAGGCCTCCGCCAGCTTGACAAAGTCGGGGGCGCGGTCCAGCGTGGTCTGGGAATAACGCTTGTTATAGATCAGGGTCTGCCACTGGCGGACCATGCCCAGCGTACCATTGTTGAATATCACGGTGATGATGGGCAGACGATAATACTGCTCGGTGGCAAGCTCGTTGCAGTTCATGCGGAAGCTGCCGTCGCCGGTGATGTGCAGCACCGGGCTGTCCGGGTTGCCCACCTGGGCGCCGATGGCTGCCCCCAGACCGAAGCCCATGGCGCCGAAGCCGCCGGAGGTCAGAAGCTGGCCGGGAAAATCAAAGTGGAAGTGCTGGATGGCCCACATCTGATGCTGGCCCACATCGGTGGCCACGATGGTGTTCATGGGGGCCAGGCGGGCGATGGTGTCAGAGATCTGCTTGGGAGTCAGAGTCTCGCCGTCCAGGGTGTATTCGGTCTCGGTCTTAAAGGAGAACACATACTTTTTCCATTCGGTATGGTCCGCCTGGGGCACCCGCTCCAGCAGCATCTGCAGCACCTGCTTGGCGTCGCCGATGATGTGGTGGTCGGTGCGGACGTTTTTGTTGATCTCGGACCGGTCGATGTCGATCTGGACGATCTTGGCCTGCTTTGCGAAGCTGGCGGGGTCCAGGGCCACCCGGTCAGAGAACCGGCAGCCCACGGCGATGAGCAGGTCGCAGCCGTCCACCGCCATGTTGGAGGCCTGGGAGCCGTGCATTCCGATCATGCCGGTGGTCAGTGGATTGCGGCCGCGGAAGCCGCCGCCGCCCATAACGGTGACTGCCACCGGAGAATCGATGCGCTCGGCGAACTGAAGGAACTCCTCGTGGGCCCTGCCGCGGACAACGCCGCCGCCGCAGATCAGCAGGGGCTTGCTGGACTGGCGGATCATCTCCGCCAGGGTGTCCACGTCGGCCACATCAGGCTCGGGAGCCTTGAAGTCCTGGGTGGCCCGCTGGATCAGCTTGCCCAGATGGCCATGGAAGCGGTGCTGCTCCAGCGGGAGCGGCTCGTATTCGGCCTTTTCGGCGGTGACATTCTTGAGAATATCGATGAGCACCGGCCCGGGGCGGCCGCTACGGGCAATGCCGAAGGCCTCACGGACGATGTCCGCCAGCTTGTTAACATCCCGGACCAGGTAGTTGCTTTTGGTGATGGGCATGGTGATGCCGGTGATGTCCACCTCCTGAAAAGAATCCTTGCCGATGAGGTTTTCCGCCACATTACAGGTGATGAACACCACGGGGGAGGAATCCAGATGGGCGGTGGCGATGCCGGTGACCAGATTGGTGCAGCCGGGGCCGGAGGTGGCGAAGCAGACGCCTACCTTGCCGGTGCTGCGGGCATAGCCGTCGGCGGCGTGGGCTGCGCCCTGTTCGTGGGCGGTGAGAATGTGCTTGATCTTGCCGGTATATCCGTACAGCGCGTCATACACATTGAGGATCGTGCCGCCGGGATAGCCGAAAATGGTGTCAACACCCTGTTCCAGCAGACACTGGATCAGGATCTCCGCACCTGTCATTTGCATATGTCGGTCAACTCCTTATGAATCTCAGAGGGTCTTTCCTTATTTGCGCAGCGCCTCGATGATCTTGTCTGTCATTTCATCGCCGGTGAGGGGAGAAGCGCCGCTGCTGCCCACGATGTCCGCGGTGCGCCAGCCGGCGTTGAGGACGGCGTCCACCGCGGCTTCCACCTTGTCGGCCTCCTGCTGCAGATCAAAGGAGTAGCGCAGCATCATGGCGGCGGACAGGATGGTGGCGATGGGGTTGGCCTTTCCGGTGCCGGCGATATCGGGCGCGGAGCCGTGGATAGGCTCGTACATGCCCCGCTTGGTGTCGCCCAGGGAAGCCGAGGGCAGCAGGCCGATGGAGCCGGTGATCTGGGAAGCTTCATCGGACAGAATGTCTCCGAACATATTGGTGGTGACTACCACGTCGAACTGGGAGGGGTCCCGAATAAGCTGCATGGCGGCGTTGTCCACCAGCATATCCGTGACCGTCACATCGGGGTAATCCGCGGCCATTTCATGAACGATCTTCCGCCAGAGACGGGAGGTGTCAAGTACATTGGCTTTATCAATGGAGGTGAGCTTTTTGCGCCGCTTCCGGGCGGTCTCGAAGGCGACCTTGGTGATGCGGCGGATCTCCAGCTCGCTGTAGGCCTCGGTGTCATAGGCCTCGGGGCCGTATTTGCCCTCACGGTGGCCGCGCTCGCCAAAGTAGATGCCGCCTGTGAGCTCCCGGACCATCATCAGGTCAAAGCCCTTTTCGGCGGTGCTCTCCCGCAGGGGGCACTCCGCGCGCAGGGCCTGGTACAGCCGGGCGGGGCGCAGGTTGGTATACAGGCCCAGCACAGAGCGCAGCTTCAGCAGAGCCTTCTCCGGCCGGACATCGCCGGCCAGGCCGTCCCACTTGGGCCCGCCCACAGCGCCCAGCAGCACGCTGTCAGAGGCCAGACAGCCGTCTACGGTCTCCTGGGGCAGAGGCTGGCCGCAGGCATCGATGGCGCAGCCGCCGGCAAGATAGGACTTGCAGCGGAAGGCGTGGCCGAACTGGCGGCCCACTTCCTCCAGAACGCGGACGGCATTGTCCACGATCTCGGGACCAATGCCATCGCCTTTTACCAGAGCAATGTTGAATTCCATGGAAAATGACCTCCTCAGGCGTCCTGGCGGGCTTTCAGATAGGGCAGAAGGCCGCCGTTCTCAATGATCTTGTTGATGAAGCCGGGAAAAGCGGTGGCCTGGAAGGTCCGGCCCGTCGTCTCGTCGGTGATGACTCCGGTGGCAAAATCCACACTGACCTTATCGCCGCTGCTGATGGCCTGGGCGGCCTCGGGGCACTCCAGAATGGGAAAGCCGATGTTGATGGCGTTGCGGTAGAAGATCCGGGCAAAGCTGGCGGCGATGACGCAGGCGGCGCCGCTGGCCTGGATGGCGATGGGGGCGTGCTCCCGGGAGGAGCCGCAGCCAAAGTTCCAGCCGCCCACCATGATATCGCCCTTATGGACGCTGGTGGCGTACGCCGGGTCGATGTCCTCCATGCAGTGGGAGGCCAGCTCGGCGGGAGAGGGCGCGTTCAGGTAGCGGGCGGGGATGATAACGTCGGTATCCACGTTATCGCCGTATTTAAAAACAGTTCCGGTAACCATAGGTGTACCTCCTTACAGATCGGCGGGGTCTGCGATGCAGCCCTTGACGGCGGAAGCGGCGGCGATGGCGGGGCTGGCCAGCACCACTTCGCTCTTTACATGGCCCATACGGCCCACGAAGTTGCGGTTGGTTGTGGAAACAGAGCGTTCGCCCTCGCACATGACGCCCATGTGGCCGCCCAGGCAGGGACCGCAGGTGGGAGTGGAGAAGGCACAGCCTGCCTCGATGAAGATCTCGGTGAGACCTTCGCGGACACACTGGAGATAAACCGCCTGGGTGGCGGGGATGACGATGCACCGCACGCCGTCGGCAACCTTGCGCCCCTTGAGGATCCCGGCCGCCACACGCATATCGGAGATACGGCCATTGGTGCAGGAGCCGATGACCACCTGCTGGATGGGCAGGCCCTTGACCTGGCTGACCGTCTTGGTGTTGGAGGGCAGGTGGGGGAGAGAGACGGTGCTTTCCAGCGTGCTCAGATCGATGGCGACCTCCTGCTCATACTCAGCGTCGTCATCGGCCTTCTGCACTACCACAGGCCGGGTGAACCGGCCGGATACATATTCCATAGTCTTTTCATCCACAGGGAAGATGCCGTTCTTGGCGCCGGCCTCGATGGCCATGTTGGCGATGGTAAAGCGGTCGTCCATGGACAGCTCGGCAACGCCGGGACCGGTGAATTCCAGGGATTTGTAAAGGGCGCCGTCCACGCCGATCCTGCCGATGAGGTGGAGGATGACGTCCTTGCCGGAGACATAGGGCTTCAGCTTTCCGGTGAGGATGACCTTGATGGCGGCGGGCACCTTGAACCAGTTTTCGCCGATGGCCATGCCGGCGGCCATGTCGGTGGAGCCCACGCCGGTGGAGAAGGCGCCCAGCGCGCCGTAGGTGCAGGTGTGGGAGTCCGCGCCGATAACGCAGTCGCCCGGACCTACCAGTCCTTTTTCCGGAAGCAGGGCGTGCTCGATGCCGGCGGTGCCCACATCATAGAGGTGGGTGATGCCGAAGCGCTTTGCAAACCTGCGGGCGGTGTCACAGAGCTGGGCGGACTTGATATCCTTGCAGGGAGTGTAGTGGTCCAGCACGATGGCGATCTTTTCCGGGTCAAAAACCTTTGTCAGGCCGGCACCGTCAAAGGCGGCTACCGCCACGGGGGTGGTGATGTCGTTCCCCAGGACCAGATCCAGCTTGGCTTCGATCAGGTCGCCCGCCTTGACAGAGGGCAGGCCCGCGTGAGCCGCCAGGATCTTTTGCGTCATTGTCATTCCCATGATTACTGAACCTCTTTTCCTTGGTTTTGTTCTGCGTCGGCGCACAGCTTGTTGATGGCGTTGATATAAGCGGTAATACTGGCCTCCAGAATATCGGTGGACAGGCCCTTGCCGGTATAGTACCGGCCGTTGCAGGACAGCTTTACGATGACGTCGCCCAGCGTGTCCTTGCCCTCGGAGATGGAATGGATCGTGAAGTTTTCAAAGGCGTGGTTCCGGGGCTTGACGATCTGGTCGATGGCTTTGAAGGCGGCGTCGATGGGGCCGTCGCCCAGACAGACCGTTTCAAACTTTTCATCGCCCTTTTTCAAGGAGACGGTGCAGGTGGCGGTGGTAAAATTGCTGGTGTGCACGGAGAACCAATCCAGGGCATAGCCGTCGATGGCTTCCTCCTGCCGAACGGAATGGTGGGTGACGATGGCCTCAATATCCGCATCGGTGACGTCCTTTTTTTTGTCGCACAGGTCCTTGAACTCCTCGAAGCACCGGAGGATCTCCTCCTGGGAGAGCTGATAACCCAGATGGACCAGCCGGTCCTCAAAGGCGTGCTTGCCGGAATGCTTACCCAGAACGATGTTGCTCACCTGGATGCCGACTGATTCCGGCGTGAGGATCTCATAGGTCAGGCGGTTGTTTAAAACGCCGTGCTGGTGGATGCCGGATTCATGCAAAAAGGCGTTGCGGCCCACGATGGGCTTGTTCAGCGGCGGGGTCTGACCGATGATGGAATAGACGGTCTTACTGGCACGGTAGATCTGGGTGGTGTCCAGCCGGGGCTGATTGGGGAAGAAGCCGGAGCGGGTGCGCATGGCCATGACCACTTCCTCCAGCGAGGTGTTGCCGGCCCGCTCGCCCAGGCCGTTGACCGTGCACTCGATCTGCCGCGCGCCGCCCATGACGCCGGCCAAAGAGTTGGCAACCGCCATGCCCAGGTCATTGTGGCAGTGTACCGAATACTCCACCTTGTCTGAGCCGGGCACGTTGGAGATCATGTATTCGATCAGGGCGCGCATCTCATCGGGGGTGGTGTAGCCAACGGTGTCCGGCAGGTTGATGACGGTGGCGCCGTTTTGAATGGCGGTTTCCACTACTTTGGCCATAAAGGCCCAGTCGCTCCGGGTGGCGTCCTCGCAGGAAAACTCGATATTGGAGCAGTATTTCCTGGCATAGGCCACCATGGCGGCGGTCTTTTCCAGCACCTGTTCGGGCGTCATTTTCAGCTTGTACTCCATATGTACCGGAGAGGTGGCAATGAACAAATGGATGCGGGGGTCGGCGGCGCATTTTACCGCGTCCCAGGCAGCGTCGATGTCGCCGGTGTTTGCACGGGCCAGAGAGGCCACGGTGCAGTCGCGGACGGTTTTGGCGATGGTGCTTACAGACTCGAAATCACCGGGAGAAGAACGGGCAAAGCCGGCTTCGATCACGTCTACTTTCATACGCTCCAGACAGCGGGCCACCTCGATCTTTTCCTGCAGGTTCATGCTGCAGCCCGGGGATTGCTCGCCGTCACGCAGGGTTGTGTCGAATATCTTGATCCGATCCATGTACATTTTCTCCTTTATCTTGATGATAAAAAACCGTATGACTTCGGCTAAAAGTCATACGGTTCAAACGCTGTTCACAGTTTTTTCGCGGTCCTTTTCCAAGGCCCCCCGAAAAGATGGTCTTCTGCGGCGTTCAGGCACGACTTTCAGCACTATCAGCCAATACCATAATCAGTAGAGAGCCGATAGTGCCCAGCAGCGCCAGGTTCACGATCGCAAAAAACATCATATTCAAAATCGACCTTTCCAAAAGGCAGGACTCTAAGAACTACGACCATCATAACAGAGGAAACTGCGTGCTGTCAACCGCAGCTTCACTAAAATTTGTGCTTTTCCAGCAGAAAAATCAATGGATTCCTGCGCAAACTGCACAAAGGCCCGGACTGCATGGGCTGTTTTCAGTTGAAGTGGGCTCAGCCCATGATCTTCTTGAGATTTTCCAGACGGTTGAGGGCTTCGTACAGGGTGTCGTCTTTCTTGGCAAAGTGGACACGGACGATATTGCCTACATTCTCTTTAAAGAAAGAAGAGCCGGGCACACAGGCCACGCCTACCTTGGCGGCCATCTCCTCACAGAAGGCCACGTCCGTCTGGCCGGGCTTCATGTAGGGACCGATGTTGGCCAGAACGAAGTAGGCGCCCTGGGGATCGGTGTAGGGGATGCCGATGCGGTCCAGACCTTCGGTGAACAGTTTCTTCATATGGGCGTAATGATCGCCGAATTCCTTATAATAACTGTCGGGCATATCCAGACCCACCACAGCGGCCTCCATCAGGGGAGAGGGGGCACCCACGGTGTTGAAATCGTGGTACTGCTTGATACGGTCCATGATCTCCTTGGGGGCGATGGCATAGCCAAGGCGCCAGCCGGTGATGGAGTAGGTCTTGGACAGGCTGGAGCAGCTGACGGTGCGCTCCCACATGCCGGGGATGCTGTTCATATAGGTGTGCTTGTGGCCTTCGTAGATGATGTGCTCGTACACCTCATCCATGATGGCGTAGACATCATATTTGATGCACAGGTCGGCGATGAACTTCAGCTCGGCCTCAGTGAACACCTTGCCGCTGGGATTAGAGGGATTGCAGATCAGGATGGCTTTGGGATTCTGCTTGAAGGCCTCCTCCAGCACGGCGGGATCAAAGTTGAACGCAGGGGGCACCAGGGGGACGTAGATGGGCTCGCAGTCGGCCATGATGATCTGCGCGTGGTAGTTTTCAAAATAGGGAGAGAACAGGATCACCTTGTCACCGGGATTGGTGAGGGCGAAGATGGTATCCACCATAGCTTCGGTGGAGCCGATGGTCACCACCATTTCGGTGTTGGGGTCCAACTGACGGCCCATGAAGCGGCCGCACTTGCGGGCCAGCGCCTGGCGGAAGTTGGGCGCGCCCATGGTGATGGGATACTGGTGGGGGCCGATAGTGCTGATCTCGGCCAGACGGTCGGTGATCTCCTTGGGCGGATCAAAATCAGGGAAGCCCTGCGCCAGATTGATGGCGCCCACATCCAGAGCAATGCGGGTCATACGGCGGATGACAGAGTCTGTGAAGTGCTGATTTTTACGGTTCATTTCTTTCATGCCAGACATTCCTTTCCATGCGGCCCCGGAGAACGCTTGCCCGGCCGGCCGACTGTCGATTTATAAATATCTATGTAATAAATATCTATGAAAGGAACTTTACCACTTTTATTTGATAAAGTCAATGGACATTTTTCACAGAACTGTGTTCAGCAGAAAAAAGACTTTAAAAGTTGACAAACTAACAATGTTAGTATAAAATAAACTGGACAACAAAGAAAGGAGCAAAGGGATTGAAACGATATACACCTTATATTAAAAAATACTGGTACTGCTTTTTGCTGGGCCCTTTGTTTATGGTGATCGAGGCCTGCGGAGAGTTCGTACTGCCGTACATCAACGCAAATATCATCAATATCGGCGCAGCCAACGGCGATATCGGCTATATCCTGAGAAACGGCCTGCTGATGCTGGTTCTGGCGGGCGTTATGATGGGCGCCGGCGTTCTGGGGGCCAATTTTGCCATCCGGGGCGCCTGCCGGCTGGCGGCGGAGGTGAGAAGGGATATTTTTGAACAGATCCAGACCTTTTCCTTCTCCAACATTGACCATTTCACCACGGGTTCCCTCATCACCCGCATCACAAATGACATTACCCAGATCCAGAACTTTGTCCAGACGCTGCTGCGGGGGATGTTCCGCAGCCCGGTGATGCTCATCGGCGCGCTGGCCATGTCCTTTGCCCTGAACCGGGACCTGGCAAAGGTGTTCGTCATTGTGATGCCGGTGCTGGCCGCGGCCATTGCCGCCATCATTCTGGTGGCCTCGCCCCGGTACACCAGGATGCAGAAGCAGCTGGACCTGCTGAACATCGATGTCCGCGAGACCATCACGAACGAGCGGGTCATCAAATCCTTCGTGCGGGAGGATCATGAGATCCAAAAATTCGGCGCCGTCAATAACGAGCTTATGGAAAAAAGCATCTCCGCGCTGAAAATGATGCAGTTGATGATGCCCGTGTCGGCGCTGGCCATCAACATCACCACGCTGGCGGTGGTTTGGCTGGCGGGAAAGCAGGTCATGGTAGGCGGTATGGAAGTGGGCACGCTTACCGCCTTCATCACCTATCTGACCCAGGTGCTCATGGCGCTGAATTTTCTGGCGGCCATCATCCTGCAGGGCACCCGGGCCGCCGCCTCCCACCGCCGCATCTGCGAGGTGCTGGATACTGCAGCTGACCTGAACGATGACCATGTCACCTGCCGTGACCGCACGGTCAACAGCGGCTCCGTGGAGTTCCGCAATGTCACCTTCCGCTATTTTCGGGAAAACCGGGAAGCAGTGCTGGAGGACATCAACCTGACCATCGCTCCCGGCGAACTGGTAGGCATCATCGGTTCCACCGGCAGCGGAAAGACCACGCTGGTGTCGCTGATCCCCCGGCTGTATGACGCCGACAAGGGACAGGTGCTGGTGGACGGCACGGACGTTCGCGAACTGCCCCTGTATCACCTGCGGGAAAGCGTGGCCATGGTGCTCCAGAAGAACACCCTCTTTTCGGGGACCATCGGAGAAAACCTCCGCTGGGGCGATGAGAACGCCACAGACGCACAGATCCGGGAGGCTGCCGCCATTGCCCAGGCCGACGGGTTCGTCATGTCCTTCCCGGACGGCTACGACACCGAGCTGGGGCAGGGCGGCGTCAACCTGTCCGGCGGCCAGAAGCAGCGCCTGTGCATCGCCCGGGCACTGCTGAAAAAGCCCAGGATCCTGATCCTGGACGATTCCACCAGCGCCGTGGATACCGCCACTGACGCTTCCATCCGCCGGGCGTTCCGGGAAAAACTGCCCGGCGTCACCAAAATCATCATTGCACAGCGGATCAATTCGGTGATGGATGCAGACAAGATCGTGGTGCTGGACCACGGCAGGATCGTGGGCTGCGGCTCCCATCAGGAACTGATGGAGGGCTGCCAGGCCTACCGCGAGATCTACTGGTCCCAGAAGGACGAACAGGAAGAGGAGGCTGTCTGATATGGAGCATACACGTTTTCAGCGCCTCGAACAGAAATACGGTGGCGTCCGGACCGGAGAGAAGGCAGCCGCAAAAGATATGCGGATGGGCCCGCCCCACGGCCCGGGCGGTATGGGCGCAAAGGGCAAGCCCCGGGATCTGAAAAAGACTGTGGGCCGTCTGGCACGGTATCTGTCCCGGGAAAAAGGTATTTTGGTCCTTGCCCTGCTGTTTTCCCTGATCTTCACCGGCGCGTCTCTCGTGTCGTCCTACCTGCTGCGGCCGGTCATCAACCGGTTCATTTACTTTGACGCTTCCGACAGCGACCTCACCGGCCGCCTGGCGGGCCTGGCGGCGGGTCTGGCGGTCATGGCTGCGTTTTACGCCGCCTCTGTGGCGTGCCAGTGGCTGCAGCAGCGGCTGATGCTCACCGTGTCCCAGCGTTCTCTGCGCCGCCTGCGGGATGACCTGTATCAAAAGCTGCAGGCTCTGCCCATCCGGTATTTTGACACCCACGCCGCCGGCGATATCATGAGCCGCTTCACCAACGATGTGGACGCCGTGGGCGAAATGCTCAGCTCCACCCTGATCCAGATCCTGTCCGGCGCCCTGTCCATCGTGGGGACTCTGGTGCTGATGATGTATACCAACCCCATCCTGGGATCCATCACCGTCATCATGACGCCGGTGCTCACCCTGGTGAGCAAGGCAGTCATCAAAAAGGGGAGAGGGGCCTATGCGGAGCAGCAAAAGAACCTGGGCGTGCTCAACGGCTTTGCAGAGGAGATCATCTCGGGGCAGAAGGTAGTCAAGGTGTTCAACCATGAACAGACCGCCCGGGAGGAGTTCGGCTATTTAAACGAGAAGCTTTGCCGCTCGCAGATCAAGGCACAGTTCCGGTCTGGCATCATGGGCCCTGTGACCCATCAGCTGAGCACCGCCACTTACGCCATCACCGCCTGCGTGGGCGGTCTGCTGGTGGTACTGCAGGGCTTCGATATCGGCGGACTGAGCATCTCGGTGAACTACACCCGCCAGTTCGGCCGCCCCATCAACGAGATTTCTATGCAGATGAATACGGTCTTTTCGGCGCTGGCCGGCGCTGAGCGGGTCTTTGAAGTGCTGGATGTCCAGCCGGAACCGCCGGACACCGATACCGTTCCTCTGGAAAAACTGGAGGGCTATGTGGTGCTGGACGGCGTCAGCTTTGGCTACACGCCCGATGTCACCGTTCTGCATGATATTTCCCTGTACGCGAAGCCCGGACAGAAGATCGCCTTCGTGGGCTCCACCGGCGCGGGAAAAACCACGGTGACCAACCTGCTTTCCCGGTTCTATGATCTCTCGGAAGGCCAGATCACCATTGACGGTGTGCCCATTGAGCGGATCGAGCGGGGATTTTTGCGGAAAAACATCGCCATGGTGCTCCAGGACACCCATTTGTTCACCGGAACCGTCCGGGAGAACATCCGTTACGGCCGACTGGACGCCACAGACGAAGAGGTGGTGGCTGCGGCAAAGGTGGCTTCGGCCCATTCCTTTATCATGCAGCTGGAAAACGGCTATGATACCCTGCTGGAAAACGACGGCGCCAACCTGTCCCAGGGCCAGCGTCAGCTTTTGAACATCGCCCGGGCCGCCATCAGCAAAGCGCCCATTCTGATCCTGGACGAGGCCACCTCCTCGGTGGACACCCGTACCGAGCGGCACATCGAGGAGGGAATGGACGCCCTGATGGAGGACCGCACCACCTTTGTCATCGCCCACCGGCTGTCTACCGTGCGGAAGTCCAACGCCATCATGGTGCTGGAAAAGGGCCGCATTGTGGAACGCGGCACCCACGAGGAACTGCTTGCCGCCGGGGGCCGGTATGCCGATTTGTATCATGAGATTACGCAGTTGGAATAACAGTATGCAAAATGGAAGCGGATATCCGCTTCCATTTTTGTTTCCGAATTGGGTAAAAATTCATAAAGATTCTCTTTACATTTCTTTATTAACGTGCTAAATTGGATTCATAAAATAAAAGAATGCGGGAGGTTTGCCGCCATGCAAAACAATTTGCGCGACGAGCACATGGATCAGCTATTCCAGGCCATACTGACACTGGAGGATCTGGACCAGTGCTACGAGCTGTTCAGCGACCTGTGCACTGTGACCGAGCTTCTGGCCATGAAGCAGCGCTTCTGGGTGGCCAGATTGCTGAAAGAGGGCTATATTTACTCCGACATCGTGGACCTGACCGGGGCCAGCACCGCCACCATCAGTCGGGTCAACCGTTGTCTGCAGTACGGCGACGGAGGCTATGAACGCGCTCTGCAGCGCACAGCACAGGTAAAATGAACCAATATACGGGCCTGGCGGACTGCTATGACCGCCTGATCGACCAAACCATCTACGACCGCTTCTGCGGTCGTATTTGTGCGCTTTTTCACCAATACGGCATCGATGACGGGCTGGTGCTGGAGCTTTGCTGCGGCACCGGCACCCTGGCCCGGCTGTTGTCGCAGCAGGGATATGAAATGATCGGCTGCGACGCTTCCGAGGAGATGCTCAGCGTGGCGCGTGAAAAATGCGCCGATCTGCCCGTGCCTCCGGTATGGATCTGCCAGCAGGCTGATGAACTGGACCTGTACGGTACCGTCCGCGCCGCGGTGTGCTGTCTGGACAGCGTCAACTACTTTACCGGCCTGCGGGAACTGAAAGAGGCGTTTCGCCGGGTCAGCCTGTTCCTGGAGCCAGGCGGCCTGTTTCTTTTTGATGTGAAATCCAGGGAGATGTTCCGCCGCCTGGGAGGGACCTCCAGCATCCAGGAGGAAGATGGCCTGTTCTGCGCCTGGCAGTACGGTTTTGACAGCCGTTCGGGCTATGCACAGCACCAGGTGGACCTCTTCCGGAAGCAGGGGGAGCAGTATATCCGCTTCACCGAATGGCATGAGCAGAGGGCCTACAGCCGGGAAACGCTGACCCGGGCGCTGGAGCAGGCCGGGCTGCGGCTGAAGGGTGTTTTCGCGGACTACACCGGGACCCGGGCCCGTGAGGAGACGGGCCGCCTGCTGTTCGCGGCGCAAAAACTGTAAAAACAAAGGATAATGAACGTCATGAAAGATTTTTTGATACGGGGTATGACCGGGGACGGCTTTGTGAAGATCACCGCCGTCCAGACCACCGCCATGGTGGAGCGTATGCGTCAGATCCACAAGACCCTGCCCTTGGCCACCGCCGCCCTGGGACGGACGCTGACCGCGGTTTCCATGATGGGCAACGAACTGAAATATGAAAAAGGCTCCGTCACCCTGCAGATCCGGGGCGACGGTCCTTTGGGTGCCGTCACTGCTGTCAGCGACAGCGAAGGCAATGTCCGCGGCTATTTGCAAAACCCCGCCGCCGTGCTCCCCCTGCGGGAGGACGGCCATTTGAATGTGGGTGCGGGCATCGGCCGGGAGGGTGTCCTCACCGTTATCAAGGATATTGGCGAGCGGGAGCCTTTCACCGGACGCATCGAGCTGCAGAGCGGCGAGATCGCCGAGGATGTGGCGGCTTATTATGTGCTCAGCGAGCAGATCCCCACCGTGTGCGCCCTGGGCGTGCTGGTGGACCGGGACCAGAGTGTCAAGTGCGCCGGCGGCTACCTGCTGCAGCTGATGCCGGGCGCGCCGGCCGGCCTGGTGGACCTGCTGGAATACCGGGTGGCCGATGTGGGCAGCGTCACCGCCAGACTGGAAAAGGGTATGGACATGCGCCAGGTGGCAGAGGAACTGCTGTACGGCATGGACCTGCAGCTGATGGAGGAGCATCCCGTGGCTTATGAATGCAAATGCTCACGGAAAAAGGTAGAGTCCGCCCTTGTCAGCATGGGCAGGGAAGAGATGGAGCGCATGATCGAGGAAGAGGAGCAGATCTCTGTGACCTGTCAGTTCTGTGACGCGGTCTACACCTTTGGACGGAAGGATTTGGAAGAATTACTGCGGAGCACAAAAAAATGAAAAAAGTGCTTGACTTTTACCCCCCCTTCGAATATAATAACTCTTGCGCTGAGGGAACACGGCGAACACCGGAAAGCGGGAGCATAGCTCAGCTGGTTAGAGCACCTGCCTTACAAGCAGGGGGTCACAGGTTCGAGTCCTGTTGTTCCCACCATCGCAGGAAGTTGGCCGAGTAGTTCAGTTGGTTAGAACGCTAGCCTGTCACGCTAGAGGTCGAGGGTTCGAGCCCCTTCTCGGTCGCCATGATTTGCCTCTGTAGCTCAGTTGGTAGAGCAGGGGACTGAAAATCCCCGTGTCATTGGTTCGATTCCGATCGGAGGCACCATCTGCGGATTTAGCTCATCTGGTAGAGCGCCACCTTGCCAAGGTGGAGGTAGCGAGTTCGAGCCTCGTAATCCGCTCCACAAACAATTGACAGGAGTTCATTTCGACTCCTGTCAATCCATATGGTGCCATGGCCAAGTGGTAAGGCAAAGGTCTGCAAAACCTTCACTCCCCAGTTCAAATCTGGGTGGCACCTCCACGAAATCCCGAATGCATCCGCATTCGGGATTTTTTTGTCTGCATTTGCACCTGCTGCGGAGCGACGGAACGGCTGTGGTACCGGTATGGAAAGGTGCTCTGCCGAGGCGGCAGCAGCCGGAATATCAAAGACGCTGCCGTCCATACTAACGCCGAGGTGATGCACCATGGCAAAGCAAGGCATGAAACGTCCCGACCGCACCCATACGCAGCCAACAAACGACCAGCCGCCGGTGCCGGAGATCCAGGGAAAAGCCAAGTCCGGCAAGAAAAAGGCCGACCCAATACTGGACACCGATCTGGCCCGGGACAACCTGTCAAATGACATCCCCGCCGCGGATCTGAACGACCTGTAAAAGCAAATGACCGCATCCGAACATACGGATGCGGTCATTTCTTATTCCTCAGATAATTGGTAGCCCACGCCGCGGACGGTACGGATATATTCTCCGCACTCGCCCAGCTTGGACCGCAGGGTGCCCACATGGACGTCCACCGTGCGGGTCTCTCCCGCATATTCACTTCCCCAGACGGAGGAAAGAAGCTGGTCACGGGTATACACCCGGCCGGGATTTTCCAGAAAAAGCTGCAGCAGGGCAAATTCTTTCAGCGTCAGCTGCACCTTTTGACCCATGGCGGTCACCGTATGCCGCTCCGGCTCCATTTCCAGGCGGCCCAGGCGCAAAACGCCTTCCGTTTCCCGGCGGTCCGTGCGGCGCAGCACCGCCTTTACCCGGGATAGCATCTCCAGCATCCCGAAGGGCTTTGCCAGGTAGTCGTCGGCGCCCAACTCCAACCCGGTCACCTTGTCATATTCGGTGCCCCTGGCTGTGGCCAGGATCACCGGGATGTCCACTGTGTCGGCCTGTGCCCGGAGCCGGCGCAGGATCTCCAGACCGTCCATACCGGGAAGCATGATGTCCAGCATCACCAGCCGGGGCTTCTGCCGGTCCAGCGCCTGAAAAAACGCTGTCCCGTCGGGAAAGCCTTCGGCCTCCATACCGGAGACCCTCAGGGTGTATACCAGCATATTGCGGATGCCCTCGTCATCTTCCACGCAATAGATCACTGCACATCCTCCTCCCGGCTGCCGGTGATGGAAAACCGCACCCACTGTGCGATGTTGACCGCATGGTCGCCGATCCGCTCAAAATATTTCGCGATCATCAGCAGGTCCAGGGCATATTCGCCGTCGGCCTCGGCATCGGTGACCCGGCGGATGAGGGCGCGCTTGGCCTTGTCAAAGCACCCGTCCACCACATCGTCATAGGCCACCACAGCGCTGGCGATGTCCAGATCCTGCTTGATAAAGGCTTCGATGCTGTCAGAGACCATTTTGATGGTGGCCACGGCCATTTCGTGAATAGGAATGCTTTCGTCCTTGGCGGAAATATTGGCGGTGGCGATGATCTCTGCAATGTCCGCCGACTGGTTGCCGATGCGCTCCATGTCGGTGACCATTTTCAGCGCCGCGGAAATGACCCGGAGGTCCCGCGCCACCGGCTGCTGGCGCATCAGCAGCTTGAAGCACAGGCTTTCGATATCCCGTTCGTGCTGGTCGATCTGCGCAGAAAGATGGGGAACGTCCAGCGTCAGGCTGCGGTTGCCCTCCAGCAGCGCCTTGGCGGAAAGGGCAATGGCTTTTTCACACAGGCCGCCCATAGCGATCATTTCCTGGTGCAGCGCGTCGAGCTGCTCGTCAAATCTGGAACGCATATTATCCAAACCTCCCGGTGATGTAATCTTCCGTGCGCTTGTCCCTGGGCAGGGAAAACACCTGCTCGGTGGCGCCGTATTCCACCATCTCGCCCAGCAGGAAAAAGGCCGTCCGGTCCGAGATACGCACCGCCTGCTGCATATTGTGCGTGACGATGACGATGGTGTACTGTTTTTTCAGCTCTGTGGCCAGCTCCTCGATGCGGGCGGTGGAGATGGGATCCAGGGCGGACGTGGGCTCATCCATCAGCAGTACCTCGGGCTCCACGGCCAGGGCGCGGGCGATGCAAAGACGTTGCTGCTGGCCGCCGGACAGGCCCAGGGCCGATTTTTTCAGCCGGTCCTTCAGCTCGTCCCAGATGGCTGCGTCCCGCAGGGACCGCTCTACGATCTCGTCCAGTCGGGCTCTGCTGCGGACGCCGTGGGTCCGGGGGCCGAAGGCGATGTTGTCGTAAATACTCATGGGAAAGGGATTGGGCTTCTGGAACACCATGCCCACCCGCTTGCGCAGCAGGCTTACATCCATACCGCCGTAGATATCCTGGCCGTCCAGCAGGACACTTCCGTTGATCCGGCAGTCCTCCACCAGGTCGTTCATCCGGTTGAGGGTTTTGAGCAGGGTGGACTTGCCGCAGCCTGAGGGGCCGATCAGGGCGGTGATCTGGTTGCCGGGGATGTTCAGACAGATGCTTTTCAGCGCCTGGAAATTTCCGTAAAACAAATCCAGGTTTTGTACGGTGATTTTATCCATTTTTGTTTCCGCCTCCTAATTTTCCGGCGATCAGGTCGGAAAGTGCGTTGATCGCGATGACCAGCACCAGCAGCACCACCGCGGTGGCATAGGTTTGGTCGATGTGCAGTCCCTCGCAGGACAGCGCGTACATATGTACCGACAGCGTTCTGGCGGAGTCCCCCAGAGAGGTGGCAACTTCCGCAACTGTGCCGGCGGTAAAGATCAGGGCCGCGGATTCTCCCACGATGCGCCCGATCCCCAGAATGACGCCGGCCAGAATGCCGGGAACGGCGCTGGGCAGGACGATGCGGAACACGGTCCGCAGCCGTCCCGCGCCCAGGCCGAAGCTGCCCTCCCGATAGCTGTCCGGGACCGAGAGCAGGGCTTCCTCTGTGGTGCGCATGATCAGGGGCAGGATCATGATGCTCAGGGTCAGTGCGCCGGAGACCAGGGATTTGCCCAGCCCCAGCGCCCTGACGAAGAACAGGCTGCCGAACAGGCCGTAGACGATGGAGGGGATGCCCGACAGGGTCTCGGCAGTAATGCGCACAACGCTCACCAGACGGTTGCCCCGGCGGGCGTACTCCGAAAGATACACCGCCGCGCCGATACCCGCCGGTACCGCAAAGAGGAGAGACAGAGCGGTCATGGAAAGGGTATTGATCAGGGCAGGCGTCAGGGATACATTATCGGAGGTATATGTCCAGGCGAACAGCTCGGGAGTCAGGTGAGGGATCCCTTTGATAAGGATATAAAGGATGATGAACAGCAGAGCGGCCATGGTGACAGCCGCGGAAAACCATACGGTGGCACGCATCAGCAGGGCGCTGCGGTTTTGTCTGGAAAGAGAGGACTTCATGTTATTTGCTCCTCCGTTTCAAAAGGGAAAACGACAGGTTAATGATGAGAATGAACACGAACAGCACCACTGCCGTGGCGATGAGCGCTTCGCGGTGCAGGTCGGCGGCATAGCCCATTTCAATGACAATGTTGGCGGTGAGGGTGCGGACACCGTCCAGAATACTGCCGGGGACCACCGGTTGGTTGCCGGCCACCATTTTAATGGCCATGGTCTCACCGATGGCCCGGCCCACGCCCAGCACCACGCCGGCAAAGATGCCGCTTTTGGCGGCGGGCACCACGGCGCAGAACACACTGCGCTCATGGGTGGCGCCCAGCGCCAGCGCACCTTCATAATAGCTTTCCGGCACCGCGCGGATGGAGGTCTCGGCCACACCGATGATAGTGGGCAGCAGCATCAGGCCCAGAAGCAGGGAAGCGGTGAGAATGCTCATGCCCCGGCCGCCGAACAGCTCCCGCACCAGAGGCACCAGCACCACCAGACCGAAAAAGCCGTAAACCACCGAAGGGATGCCGGCCATCAGGCTGACGGCTGGCTTTATGATCTTATACAGCCCTTTGGGGCAGAACCGGGCCAGGAAGATCGCCGTCAGGATGCCAATAGGTACGCCGATGAGCAGGGAACCCGCTGTCACGTAAATACTGCCCACGATCATGGGCCAGATGCCATAGATGTCGTTGGAGGGGCGCCATTCTGTTCCCAGCAAAAAGTTCGCGGGCCCGATCTTTCCGATGGCGGGCAGTCCGTTGGCGAACAAAAACACGCAGATCAGCGCCACCGAAGCGATGGAAACACAGGCAGTCAGCAAAAAGACCAGCCGCATACCGTTTTCCTTCAGTTGTTTCATAAAAACGCTCCTTACAGAAAACAGGGAAAGGGGACGCGGCTGCTGCGCGCATCCCAGTGCTTCCCTTTGATTTACTGACCCAGGATCTGGCTCCAAACGGTGGCCTCTCCGGTGAAGATGCTTTTGACCTGTTCAGAGGTCAGCTCCTCGGTGGGGCAGTCGTTGTTGACGATGACCGCGATGCCGTCCATGGCGATGGTTGTGCCGGTCAGCCCCTTCTCCACCTCGGATTCCTTCAGTGCGCGGGAGGCCATGCCGATGTCGCAGACACCCTCGATGGCATCGGACATACCGGTGGAGGAGTCACTCTGCTGCAGCTCGATCTCAACGCCGGGATTGACGGCCAGATAGGCTTCCTTCAGCTTTTCCATGACGGGGGTGACGGAGGAGGAACCGGAGATAACGATCTTTCCGGAAGAAACGGAGCCGCTGTATGCGGCGGCGTCGGACACAGCGATGCAGCCATTGGCCTCGATAACGGCCTGACCGTCCGCGCTCAGAATGTAGTTGATGAAATCCTGGGCAGCTTCGCTCAGACCTTCCTTTGCGGCGATGTTGAAGGGACGGGCGATCTTGTAGTTTCCTGCCTTGATGGCCTCCACGGAAGCCTCGGCGCCGTCAATACGGACCGCCTTGACGGTGTTGTTCAGGGAACCCATGGAGATGTAGCCGATGGTGTATTTGTCTCCGGCCACGGTGGTCATCATAACAGAGGTGGAGTCGGTGATCACAGCACTCTGAGTGGTGTGGTCGATCTTTTCGCCGGCCTCATTCTTCTGCTCCACACCAAACAGCTCGATGAAGGCGCCGCGGGTGCCGGAGCCGTCCTCGCGGGAGATCACGCCGATCGCCTGGCTGCTGTCAAATTCGGGGGCTGCAGGCTTGTTTTGTTCATTCGAGGTTACAGGAGCGCCTGCGCTGCCGTTTTCGGCTTCCGTGTTGTTGTTTCCGCAGGCGGCCAGGGTGCTCAGAACCAAGGCGGCGGCCAGCAGAAGGACGATGCATTTCTTAAAGGTTTTCATGGGATCATTCTCCTTTGCTTCATGGTTGTTTGTCATTTCTGATTACGGCTTGATGATACATCGCGGGTGTAATACCTGTTACCGCATTTTTGTAAAATGCGCGTAAATAAATGTTAGGTTTTCATGTTTCGTACCGGGCACGCATAGATTGCAGTAAATGATTCTGGGAAAAGAGGATGGAACTATGACAAACAGCACGATCTATCAGGATATCGCCACGCGGACGGCGGGGGACATCTATATCGGCGTGGTGGGTCCGGTCAGGACGGGAAAGTCCACCTTCATCAAAAGCTTTATGGAACAGCTTGTGCTGCCCAATATGGACAACGTATATCTGCGGGAGCGGGCCAAGGATGAGCTGCCCCAGAGCGGCTCCGGCCGCACCATCATGACCGCCGAGCCAAAGTTCGTTCCGGAGGAAGCGGCCCACATCGACCTGGAGGGCGGCGCGGGCTTTGACCTGCGGCTCATCGACTGCGTGGGGTATATGGTGGAGGGCGCCATGGGCCAGTTTGAGGACGACCAGCCGCGTATGGTCCGCACCCCCTGGTTTGAACAGGAGATCCCGCTGGCACAGGCGGCGGAGGTGGGCACAAGAAAGGTGATCACTGAGCACAGCACCATCGGGATCGTGGTCACCACCGACGGCAGTTTCAGCGAGCTGACCCGGGAAAGCTATGCCGCAGCCGAGGAGCGCATCATCCGGGAACTGCAGCAGATCCGAAAGCCCTTCTGCATCCTTTTGAACAGCGCCCAGCCGGCGTCTCCGGCGGCGCAGGAACTGCAGAAGCAGCTGGAGGACAAATACGGCGTCACCTGTCTGGCCGCCAACTGCCAGACGCTCACCCGGGCCGAGATCGAAGAAGTTCTGACCGCGGTGCTTTATGAGTTCCCCGCGCGGGAGTACCGCATTTCTCTGCCCCCCTGGGTGACCATGCTGCCCGCGGACGATCCCCTTCAGGCGGGGCTGTATCAGCACATTTATGATACCTGCAGCGCCATTCGCCGTATGCGGGACGCAAGAAGCCAGGTGGAGAAGCTGTGCGGCTGTGAACATGTGGAGCTGGCATCTCTGCAGGAGATGCGCCTCAGCGACGGAGCGGTGAGCGTTGCCGTTACCGTTCCCCAGGCGCTGTATTATCAGATGCTCAGCCAGCAGTCGGGCATGGAGATCCGCTCCGAGTCCGACCTGCTGCCCCTGCTCTGCAAAATGGCGAAGATGCAGCGGGAGTATGACCATATCTCCGGGGCGCTGGAGCAGGTACGCCGCACCGGCTACGGCATCGTAATGCCCGACTGCAGTGAGATGAAGCTGGAGCAGCCCGAGATCACCAGGCAGGGCGGCCGCTTCGGTGTCCGGCTCAAGGCCAGTGCGCCCAGCATCCACATGATCATGACCAATGTGCAGACAGAGGTGAATCCCATCGTCGGCTCGGAGAAACAGTCAGAGGATCTGGTGAACTGTCTGATGGAGGAGTTCCGGGATTCTCCCGAGAAGATCTGGGACAGCAATATCTTCGGCAAATCCCTCAGCGAATTGGTGAATGAAGGCCTGGTGGGGAAGCTGTACAAGATGCCTGATGAATCCCGGGCTAAGTTCCAGAACACCCTGGAGCGCATTATCAACGAGGGCAGCGGCGGCCTGATCTGCATTATCCTTTGATATGAAATACGGCAGGGAATATGCACGCAGGCCGTCCGGGGGCGGCGGATGGCTTCTGGTGCTTGCGTTGGGCCTGGCGCTGCTCATCGGCTACGGCGGCAGCGAATCCATCGTGGCGCTGCGGGAGCAGATCGCGGAGATCTGGAACAGCCTGGATTACGGAGATGCGCTGGAGACGCTGGGCCGCAGCTTTTCAGGAGAGGAGGGCCAGCCCGGCGCGGTGGCGGTGTTCGGCCAGCAGATCCTGGGCTTCGGCGAATAAAAAAGGGCGTCCCACAGGGGGACGCCCTTCGGCTTGAACAGGCCTTTAGCTGGATGCTGTCAGGCCCAGACGTGTTTTCCACTTGCCCCGGAGAAAACGGGTCATCATCAGGGCAAAACGGGTCATGTTGTCAATGGCCATACAGGCCCACACAGCGCCCAGACCCAGATGCAGCACTGTGACGCACAGCCAGGTGGAGGTGACCCGCACGCCCCACATGGAGAACAGAGAGAAGAAAAAGGGGGCTTTGGTGTCGCCCAGACCGCTGAAGATGCCCTCCAGAATGACCAGCACGGCAAAAAACGGCTCGGAAACCGCAACAATGCGCAGCGCCAGCCCACCCAGGGCCACCACGGCCCCGTCGGGGGTAAAAATAGACATGATGGGCTCCGCAAACAGGAACAGGGCTGCGCTGAGCGCGGTCATGAGCACGGTGGCAAGGAACATGATGGTGGAGCAGTACTGCATCAGGCGCTTTTCGCTTTTTTCCCCGGCAGAATAGCCCGCGAGAGTGGCAGCCGCCGTCTGCATACCGTAGCCCGGGATGTAAAAAGCCTGCTCCGCGTTGAGGGCAATGGAGTGGGCCGCCATGGCCACGGTGCCCAGCCGGGCGGTGATGGCGGTGAATATCACCTGCCCAAAGGAGAATAGCACCCGCTCTCCGGCGATGGGCAGTCCCACCCGCACGCACTGGGCCATCACGTCCCGGTCCAGGCGGATGCCCTTCAGCGTAAGTCCCAGAACGGGGGAGCGCCAGGCGGCCGCGGTCATCAGCACGCCGCCCAGCGCCAGAGAGATGGCGGAGGCGATGGCCGCACCGGCAACGCCCCAGCCGGCCCCCCAAACGGTGAAGCTGCTTCCCAGAAAGGTCACCCTGCGGGTGGGGCTGATGAACAGAAAGTTCAGAAAGATGTTGACGCCGTTCATCAGCGTGCTGATGAGCATGGGCGTTTTGGTATTGCCGGTGGCACGCAGGGCGGAGCCAAGAATGATGTTGGCGGCCCGGAACAGCATAGGGGTACAGATGACGGCGAAATAGACGGAAGCGTCATGGCGGATCTCCTCCGCGCCGCCCAGCCAGCGGGGAAGAAAGGGACTCACCGCCAGGGTGACCGTCATGATGAACACGCCCAGGATGACCGCCAGCAAAACGGCCTGGGAGGCGGCTCTTTTGGCGCGGTCGTGATCCTTTGCGCCCAGGGCGATGGAGATGCAGGACATGACGCTCATGCCAGCCGCGTACAGGGGATAAAAGGTCATCCAGGTGACCGTGGTGGTCAGTCCGATGGCGGCCGACGCGTTTGCGCCCATAACGCCCACCTGGGCGGTGTCCGCATAGATGACGATGACCTGCAGCGCCTCCTCCAGCATGGTGGGCCAGGCAAGGCGCAGGATATTGCGCATCATTTCCTTGTTTTTCAGTGTGCTCCGGATGTTGTCGAACATAGGGACCTCCTTTCGACGTACATTCTTATCTTAATGAACAAAGGCGGTCGTTGTCAAGGTGCGAGGAAAGAAAAGCAGGCTTGCCTTCAGCCTGCCGTTTTTGTGGGTGACGCTTTTGTTGCCGCTGCTCACCGGGGAAAGCTGGCTGCCGCTGTTTTTTCTTGCGGCGGCGCTGCACGAAGCCGGCCATTTGGCGGCGCTCTGGTGTCTGGGAGGAAGGGTGGAGCGGTTTTGCTTCCGCCTGTCGGGGGCGGAGATCCGCTACAGCGGCCGCAGCCTGTCATACGGACAGGAGGTCGCCCTGGCGCTTGCAGGTCCGGCTTCCAATGCTTTGTGGGCATGCCTGTGCGCTGCGGCAGCCGGACGGTGGCCCTCGGGATGGTTGTACCGGTTCACCGGGTGCCATGTGGTGCTGGCGGCGTTCAATCTGCTGCCCGCTCTGCCGCTGGACGGCGGGCGGGTGCTGAAGGCCGCGCTGGAGGCGCGCTTTCCTCTCTGGGGAGAGCGGATCGCCTGCGGCGTCAGCGCCGGTGTGGGCTGCCTGCTGGCGGCGGCCGGCGTTGTTCTGCTGGGAAAAAGCGGAAATCTGACCCTGCTTGCCGCCGGCGGGGTCATCCTTTTGCGGACCTTGCCGAAAAAAGCTTTACACTGAGACAAATAGCTGATAAAATAAAAATTCAAGTTGCGATTTGGGAGGCAGTTATGAACGATACCATCCGCGCCTGTCTGGAACATGTGCGCAAGCCCGCGCGCTATACCGGCGGCGAGTACAACGCGGTCTATAAGGACAAAAGCCAGGTGGACCTGCGCTTTGCTTTTTGTTTCCCCGATATTTATGAGATCGGGATGTCCCATCTGGGCTCCAAGATCCTCTACGGTCTGCTGAACAGCATGGAGGGCGTCTGGTGCGAACGGGCCTATGCGCCCTTTCTGGACATGGAAGAGCAGATGCGGATGCGCGGCCAGCCACTGTACGCGCTGGAAAGCGGCGATCCGGTAGGGGCGTTTGATATCCTGGGCTTTACGCTCCAGTACGAGATGAATTATACCGGGGTGCTCAATATGCTGGACTTGGCCGGGGTGCCCCTTCGCTCCGCCCAGCGGACAAGCCTGAAGCCTCTGGTCATCGCCGGCGGCCCCTGCGTCTACAATGCGGAGCCTGTGGCGGACTTCTTTGACCTTATCACCATCGGCGAGGGCGAGGAGGTCATGCCGGAGCTGCTGCAGCTTTACCGCAGGAGCCGTGACAACGGCGAGAGTAAGGAAGAATTCCTGCGCAAGGCCGCGCAGATCAGCGGCGTTTATGTGCCTTCGCTGTACGATATCTCCTATCATGAAGACGGGACCGTCGCCGCCATCACGCCAAAAGACGGCGCGCCTGCCGTGGTGCGTAAGCGCGTGGTAAAGGACCTGGACAAGGCCTATTATCCCGACAAATTCGTGGTGCCCTCTACGGACATCGTCTTTGACCGGGCCATGATCGAGCTGTTCCGCGGCTGCCGCCGGGGATGCCGGTTTTGCCAGGCGGGCTATACCTACCGGCCCATCCGCGCCAAAAAGCCTGAGACGTTGAAGAGGCAGGCCGAGGCCCTCATTGCCTCCACCGGCTGGGACGAGGTGTCCCTGACCAGTCTCAGCTCCAGTGACTATCCCCACCTGGAGACGCTGTGCGAGAGCCTGGTGAGCACTCTGGAGCCCATGCACGTCAACCTGGCGCTGCCTTCCATGCGCGCCGACTCCTTTAACCTGGACCTGGCGCAGAGCATCCAGAAGGTGCGGAAAAGCGGCCTGACCTTCGCTCCCGAAGCGGGTACGCAGCGCCTGCGGGACGTGATCAACAAAAACCTGCGGGAGGAAGACCTTCTGGAAGCCTGCCGGGTGGCCTTTGCCGCCGGCTACAACGGCGTAAAGCTGTACTTTATGATGGGCCTGCCCACCGAGACCGACGAGGATCTGCTGGGCATTTCCCAAATCGTCCGCAACGTGCAGAAGGTTTTCCGCGAACACGCCAAAAACAAGGCCCGCGGCCTGCGCATCAATGTGGGCATCTCCATCTTTGTGCCCAAGGCCCAGACGCCCTTTCAGTGGCTCGGGCAGATCTCCGCTGAGGAGGCCCAGCGCCGCAAGGAGTTGCTGATGGACAGCCTGAAGATCAAAAATGTTACCTATTCCATCCATGATTACCGCACCAGTATGCTGGAGGCCGTTTTGGCCCGGGGCGACCGGCGGCTGTCTGCCGTGCTGGAGCGTGCCTGGCAGCTGGGCTGCCGCCTGGACGGCTGGGATGAAAACTTTGATTACGCCGCCTGGATGCAGGCCTTCTCCGACTGCGGTGTGGACCCGGCTTTTTACGCGAACCGGGAGCTGGAGCGGGAGGAAATGCTGCCCTGGGACCATATTTCCTCCGGTGTCACCAAGGCGTATCTTTACAGCGAACTGGAGCAGGCCCGCCGGGGCATCGCCACGCCGGACTGCAAGGCCGGCTGCCGCGGCTGCGGCGCTCTGAGCCTGACGGGAGGGAAATGCGATGTATAAACTGCGTTTTTGCTTTGAAAAAAACGGTCCCGCCGCTTATATTTCCCATCTGGACCTGATGAAGGCACTTCAGCGCAGCTTTGTGCGGGCGGGTATCCCCGTGAAATATTCCCAGGGCTTTAACCCCCATATCGAGATGTCCATCGTGGTGCCGCTGTCCACCGGATACGAGACCCGATGCGACCTGTGCGACCTGGATCTGACGGCGGATGCTCTGCCGGAGCACTTCGCGGAGGACCTGAACGCGGTCATGCCTATGGGGATGAAGGTGTTGTATGCCGGTCCTGCCGACCGCCCTGTGCGGGAGATCTGTTACTGCGCCTATGAGATCCTGCTGCCGGAAGGCGACGCCGCGGCCATGGCGGCCTTGTTCACCCGGCCGGTGCTTCTGGAAAAGCGGTCCAAGCGCGGCCGGCGGGAGGTGGACCTGCGGGATTACATCAAAGAGCTGTCCTTCGTGACGGAAGGGGACAAGACCCTTTGCCGCTGCGTGCTGGCTGCGGGAAACGACCCGCTGAACCCCATGTATCTGACCCAGGCTCTGAAAAAGCAAGGCCTGGTGCCGGAAGATGCCGCCGCCAGGTATATCCGTACGGAAATTCTCGATGAAAACGGGCAGATTTTCTGGAAAAAATAGTTGCAATTTCATTTGGCCTGTGGTATTATAATTTAGCTAATATTACGGGTGTTCCTCTGCACCTTACTTTTGGGCATGAACATCTATGATTGAAAGGAAAGAATCAACATGGATCTGATCAAGCATTTGACCGACGGTCAGCTGAAGGAAAGCGCTGACAACTTCAACATCGGTGACACCGTCAAGGTTCACAACCGCATCAAGGAAGGCTCCCGTGAGCGTGTCCAGATCTTCGAGGGTACTGTCATTGCCAAGAAGCATGGCGGCATCCAGGAGACCTTTACCGTTCGCCGTATGTCCTACGGTGTCGGCGTCGAAAAGACCTTCCCCATCCATTCTCCCAACGTGGAAAAAGTGGAAGTCGTGAGAAAAGGTAAGGTCCGCCGCGCCAAGCTGTACTATCTGCGTGACCGCGTGGGTAAGGCCGCCAAAGTTAAAGAGGACATCTAAGTCTTACAACGATCTGAGGGACGGGCTTGCTCGTCCCTCTTGTTTTTCCGTTTCCCCAGGGAAAGGAGCATCCAATGGATAAAAAGAAATCCAAACAGACAAACAGCGCTGCCGAGCTTTTTTTCTGGGCGCAGGCGCTGACCATTGCCCTGGCTGTGCTGGTGTGCGTCAACACCTTCTTTTTCCGCTTGTCCGGCGTGCGGGGGTCTTCCATGCTGGATACCCTGAAAGCAGGCGACCAGTTGATCCTGCAGGTCATTGGCTACGAAAAGCCTGAGCGGGGGGATGTGATCGTGTGCACCTCTGACGCGTTTGACGGCGAAGCACTGGTAAAACGGGTCATCGCGGTGGAGGGCGACACGGTGTCTATCAGCGGTGACGGCTATATGGTAGTCAACGGTGAAAAACTCTATGAGCCCTATGCCAGAGAACCCATTGCAGACACCGCCCGAGGCGACCAGTCCTATCCTCTGACGGTAGAGGAAGGCCATATCTTCGTGGTGGGCGACAACCGCAACCACAGCACGGACAGCCGGAAAATCATGGTGGGTCAAATCGATGAGGAGCGTGTCATCGGAAAGGCGTTGTTCCGCATCTGGCCGCTGAATAAGATCGGCGGTGTCTCATGAGCATCAACTGGTATCCCGGCCATATGGCCAGGACACGCAGGGGCATGGCGGAAGATCTGAAAAACGTAGACATGGTTTGCGAGTTGATCGACGCCCGCATTCCCCGCTCCTCCCGAAACCCCGATCTGGACCGTCTTTGCCGGGGCAAACGCCGTATGTTGGTGCTCAACCGCGCAGACCAGGCCGATCCGGAAGCCACGGCAAAATGGGCTGCCTATTACCGCGCCCAGGGCTATACGGTGATGGAGGCCGACAGCCAAAAGGGTGGATTTCTCAAGCAGTTTACAAACTGCGCCCGCCGCACCTGCGAGGATCTGATCCGGCGGCAGGAGGCCAAGGGGCAGGTGGGCAGGTCCATCCGCATCATGATCATGGGCATCCCCAACGTGGGAAAAAGCTCTTTCATCAACCGGCTGCTTGGGAAAAAAGCCGCCGTGGCTGCAGACAAGCCCGGCGTCACCCGGGGCAAGCAGTGGTTTTCGCTGCCCGGCGGATTTGACTTCATGGATACGCCGGGAATGCTGTGGCCGAAGATCGACACGGATGAAATGGGCTATATGCTGGCGTTCACCGGCACCATCCGGGACGAGATCCTGGATCTGGAGGACCTGGCCTGCAGGCTGATCGTACAACTGGAAACCTCAGCCCCGAACGCTGTTGTAAAACGCTATGGCATTACAGCGGTTGACAGGGAGCATCCCTATGACACCCTGACCGAAATGGCCAAAAAGCGCGGCTTTCTGGCCGGGCGGAACGAATATGACACTCTGCGCATGGCGCGCACCCTGCTGGATGAGTTCCGGGCGGGGAAGCTGGGCCGGATCACCCTGGAACTGCCGCCCGAGGTCTGAGCTATGTTTTACGATTTTGAAAACAGCCTGGCGGAGCGGGGCTTTACCGCCGTCTGCGGCATCGACGAAGCGGGCTGCGGCCCCCTGGCTGGCCCGGTATACGCCGCCGCCGTCATCCTGGACCCCAACGATCCCATTGAGGGACTGAATGACTCCAAAAAACTCACCGAAAAGAAACGGGAAGCCCTGTTTCCCGAGATCCAGAAGCGGGCCCGTGCCTGGGCCATCGCTTCGGCCAGTGCCAGGGAGATCGACGAGATCAACATCCTGCAGGCCCGCCTGCTGGCTATGCGCCGGGCGGTGGAGCTGCTGGACATCCGGCCTGACTACGCCATGGTGGACGGTAACCGGGACCCCAAGATCCCCGGCGTGCCCTCCCTTTTGATCATCGGTGGTGACGGAAAGAGCGCCTCCATCGGGGCAGCCTCCATTTTGGCCAAGGTGGCGCGGGACCACACCATGCTGGAGCTGGACGAGCGGTACCCCCAGTACCGGTTTGCCAGGCACAAGGGCTATCCCACCAAACTGCACGTTGAAAAGCTGCTGGAGTACGGCCCCTGTCCCGAGCACCGGCAGAGCTTTTTGAAAAAGATCTGGGAAAGGAACGGCCGATGAACACCACTCTGGCCGGACGGGAAGGAGAAGCCGCTGCGGCGGCCTATCTCCGTAAAAAGAAATACGAGGTCATCGGCGCCAATTACCGCTGTCGGTTCGGTGAGCTGGATCTGATCGCCAAAAAACGGGAACTGGTGATTTTTGTAGAGGTCAAGCTGCGCAAAAACGACCGCTTCGGCGCCGCGTCCGACGCGGTGACGGCCGTGAAACAGGAAAAGCTGCGCAAAGCCGCCGCGTCCTGGCTGGCGTCCCATGAATGCGAGGCGCCCGCCCGGTTCGATGTGATCGAGGTCTATACTGAGACCGGACGGATCAACCATATTGAAAATGCCTTTGAATAACAGCGTGAAAGGGTGATGCCATGGCGCTGTATGTGATCGGAGACACCCACTTTTCCGAGGGCTGCGACAAGCCCATGGATGTTTTCGGCGGAGCCTGGACGGGCTACCGGGATAAGCTGGTTTCGTCGCTGGCCGTGCTGGAGCCGCAGGACACCCTGGTGGTGGCCGGAGACTTTTCCTGGGGAATGAGCCTGCAGGAGGCGCTGCCGGATTTCCGCCTGCTGGACGGTTTCCCCGGCAAAAAGCTGCTGCTGAAGGGCAACCACGACTATTGGTGGGAAACTGTCTCAAAAATGAAGCGTTTTTTTGCGGAAAATGCAATCGAAACCATTGATTTTTTGCACAATTCCTGCTACTTTTATAACGGCACTGCCCTTTGCGGTACACGGGGCTGGTTTTATGATAAAAATGACCCCGCTGCCGGGGATGACAAGATCTTTAAACGGGAACTGCTGCGGCTGGAGGCTTCTCTGAAAGCCGCCGTGGAACAGGGCGCCTCGGAGATCGACTGTTTTCTGCATTATCCGCCGGTGTTCGCCGGAACGGAGGTGCCGCAGATCACAGAGATCCTGTCCCGGTATCCTGTCGGGCGGGTCTTTTACGGGCATCTGCACGGTGAAAGCCTGCGGGGTGCCTTCAGCGGCGTACGCAACGGCATTTATTACGCTGTTGTTTCAGCCGACGCACTGGGCTTTCGCCCTATTCAAATTCGGGAATAAACAAAAATGATATTTGTAAGTTCACAAGGAGGACACGCAAGTGAAACTGACTAACGTGGAAAAGAAAGAAAAAAATCAGGTCGTTCTGTCCATCACCGTGGAGGCCGATGTTTTTGAGGCCGCCTGCGAGAAATCTTATCGGAAGAACGCCCACTCCATCAACATCCAGGGCTTCCGCAAGGGCAAAGCCCCCCGCAAGATCATTGAGAAGCTGTACGGCCCCGAGATCTTTTATGACGATGCCATGAACGCCTGCATTCCCGATGCCTACGAGGCCGCTGTTGAGGAAGCCGGCCTGAAGGTGGTCTCCCAGCCCAGCATCACCGATGTGGATGTGAAGGACGGCGAGTTTGTCTTTACCGCCGTTGTCTATGTCAAGCCCGAGGTCTCCGTTAAGGATTACAAGGGCATCGAGGCCGAAAAGGATGAGGCCGTTGTCACCGCCGAGGAAGTGGAAGCAGAGCTGACCCGTATGCAGGACCGCAACGCACGCCAGGTTTCCGTGGAGCGCGAGGCCAAGAAGGGCGATATCGTCAATCTGGACTTCGAGGGCTTTGTGGACGGCGTCGCTTTCGAGGGCGGCAAGGGCGAGAAGTTTGACCTGGAGCTGGGCTCCGGCATGTTCATCCCCGGCTTTGAGGAGCAGCTGGAAGGCAAAAAGGCCGGCGACGAGTGCGATGTGGATGTGGTCTTCCCCGAGACCTATCAGGAAAAGACCCTGGCCGGCAAGCCTGCTGTGTTCAAGTGCCGGATCAATGAAGTGAAGGAGAACCAGAAGCCCGCACTGGACGATGAGTTCGCCAAGGATGTTTCCGAGTTCGACACGCTGGCCGACCTGAAGGCTGACATCGAGAAGAAGCAGCAGGAGAGCAAGACTGCCAGCGCCGACAACGCTTTCCAGGAGCGGGTCATGGACAAGGTCATCGAGAATCTGGAAGGCGACATTCCCGAAGCTATGGTGGAGACTCAGCTGGACCGCGTGGCTGAGGACTTCAGCTACCGTCTGGCCATGCAGGGCATGGAGTTTGAATCCTATCTGAAAATGACCGGCATGACCAAGGAGCAGTTCCGCCAGGTGTTCAAGCCCCAGGCTCTGCGCCAGGTCAAGATCCGTCTGGCTCTGGAAAAGATCGCCGAACTGGAAGGCCTGGAGGTCACCGATGAGGATCTGAACGCCGAGTTCGCCAAGTTGGCCGAAAACAACAAGATGGATGTGGAGAAGGTCAAGGAGCTGCTGTCTGCCGAGGACCTGAAGGGCGATATGCTGTGCCAGAAGGCCAATGACTTCGTCATTGCCAACGCCGTGGCCGTCGCCAAGAAGGAAGAGGCTGCCGAAGCCGCCGCTGAATAACGCCATATCGCGTTTTTCGACTGGATATTCAGCAAAATAGCAGTATACTAATAGCGAGAACGTCAAAAGATACGGGAAGTGCCGGGAAAAGCGGCGCTTCCCGCATCTGCACATTGAAAGGAGTCACCTATGTCTTATATTCCCATGGTCGTAGAACAGACAAATCGCGGTGAGCGGTCCTATGATATTTTTTCCCGGCTGCTCAATGACCGTGTCATCATTTTGTCTGAAGAGGTGAATGACACCACCGCCAGCCTGGTGGTGGCTCAGCTCCTGTATCTGGAGGCGCAGGATCCGGATAAGGATATCAGCTTTTATATCAACAGCCCGGGCGGGTCCATTTCTGCCGGCATGGCCATCTATGATACGATGCAGTACATCAACTGCGATGTGTCCACCATCTGCGTCGGTATGGCCGCCAGCATGGGCGCGTTTTTGCTGCAGGCCGGCGCCCCCGGCAAGCGCATGGCGCTGCCCAATGCGGAGATCATGATCCATCAGCCGCTGATGAGCGGCCTGCAGGGCCAGGCCACCGATATCAAGATCCATGCCGATCACATCATCCGTATGCGCAAAAAACTCAACAGCATCATGGCCCAGCGCACCGGTCAGCCCCTGGAGATCATCGAGCGGGATACCGAGCGGGACAATTTCATGACGGCTGAAGAGGCAAAGGCCTATGGCCTGATCGATAAGGTGATCGAAAAGCGCTGAAGCTTTACACCTGTTGGAATGAGGAAGCACTATGGCGAGTAATGATAAAAAAGATGTGCGCTGCAGCTTCTGCGGCCGCACCCAGGATGAAGTGAAACGGTTGATCGCCGGACCCAATGCCTATATTTGCAATGACTGTGTGGGCATCTGCGCTGATCTGATCAATGAAGAAAATGACGGGGAAGAGGCTGCCGACCGTTTTTCGCTGGAGGGCGGCCTGCCCACGCCTGCCGAAATGAAGGCGGCGCTGGACCAGTATGTCATCGGCCAGGACCGCGCCAAGATCGCTCTGTGCGTAGCGGTCTACAACCACTATAAGCGCATCATGTTCCCCCAGGACGATGTGGAGATCCAAAAGAGCAATATTTTGATGATCGGCCCCACCGGCAGCGGTAAGACCCATCTGGCCCAGACGCTTGCCCGGTCCATGAAGGTCCCCTTTGCCATCGCCGATGCTACCACGCTGACTGAAGCCGGTTATGTGGGCGAGGACGTGGAAAATATCCTTTTGCGGCTGATCCAGGCCGCCGACTTTGACGTAGAACTGGCCCAGCGGGGCATTATCTACATCGATGAGCTGGATAAGATCGCCCGAAAAAGCGAGAATCCCTCCATTACCCGGGATGTCTCGGGCGAAGGTGTGCAGCAGGCCCTGCTGAAGATCCTGGAGGGCACCGTTGCCAACGTGCCGCCTCAGGGCGGGCGCAAGCATCCGCAGCAGGAGTTCATCCAGATCGACACCAGCAACATCCTGTTTATCTGCGGCGGCGCCTTTGACGGACTGGACAAGGTCATCGAAAAGCGCACCGGCAAGCAGGGCATCGGTTTCGGCGCGGAGGTCAAATCCAGGAGCAATCAGGACAGCTCCCAGCTGCTCAGGCAGGTGGAGCCTCACGATGTTCTGAAGTTCGGCATCATCCCCGAACTGGTGGGCCGTCTGCCTGTGCTGGTGACGCTGGACCCGCTGGACAAGGATGCTCTGGTGAAAATCCTCACCGAGCCTAAAAACGCTCTGACCAAGCAGTACACCCGTCTGCTGGAGATGGACGGCGTTCGCCTGGAGTTCGAGGAAAGCGCGCTGGAGGCTATCGCCGAGAAGGCGCTGAAGCTGAACACCGGCGCCCGCGGCCTGCGGTCCGTGATGGAGGGCATCATGACCAATGTGATGTTCCAGACACCCTCGGACGACAGCATTCAGTCGGTAGTCATCACGGCGGATGCCGTGGAGGGTAAAGCCGAGCCTTCCGTGGTCCGAAACAGCGGTGCGAAGCTGCGCTGATTTTTGAAACAGCCCGGAAGCGAGAAAAACGCTTCCGGGCTGTTTTTCTCAACGCCAGGAGAGCGGGCAAGAAGGATGTTTTTTCCGTTATAACATCTTTTGACAACTTTTTAAAAAGTGTTGACAAAAAGGATCTCCTGCAATATAATACTTCTTGCAGTCGCGGATGTGGCGGAATTGGCAGACGCGCATGGTTCAGGTCCATGTGAAAGCAATTTCATGGGGGTTCAAGTCCCTTCATCCGCACCATAGCTGGACACCGGTTTTGATACGATGGTTATCATAGCGGGTGTCCAGTTTTTTTGCTTTTGCCGCAGAATTATGAAAATGAAAATAGCCAGCAAATCGGATCATGTGCAGAAGAGAATAATATGTATAAAGAATTGATTTCAGAATTGGTACAAGAAAATGCGTGGGTAAAGATCCAGCCGCCTTGTTCAGAAAATGATATAGAGACCGCCGAAAAAGCAGTTGGCTATCCCTTCCCAAAGGAACTTAGGGAATTGCTTCTGGAAATGAACGGTGATCAATATCTTCTGTTATCTATAGAAGAAATTGTTGAACAAGCCAAACTTAACAGAGAAATTCAAGAAGAGTACAACGATGAAGAATTTGCGAAAGAATTGGATAAGTTTATCTTTTTTGCCGGAAATGGCTGTGGGGATTACTACTGCTACCATGCAAATGCTGACGGAGTGATCGATGAGACCTCTATCTATATTTGGGAACACGAAGAGTATTGTTGGAAGCAGGTTGCCTCCAACATGGCAGAACTAATCACCAGATATTATCATGACGAAATATGATTCGCTTAGAAGTCCCGGTTTATCGCGGGCTTTCATTCCGCACGTTGAGATTTATGGGGATGCACCTTTTAATGATGCCCCGAATTTTGCAACGAAAGGTCGGCGGGTGTGCATTTTGCATTCAGATAGGCTTTTGCTTTCATAACCAAACACCGGTTTTGATAAAATAGGTATCAAAACCGGTGTCTTTTTACTATGTGGGATGAGATCAAGGGGCGCTGGGCATCGGACCAGCGCCCGGCTCATACATTCAAAAAGGCCTCTGTCAAAGACAGAGGCCCTGGTGCAGCCAGGGGGACTTGAACCCCCAATCCATTACTGGAACTAGCACCTCAAGCTAGCGCGTATGCCAATTCCGCCATGGCTGCGAATGCTTAATTATAATAACACACCGTCTTCGAAAAAGCAAGAGCAAAATTGGACATCTGCGGATTTTTCAGGGAAGGACCTTCATTGACAGCCTTCGCAAATCACGGTATAATCAGCCCAACGGATCCTGAAAGAAAAGAGGCGTGGAGACTATGAAGCAGATCCTTGTCATTGGCGGCGGCGCGGCGGGTCTGGCCGCGGCCATCACCGCGGCACGGCAGGCGCCGGACGCCCGGGTAACCGTGTTGGAGCGGCTGGACCGTGTGGGGAAAAAGCTCCTGGCCACCGGAAACGGACGCTGCAATCTGACAAATCTGCACGCTTCGCCCGCCCGTTTCCACAGCTGTGACAGCGGTGCGCTCCACCAGGTGATGAAGGGCATGGAGCCACGGGAGAGTCTTGATTTTTTTGCGTCTCTGGGGCTGCTCTGCAGGCAGGAGGATGAAGGCCGTATATATCCCAAATGCAATCAGGCCAGTATGGTGGTGGACGTGCTTTTGCAGGAACTGGAGCGGCTGGATATCCGGACGCGGTGCGGGTGCACTGTCCGCGGGATCCGCCCGGGCAGGAACGAATGGATTGTAGAAACCGAAGGCGGCGCCTTGACTGCCGACGCGGTCATCCTCACCACCGGCGGAAAGGCTGCGCCCAAGCTGGGCTCAGACGGCAGCGGGTATGCCATTGCAAAGGCTCTGGGACACAGCTGTACGCCGCTGTATCCCGCACTGGTGGCGCTGAAATGCGACCGGAATGGCTTGGGTGGACTGAAAGGTATCCGTGCAGAAGCAGGCCTAACGCTGCTGGCGGGCGGCCGTGTTTTGGGGCGCGACGCCGGAGAGATACAGTTCACCGACTACGGCCTGTCCGGCATTCCCGCCATGCAGCTTTCCGGGCGGCTGGCCGGGCTTCAGCCGGGGGAGCGCTGCACCGCGCTGGTGGACCTGTTCCCAGAATGGCCGCTGGAGACGCTGGTCCGGGAACTGAAAGCAAGACAAAAGCGTCAGGCCACGCTGGAGACGCTGCTGTTGGGCACCGTTCATAAGCGGCTGGCCTATGCAGTGCTGAAAAGCACTGGACTGCAGCCGCTGTCCAGGCCAAGTGCCTCCCTGTCTGACGGTGACCTTCAGCGTCTGGCCGACAGCCTGAAGGCCTGGCGTTTCCGGGTAACGGGGACCCAGGGCTGGGACGCGGCACAGGTCACCGGCGGCGGCATACCGCTGGACGAGGTGGACCCGGACACGATGGAATCCAGGCTGCAGCCCGGATTGTATCTGGCAGGGGAACTGTTGGACGTGACCGGGGACTGTGGAGGGTTCAATCTGCATTGGGCGTGGTGCAGCGGCATCCGCGCGGGACGGTCCGCCGGGACCAGGTGTCGCCGATGAAGATCAGCACCGGGTGCGACGTGGAACAGGTGGAACGCTTTTCCAAATTGCTGGAAAAGGAATATGTTTGCAGGCGCATTTTTACCGAAACCGAGCGGGCGCATATCTCCAAAAGTGGGCATCCCGCCCAGACCGCCGCCGGGATCTTCTGCGCCAAGGAGGCCATGTCCAAGGCATTGGGATGCGGCCTGTTCGGATTGCTGCCCCAGGAACTTGGTGTGGAATGGGATGAACGCGGTGCACCCCGGCCCCGGTTATCCGGCGGCGCTGCCGAGCGGTTCGGGCATCTGCAGCTGGCGATTTCCGTTTCCCATACAAAAGAAACGGCCTTTGCCACCTGCGTGGCGATGGAGGAATAAGCCGGAAAAGGCGCACATATCATCTTCCGAAGGAGATGATGGGATGAATCTGAAACGATCAGCGCCGCTGGCCCTGGCTCTGACCCTGGCCTTGCTGCTTTCCGCCTGCGGAAAAAACGGGTTTGACCCGCAGAACGTGGCCCAGCATTACGCCGCCGGCAGCTTGCGGGCAGAATACACGGTCACAACGCACGCGGGCGTTTTTACGGAGTACAAGCTGTCCTACAGGGACGGGGACGGCCTGGCCAATGTTACCATTTTGCAGCCTGATTCGGTGGCCGGCGTCAGTGCCGTATTGCAGAGCGGTGACGCGGTGATCCGGTACGAGGACGTTTCCCTGGACGCCCTGCTGCCGGAGGTGCGGGGCTATGCCCCCATGGATGTGCTGTACTGCCTGCTGGAAGACCTGCGGGACGGTGTTCCATCCAGCTATGCCCTGGAAAAGGACGTGGTGCTGCTGGCCTATCAGGGGGAACTTCCCGACGGCACCGAGACCTTAAAGCAGGTGGCGCTTGATCCCGAAACGCTGGACCTGCTGTCAGCAGAACTGTTTCTGGACGGAAGACTGATTTTGGCTTTGCAGGCCGAGTCATTTCAGTGGGAGGGGCTCGCCGCCGGATAACAGTTGCATCGGGGTGCGGTCTGTGCTATACTGTCTATAAGCACAGACTTCTTCCAATGCACATAGGATGGACTGTGACACGCCGCGGCATTTCACGGAGCGGAACCTTGTTCACCGATGCTTGTGTCGTTTGATTAAAAACGGTCCCCGCGTGGAATGATATGGTTGCGGACTTGTCCGACTTGATTCCTGCGGAGCGTGATTGCATTGGATAACCAGCAAAACATTGTCAGGCGCGGCGAGATCTATTATGCCGATCTCAGCCCGGTGGTGGGCAGCGAACAGGGCGGGATGCGCCCTGTGCTGATCGTACAGAACGATGTAGGCAACCGCTACAGCCCCACGGTCATTGCGGCAGCCATCACATCCCAGCAGAACAAGGCCCGCCTGCCGACACATATCGAGATCGAAGCGCGAACCTACGGGCTGACCAAAAACTCGGTAGTGCTGCTGGAGCAGGTGCGGACGCTGGATAAACGAAGACTGAGAGAAAGAATGGGTTGCCTGGACGAAAAAGCCATGCAGCGGGTGGATGGAGCCATTGCCATCAGTCTCGGCCTCAAAGCCGAGCGGGACGTTACAACGGAGGGATAAGGTCGATATGAAAAAATGGAGCGTTTGGCTGACCTGTATTTTGGTTGCAGCCCTGATGATCGCCGGCGTGGCGGCCATCGCCGCTGAATATGGCAGCCAGAGTGACCCACTGGTCACTCTGAGCTACATAGAACAGGTGCTGCTGCCCCAGTCCAAAAAGGATGTGGACCAGGCAGTGTCCGACGCGCTGGAAGACTTTGCGTCTGCGCTGGAGGACAGCAATGATGACATTCAGAAGTATATCGACAAGAAATTGCGTTCTTTCTCTTCCGGAAATGTGGACCAGGAACTGATCGACGCCATTGCCGCAGCCCTTGCAGAGCAGATGTCGGGTGGGACGGCTGCCGCCCAGGCCTCCTGGAGCGTGCTGCAGGTCCCCGCGGGCTGCACGGTGGAATGCGACGTGGGCGTTCAGGCCATCCTGCGTGCGGGACAGGCCAGCTGCGTGGCCGCCGGGACACCGGGTCTGATCGACCTGAGCAACGGCGAAACGCTGGCAAACGGCGGCGCTCTGGCCGCCAACCACCTGTATGCCGTCAGCGTTCAGGGACGGAGCATTTATACTGCCCAGGGCTGCACCTTGATGATCGCGGGCAGCTACACCGTCCGGTAAACAACACCGCCGTTTTTTTGAGACAGTACACCTTGTGGTGTACTGTTTTTTTAATCCTCCGCATATCTTTGATTTGACGGAACGGGGTGAGACTATGGGCAAGTGCGGCCTGTATCTTGGCCAGCAGGAATTGGGAGCCCTGCATTGGGAAACAGACGGCGGCAAAATGCGCCTGTCTGCCAGCTGTCCTTGCGAGATGGGCCTGATCTATCGTGTGGTCATCCAGACGGACCGGGGCCTGCATCGCCTTGGGGTGATGCTGCCCGAAAAAGATCAGTTTCTGCTGCGCCGGGAGCTCCCGGCAGGCGAAGAGCCGCGCCGTGCCTTCATCGACCGATCATTGCCCGGAGAGGAGCACCTGCCGGGGCTTCCGCTGGCATTTTCCGCCTTTTCGCCGGCTTGGGAGGAGGACGGCCTGCTGATGGCCTGTACCTCAGCCGGCGGCGAATTGAAAAGTGCTGACTGGATGGATGTCCGGTATTTTTTATTTCCGCTGGAATTGGGGAAGCGGTGCGTTTACGCGCCTTTTTTGTGCATTACAACATTGTTGGAATGGAAAGGGGTGCAGTACGGGATCTTCTGCAAGGAAGAAGGGCGCTACCTTCCTCTTTCAGACAGGCTTCGCTGGGACGGTATGGTATCGTAAAAAACGGGGTGGTCATATGCGGGTGGTCTATGTGGATACGCTGTTTTTTCTCAATCTGGCAGTGGATTATTTTCTGCTGGTGCTCACCGCAAAGGTGGCGGGCGTGTACATAAAACGCAGCCGCCTGCTGGCAAGTGCGCTGGTGGGCGCGCTGTTGGCAGTGCTGCTTTATTTTCCCCCTTTGCCCAAGGCGCTGGCACTTCTTTTGCGGCTGGCAGTCTGCTGTGTCACAGCGCTGGCCGCGTTTATCGGAGAGCCGGGAAAAAGCTGGCCCCGGCTCCTTGGCATTTTTGTCATGGTGACGCTGCTGTTGGCCGGCATCGTGTTGGGCCTGTCAGAGCTGGGCGGCGGAGCTCGTATGCAAAACGGCGTCTTATATTTTGAAATTTCAGGAACTGTAATGGCTTTGAGCTTTATGGCTGTTTATGTGTTGTCCGGACTGGTGTTAGGCAAGGGACGAGCATCGCCGGGGCGCAGCTATCAGGAAGTCACAGCGGAAATGGGAAAAAGATCCGTTCGGTTTCGGGCTTTGACAGACAGCGGCAACCTGCTGCGCGACCCTATGAGCGGGCGAAAAGTGATCGTGGTAGAGAGCCGGGCCATCGCACCGCTGTTTGACAGCATGACCGGCGAATTGCTGCAGTCCCTGGACGCGCTGGCCCCGGAAACGGCTCTGGAGCAGCTGCGAAGGTGTGGAAACACGCCCTTTTGGCTCCTGCCCGCACGGACTGCGGCGCAAAACGCGCTGATGGTGGTTTTTCGCCCGGAAAAACTGTACATCAACGGAAATCTGCGGGAGGATTATATACTGGGGCTGGCCGGCCGGCAGCTGGAGATCGGCGGCGATTGCCGCGCTTTGATGGGAGTGTAGGGCACATGAAAGAACAACTATCGCTTTTGCTTCAAAAAATTATCTGTAAAATCAAATGGCTTTACAGTCAGGATATCCACTATATCAATGGGGCGGATACGCTTCCTCCGCCCCTGCCGCTGGAGGAGGAGCAGCGCCTGCTGAAAACCTATGACGGGACCCAACTGGACGTGCGGCAGATCCTGATAGAGCACAACCTGCGCCTGGTAGTCTATATTGCAAAAAAGTTTGACAACACCGGCATCGGACTGGAAGATCTGATCTCCATCGGCACCATCGGCCTGATCAAGGCGGTCAATACGTACCGAAGCGACAAGAATACAAAACTGGCCACATACGCTTCCCGATGCATTGAAAATGAGATCCTGATGTACCTGCGGAAAAGCGTCAATCAGCGCACGGAGATCTCCATTGACGAACCGCTGAACACCGACTGGGACGGCAATGAGCTGCTGCTGTCCGATGTGCTGGGGACCGACCCGGACTGCGTCATGCGGCCGGTGGAGGATGACGCGGAAAAGCAGATACTGGCTGCCGTGCTGAGGCGCCTGCCCCCGCGGGAGCAGACCATCATCTCCATGCGTTTCGGGCTGAGCGGTCAGGACGAAATGACCCAGAAGGAGGTGGCCGACAAACTGGGCATCTCCCAATCGTACATCTCCCGGCTGGAAAAGCGGATCATTCAGCGAATGAAAAAAGAGATGCTTCGTGCCCTGTAGATCGCATTCGGTCGGGTTTTGACGAGCGAAGGGCCGTGCGTTGCCGCATGAACTTTTTCCTCCCTGGCAATACTGTTGTCAAACGAGGAAAAGGGGCGCTGTCATGCAGGGCAAGGTCGAGATCTGCGGGATCAACACGTCGAAGCTGAAGGTATTGAAAAATGATGAGACAATGGCCCTGATCCGACGGGCGCAGACGGGGGAGCGGGCAGCGAAGGAGGCCGCTGTCATGGGCAACCTGCGGCTGGTTCTGTCGGTGGTGCAGCGTTTTTCCAACCGGGGGGAGCCCATGGATGACCTTTTCCAGGTGGGCGTTATCGGCTTGCTGAAGGCCATTGACAATTTCGACACCGCCCAGCCGGTAAAGTTCTCCACCTACGGCGTTCCCATGATCATCGGAGAGATCCGCCGGTATCTGCGGGACGGCAGCCGGGTGAAGATCAGCCGAAGCACACGGGACAACGCCTACCGTGCGTTGACCGCCAAGGAAAAACTCATCGGCCAAAACCAGAGGGAGCCTACGGTGGAAGAGATCGCAAAGGAGATCGGACTGCCCCGGGAGGAAGTGATCTTTGCGCTGGACGCCATCTCCGACCCAGTCTCCCTGTATGAGCCCGTGTTTCAGGACGGCGGCGACTCCATTTGTGTGATGGACCAGGTGCGGGATGAGCGCAGCACCGATGACAGCTGGCTGGAGCAGATTGCCATGAAGCAGGCCATGGAAGAACTGTCTCCCAGAGAGAAGCGCATCCTGGCGCTTCGGTTCTACGACGGGAAAACGCAGGTGGAGGTGTCCGGTGAGGTGGGTATCAGCCAGGCGCAGGTTTCCCGCCTGGAAAAAAGCGTATTGGACAAAATCAAGCGCTGTATGCGGTAGCAACCGGGGCCATCGACAGATGGCCCCGGTTTTCTGTATCACAAACAGCCTGCGCCGGCAGGGCACAGGCTGTTTTGAATGTTGCCGGAATACCGCTGCCGAAATACAGCGGCGATTACCTGGCTTGATAAAAATCATGGTTGCCGATGGAGGTGTAGTACCGGCAGTTCTGCCGGATCCACGCGGCTTTGGTAGCGGTTTTGGGGTTGAAAAAATACAGACAGTCCGCCGCCTCGCTGGCGCCGGTCAGACAGGCCTCGGCAGCCCGGATGCTGTCGGCGGAAGGCGTGTTATAAATGGTGCCGTTGGCCACGGGGGTGAACTGAACGCCGTTGTTGCGGTCAAAAATGACGCCGTAAATGGTGTTGGGAAAGTCTTTGTTCCGCACGCGGTTCAGGATCACATTGCCCACGGCGACCTTGCCGCGGTAAGGTTCTCCGCCGCTTTCCGCTTCAATGATGCGGGAGAGCCAATAGACAGAATCCCCGTCTGCGCCGGTGCTGTAGGTGTTGCCTGTGGACAGGGTCACCCGCTGAAGGCGGCTGTCATAACGGATGCCGCAGTCCAGCAGCCGCGCGATGCCCCGCAGGGGCACATACATGACGCCGCCGGACAAATAGCTATGTCCTGTGAGTTGCTGCGAGGCGCCGCCGAACCAGGCACGGTCACTATTGAGATAAAAGGTGGCGTTGACCTTTCCCTGCACGGTGGCGCTGCGCTGAGTGCTGTCCCAGGTGACCCAGGAACCGCCCAGCAGCTGAAAAAACTGCCGCAGGGGCACATAGGTGGTGCCCTTCTCCAGATTGCCTGCGATGGGCATGGCCCAGTCGTTGTAATGTACGTCAACCGAGACGGCTGCGCTGGCGCCGCCGAATACCGAAAGGCACAGGGCCACGGCCAGCATGGCGGTGAGAATACGTGATTTCATGATCGGTCCTCCTTCGCGCCTATGATAACGGCGCAAAAGGGGAGAGAACAACCCACAAATTCTTCCAACCGGAAAAATGATTACAAAAGTGTAACAGAAAAACCGCGTTCAAACGCTTTGTTTTCAGCGCCTGACGCGGTTTTCACGTGCGGGAACAGCTCCCAGTATTTCCCTGTGACCGTCAGCGGGCGGACTGCTTTTTCTGCCGGGAAAGAAAGTCAGAGCATAAATGGCTCAGGGGGCAGACATCACACCGGGGGCTGCGGGCGGTGCACACATCCCGGCCGAAATGAACGAACCGGTGGCACAGGCTGGCCTGCTCCTCCGGCGCGATCACCTTTTTCAAGGCCATTTCCACCTTATAGGGATCCTTGCCGCAGTCCTTGGTGGTCAGCCCCAGCTTTCCGCTGATGCGGATGCAGTGGGTATCCGCCACGATGGCGGGGTGGCCGTAGATATCCGACAGGATCAGGTTAGCGGTCTTTCGGCCAATGCCCGGCAGCTTGAGCAGTTCCTCCATGGAATCCGGGACCTTTCCGCCGTACTGCTCCAGCAGCATGATCGAGGCGTTTTTGATATCATTGGCCTTGGTGCGGAACAGGCCGCAGGGCTTTATGATGGTGCAAAGTTCCTCGATATCCGCCGCCGCAAGGGCTTCCAGCGTGGGGAAACGCTCAAAGAGAACCGCCGTCACCAGATTGACCCGGGCATCGGTACACTGGGCGGACAGGCGCGTGGCGAACAGCAGTTCATAGTCCTTCTGTGCCTCAAGGGAACAGGTATCCGGATAATGCTCTTTTAAAATGCGCACGACCTCTGCGCCTTTTTCTTTTTTGGTCATAACAGATCACCGCCTGTTTGCAGAAAATTTAATATTTGCATTATAGCGGAAGATTGCAAATCCTGCAATAGGTGTATTATAATGGCAAAAGAAAACGATGGAACAGAGGTATTTCCATGAAAGCACCCAGACAAAATCCGTTTATGCGTATCATCATCTGTGTCCTGCTGATGCTGCTGTCCCAGACCGCCGCGGCGTTTGCCATAGTGCTGTTCAACGGCGGCACGCTGTTTGCGGAGGGCATGACCATGGCGGAAGCCGATGCCGCCATGCTTGAGATCATGTACGACCATCAGACAGAGATCCTGCTGGTGTCCCACGGGGTGGTGCTGGCGTGCCTGTGGTTTATGGCACACCGCCGCGGGCGGACGCTGCCGGACTTCACCGGACTGCAAAAACGCTCCAAAACGGCCGTTTATGTGCTGGCGGCTGCCGCAGGCCTGGCCGCGGCCTTCTGGGCGACCATCGCCGTCAATCTCATTCCCTGGCCCGAGGCGTGGATGGAATCCTACCAGACCGAATCGGGTGCCCTGAGCACCGCAAAGCCCGCGCTGGACTTCTTTGTGGTGGTGCTGTTGGGTCCGCTGGTGGAGGAACTGGTATTCCGCGGCGTGATCTACGACGCGTTTTGCGCGCTGGTGCCTGCTGGGGCGGCGGTGGTCTTTCAGGGCCTGCTGTTCGGCAGCATTCACGGGACCCTGATCTGGATGCTGTACGCCGCGCTGATGGGCTGTTTGATAGGGTATGTGCGAAAGCGTACGGATAGCCTGCGTCCCTGTATCCTGATGCATATGGCGTTTAACGGAGCAGCCTATCCATTCGGCTGGTTTGCGGACCGGTTCGGCCAGGATTCCGCTACGGTGACATTTGTGTTTATCGGCAGCGCGCTGGTGCTGCTGCTGTCCATGTATGGCATCAGCTGCCGCAGCGACAGCGGAAAAGAAACAAAGATTTAAAAGAAAAGCCGCAAAATGCGGCTTTTTTGCTTGAGTTCACAAAGGAAATCTGATAAACTAAATAAATTAAGGGACTATGACGGAAGGGGCGTGTTTCGCATAAAGAAACAAGTGATGACCATTGCCTTCGACAATCTCACCATGGAGGAGGCCGTGGAATGCGCGATGGCGCATATTGCGGAGCGCACCCGCTGCCGGGTGGTGACGCCCAATGCCGAGTTCGCGCTGGAGGCAAAAAAGAATCCACGGTTTTTGAATATTTTGAATGGCTCTCAGCTGGTGCTGGCTGACGGCGTCAGCGTGGTATTGGCGTCCAGGATCCTTGGCGATCCCATGGGCGGCAGAGTGACCGGCGTGGATTTTGCCCAGGCGCTGGCCGCCGCTCTGGCGAAAGCTGGCGGCAGCCTGTTTTTGTTGGGCGCAAAGCCCGGTGTGGCTGAAAAAGCGGCGGAAGCCCTGCAGCTGGCCCATCCCGGTTTGCGCATTGCCGGGACCCACGACGGATATTTTAAAGAGGAAGCTCCCGTGGTGGATGCTATCAACGCAGCCCATCCCGATGCGCTGCTGGTGTGCCTTGGCGCACCCAAGCAGGAATATTTCATGGAAGACCACGATGCCCAGCTGGAGGTCCCCGTGATGGCGGGCCTGGGCGGCAGCATGGATGTGCTGGCTGGAAATGTCCAGCGCGCGCCGGCTGTTTTTCAAAAATGCGGCATGGAGTGGTTGTACCGCCTGGTGAAAGAGCCCAAGCGCTGGCGCAGGATGGCCAAGCTGCCTCTGTACCTGTGGGATGCGCTGGTATGGAGAATCAAAGGAGGCAAAGGATAATGCTGAATGTAAAGTTGATCGCCTATACACCTGATCCTGAGAAAGTTATTGCCGCCGCGGCGAAAATCTGTTATTCCGCCTCTGACGCGGAGACCATCATGGAAGGGCTGACCCCTGAAAAGACCGACCGGTTTCTGGGGATGCTTACGGATATGGGTCATGAAAGTCCCATTGAGCACGCTTCCTTCACCTTTGCCATTGAGGGTGTCTCCCGCAGTCTGCTGGCGCAGCTCACCCGCCACCGGATCGCATCCTACAGCGTGCAGTCACAGCGGTATGTAAAACTGAAAGAAGGCGTTTTTGCCTTTGTCACGCCGCCGGAGATCGCCAGGGACCCCGTGGCCAATGAAAAATATCAGCAGGCCATGGCGGACTGCCACCGGAACTATCTGGAATTGGCCGACGCGCTGCAGGCCCGGCATACCGCCGAACTGATGGAGCAGGGCCTGCCGGAAAAGGAAGCCCGGAAAAAGGCGGAGAAAATGGCCATTGAGGATGCCCGTTATGTCCTGCCCAACGCCTGCGAGACCAAGCTGGTGGTCACCATGAACGCCCGCAGCCTGCAGAATTTCTTCCGTTTGCGCTGCTGCAACCGGGCCCAGTGGGAGATCCGTGAGCTGGCCTGGACCATGCTGGAGCTGTGCCGCCGGGCAGCGCCCACACTGTTTGGAAAGGCGGGCCCAGCCTGTCTCTGCGGCGCCTGTCCCGAGGGCAAAATGTCCTGCGGAAAGACGGCGGAGGTCCGGGAGCGGAGCCTGAGCTTATGAGCCGGCATCTCATTGTGATCGAGGGAACCGACGGCAGCGGAAAATCCACCCAGGCAGAGCTGACCTGCCGGGCGCTGACCGCCGCCGGAGTGGATTTCAAGCGGCTGACTTTCCCCCGGTATAAGGAGGACAGCTCCATGCTGGTGCGGATGTACCTGAAGGGCGACTTCGGCGCCCATCCGGAGGACGTGAACGCCTATGCCGCCTCCACGTTTTACGCCGTGGACCGTTATGCCTCCTATAAAACCGACTGGAAGGGCGACTGGGAGCGGGAACGGGTCATTTTCTGTGACCGCTACACCACCTCCAACGCGGTGCACCAGTCTTCCAAGTTGCCGGAAGAACAGCTCATGGACTTTACCCGGTGGCTGTTTGATTATGAGTATCGCCTGTTGGGACTGCCGGAACCCACCTGTGTGATCTTTTTGGATATGCCGCCGGAGGTGTCCTTTCGGATGCTGCAAAAGCGGCAGGGAGAAAGCGGCGATATTCACGAATTGGACCATGACTATTTGAAACGCTGTCATGAGCGGGCGCTGGCCATCTGCCGGCAGTACGGCTGGCACCGCATCTCCTGTGCCGAAAACGGCGAGATCCGTCCGGCGGAGGACATCAACCGGGATGTTCAAGCGGTCCTTTTTGAGGAACTGGCCAAATGACCGGCGCACAGTTTGCGGCGGCGGGCGAAGAAGAACGCCTGCTGGAGATCTACCGGGCTTGTTTCCCGGAAGACGGGGAAGCGTTTTGGCGGTGGATATTTGACCGGGTGTATCGGCCGGAAAACACATTGGTTTTTCGGGAAAACGGCCAAATAACAGCCTCCTTGCAAATGATCCCCTGCCAAATGCGGCTGGGGGACCGTGTCCTGGACGCCCATTATATCTATGCGGCTTCTACCGTTCCGGAACGGCAGGGGAGAGGGCTGATGGGGCGCCTGCTGGAGCTGGCAGCGGAAGAAGGCCGCCGGCGGGAGCAGGCGTACAGCGTCCTTATTACCCAGGAGGACAGCCTGCAGGCGTATTATGCACGGTTTGGCTACCGGCCGCGGCTGCTGGCCCGGTTTGAACAGCCTCAGACAGGTGCGCCGGACGCGGCGCGTCTCTGCCGCCGGGCGGAAGAACGGGACATCCCAGCGCTGAACGAATTGTACGAGCAGGCCGCGGCAGGTATGCTGCACGGTGTGCGGGGCGCGGCGCACTGGCGTATGCAGTTGGAATTGTTCGGCGCGGGCGCCCAAGTCCTGGAGCGGGACGGCCTGGTGGCCGCTTATGCCTTTTCCGACGAACGGGGCGTGATGGAGGCCGCCGGGCCGGAGGCAGCGGCACTGGCCGCGTATGCGGCGCCCGGAGAGATTTGGCGCACGCTGCCCGGGCCGCAGGACCACCCCATTGGCTGCATCCGGCCGCTGAACCAATGGGCCGGGCAGCTGATGGAACAAACCGTCTGCTTTTTAAATCTAATGTATAACTGAGGAAATGCCATGGAAACCACCGCACAGCAAAAGAAACGGCTGCGCGCACAGCTGCGGCAGGAGCGGCGGGCCCTTGACCCGGAGATGCTCCTGCGGGATAGCGCCGCCATTTGCAGCCGTCTGCTGGAACTCCCGGAGCTGCGGCGGGCGCGGACTGTATTCTGCTATGTGTCCTGCTGCGGAGAGGTGGAGACCCATCGCCTGATCGGGCATCTGCTGAAACAGGGGAAAACCGTTTTGGTGCCCCGCTGCGGGGCGAGGGGCCTTATGGACTGCGTGCCCATCACTTCCCTCGGCGACCTTCGGCCGGGAGCATATGGCATTTTGGAACCTCCGCCCGGTACGCAGGCGGTGCCTGCGGCATCGGTGGACTTTGCCATTGTTCCCGCGGTGGCCTGCGGCCGGGACGGCTCACGCCTGGGCCAGGGCGGCGGTTATTACGACCGCTTTTTGCAGCAGACAGGCTGCGCCTTTGCTGCTCTGTGTACAGAGGCGTTTCTGCTGCCCTGCGTTCCTTGCGAGGCCCATGACCGGAACATGAAGATCATTGTGACGCAGCAGCGTGTGCTGCGGTTTGAGGAGTTATGAAACAAGACCGTCTGTTTTTGACTGCCGGGTTCATGCCGGCTGTGGTGATGGCAGCATTTCTGCTGCTGGAGAGCCTGCGTCAGAATGGGGTCCTGCCCCAAAATATCTGGATCCTGGCCGCGGTAGAGGTGGCTGTGTACCTGGTGCCCATGGCTGTTTTGCGGTTTTTGCCCAACAGCGAGGGCAAACGGGCGCGTTTCCGCTTCAAAGGCTATAAGCGGCAGACCGTGCCGTTTGTACTGTGGATGTCGCTGGCCGCGGCCCTTTTGGCGGCGCTGCTCAACGGCGCTGTCTCCTCTCTGCTGGGGCAGGCGTCTTCTTCTGGCTGGAACGCTTCGGCGGGCATCTCCGGGGTCTGGTGGCAGGCGCTGCTGGTGGCGGTCCTGCTGCCTGCCGTTGTGGAGGAGCTGTTCTTCCGGGGCGTTCTGTTCAGCGCGCTGGAAAGCTGCGGTACCTGGCCGGCGCTGATCCTTTCCTCTGCAGCCTTTGCCATGATCCACGGCGACCTGCACAATTTTGCCGGGCCGCTGGCCGCCGGAATGATCTACGGTTACATGACCTATGTGCTGGATTCGGTCTGGCCGGCGATCTTTGCTCACTTGCTCAACAACGGTCTGGCGCTGTTTTTGTCCGGCGCGGCCAAAACCTATTCCGCGCTGGGCCTGTGGCCGTATATCCTGTTGATCGCTGTTTTTTGCTTTTGTATGTTTTTGGCGCTGGCGATGCGGACCCTGGAAAGCCAGATGGAAAAGGGACGCATCCGGCGTCTGCAATATCAAAACCCCGGCGCGGCACTGACCGGTATCCTTGTGTCTCCGGGCATATGGCTGCTGGTGATCCTGTTTGCGCTGCGCGTGCTGTATTGATGGGAGGAAACTATGGCATCCAAAAAAAACAATCGGGTGGGAAGCGCCCTGGCGGGCATGCTCAACACCGTCAGTTATATCCTGCTGATCGTAGGCATCTCGCTGATCATTTCCACGTTTTGCATCGTGGTGGCCAACGATGTGCTGGCCTTAGTTAAGGACGGCGGCGAGGTCACGCTGGAACTGACGGAAGACAGCACGCCCTCAGAGGTGGGAAAATTGTTGAAGGAGAAATCCGCCATCTCGTATCCCTGGGCGTTCCGGCTGTTCAGCAAGCTGAAACACGTGGAAAGCTACGAGGCGGGCAGCTATACGCTGGACCGCAGCATGGACTATAACCAGATGATCGCGGCGCTGAAGAACTCCGAATCTGTGGCGTCGGTGGTGCGGGTCACCATTCCCGAGGGCTACACGATGAAGGAGATCTGCGCCCTGCTGGTGGAAAAGAATGTGGTACGGGAAGAGGCCTTCTGGAAGGTGGCCAACAACTATGACTTTGCCCACTTCATGCTGAAAGACGTCCCCATGGTGGAAAACCGGCTGGAGGGCTATCTGTTTCCCGACACGTATGAGTTTTATGCCAACAGCGATCGTGTGGATGACGAGGCCCATGCGGTGGACGTCATCAACAAGATGCTCAACAACTTCGTCAAAAAGTACACCAAGGCCATGCGCAACCTGACAGAGGCCAACGGTATGACCATTGCCGATGTGGTGAAGGTGGCATCGCTGGTGGAAAAGGAAGCAAAAATGGCTGACGAGCGCACCACCATCGCCGGGGTTATTTACAACCGGCTGGAGAGCAGCAGCTTCCCCTTCCTGCAGATCGACGCGTCCATCCTGTATGTCACCGGACACAAGGAGGCGCTCACGGCGGAAGACCTGCAGATCGACAGCCCATACAACCTGTATAAATCCCAGGGACTGCCGCCCACGGCCATATGCAATCCCGGCGTGTCCTGCATGATGGCGGCCATCCAGCCGGAAAACCACAAATATTACTATTATGTGGCAAAGCCCGACGGTAGTCATATTTTCAGCAGGACTCAGAAAGAGCACGAACGGGCCGTGGCCGATGTGGCCGCAGGTAAATACGACTGATGGGCCGCCCGGAGGTGCTGGCGCCCGCCGGAGATATGGAAAAGCTGCGCTTTGCCGTGGCTTACGGCGCGGACGCGGTCTATCTGGCGGGCAAGGCCTTTGGTATGCGCACCGCTTCCGATAACTTTACTGCGGAAGAAATGGCGGAAGCTGTGCAATACTGTCATCAGAGGGGCGTGAAGGTCTATGTGACTGTCAACACCCTGCCCAGGGACGATGAAATGGCCCGGCTGCCGGACTATTTGTCGGCGCTGGATGAAATGGGCGCGGATGCGCTGATTATGGCCGACCTGGGCGTGCTGACACTAGCAAAACGCCACGCGCCGCACTGTCAGATCCATATCAGCACCCAGACCAGCATCGTCAACGCCGCAGCCGCCGCGGCCTATCACGAACTGGGGGCCAGCCGGGTGGTGCTGGCCCGGGAACTGACCCTTGCGCAGATCGCGCATATTCGTGAGAACACGCCCCGGACTCTGGAACTGGAAGCTTTTGTCCACGGTGCCATGTGCATGGCCTATTCCGGCAGGTGTATGCTTTCCAACTACCTGACCGGACGGGACGCCAACCGGGGCAACTGCGCCCAACCCTGCCGCTGGAGCTACCGGGTGGTGGAAGAATACCGTCCCGGGGAATATATGCCCATAGAGGAAGACAGTCACGGCACCTATATTTTCAATTCCAAGGACATGAATATGCTGCCCTATGTGGACCGGCTGGCCCGGGCCGGCATTGACAGTCTGAAGATCGAGGGACGGGTCAAGACCTCCTATTACGCTGCAGTGGTCACCAACGCTTATCGCCGTGCGGCGGAGCTGTACGCCGGGGACCCGGACCATTATGCGCCGCCACGGGAGCTGCTGGAGGAAGTGTGGAAGGTGAGCCACCGGGAATATTTCACAGGGTTCTATTTCGGCGATCCAAATACCCAGCATATGGCAGACAGCACGTATATCCGCAACTGGGATGTGTGTGCCGTGGTGGAGCAGTGTGACGAGCAGGGAAACGCCATCCTGCGGCACAAAAACAAATTTGCCGCCTCTGATGCGCTGGAGCTGCTCTGCCCAGGGCAGCCCGCCCGAACGGTTTGCCTGTCCGATATGCGCAACGGGGAGGGCGCACCCATCCAGCTGGCCAATGTGCCCCATATGACAGTGCTGGCCAGACTGCCTTTTCAGGCGCCGCCCATGGCCATTTTGCGGCGGGAAAAACGGTGACCCTATTGGCAAGCGCCCGGGTTTGTGGTATGATAAATCGTAATCTTTCATTTTGAAGCTAAAAAACTGACAATAAAGAGGAATGATTGTATGGAAAAACGAGGATTGAACGAGCTGCGAGAGCTGTTCCTCAGCTTTTTTGAGAGCAAGGGACATCTGCGTCTGCCCAGCTTTTCCCTGGTGCCTCAGAATGACGCCTCTATTCTGCTGATCAATGCAGGCATGACGCCCATGAAGCCCTGGTTCAAAGGGGAAGAAGAGCCGCCCCGCCGCCGCGTCTGCACCTGCCAGAAGTGCATCCGTACCGGCGACATTGACAACGTGGGAAAGACTGCCCGCCACGGCACTTATTTTGAAATGCTGGGCAACTTCTCCTTCGGCGATTATTTCAAAAAAGAGGCCATCGCCTACAGCTGGGAGTTTCTGACCCAGGTGCTGGGAATCGATCCCCAGCGTCTGTATCCTTCTGTCTATCTGGATGATGACGAATCTTTTGAGATCTGGAACAAGCAGATCGGCATTCCCGCCGACCGGATCTTCCGCTTCGGCAAAGAGGATAACTTCTGGGAGCACGGCTCCGGTCCCTGCGGTCCCTGCTCCGAGATCTATTATGACCGCGGCCCGGAATACGGCTGCGGCAAGCCCGACTGCACGGTAGGCTGTGACTGCGACCGCTACATGGAGATCTGGAACAATGTTTTCTCCCAGTTTGACAACGACGGTCACGGCAATTATACCGAACTGAAGCAGAAAAACATCGACACCGGTATGGGACTGGAGCGCCTGGCCTGCGTCATGCAGGGGGTGAACAGCCTGTTTGAGGTGGACACCGTGATGAACATCACCAGACACGTATCCCGCCTGACCGGCGCGGAGTACGGCCAGAGCCGGGAGCGTGACGTGTCCCTGCGCGTCATCACCGACCATATCCGTTCGGCCACCTTTATGATCTGCGACGGCATCCTGCCGTCAAACGAGGGCCGTGGCTATGTGCTGCGCCGCCTGCTGCGCCGGGCAGCCCGTCACGGTAAGCTGCTGGGCGTGGACAAGCCCTTCCTGTTTGAGGTGGTGGACACGGTCATCCAGGAAAACGGTCACCATTATACTGAACTGAAGGAGCGCCGGGACTATATCGTTCGCGTGGTACGTGTAGAGGAGGAAAACTTTGCCAAGACCATCGACGGCGGCCTGAAAATTTTCCGCGAAATGCTGGAAGGCCACCGGGCCAAGGGGGAGAAGACCTTCTCCGGTGCCGATGCCTTCAAGCTGTACGATACCTACGGTTTCCCCATCGACCTGACCCAGGAGATGGTGGAGGAAGCCGGTATGTCGGTGGACAAGGAGGCCTTTGACCAGCTGATGCAGGAGCAGAAGGCCCGCGCCAGAGAGGCGCGCAAGGCTCTGGGCGATCTGGGCTGGGCCGGCGTGGAGTTCGGCAAGGATATCCCCGAGACACAGTTTGTTGGCTATGAACAGCTTGTCACCGACGGTAAGCTGCTGGCCATTGTTGCCGAGGAAGAGCTGCGGGACGAAGTGGTAGCCGGGACCGATGCCATTCTGGTCCTGGACCAGACCACCATGTACGCCGAAATGGGCGGCCAGGTGGGCGATCATGGCATGATCGAAGGGCCCGGGGGTGTCTTCCAGGTGAGCAATGTCCAGAAGAACAAGGGCGGCAAGTTCATGCATTACGGCGTGGTCAAGTCCGGCGTGTTCAAGCTGGGGGACACCGTAACCGTCTCTGTTGACGCCCAGCGCCGCAAAGCCATCCGGCGCGCCCACAGCGCCACCCATCTGCTGCACGAGGCGCTGAAGCGCGTTCTGGGCGACCATGTGCACCAGGCCGGCTCGTTGGTGGAGCCTGACCGTCTCCGCTTTGACTTTACTCATTTTGAAGCCATCACCGCGGAGCAGCTGGCCCAGATCGATGCCATTGTCAATGACGCTGTGCTGGAGGGCTATCCTATCGTCACCGAGGTGCTGCCCATCGGGGAAGCCAAGAAAAAGGGCGCTGTCGCCATGTTCGGCGAGAAGTACGGTGATGTGGTCCGCGTGGTGGAGATGGGCGATTTCTCCATGGAATTCTGCGGCGGCACCCATCTGGACAACACCGCGCAGGTGGGCCCCTTCCGCATCAAATCTGAAAGTTCCATTGCCTCCGGTGTGCGACGCATCGAGGCCACTGTGGGCAAGCTGAGCCTGGAGGTCATGAACAAGAATCAGGAAATGCTGTTCCATGCGGCTCAGGTGCTGAAAACCACTCCGGGAGACCTGGCCGCCAAGGTGGAGCAGCAGGTTGCCGAGACCAAGGAGCTGCGGCACGCCCTGGACAAGATCAAGGCAGAGGCCTCTCTGGGCGAGGCGCGCCAGTTCCTGATGTCCGCCAAGGAAGTGAAGGGCCTGAAGGTCCTCACTGTCAACAAAAACGATCTGGATGCCAACGCTTTGCGCCGGATGGGCGACTTCCTGCGGGACAAGGAGCCCGGCGTAGTGGCAGTGCTGTCCTCCGTCAACGGCGAAAAGGTCACGTTCCTGGCCGTCTGCGGCAAGGAAGCGGTTGCCCGGGGCCTGAAGGCCGGCGATCTGGTGAAGTTGGTCGCCGGGATCTGCGGCGGCAAGGGCGGCGGAAAGCCTGACTCTGCCATGGGCGGCGGCACCGATGTGCTAAAGGTGGATGACGCGCTGGCCGCTGTGGACGATTTCGTTGCGGAAAAAGCACAGTAAGAGGGGGAACAGATCATGGACAACTGCATTTTTTGCAAAATCGTGAAGGGCGAGATCCCTTCCCGGAAGCTCTATGAGGATGAACAGGTGGTCGCCTTTTACGATGTGGCGCCTGCCGCGCCGGTGCACGTGCTGGTGATTCCCAAGGAGCATATCCTGGAAAGCGCAAGAGAGATCACCGGGGCATATGGCGCGCTGATCGCGCATATTTATGAAGTCATCGCAAAGCTGGCAGACGAATTGGGCCTTACCGGCGGTTACCGTGTGGTCACCAATGCCGGTCCCGACGCCGGACAGACGGTCATGCATCTGCATTTTCACCTGTTGGGCGGCAAGCTGGGCCCCATGGCATAAATTTCGCTGAAATGTTGCCGTTAAAGTGGCGGGAAGGCAGGCAGCCCCGCAGGCTGCTCTGCTTTTCTGCTGCTTTTTTCGTAACGGCGCTGCTGTTTTCGCTGCTGTTTGCCAGGTGTTCAGACCTGACAGATGCGGCGCTGCTCACCGGGGCGGCGGCCTTTGGCCTGGCCGCGGCGCTTGTGGCTCTGCTGCGAGAGGACTACGGATTGTTCCTGCCTCTTTTGGCCGGCTTGCTGGCGGGTTGGCTGTGGTGCTGCGGGTATAGCTGGCTGATCTGGCAGCCTGCGCAGGCGTACGGCGGCAGAAACGGTATGATCCGGTTGGAACTGACCGAGTATGCCGAAAGCCATGACAGCTACGGCAGTGCGTACGGTGTGGTCAGCAGTATAGACGGTGACCCTTGCAGGCTGAAGGTCAGGGCCTATCTGCTGGACGGCTCGCCGGACTATGCCCCGGGGGATGTTCTGGTGTTTCGGGGCGAGCTGCGGGCGGCGGAAAAGGACTGGCGTGGGAATCTGCTGCAGGAAGGTATTTTTCTGACGGTATCCCAAACGGAAAACGAAACTGTTTATCCGTGTGGGGCCATGACGCTTCTGCGCCGGGCGCGGATCCTTTCCCGCACTGTGACAGAACAGGCCGGAAAGCTGCTGCCCGGTGATGAAGGGGCGCTGCTGGCAGCCCTGCTCAGCGGTGACCGCAGCGGATTTTCCCGGGAGCTGGACCGGGCGCTGACGGTCAGCGGTACAAGGCACATCACTGCGGTCTCCGGTCTGCACGTATCTGTCCTGGCAGGCATTCTGATGGGCCTGTTGGGAAAGAAAGCCGGCCTGCTGGTTTCTGTTCCCGTATCCATGGCGTATGCCGCCGTGGCGGGCTTTTCTCCATCGGTGGTGCGCGCCGTTGTTTTGCTGGTCTTTTGGGCTGCCGCCTTCTGGCTAAGGCTGGAAAAAGACTCGCTGACGGCCTTTGGAGCGGCGCTGCTGCTTCTGCTGCTGTGGAACCCTTTTTCCTGTCTCAGCGTTGGACTGCTGTTATCCTTTTCCGCCACTCTGGGCCTGATCCTGCTTTCCGCGCCGCTGAACGAGGTCTTGACCCGGCGGATCAAACAGCTGCGCCTGTCAGTCCTGAAAAAGCTTCTGTGGTATGCTGCGGGAACGGTATCGTCCACGCTGGCCGCCACGCTTTTCACGCTGCCGTGGAACATTCTGTTTTTTGACATTGTTCCCTTGCTGAGCCTGCTTTCCAATCTGCTGATCCTGTGGGCGCTGTCATTGACCATGCTTTTGGGAATAGCGGTGCTGTCGCTGTCGCCGGTGCTGCCTTCCGCGGCGGTTTTTCTGGCCCGATGGGTGCTGCGCTGGCCGCTTTTTTGGATGGTCAGCGCCGTCAAATGGGTGGGCAGTCTACGGTTTGCCGCCACGGATTCCGGCAATCTGCTGCTTCTGGCGGCCTGTCTTGTGCTGATCGCGGCCGCGCTGCTGTGGCGCGGAAAGGTCCTTTCGGGGAAAAAACTGCTGTTTTTGACAGCAGCAGCGATCTGTGTCACCGGGATCGTCACAGCAGGCGGGCGGATGCTTTTCGGCACAGTTGAGATTCGGAACGCCGGCGGCCAGCCGGTGATCCTGCTGCGGAGCGAGGGAGTATCCCTCATCAACAGCGGCGCCAGACCCGGCATGGCAGCGGACACTGTCCAGTCTGCGCTGTCGCGCTGGAATGCGGACGCACTTGAAACCGTGCTGTGTACCACCGGAGACTACAAAAGCCAGAGCGGGCTGCCGGCGGTGCTGGCTCAGACAGACATTGAGCGTGTTCTGCTGCCGTCAGACAGCGGAAGCGTTTCTTCGGCTTATGCAGGCCAGCCGGTCCTGGCCTACTCCCGCACGGGAACCGTCACCGTCAGCGGCGTAACGGCACAGCTTTTCCGGGGCGGGGAGGAGGCCTTTGCCCTGCGTCTGCTGGGAAAGCGCTTTTCGCTGCTCAGCCTGTGCAGCATGAAGGCTGAAGACGCCTTGGCGGTTATTGAACACAATGAATGCGGGGCGGACATCCTGCTGGTGGATGACCGCATCTGTGATGATTGGGGCATATTGTATGAGATCTGCAGGACGGTGGAGCCGTCCCGGCTTTTGATCGTCAGCAACGGCTATTTTGAGTATGGAGAAAGTTTCAGCGGCATTCCTGTGACCCTGGTGGACTGGAAAGGGATCAGGTTACGCTTCGTGAGGTGAAGGACCATGGCGGCAATGAAAAAAAGCGACCCGGGCAGTGCCCTGCAGCAGTTAAAAAAAGATCTTTCTGCAGGCAGCGTGGGCACGCTGTATGTGTTTTACGGCGAAGAAGGGTATCTGAAACGTTATTATCTGAACCGGCTGAAGGAACTCTGCGGCGGACCGTTTGAAGCCTTCAACATCGTTGTACTGGATGGCGAGCAGGTCACGGCGCAGGCTTTGACGGATGCCATCGACAGCGTTCCCATGGGCAGCGAGAAAAAGCTGGTCATCATCCGGGACTACAAACTGCTGCAGCCCACCGGCGACCTGAAAGAGCTGCTGCCGCAGCTGCTGGCAACCCTGCCGGAATATGTGTGCCTGGTATTTTATTTTGACGCATTGGAGTTCAAGCCGGACAAGCGCCTCAACCTATGGAAAATACTGGAGTCAAACGGACAGGTCATCGAGTTTGCCCAGTCCACCGCTGCCAGCCTGATTCCGTGGATCAAACGGCACTTTTTCGAACTGGGAAAGACCATCGAGACGCCGGAGTGCGAGTATTTGCTGTTTCTTTGCGGCTCCTCCATGGAAAATCTTCTCACAGAGATCGCCAAGATCGCGGCGGGTACGCCCGGAGAGCGTATTGACAAAGGGGACATTGATGCGTTGGGTTCCCGTGTTCTGGAGGCAACGGTGTTTGAACTCACCGACAGCCTGCTGGAAAAGCAGTACGGCAAGGGACTTTTGATCCTGCGGGATCTGTTTGATATGAAGCAGGAGCCGGTAGCCATCCTGGCGGCTGTTACCAAGCAAATGCAAAGGCTGTACGGCGCCAAGCTGGCGGCGGGAAAAGGAAAAGGGGAGAGCGAGGTCGCGCAGCTTTTGGGCTTCAAGTCGGCATATCCTGCCAGACGGCTGCTCCAGAGCGCCCGAAGGTGCAGCCTGGACTATCTGCGGTATGCCCAGGAGGCCTGCCTGGAAACGGATCTGGCCATGAAAAGCAACCTGCCGGATCCTCAGCGCAGCCTGGAACTGCTGCTGCTGCGCTTTGCGGAGGCTGCCCGATGATAAGACTGGAACCGGTGATCCTGGTAGAAGGCAAATACGACAAGATCAAGCTGTCCCAGATATTTGACGCAACCATTCTGACCACAGACGGCTTTGGAATTTTCAAGCAAAAGGACAAGGTTGCGCTGCTGCGGCGTCTGGCAGCGGCCAGAGGACTGCTGGTGTTTACGGATTCCGACGGCGCGGGCTTTGTCATTCGCAATTTCTTAAAAGGCGCCTTGACGGAGGGCAGGGTCTACCATGCCTATATCCCCGACCTGTACGGCAAGGAAAAGCGCAAGGCAAAAGGCTCGAAGGAGGGCAAGCTGGGCGTGGAGGGGGTTCCGGACGAGGTGCTCATCCGCGCCGTGGAGCAAAGCGGGGCTCTGCAATGCGGAACAACGAAAAAAGGCGGGATCACCAAGGCTGATCTGTACGAAATGGGCCTTTCCGGCGGAGCGGACAGCGCCCGTAAGCGCCGGAGGCTGCTGCAGGCGCTGAATCTGCCGCAGCATCTCAGTCCAAATGCCCTGCTGGATGTACTGAATTGTATCACAGATACAGACGCCCTGTGGGCGGCTGTGCGAAAAATGGAGGAGAACAATGGAACAGAAGCATTATGATTTGGCCGTCCGGCTTCGGCATGAGCTGCATCAGCATCCGGAACTGTCACTGGAGGAAACCTGGACCCGCCGGCACCTGATGGACTTTTTAAAGGCCCATACCCGGCTGGAAGTGGTGGACAAGGGCCGGTGGTTCTATGCCCATTACCGTTCCGGAAGCAGCTTGCCCGGGATCGCTTTCCGCGCGGAACTGGATGCGCTGCCTGTAGAGGATGCGATCAGCGGGGATCACGTGTCCCGGGTCCCGGGCTGCGGACATAAGTGCGGTCACGACGGCCATATGGCCTCCCTTTGCGGCCTGGCGCTGGAGTTGGAGGAAAAAGGCGCCGACAGGGACGTTTATCTGATCTTCCAGCACGGCGAGGAGATCGGCGCCGGCGGCGAAGAATGTTCCATGCTGCTGCCGGAGAAAGGTGTGGGGCTGGCCTATGGCTGGCACAATCGCCCGGGTATGCCCAAGGGTATGGTACAGACCATGGACGGCACCATGTATTACGCCTCCAAGGGAATGATCCTGCACTTTGACGGTGTGCCCTCTCATGCCAGCATGCCTGAAGCCGGCCGGTGCCCGGCCTTTGCCATCGCCAGGATCATCAGCGCCATTCCTCAACTGGTGGCGCCGCAGAACTGGAAAGGGCAGGTATTCTGCACGGTCATTCAGGTGGATGTGGGCGAACCGGCCTTTGGCACGCAGGCCAGCCGGGGAGAGCTGCTGCTGACCATCCGGGGACAGTACGAGCGGGAGATGGATGCGCTGCAGCAAAAGCTTGAGCAAATGGCACAAGCATATGCGCAAGAGGACGGTCTGAACTGGAATGTCCGTTTTTGCGATGTCTTCCCGGAATCCGCCAATGACCCTGCCGCCGCCCAACGGATCCGTGACGCGGCCAAAGCTTTAAAGCTTGCCTACCGGGAGGCGCCCCACCCCTATCGCGGCTCGGATGACTTCGGCTATTATCCCAAACAGGCCTCCGGCGCTATGTTTGAGATCGGCTGCGGCGAGGACTGCCCGCCCATCCATACGCTGCACTATGATTTTCCCGATGATATCCTGCCGGTGGCCGTGGACCTTATGTGGCAGCTGACCCGGGCGGATTAACGGGACTGCCGCTTGCTTTTTTCGGAAAAACTGTTATACTGGAATCAATAAACCCGGAAGGAGTGAAAAAATGCGTCATTTTTCTTGCTGAATTTTATGGGCGCTTTGAAGTGCGCGGCCGGTGCCGTGCGTTTTTGTGGTGCCCGGGCAGGAAAATGACATTTTTTCAGTGATTGCGGGAGCCATGCCGCCATGCGGCGCTGGCCTGGTTTTCCATAGGCTGCGGGAATGCGTTTCCTGCAGCCTATTTTTATATCAGGAGGGAAAACCACGATGTCTTTGATTTCTGTTTCTGACCTGACTTTCGGGTATGAGGGAAGCTTTGATACGATTTTTGAGCACGTCAATCTCCAACTGGATACGGATTGGCGACTGGGTCTGATCGGCCGAAACGGCAGGGGAAAAACTACTTTGCTGCGGCTGCTGATGGGAGAGCTGGAATGCCGGGGAACGATCTCGGCTCCGGTGGAATTTGCGTATTTTCCGTGTGCTGTAAAGGATGACAGCCTTACAGCCGAAACGGTGGTTCGGTCCATTTGTCCCCAGGTTCAGCTATGGGAGCTGCAGAGAGAGCTGTCTCTGCTGGAGGTAGACGGCGGGGTGCTGGAACGTCCTTTTTGCACCCTGTCCGGCGGACAGAGGACCAAGGTGCTGCTGGCTGCGCTGTTCCAGGGAGAAAACCGGTTTCTGCTTATTGATGAACCCACCAACCATTTGGATTTGGAAGGCCGCCGGGCGGTCAGCCGGTATCTCCGCGGAAAGAAAGGCTATATTCTGGTTTCCCATGACCGGGCCTTTCTGGACGGATGTGTGGACCATGTGTTATCCATCAACAAGGCCAATATTGAGGTGCAGAAGGGAAACTTTTCTTCCTGGTGGGAAAACAAGCAGCGAAGGGATGAATTTGAGCTTGCCCAAAATGAAAAGCTGAAAAAGGAAGTCAAGCGGCTGGAGCAGACTGCCAGGGGAAAGACCCAGTGGGCCGACCGGGCGGAAGGACGAAAAATCGGGTTTGATCCGAAAAAGACCGAAAAATCCATGGGACGCAGGGCCTATGAAGGTGCAAAATCCAAAAAGCAGATGAAGCGCGCAAAGGCCATCCGGGAGCGCAGGGAAGCCGCTGTTGAGGAGACGGCCGCGCTGCTGAAAAATCTGGATGTTGCCTCTGACCTGAAACTGTGGCCTTTGCGGCACCATGCCGGCACCCTGGTGACACTGGAGGATGTGACAGCCCGCTATGGCGACGTGACCGCTTGCCATGGGGTCAGCCTGGTGGTCAAACAGGGTGAACGTGTCGCCCTTCGGGGTATAAACGGCTGTGGAAAGTCTACGGTGCTGAAGCTGATTTGCGGAAAGCCGATAGACTTTACAGGGATAGTAACGAAAGCATCTGGCCTTGTGATTTCCTATGTTTCCCAGGACACCTCCGGCCTGCAGGGCAGCCTTTCGGAGTATGCACGGCAGTGCGGAATTGATGAGAGTCTGTTCAAGACCATCCTGCGGAAGTTTGGTTTTGTCCGGGACCAGTTTGAAAAGGATATCTCGCGGTTCAGCGGCGGACAGAAGAAAAAGGTGCTTCTTGCGCGCAGCCTTTGCGAAAAAGCGCACCTGTATGTTTGGGACGAGCCGCTGAATTTCATGGATGTACTGTCCCGGATGCAGATAGAGGAGCTGCTGCTGGAATACCGGCCCACGCTGTTGTTTGTGGAGCATGATAAACAGTTTTGCGACAACATCGCCACCAGGACCGTGCTTTTGTGAGCGCCTGCGTTTTCCGGCAGCTGCCCCGCAAATACGATTCAATTCTACGGTACAACAGATCCCCCGGCAAAAAGCCGGGGGATCTCCGTCAAAAGAGTGCAAAAAAGAGGTCGTTCTACCGGGTAAGCATCCCGTTTTCCGTTTCCACCAGCAGCAGCAGGTTTTCCGCCAAACCGGTTTCACAGTTGATATAAACCAGGGCATGACCGCCATCCTCGGTCTTACAGACAAACTCCCAGCAGAAAACTTCGTTGTAGCCCGTGGTGGGGATATAGGCCAGATGCTCGCGCACCACCTTTAGGTTGTCCGGTATGCTCTGCCTTGCCGTTTCCAGCGGCACAGCAGGGGAGACAGCTTCCCTCTGATGATGGTTCATGGAATAGCCGGCCGTATCCAGACGCACGACAGAGCCGTCATCCAAAGCCACGCCTACCTTGACCAAGTCGGGATAGGCGATGATATCGTTTTCACTGAAAGCAAAATTGATGGTGCAGATCGCCTCATAGGTGGTGTGATAACTGGGTACCATCCGGGTCAGACCCATGGAATTGAGAAACGCCGTTGCCTTTTCCACGGCCTGCTGGGCAGTCAGCCGGCTTTCTCCGGTGGCACGGCTGTCCGTCAGCGCCAGAGCCAGGCCGCCCTGCTTGGAGATGGTGGCGGTCATGGTGTCGCAGGTAAAGCCGTAGCAGGGGATCTGCCCTTCCGAAGCAAAGCTGAAACGGACCAGGGAGGGATCCTTGCCCATCAGCTGCGACGCTTTTTGCAGGGCTTCGTCCTGGGTCAGCTCCCGCTGCCCCTCCAAAGCCCTGGGCTTGCGCCGGGAAACATGATCGGAATAGGGCCCGTCATAAATCAGCGACGCATACTCCGGGAACTCGTCGTTCACCTTGAACAACGCCCCGCTGACGCCGTCCTGATCGGCTGCACCGGCTGTGACGGCACGAAAATCCGCGCCGCCTGTATCCACCTGTTCTTTCAGCACATCCAGATTTTCCAGCATGGAGGACGCGTTGCCGCACAGAGAACACAGCGCGTCCCATTCCGCAGGTGTGGCGCGATCATAGGCGCTGCCGCGCATGAGATAATACGCATAGTCGCCCACCTGGGAAATGTAGGTTTCGATCTGTTCCAGGCGCCGGTCGCCCAAAGGCAGGGCGGACAAAGCCGCCGAGGCCAGTTGGCTCTCTTTCCATACGTCGGCGGCCAGGGTCTGACGCATGGCGCCTTCGGGAACATAACGGGCTTTTTCCAGGGAGGTTTCCAGCAGGTTCAGACTGTTGAGCAGCTGAGACAGGCTCTTCTGATGCTGGACCTGCGTATAAGCTGCATACTGCGCTTCACGGTTTGCATAATAGAGCGTGCTTCCCCCCAGGATCACAGACAGCGCCAGGGCAAAACAGGCCAGATGCGTCAAGGCTCCTTTTTCCAAAACAGATCACTCCTTTGCCATAGTTTTTCTGAAATGTTTTGAAATTATGCGTGAACGAGGGCCCGGAGAGGTTGCCCAAACGGAAAAAGAATGGTATACTATTTCTACTTGTAGCCTTCCCTTTAAACGGTAAGGAGCTTTCCAAAAAAGGAGTCGATAAGATATGGCAGACATTGCCGTCGAAAAGAAGAAAATCGTCCTCAGTGGGATCCAGCCCTCGGGTAATCAGTTCACACTGGGAAACTATATTGGCGCGATCCGCAACTGGGCAAATATGCAGGACGAATTTGACTGCATCTACATGATCGCCAACGAGCACTCCATCACGGTCCGCCAGGAACCTGCAAAGCTGCGGGAAAATACATATCGCGCCCTGGCCAGCCTTCTGGCGGCCGGAATCGATCCCCAGAAGAGCATCGTGTTCATCCAAAGCCATGTCCCGGCCCATGCGGAGCTTGCCTGGATCCTGAATTGCTATACCATGTTTGGGGAGTTGTCCCGCATGACCCAGTTCAAGGACAAATCCTCCAAGAATGCGGACAATATCAACGCGGGTCTGTTCACCTATCCTGTTCTGATGGCAGCCGACATTCTGATCTATCAGGCTGACCTGGTGCCGGTGGGCGCCGATCAGAAACAGCACGTGGAGATTGCCCGGGACATTGCCAACCGGTTCAACGGCCTTTACAGCAACACCTTTAAACTTCCGGAGCCTTATATTCCCGCCATCGGAGCCAAGATCATGAGCCTGGCTGAGCCGGAAAAGAAGATGAGCAAGTCCGACCCCAATGTCAACGCAAGCATTCTTGTGATGGACAAAAAGGAGGATATCCTCCGCAAGTTCAAGCGCGCCGTCACCGATTCCCAGGGAGAAGTGCGCCGCGGACCGGACAAGCCCGGCATCAACAACCTGATCACCATTTATTCGGTGGCCACGGGCTTGACCCCGGAACAGGTGGAGGCCCAGTTCGCCGGCAAGGGCTACGGCGATTTTAAGGCAGCCTGCGGTGAAGCCGTGGCTGAGATGCTGCGTCCCTTCCGCGAGCAGGTGGAAGACCTGATGAAGAACAAGGATTATCTGGACCAGGTCGCGCGGGAAGGCGCTGAAAAGGCAGCCCGCCTGGCCGCACGCACATTGAGCAAGGTGCAGAAAAAGGTGGGCTTTGTGCCCAAGCTGTAAACCTGTTGGAATCGGAGATAACATATGATCGATAATAGTCTGACGCTGACCAGCCTGTTTGCCTTTATTTTGGCGTTGGCGATTTCGTTTGCCTGTACGCCGGCTGTAAGAATGCTGGCCATTAAGATCAAGGCGGTGGATGTCCCAAAGGATAACCGCCGGATGCACAAGGTCCCGATCCCCAGAATGGGCGGTCTGGCGATCTTTGCGGGTTTTTTGGTGAGCGTACTGTTTTTTGTTCCTTTGGGCACGGAATTCCGTTCCATTCTCATCGGTGCCCTTATTCTGGTGGTCCTGGGGATCATTGACGATATCGTGGCGCTAAAGCCAAAGACCAAATTTGCAGGGCAGATCATTGCCGCGCTGATCCCGGCGCTTTCCGGAGTCAGCATTCACGGCATTGTCAACCCCTTTGTGCCCGGACAATACAGCACACTGGGCATCTTTTCCATCCCCTTGACGGTGATTTGGATCGTGGGCATCACCAACGCAGTCAATTTTATTGACGGACTGGATGGCCTTGCCTGCGGCGTTTCGGCCATTGCCACAGTCACTATGTTCATCATCGCGGTGCTGTTTGGAGAGACCTATATCGCTCTGATGATGGCGGCGCTGGCAGGCGCCTGCCTGGGCTTTTTGCCCTATAACATGAACCCCGCGAAGATTTTTATGGGCGACACCGGGTCCATGTTTCTGGGGTATATTCTGGCCACCGTTTCCATCCAGGGCTTGTTTAAGTTTTATGCGGTGATCTCTTTTGCCGTGCCCTTTATCCTGCTGGGCCTGCCCATTTTTGATACCGGCTTCGCCATCGTTCGCCGCCTGCTGAAGGGGCAAAGTCCGCTGCAGGCGGACCGCGGCCACGTACACCACCGGCTCATCGATCTTGGTTTTGACCAGAAGCAGAGCGTGGCGATTTTGTACGCATTCAGCGCCCTGATGGGATTGACGGCGGTCATTCTGGCCCGCACCAACGAATCCAAGTTGATCATTCTGGCCATCGCTGTGCTTGTCTGCTTCTTCCTCGCCATGAGCCTGATGTCCTTTGAGAAGCATCACCGGGCGGAAGAACAGGCACAGCTGGAGCGGATCCAGAAAGCTGCCATGGAAAAAGAAGCTTCCGAAGATACGATCGACGAGGGGGATCCTTCATGAGCCGCAAGGTAATGTGCGTCTTCGGCACCCGTCCGGAGGCCAACAAGATGTGCCCGCTGGTGAAAGAGCTGGAAAGCAGAAAAGAGATCGAAGCCCTGGTGTGCGTTACCGCCCAGCACCGGGAGATGCTGGACCAGATGCTGGCGATTTTTGATGTTCACCCGCAGTTTGATCTGAATATCATGGAAAAACAGCAGACGCTGACGACCATCACCAGCAAGGCCATGCTGGGACTGGAAGAGGTGTTCCGCCAGGTGAAGCCGGACATTGTTTTGGTCCATGGCGACACTACCACCACCTTTGCTGCAGCTTTGGCAGCTTTTTACAACCATGTTCCCATCGGCCACGTGGAAGCGGGCCTGCGCAGCTTTGACCTGCAGTCCCCCTATCCGGAAGAGGCCAACCGGAGGCTGGTAGGCGTACTGGCCGACGTTCATTTTTCTCCTACCGTCAACAATGCGGAAAACCTGAAGCGGGAAAACGTACAGGCGCCCATTTTCATTACCGGCAATACTGCCATCGATGCGCTGAAGCTGACGGTGAAAGAAGATTATGTATTTGAAGATGAGGCCCTGCGGCAGTTGGATTTCGGGGCGCGCAAGGTGATCGCCATCACGGCCCATCGCCGGGAAAACTACGGGCAGCCCATGGAAAACATTATGGAAGCCTTTGCACATCTTGCCAGCAACCATCCCGAGGTGCAGCTGGTGTATCCTGTCCATTTGAGCCCTTATGTGCAGGAAGTGGCCCACCGCCATCTGGACGGCCTGGACAATGTGCTGCTGGTGCAGCCGTTGGGTGTGGCCGATATGCACAACCTGCTGGCGCGGTCGTATATGGTCATGACCGATTCCGGCGGCCTGCAGGAGGAAGCGCCCGCCCTGGGCAAGCCTGTTTTGGTCCTGCGGCGGGAAACCGAGCGTCCGGAGGCCGTGGAGGCCGGAACGGTCCGGGTCATCGGCACGGATCGGGACGTCCTGATCGCCGAGGCGGAGGAACTGCTGCGGGAAGGGGAGCGCTATCACAGCATGGCGCACGCCGTCAATCCCTATGGAGATGGCTTTGCCTGCCGACGGATCGTGGACGACCTTCTGTACTTCCTGGGTGAAAAAGACCTGCCTGCGGAAAATTTTTTCGCAAAATGAGTGACAGGCTATGAAGAAGAAAAGTGCGGCAGCTGCGATCGCGGCGCTGATCGTTGTGGCGCTTGGCTTTTTTGCCAGCTTCTTTCTGTCCTTTACGGACGGAAAGGACGAAAATTATACAATAACGCTGCCGGGCCAGGGCTCTGCGGTGATCGATACCAACCCCGAAATGGAGCAGAGCAACCGTGACCAGCTGCAAACCGTTCAGGTGGACCGAAGCAACGTCCGGGCCGTGATCGCGCGGCTGCAGAGACCTGCGTCCTATCAGTATCAGGCGGAAACCAGCTATTTTTACCGTGAAAGCAAGACCGTCCTTCGCAGCCAGGTCTGGAAGGAGGACACCCGGACCCGGATCTCGCAGTTCACCGCAGACGGAGAACCCGGCCAGCAGATCCTGCTTACAGAAAACTGGGTCTATCTCTGGGGAATGGAAGGCGCGTATGTCCGCTATGCCCGTCAGACGCAGGATGCCGACCTCTACAGCCGGGCCCCGTCCTATGAGGATATCCTGAATATGTCCGCGGACCGGGTCCTGGAGGGCGGAACAGCGGAACTGGACGGCCATTTATGCCTGTATGTGAAAACGCTGGACGAACAGACAGGGGAGACCGTGCAGTGGTATGTTCTGGCGGAAAACGGACTGCTGTGCTATGCAGAAGGCAGTCTGGACGGCCGGACAACCTATGAGGTCCGCATCACAGACCTGCAGCCCGAAGGCAGCGCATATACAACATTTCTTCTGCCTGACGGAACACAGCCTGAATAACAAAACACCGCAGAGACCGGCTCTGCGGTGTTTGCTTCAAAAGGGTAAGTAGCGGTCAAAAGCCCAGCAGCAGCAATACGCCGATGATCAGCAAGGTATCACTGATGTTTTCGCTGTCATCGGCCACCAGAAAGTAGACCAAGACCAACAGCAGAACGGTGTCTGCGTCAAACTCCGGCAGCTTGATATTGCCGCCGAATAACCCCTTTAGCGCGCTCAGCCCTTTGGGCCGATCCTGGGCAGTTTCCGGCACAGGCTCCGCCGTCACATCGGCAAAGGCCGGCACAGACGGCGTCTGCGGTAGGGGTGTTTCCGGGACGGAAGCCGGCGGCTGCGGCGCAGGCGTGCCATCCGGCCAGGCGCCCGCGATGTAACGATTATACAGTCCACTCACCTCCCGAGAAGATGCATGGCTGAGGTGGCAGCTTTGGTGACATTGGCCATTTTCAGCGCCCGGTCAATGCTGCCGGAACGGCTTTCTTTCAAATAAGGCCGCATGGCCCGCAAAAGGTTTACGCGTTCGCTTTTGATCAAATTCCCGCTTCCGGACAACGCCTGCATAAGCTGAGGCAGCACAGCGGCCAGCGGAGCAAGCGACTGGCTCCCCTCCGATGAAGATGTTGTCTCGGCCGGCGCAGCGTTGGGAGATGGCGCGCTTGCCTCTGCCTGCCGGGCCATCAGGGCCCCCAGCATAGCGGACAGGTCCTGCTCCGGCACGGCGGATGCGGGCTGCGGAGCGGGAGCGGGGGTGGGAACGGGCGGCGCTTCCTCGGCTGGCGCAGGATTGGCGCTGTCCCGCTGGGCCAGGATGGCCTTCGCCATCTCCAGGACCTTTTTCATGCTTTCCTGGTCGGAGATCAGCTGGTTCAGTCGTTCATCCAGGTCAGCCATAGGCGGTCAGACCCCCATGACCTCGATGGCCTTGGCAGCCAGGGCCGCGCCATCTTTGGAACTGAGCAAATTCTGCAGCAGCGCCCGGCCGGGGTCCTTGGGCGCGTTCATGGCAAACTGCGCGGCATTTTTCAGCGCGTCACCGCCTCTGTCAGCCATCATGGCAATGAGCTGCCTGCCGCCCTCGGTATTCATTGCGGCGTTGTATTTGTCCAAACCCTTGATGATCTTCAACCCTTGGGGAGACGACATCATGGAGCGGGCGGCGTTCTCGATTTCTCCAGGCATCAGCATTCCTCCTAAAACTTGTGATACCACAGTATATGAAGATACAAAAAGAAAGTGACACGGAAAAGGGAGACTCCAATGAAAATATGTGTTTGTTCTGACTCTCATGGAAACCGAAAGGGCCTGCAGGAAATGATGGACAGGGAACGGCCGGAACTGGTGCTGTTTCTGGGAGACGGTGAGCGGGATTGGAGCGCGGTAGACATACCGCGGCAGACCATGTTTGCCGCGGTATGCGGAAACTGTGACTTTATGGCCATGGAACCTCCTTTTCGCAGGATGGAGCTGTGCGGAAAACGGATTTTCATGACCCATGGCCATTTATATGGTGCAAAGCAGGGATTATACGGCCTGCGTCTGCAAGCGGAAAAGTCGCCCACCGATCTGGTCCTGTACGGACATACCCACCATCCGCAGCTGGACAATGAAGACGGCTGCCTCTACCTGTGCCCGGGAAGCATGGGCTATGAGGAAGAACGGTATGCCGTTGTGGATCTATCGGAGCATGAGGAACATATTTCCGTGTCGTTCCGCAGACTTTGACCCGCTGAATAACCGAAAAAAAGCCTCTGCCGGCTATGGGCAGAGGCTTTTGTCTTATATATTTTAGCCGTCACTCAAAACACGGCCGCAGCCAATATAGTGGCTGGAATAATATTCGCTGTCAAGAGCGTCATAGCGAACGCCCTTTCCGGGAGAAGCGGCATGAATAAACTGGCCGTCGCCAACGTAGATGCCCACGTGCCCAACCTTGGAACTGCCGGCGCCCTGGGAGAAAAACACCAGATCGCCGATCTTCAGTTCCGATTTCTTGATCTTCACAGAGTCAGAATACTGGTTGGAAGAGGTCCTGGACAGGGACACGCCAAAATGATTGAATACATACTGCGTATAACCGGAGCAGTCAAAGCCGCTGGTAGAGGAGCCGCCGTACACATATTTGCAGCCCAGCAGGGTAGCGGCATAATCAATGATCTGCTGCCGGGTACCGGTGGCGGAAGCGGTGGAACCGCCGGAGGAGCTGCCGGAAGAACTGGCGGACACCGCACCGGCGGATGGCCCTGTATAGAGGGCGATCTCCACATAATCCGGGCAGATATAGCCCGTATAGCCGCCGTACTGCACCTTGAACCAGGCGTTGTTGATGCCGATGATCTTTGCCACTGTACCTTCATACAGCTTTGTGACAATGCTGTTTTCGGTGCCGGGGCCGCTGCGGACGTTGAGCACGGCAGTGGTCACTTTTGCGCCGCCGCATTCGATATTCATGATGGGCTGGGACGCAATATATTCGGAACTCATATAGCCGGTCTTGCCGTTATAGGCGACCTTGTACCAGCCGTCCACTTCATCCAGAATGGCGACACGGGTGCCGTCTGACAGCTTGCCCATGCTTGTACTGCTGGTGGATGCTTCCGTGCGGAAATTGACAGAGGAAGACGTGGTAACGGTGCCGCCCTGTACATCATAGGCATACGCCGAAAAGGCCATCAGGGCCGTCAGCGAAGCGGCTGCGACAAAGGTGCGGGTCGGAATTTTGAACTTCACGGTAGAACCTCCTGTGGGGAACGGGGTGGTTTACTTTCCGCTCAGCGCCCTTTCCAGCCAGATGGAGCCCAGCTCCATGGCATCGTACAGGCCGTCACGCTCAGCGGACTTGACCACGCGGTCTTTTGAACTGATTTCAGGATCGGTATATTGCAGCTGAACAGATACATGACCGGAAAGGGAATACCCCTCCTTCTGCTCAGCCGACAATACCTGAAGCATGATGATATATTTATCCGTCATGCTGCCGTAATAAATGATAGCGTCCTTCCGGATCAGGGGACGGCCCTTATAGGTCAGGGGCAGAACGCTGTTTTTCCCGGTAGCTTCCATAAGAATACCTCCGATTAATCATTAGTATAGCAATAATAATTACAAAAGTCAAACAAAATAGTTACAAAAAATAAACAAAAATGCCGCCCGGAATTTGTCAAAGCGGCATTTCGCGAGGAAACAATCACCAGCGCAGGAAAAATCAGTCAGAAAGGTAGTGCCGGACAAGCTCCTGCAGCAATTCGTCCCTGTCAAGCTTCCGGATGAGGGTACGGGCATTGTTGTGGTTGGTGATATAGGTGGGATCTTCTGACAGGATGTAGCCTACGATCTGGTTGATGGGATTATAGCCCTTTTCACGAAGAGCGTCATACACCGCCGTCAAAATCTGCTTCATCTCAAGATCGGCGTCATCATTGATCTTGAACTTTCGGGTGCAGTCAAACATGAAATCGCCTCCAAACCAGATATCTTTTCTTATTATATATCACAAAAGTCTGAAAGTAAAGGGAACACGGTTGTTTTTTCTGAAAAACAGGCGCGGCTCCTGATGGAGCCGCGCCCGCAGGGTGCATCCTTATGCGCGCAGAACAGCGCCCAGTTCAGCTTCCAGGGCGGCCAGCACGTTTTGAATGATCTCGTCGGCTTCCTTGTCCGTGAGGGTATGGTCTGCAGACCGCAGCGTCAGGGAGAACGCAACGCTTTTTTTGCCCTCGGCCACCTGAGCGCCGCGGTAAACATCAAACAGCTCCAGCTTTTCCAGAGACTTTTTGGCGGCCTTGCGGATGCAGGACTCAAGCTGCAGAACATAGATGTTTTCATCACACAAAACAGCCAGGTCGCGGGTGCTGGCAGGATACTTGGGGATAGGCTGGTAGTACCGCTCCCGTTCCACAAAGGAGAACAGGGCCTCCAGGTCCAACTCAGCCATATACAGGTCTGTGCCGATACCGTAATTTTTCAGGACGGTGGGATGGATCTGGCCGGCGTAGCCCATCAGCCGGTCGCCGTTTTTGATGGCGGCACAGCGGCCGGGATGATAGCTGGGGTTGCTGTCACAGGGCGTGAACAGGCATCCGGGGACGGACAGCTTGGACAGCACACCCTCAATGCAGCCCTTTAGATGGAAGAAGTCGTCGCCGTAGGTGGCCATCACCAAAACCGACTTTTCCGTGGGCAGACGGTGGGGATCGGCCTTGCCTTCGGCATCCAGCTCCGGCAGATAGATCTTGGACTGCTCAAACAGATGGATGGAAGGGGCACGGTAGTTATAGTTGCGGGCAGCGGCTTCCAGCATGGCGGGCAGGGCGGTGGTGCGCAGCAGGCTCTGGTCCTCACCCAGGGGATTGGTGATGACAACAGCCTGACGGCGGACGTCATCCTCCGCCATGCAGATCCTGTCAAAGGCTTTGGGGCTGAGGAAGGAAAGGGTCTGGGCTTCATCGTAGCCGGCGGCGTTGCAGGCGTCGTTGACGCGGCGGTTGAAAGCCTGGCGCGCCGTCAGGCCACCCTTTGTGGTCTGGCCCCGCAGCAGGGTGGTGGGAATGTTGTCGTAACCGAAGAAGCGGGCGACCTCCTCTGCGATGTCAGCCATGCCTTCCATGTCATCGCGCCAGGAGGGAACGGTGACCGTATCACCGTCCACGGTGAAGGCCAGCTTTTCCAGCGTTTTGACCATGAATTCCCGGCTGATCTCGGCGCCGATAAAGCTGCTGATGCGTTCGGGCTCCAGCTTCAGCGTACGGACGGGCTTGGGCGCGGGATAAGCGTCGATGCAGCCGCCAATGATCTCGCCGGCGCCCAGTTCCTCCACCAACTGGCAGGCGCGTTCCAGGGCGGTCATGCAGCCTTCGCAGTTGACGCCCCGCTCAAACCGGCCGGAGGCCTCGGTGCGCATACCCAGACGGCGGGAGGTTGTCCGGATGCTCACGGAATCAAACATGGCAGATTCAAAGACGATCATCTGGGTCTGATCGGTGATCTCGCTGTTTTCACCGCCCATAACACCGGCGACCGCCACTGCCTTTTCCGCATCGGCGATGACCAGGGTGTTTTCCCACAGCTTCCGGGTCTGGCCGTCCAGGGTAGTGCATTCTTCATCGGCGGTGCAGCGGCGGACGATGATCTTGCCGTCTTTCAGACAACGGTAATCAAAGGCGTGCATGGGCTGGCCGTATTCCAGCATGACGTAGTTGGTGATGTCCACGATGTTGTTGATGGGGCGGATGCCTGCGGCGCGCAGACGGTCACGCATCCAGCGGGGGGAGGGCTTGATCTGAATATTTTGGGCCATGGCGGCGCAGTAGCGGGGGCACAGGTCCGCATCCCGGATCTCCACCGACAAATGCTCGCTGATATCACCCACGGTATTTTTCACCTGGGGCTTGGGCACAGAGAAGGGCTTGTCAAAGGTGGCGGCGCTTTCCCGGGCCAGTCCGATGATGCTCAGGCAGTCGGGACGGTTGTGCAGGATATCAAAATCAAAGGTGATCTCATCCAGACTCAGCACGTGTGCGATGTCGTCGCCGGGTTTGCAGTCTTCCTGCAGGATGAAAATGCCGTCGTTGATGCAGTGGGGGAATTCGGCCTGCTGGGCGTGCAGGTCCGCCAGGGTGCAGATGGTGTCGGTCTTGGTATTATACGCCACCATGTCGCCTTCATGGAGGTTCCGGCAGGCGGTATCGGGGCAAACGGTGGCGCCGTTGATATCCAGACAGGTGTGGAAGCTGTCGTCAGGCTGAACAGCGCACTCCAGTACCTTTCCGGCGACCACAGGCCCGAAGATCTTGTGCCCGGGCTGAATATCCGCAGGGATGGAGGGCTTATCGGGGTCCAGAGGCTTGTAATCGTTCAGCAGGGCGGCGGCGGTGATGGCGGCATAGGGGAAGTCCCGCTCCTCCAGGCCAAGCTCTTTCAGAGAGCAGAGCATTCCGTTGGAGGGAACGCCCCGCAGCTTGCCTTTTTCGATCTTGACACCGCCGGGCAGGGTGGACTTGTGCAGCGCAGCAGGTACCAGATCGCCCACATGGATGTTCCAGGCGCCGGTGACGATCTGGACCGGCTCGGCCCCGCCCACATCCATCTGGCAGACCCACATATGGTCGGAATTGGGATGGCGCTCCATGGACAGGATCCGTCCTACCACCACGTTGCAGATCTCATCGGCGGGACACTCCCAGCTGCCCACCATGGTGCCGGCCATGGTCATATCAGCGGCATATTGTTTGGCGGGAACATTGTGAATGCCCACGTCAGTGAAGTCTTTCAGCCAGCTATAAGGTAATTTCATACTGTTTTTCCTCCTTGCTCAGAACTGGGACAGGAACCGGACATCGTTTTCGAACAGCAGGCGCATATCGTCGATCTTGTAACGGAACAGCGTGATGCGCTCCAGACCGACACCGAAGGCGAAGCCGGAGTAGATCTCAGGATCGATGCCGCAGTTGCGCAGCACGTTGGGATGGACCATGCCGCAGCCCAGGATCTCGATATAACCCTCGTATTTACACATGGGGCAGCCCTTGCCGTTGCACTTGAAGCAGCTGATGTCCATTTCGGCGGAGGGCTCGGTAAAGGGGAAGTAGCTGGGGCGGAAGCGAACCTTGGTCTCCTCACCGTAGAGGGTCTTTGCAAAGACCTCCAGCGTGCCCTTCAGATCGCCCATGGTGATGCCCTTGTCAATGACCAAACCCTCGATCTGATGGAACATGGGGGAGTGGGTGGCATCCACTTCATCATTGCGGAACACCCGGCCGGGCGCGATGATGCGGATAGGCGGCTGGGTCTTTTCCATAATGCGGGCCTGCATGGGAGAAGTCTGGGTGCGCAGCACGATATCGTTGTCGATATAGAAGGTGTCGGAAGGCTCGCGGCTGGGGTGGGTCTTAGGCGCGTTGAGCATATCAAAGTTATAGTGGACCAGTTCCACCTCGGGACCTTCGGCTACGCTGTAGCCCATTCCGGTGAAAATATCCGTGACCTCGTCCAGCACGGTGGTCAGCGGATGCTTTTTGCCAAAAACGATCTTTTTGCCGGGGAGGGTCACATCGATGGTCTCTTTTTTCAGCTTGTGTTCCAGCTCGTGGGCTTCAGCACGTCCGGCAGCCTTTTCGATGGCTTCCTCGATCTTGGCGCGGACCTCATTGGCCGCCTGGCCGATGATAGGCCGTTCCTCAGCGGACAACTGGCCCATGCCGCGGAGGATGGCGGTCAGTTCGCCTTTTTTGCCCAGGTATTTCACACGGGCAGCTTCCAAGCTATCCTTGGTATCAGCAGCGCTGATCTCATCCAGCGCCTTTACCAGGATCTGTTCCAACTTTTCTCTCATGTTGGGATGCACTCCTTTATGTGATTCTTTGTTGATTGTTATTTGGGAAAAATATCGGGGCAGGCAGGCTTCCGCTGGGCATATATGCCTTCCAGCATGGCCAGCACCTCCTCCTTTTTCTGTACAAAGAGTTCTGCGTGGCTCAGCAGAAAATAGGGTGCCCGTAAAGTCCGAAGAGACGCAATGGTGTCTTTCAGAAGCGTCGCGTTGTAGACGGTGCGCCCCTGCTTTTCGCTGCTGTATACCGTGTCCCCCAGAAAGGCATAGGTCTCGTTTACCTCCAGACCCAGCGAGCCCTTGGCATGGCTGGAGGGAATGGGGAAGATGGTCAGTTGAATGCCGTCCGAAATGGTCATGGGCTTGCGGACCACCGTGCCGAAGCCGGTCTTTTGAAAGGTATACCGGCCCAGATAAAGGGCTTCCCAGTCCAGCTTATCCAGATTGCCCATATGGTCGGGATGAAAGTGGGAAAGCACCACACAGGGCTTTTGCGGCAGTACCTGCAGCCGTTCCAACGCTTGAGCGCCGGCGCCCACATCGAACAGCCATAGATGGTCTTTTCCCCGGATCAGGCCAATGTCAGCCGAAAGGGGATCTGCCGTGGACTTCAGATACCGGATACCGCTGTCCAAAGACAGCCAATCGGACATCAACGTCACCTCCGGGAAATAAAAAAGCCTCCGTCCACATCTGGGACGAAAGCCATGCTTCCGCGGTACCACCCGCATTCCCGGCAATGCCGGGCACTCCTGACCGATAACGGCGTCACGCCGCCGGAGCCTACCAGATCCGATCCTTCAGCCGCGGTGCTCGGAAGGGAACTTCACACGAACGTTTCGCAGGCGGCTCTCAGCCGGTGGCCGCCATTCTCTGAGCGATTCGGGACGCGCTACTTTCTTCGTCATCGCATTTGGATATTCATAATAAATATAAGATACCATCCCAAATCAGAAAATGCAAGTGTTTCTTTCAAAAAAACGGCGGTAGTGCCTAAAAAATACACTACAATTTTAGGCAAGTTCGACAAATTTCCGGAAAGATTACCTAAATGAAAGAAAAGGATTGCAATTTTGACCCTGTTTAAGGTATGATAACATGGTAAAGCGAGGTGACGGATATGAAACAAAGCAGCTTGGTTTTTGGGAGCAAGGTGCTGGTTCTGTCCCTGTCGGCCTCTTTTATTTGCATTTTCGTCCACGGATGAAAATGCTTTTTCTATTTTTCGCGAAAATGATCGAGGAGGAAGTACGTATGTCCAAAGAAAACCATCAGTTGGGGAACGAGGCTATCTATGACGCAAAAGTTTTAGGCTGGCCCAGAATGCTCATTCTGGGTCTCCAGCATATGTTCGCAATGTTCGGCGCCACCGTTCTGGTGCCCATCATTGTCAGCAACACCTATGGTCTGCCCTTGTCCATCCAGACGACCTTGTTCTTCGCCGGCATCGGCACACTGATTTTCCACGTGTGCGCAAAGTTCAAAGTCCCCGCGTTTCTCGGTTCGTCCTTTGCCTTTCTGGGAGGCTTCCAGGCTGTTTCGGAACTGAATATCGGCAAGTTTGCCGATATGAGCGGCGCCGAAAAGCTGCCCTATGCCATGGGCGGCATCGTGGTGGCGGGCAGTCTGTATATCCTACTGGCGCTGCTGTTTAAGGCAGTGGGTGCCAAAAAGGTCATGCGGTTTTTCCCGCCCATCGTTACCGGTCCCATGATCATCCTCATCGGTCTGAATTTGGCCGGCACGGCAGTGAACAATGCCCAGAGCTGCTGGCCTCTTGCGCTGCTTGCCATTGCTGTCATCATCGTGGCCAACATCTGGGGCAAGGGTATGATCAAGATCATTCCCATCCTGCTGGGCGTTGTGATCCCCTATATTGTGGCGCTGGTTTGCGGTATGGTGGACCTGAGCGGCGTCGGCGCGGAGTCCGTGGTCGGCCTGCCCGCGTTCACACTGGCGAAGTTTGATATCACCGCCATCCTGGCCATTGCGCCGGTGGCTGTGGCTGCCATGATGGAGCACATCGGCGATATCTCCGCCATTTCCGCCACCTGCGGAAAGAACTACATGGAGGACCCCGGCCTTCACCGCACCCTGCTGGGCGACGGTCTGGCCACCGCCGTGGCAGGCCTGTTCGGAGGCCCTGCCAACACCACCTACGGTGAGAACACCGGCGTGCTGGCGCTGAGCCGCGTCTACGATCCTAATGTGGTCCGTCTTGCCGCGGTCTATGCCGTGATCCTGTCCTTCAGTCCTCAGTTCGACGCGCTGGTCAATTCCATTCCCAGCGCCATCGTCGGCGGCGTATCCTTCATTCTGTACGGCATGATCTCCGCTGTGGGCGTCCGAAATGTGGTGGAAAACAAAGTGGATCTGACCAAGAGCCGCAACCTGATCATTGCGGCCGTCATTATGGTGTGCGGCCTGGGCTTTTCCAACGGCATCACCTTCCAGGTTGGCGGCGCTGTCATCAAGCTGACCGCACTTGCCATCGCGGCCATTGCAGGCGTGCTGCTGAATGCCATCCTTCCCGGCAATGACTATGTGTTCGGCACCGACGCCAAAGGCGACGGCTCTGCAAATCTGGGAACCTATTAAATCCAAAGCAGCAAGCGCTGCAGTAAGCCATATCGTCAAAAGCCCCATTTGGATGTGCCAAATGGGGCTTTTTTAGGCTTTTATGTACCTGACCGGACGCCCTCGATGTGCAGGCAGCGGATTTTGCGGATATTGTAGGTAGAAAGGGGACGATAGTCCACATCGTTGCTGTGCGCCGCTACCAGAACGGTGGTCAAAGACGGCTCTCCGTCGATCCGCACCACTACGGGCGTATGCTGGTAGCGGTCCTCGCGGTCAATGGCCAGCTGCACCACATCTCCCGGCTCCAGCTGGCTGAGGGATACTTCTGTGGCAAAGGGTCCTGCGCCCAGGTTGCGTGTGAGAAAATCGTACAGGTACTGCACACCGGTCCAGGAAGGTGTGCGGTCATTGGCCGTGCGGTAGAACCAGCCGTAAAGGGGCGTGAAATTCATGACCCCTGCTCCGGCATAAATGCATTGGCTGGCAAAATTGGTGCAGTCTCCGCCAATGCCGCTGAAATCAAAATACGCGGGGTTGCGGCGGTAGGCCCAGGTGTGGGCATAAGCCACGGCGGCTTCTCTGTTATATGGCAATAATTCTGGCATAGCAAAAACCTCCTGTACCAGTCTATGCGCCAACATTTGTTTTGACATCTGACGGGTTCAATGGTACTATTGTATCGTATAATAAGGAGGATGCCGTTTATGGAAAAACCTTATATCGTGGGCGTAGGCGGCGCGAATCTGGATATCTGCGGAAGATCGGGCGGACAGATCCTGGAGCGGGATTCCAACATTGGCAGCATTCATCTTTCCTCCGGGGGCGTGTGCCGCAATATTTGCGAAAATGCGGTACGCATGGGCGCGGATGTGAAGCTCATTTCAGCCGTAGGCGCGGATGCCAATGGCGAGATCCTTTTGCAAAGGTGTAAAGCAGTCGGGCTTGATACAGATTGTGTTTTCAAGCTTCAGGGATATCGCACAGGCGCCTATCTGTCCATTCACGGCCCCGACGGGGATATGGTGAACGCTATCAATGATATGGACATCATGCAGGCGCTCACCCCGGAATTGCTGGCACGGTGTGACCGCGTATTACGGGGCGCTGCGGTCATCGCGGTGGATGCCAATCTGCCGCCCGAGACGCTGCGCTGGCTCTGTGCGTCCTATGGCGCGGACAAGCCAATTTTTGCGGATACAGTCTCCTGCGCCAAGGCGCCCCGTCTGCTTCCGGTGCTGCCGTACCTGCACACCATCAAGCCCAATCTGATGGAAGCACAGCTTCTTTCCGGAGGGGAAAGCCCCGAGGACTGCGCTGCGGCGTTGCTGGAAAAGGGCGCGCGAAACGTCTGCATCAGCGCAGGCAGCCGGGGGGTATATTACCGGAACAGGGAAGAAGGCTTTTGGGTCCATCCCTATCCCTTGGAGGATGTGGCAAATGCCACCGGTGCCGGCGACAGTCTGATGGGTGGCCTGCTTGCGGGATTTGCGGCCGGTATGCCGGTAAGAGAGCGGGTGCGTTTTGCCGTGACCGCCTCGGTTTTGACCATTCAAAGCGCTGACACCATTCGCCGGGACCTGTCCCGGCAGCTGATTCTTGATTCTGAAAAGGAGTGTATCTTACCATGAACAAATATTTGTCTGTTTTGCCGGAGGTCCAGGCGGCCATCGATGCCGGAAAGCCCGTCGTGGCGCTGGAATCCACCATTTTGTCCCACGGTATGCCGTATCCCCAGAACCTGGAGTTCGGCAAGAAAGTGGAGCAGATCATCCGCGAAGAGGGCGCGGTCCCCGCTACCATTGCCGTTCTTGACGGCAAGCTGAAGGTGGGCCTGTCCGAAAGCGAACTGGAGCGTATGTGCCAGGATCATTCCATCGGCAAGGTCAGCCGGCGTGATGTTCCCGTGTATCTGGCCACCGGAAAACCCGGCGCCACTACAGTGGCGACCACCATGCTGATCGCGGAGATGGCAGGCATTCCCATTTTTGCCACCGGCGGCATCGGCGGGGTCCACCGCGGCGCGGAGACCACCATGGACATTTCCGCAGACCTGCAGGAGCTGGCACACACCTCGGTGGCTGTGGTCAGCGCCGGCGTCAAGTCTATTTTGGACATCGGCCTGACGCTGGAATATCTGGAGACTATGGGTGTGCCTGTGCTGGGAATGCAGACCAAGGATTTTCCCGCCTTCTACTGCCGCAAGAGCGGATTCCAGGTGGATTGCGACCTCAAGAGCTATGAAGAAGCGGCCAGGGTCATGAAGGCAAAGTGGGATGCCGGACTGAAGGGCGGTATCATCATCGCCAATCCCATTCCCGAGGAATATGCCATGGACAGCGATTATATGAACGGCATCATTGAGCAGGCCGTCCGGGAAGCAAAAGAGCAGGGCGTCAAAGGCAAAGCCATCACGCCCTTCCTGTTGGCCCGCATCGTGGAGCTGACCGGCGGAGATTCGCTGGCTTCCAATATCCAGCTGGCCTATCACAATGCCCGCTGCGCATCCCGTATCGCTGTGGAGTACAGCAGACTGTAAAGCTGAAAACCTTTATAGGAAAAGTCCCGGAAAGCATCGGCTTTCCGGGACTTTTTATCTTTGGATCAGCAGCCCTTTCATATATTCTGTCTCATTATGAAAGGTGTAGATACGCTCCGTTTCCTCCTTGGTGCAGCCGATCAACAGCTTGATCTCTGAATCACGCTTCATCAGGTCGACGGTGCAGATGACAGCGCCGATTCGTTCATTTCCAGCGGAGCCCCGCCAAAGATCGATGCCATCGCTGTCCATAGAGGCCGTACCGGCCAGATAACCGTAATCCGCCGGATAGCGCACGTTGGGATACCGAGGGTGGGCAGTGCCCTTTGGCCGGTCAATGACCACCTTTGACTGCTGCAGCAGGGTGTCCAACGCATCCCAAAAATCTGTGTTTTTTCTGCAAGTCATAGTGCTTTACAGCAGCGACATCTGCTTGTCCGGAGCGTCTTCTTCTTTTATCAGAGCACCGGCGGCAGGCAGGGTGCGGGTACGGTAGCGGGCAACATTTTCAATGCTGGATTCAGACAGCAGGCAGGCTCGCGTGACCTGCTGGTTCTTTTTCAGCGTCATCACGGCAACGCCCTGAGCACTTCGGGTCGTCTTGGATTGGAGCTGGGCCGTGTTTACGATGAGGATGCGACTTTGCGTATACAGGGCCAACTCGGCATCGGGAGTCGTGTGGAACACGGCAACCAACGGCGACTTGCTGAAATAGGCGCCGGTGAGCTTTTTACGATTGGATTTTGTCTCGTAAGCAGAAAGTTCGATCTTTGCGATCTTTCCGGTTTCAAACACATACACCAAATTCCCGCTGTAGTCACCGGGCAGCAGCATAAAGATGGGGACTTCGCCATCCTCCATATCCAGCTTCTGGGGAAGATAATCGCCCAACACGCTGGCCTTGGTATCGTCAAACTCGTGGAGCTTGCACTTGTATGCCTGGCCACGGTTGGTCAGGAAGATGATCTCGGATTTGTTGGTGCTTTCAAAGCTCTGCCGCAGGGCGTCGCCTTCCTTAAACTTCTGCTCGCTGCTGACCCGCAGGGACTGAGGCACGATCTTCTTGAAATAACCGTCGCGAGAGAGGAAAACATTCACCGGATAATCTTCGATATGCTGGCTCTCGTCATATTCTTCCACTTCATGTTCATAGACGATCTGTGTATGGCGCTTGGTGGGATACTTTTTGATGACGTTTTCCAGTTCTTTGATGATGAGATTGCGCAGCTTTGCCTTGCTGCCCAGAATATCCTCCAGACGGTCGATCTCATTTTCCAGATCGGAAACTTCCTTTAGACGCTTGAGAATGTGCTCTTTGTTGATGTTGCGCAGCTTGATCTCCGCGATGAATTCCGCCTGTGCCTCATCAATGCCGAACCCGATCATCAGATTTGGGATGACCTCTGCGTCCTCTTCGGTATCGCGGATAATGGAGATGGCACGGTCAATGTCCAGCAGGATCTTTTTCAGGCCTTTCAGCAGGTGAAGCTTTGCTTTTTTCTTTTGCACATCGCAGTAGATCCTGCGGCGAACGCACTCTGTGCGCCAGGCGGTCCACTCGTCCAAAATTTCGCCAACGCCCATGACCCGGGGCATACCGCCGATGAGGATGTTGAAATTGCAGGAAAAGCTGTCGCACAGGGGGGTCATCTTCATAAGCTTTGCCATGAGCTTGTCCGGATCCACGCCCCGCTTCAGGTCAATGGCGATCTTCAGGCCTTCCTTACCGGTCTCGTCACGCATATCGGAGATCTCCCGGATCTTGCCGCTCTTGATAAGCTCCGTCACTTTATCGATGATGGCTTCCACCGTGGTGGTGTAGGGGATCTCCAGCACCTCGATGATGTTTTCCTTTTTGAGATACTGCCATTTGGCGCGCACCTTAAAGGAGCCGCGGCCTGTGCGGTAGATGGTTTCCAGCTGAGCGCGGTCATAGATCAACTCACCGCCGGTTGGAAAATCAGGGGCGATCAGCGTGCTTAAAAGGTCATGCTCAGGATTTCGGATGCGCTCGATAGCCGTGCGGCAGACCTCGTTCAGATCAAAGCCACATACCTGGCATGCCATGCCAACCGCGATCCCCAGATTGGGATTGGCCAGAATGTTGGGAAAGGTGGCAGGGAGGAGGGTGGGCTCCTTCATGGTTCCGTCATAATTGTCCACGAAATCCACTGCATCCGCGTCAATGTCTGCAAAAAGCTCATTGCAGATGCTTTCCAGCTTGACCTCTGTATAGCGGGACGCGGCGCATGCCATGTCCCGGGAAAACACCTTTCCGAAGTTGCCCTTGCTGTCCACAAAGGGGGTCAGCAGAGCACCGTTGCCGCGGCTCATACGGACCATCGTATCATAGATGGCGCCCTCTCCGTGGGGGTTCAGCTTCATGGTTTGACCCACCACATTGGCAGATTTGGTGCGGCCGCCGGAGAGCAGATTCATCTTGTACATGGTATACAGCAGCTTGCGGTGAGATGGCTTAAAGCCGTCGATCTCCGGCAAAGCGCGGGATACGATGACGCTCATGGCATAGGGCATGAAGTTTTCCGTGAGGGTCTTTGTAATGCGTTCTTCCGTAAAGTTCATATTGTCCCTCCGTTCAACTCAAATCAGCCAGTTCCAGATATTGCGCGCCGTTGTTGGCGATGTAATCCTTGCGGCCCTGGAGATTGTCGCCCAGCAGCAGATCAAAGACCTGAGCGGTCAACTGGGCATCCTCCGGCATGACGCGGATCAGCCGCCTGGTTTCGGGATTCATAGTGGTCTGCCACATCATCTCCGGTTCGTTTTCGCCAAGGCCCTTGGAACGCATAATGATCAGCTTTTTGCCCTCCATCTTTTTCACATAGTCGTCCTTTTCCTTGTCCGTATAGGCAAAAAAAGACTTGTCTTTATACGTGATCTCGTACAGGGGAGACTCGGCGATATACACATAGCCGTCCTCAATGAGCCGGGGGGTAAGCCGGTACAGCATGGTCAGGATCATGGTGCGGATGTGGTAGCCATCCACATCCGCATCGGTGCAGATGACGATTTTGTTCCAGCGGAGATTTGCCAGGTCAAAGGCGGCCAGATCCTTGTTGTTTTTATTTTTGACTTCCACGCCGCAGCCCAGGACTTTTATCAGATCGGTGATGATCTCGGACTTGAAAACCTTGTCATATTCCGCCTTGAGACAGTTCAAAATCTTGCCGCGCACCGGCATGATCGCCTGATATTCAGGGTCACGGCCCTGCTTGACAGAGCCCAGGGCAGAATCGCCCTCCACGATATACAGCTCCCGTTTGGACAGGTCCTTGCTGCGGCAGTCCACGAACTTTGCCACACGGTTGGTGATGTCGATGTTGCCCGCCAGCTTCTTTTTCAGGTTGAGGCGTGTGCGCTCTGCCTGTTCCCGGGACCGTTTGTTCACCAGCACCTGATCAGCGATCCGGTCGGCCTCCTGACGGTTTTCGATGAAATAAACCTCCAGGGAGGACCGCAGGAATTCCGTCATCATTTCCTGGATGAACTTGTTGGTGATGGCCTTTTTGGTCTGATTCTCATAAGAGGTGTAGGTGGAAAAGCCGTTGGTCACCAGGATTAGACTGTCGGAAATGTCATTGAAGCTGATCTTGCTCTCGTTTTTCTGATATTTTCCGTTCTGTTTCAGATAGGCATCCAGAGCCGAGACAAAGGCCGACCGGGCCGCCTTGTCCGGCGCGCCGCCGTGCTCCAGCCAGGAGGAGTTGTGATAATACTCGATCTTTGGGGTGTTTGAAAAGCAGAAGGCCGCTTCCGCTTTCACCCGGTATTCCGGCTTGTCCGCACGGTCCCGTCCGGTTTTTTCGGTTTTGATGAAACGGGGAAGGGTGAGCGCCGTGTCTCCGGCCATTTCGGTGACATAATCCAGAATGCCGTTTTCATATATAAATTCCGAAGTTTCAAACTGGCCGGGCGCTGTTTCATTTCTGAGAATGAACTTCAGTCCGGCGTTGACCACTGCTTGCCGTTTCAGAGTCTCCTGATAGAACTCCAAAGGGATGTTGATGTCGGTAAACACCTGGATATCCGGCTTGAAATGCTGGACTGTGCCGGTCTTGCGGCCCGAGTAGGGGGTCTTGATGATACCGTTTGGAGCGTCCGTCTTGTTTTCGCCGTGCTCAAAGTGAAGCTTATACTCAAAGCCGTCCCGGCGGGAGATCACGTCAAAGTACTCGGAAGAATACTGCGTGGCACAGGCGCCCAAGCCGTTCAGACCCAAAGAAAACTCATAATTTTCGCCGCTGTTGTTGCTGTATTTGCCGCCGGCATACAGCTCGCAATAAATCAGTTCCCAGTTGTAGCGCTGTTCCTTTTCATTATAGTCCAGCGGCATACCGCGGCCGAAGTCCTCCACCTGGATGGAGCGGTCCAAATACCTGGTAACATAGATCACATCTCCGTGGCCCTCTCGGGCCTCGTCAATGGAGTTGGATAAGATCTCAAAAAAAGCGTGCTGGCAGCCCTCCAGCCCGTCTGAGCCGAAGATGACGCCCGGGCGCTTGCGGACACGGTCCGCGCCCTTCAGCGAAGAAATGCTTTCGTTGTCGTAACGCTGTGTTGCTTTCGCCATAGCTACCTCCTGAAAAATTGCATACACTTAATTGTAGCGAAAAAATCGGCTGATGTCAAACAGAACCAAGAAAAACAGCAAAACAGCAGATACCTGCATAGGAATCATAAAATCTGGGAAAACTTGTAACAGGGAAATCACAGGTTATGATGAGAGGATTTGGTGACCACTATGCAGAAATTGCAGACGAAAAAAAACGACCGGCGCACCGAAAAGGAGCGCACCAATGAAAATCAAAGGCTGCTGGAGGAATATTACGACACGCTGCTCCAGCTTCGGCAGGTGAGGGCCGCATTTCAGCAGGTGACAGATCCGGAACTTATCAATGCCTGTGTGTATGAGATGAATGCCATGCAGCAGCGGTATTCCTATCTGCTCCAGCGCATTCGGGAGGAAAAGCTGACCTGTCTCCGGGTGCTGCGGTAACGCTGCAGTAAAAATGTACATCAGGCTTGCAAGGCCGTCAAGAAAAACCCCCGGCACGTTTTTCGTGCCGGGGGTTTTATCACAAAAGATCCCGAAGGGATAAGGGCTTAGTTGTCGTGCAGGGCGACCAGCTTCAGCAGATGCTCGTAGCGCTCCTTGGCAGCGGCCTCGCTCTTGGCAAACAGAGTGGTGGCGCGCTCGGGGAACTCGCGGGTCAGACGGCTGTAGCGGGCCTCGTTCATCAGGAACTCCTGATAGCCGCCAGCGGGAGCCTTGGAGTCCAGCGTGAACTTCTTGTCAGCCTGAGGATTGAAGCGGAACAGGTTCCAGTAACCGCACTCGACGGCCTTCTTCATTTCCTGCTGGCAGTTGGTCATACCGCCCTTGATGGAGTGCATCTCGCAGGGGCTGTAGCCAATGATCAGAGAGGGACCGGGATAAGCCTCAGCCTCGGTGATGGCCTTGATGGTCTGAGCGGGGTTGGCGCCCATAGCCACCTGAGCCACGTAAACGTAGCCGTAAGCCATCGCGATCTCGGACAGGGACTTCTTCTTCATTTCCTTACCGGAGGCAGCGAACTGAGCGACCTGGCCGATGTTGGAAGCCTTGGAAGCCTGACCGCCGGTGTTGGAATAGACCTCGGTATCGAAGACGAAGACGTTGACATCCTTGCCGGAAGCCAGGACATGGTCCAGACCACCGTAACCGATGTCATAGGCCCAGCCGTCACCGCCGAAGATCCAGACGGACTTCTTGACCAGCAGGTCCTTTTCAGCCAGGACCTTACGGCCCAGCGTGCAAGCTTCGCAGGTGCAGCCGTCCACAACGGAGGCTTCCAGTTCGGCAACCAGCTTGGCAGCGGCATCCTTGGAGGCCTCGCCCTGGTTCATAACATCCAGCCAGGCCTGGCCGGCGGCCTTCAGATCGGCATCGCAGTAGCTGACGGCGATCAGAGCCTTGACGGTCTCAGCCAGCGTGGCGCGGCGGGTCTCGACAGCAGTCTGCATGCCCAGGCCGTGCTCGGCGTTGTCTTCGAACAGGGAGTTGCACCAGGCGGGACCGTGACCGTTCTTATCGGTGCAGTAGGGAGAAGTAGCGGCGGGACCGCCCCAGATGGAGGAGCAGCCGGTGGCGTTGGAGATATACATCCGGTCGCCGAACAGCTGGGTGACCAGGCGGGCATAAGAGGTCTCGGCGCAGCCGGCGCAGGAACCGGAGAACTGCAGGTAGGGCTGCTTGAACTGGCTGCCCTTGACAGTGTTGTCCTGCATATCGGGCTTGTCGGCGACCTTTTCAACCACATAGTTCCAGACATCCTGCTGGGCAGCCTCGGACTCCTGAGCGACCATGGTCAGAGCGCCCACGGGGCAGACGCTGACGCAGACGCCGCAGCCCATACAATCCAGAGGAGACACGGCCATGGAGAAGGTGTAGACATCCTTGCCCTTGCCGGCCTTGATGGGAGCGGTCTTGATGGCGGCGGGAGCGGCCTTGACCTCTTCCTCAGTCATGGCATAAGGACGGATGGTGGCATGGGGGCAGACATAGGAGCACTGGTTGCACTGGATGCACTTGGCAGCGTTCCAGGAGGGAACGGTAACGGCAACGCCGCGCTTCTCATAAGCGGAAGCGCCCAGCTCAAACTGGCCGTCCACATGATCCATAAAGGCGGAGACGGGCAGGCTGTCGCCGTCCATCTTGCCAACGGGATTCAGGATACCCTTGACCATCTTGACCAGTTCGGGCTTGCCGGACAGCTCAGCCTCGTTGGCGGGATCCTGCGCGGTGGCCCAGGAAGCGGGGACGTCGATCTTCTTGAAGGCGGTGGCGCCCAGATCGATGGCCTTGTGGTTCATATCGACCACATCCTGGCCCTTCTTCATGTAGGACTTGGTGGCAGCATCCTTCATGTAGCCGATGGCTTCTTCCTGAGGCATAACATTGGCCAGCGTGAAGAAAGCGGACTGCAGGATGGTGTTGTTGCGCTTGCCCATACCGATCTCAATGGCCAGGTCGATGGCGTTGATGGTGTACAGCTGGATGTTGTTGTTGGCAATGTAGCGCTTGGACTCGGCAGGCATATGGTGATCCAGTTCCTCGGGAGTCCACTGGCAGTTGATCATGAAGACGCCGCCGGGCTTGACATCCTGAACCATCTTGAAGCCCTTGACAACATAGGAGGGATTGTGGCAGGCCACGAAGTCAGCCTTGTTGATGTAATAGGGGCTCTTGATGGGCTTGTCGCCAAAGCGCAGATGGCTGATGGTGACGCCGCCGGTCTTCTTGGAGTCATACTGGAAGTAAGCCTGGACGTACTTGTCGGTATGGTCGCCGATGATCTTGATGGAGTTCTTGTTGGCGCCCACGGTACCGTCGCCGCCCAGACCCCAGAACTTGCACTCGATGGTGCCTTCGGCAGCGGTGTTGGGGCAGTTCTTGTCTTCCTTCAGGGACAGGTTGGTAACGTCATCCTTGATGCCGATGGTGAACTGACGCTTCATGGAGCCGTCCTTCATGGACTCATAGACAGCGAAGATGGAAGCGGGAGGCGTATCCTTGGAACCCAGACCGTAACGGCCGCCGCAGACCTTGATGTCTGTCTTGCCGGCGTTGGCCAGAGCGGCGACAACGTCCAGATACAGAGGCTCGCCCAGAGAGCCGGGCTCCTTGGTGCGGTCCAGAACAGCGATCTGCTTGCAGGTTGCGGGGATGGCGGCGATCAGCTTGTCGGCGGCGAAGGGGCGGAACAGGCGGACCTTGATCAGGCCGACCTTCTCACCGTGGGCGTTCAGATAGTCGATGACTTCCTCAGCCACATCGTTGATGGAGCCCATGGCCACGATGACGCGGTCAGCGTCGGGAGCGCCGTAGTAGTTGAACAGCTGATAGTTGGTGCCCAGCTTCTCGTTGACCTTGCCCATGTACTTTTCGACCACGGCGGGCAGATTGTCATAGTAGCTGTTGCAGGCCTCACGATGCTGGAAGAAGATGTCGCCGTTCTCGTGAGAGCCGCGCATGGCGGGATGCTCGGGGTTCAGAGCATGCTCCTTGAACGCCTTGACGGCGTCCATGGGGCACATATCCTTCAGATCGTCGAAGTCCCAGACGGCGATCTTCTGAATCTCATGAGACGTGCGGAAACCATCAAAGAAGTTGATGAAGGGAACCTTGCCCTCCAGAGCGGCCAGATGGGCCACAGGGGACAGGTCCATGACTTCCTGGGGGTTGGTCTCGCACAGCATGGCAAAACCGGTCTGACGGCAGGCATAGACGTCGGAATGGTCGCCGAAGATGTTCAGAGCGTGCGTAGAGACGGTACGGGCGGAAACGTGGAAAACGGAGGGCAGCTGCTCAGCGGCGATCTTGTACATATTGGGGATCATCAGCAGCAGGCCCTGAGAAGCAGTGTAGGTGGTGGTCAGGGCACCGGTACCCAGAGAGCCGTGAACAGCACCGGCTGCGCCGGCTTCAGACTGCATCTCGACGACCTTTACCTGGTTGCCGAAGATGTTCTTCAGGCCGTTGGCAGACCACTGGTCGACAAAGTCGGCCATGGGGCTGGACGGAGTGATGGGGTAGATGGCAGCAACTTCTGTGAACGCATAAGAAACATGCGCCGCAGCGTTGTTACCATCCATGGATTTCATTTTTCTTACCATAGGTGGATTGCCTCCTTTTATATTTGCAATGGTTTCGACCTAATGAACCAATGATATTTTATCAAGAAAGTCGGAGAATGTAAACCGCTTTCTGCGAAAATTTGCGAGAAAAATAACGATTGTTTTGTGGAACTGGACGAAAAGTTTTGGCAAGGGGCCGCAAACGGCGCTGCATACGCTGCCGGTTGCAATCTGAACCATTGTTTGCTATACTGAATTAAATAAAAAAGCGCCGCCGGAGGCTCCGGACCGGGCGGTGCGCGGAGGGGAAACGCATGGTAGCCAATATCCATTCCTGCGGGATCGTGGGCATCCAGGGACAGCCGGTGCTGTGCCAGTGCGACCTGAGCGGCGGTTTACCGCATTTCGATGTAGTGGGTCTGCCGGACGCTTCGGTAAAGGAATCCCGGGACCGGGTGCGCGCTGCGGTCAAAAACTGCGGCTTTGAATTTCCCCAGCGCCGCATCACGGTCAATCTTGCACCCGGCGAGCTGAAAAAAGAAGGACCCGTGTACGACCTGCCCATCCTCATCGGCGTCCTGTGCGCATCAAAGCAGCTGCCCCATCCGCCTGGGGACGCCTGCTTCATCGGAGAGCTGAGCCTGGAAGGCACGCTGCGGCCCGCCACCGGCATTCTGCCCATGGCGCTGGCCGCCCGCGACGCCGGAATGACGTCGCTGTATGTCCCGGCGGATAATGCGGCCGAGGCCAGCGTGGTGGACGGACTGACCGTCTACGGCGTGCAGGATGTGCCCCAGCTGGCAAAGCATCTCAGCGGAGACGCGCCCCTGGCGCCTCAGCCGCCCTTTGATTTTTCCGTCCCCAGGCCGGAAGGGCTGGATTTTGCCGATGTGATGGGGCAGGAGTCTGTAAAGCGCGCGCTGGAGATCGCGGCGGCGGGGTCCCACCATGTTTTGATGATCGGTCCGCCGGGCAGCGGCAAAAGTATGCTTGCAAAACGCCTGCCCTCCATTTTGCCAGACATGACCCTGGAGGAGTCGCTGGAGACCAGCAAGGTGTACTCGGTAGCCGGACTGCTGGGCAGCCGCACACCCATGCTGACCAGCCGTCCGTTCCGCAGTCCGCACCATACGGTGTCCACCGCGGGTATGGCCGGGGGCGGGAGCAGCCGGACCAGGCCGGGAGAGATCTCGCTGGCACACAACGGCGTGCTGTTTCTGGACGAGCTGCCTGAGTTCAAGCGGGACGCCCTTGAGGTGCTGCGCCAGCCCCTGGAGGACGGCGTGGTGACGGTCTCCCGCATCTCGGGGACCTTTGTCTATCCCAGCCGTTTCATGCTGGTGGGGGCCATGAACCCCTGCAAGTGCGGCTACTTCGGCCATCCCTCCGGGCGCTGCAACTGTACGGAGCAAAGCGTCCGTGCCTACCGCAAGCGGATCTCCGGTCCCATGCTGGACCGCATCGACCTGCACGTCCAGGTGAACAGCGTGGTCTACGAGCAGCTGCGGGAACGCAGGCCCGCCGAAAGCAGCGCCTCCATACGCCGGCGGGTGAACGCCGCCAGGGAGCGCCAGCGGGAACGCTACCGTGGGACCGCGGTGTTCTGCAATGCCCAGCTGGAAGCCGGGATGATGCGGGACTGCTGCCCGCTGACGCCCCAGGCCCAGACGCTGATGGCAGGCGCCTTTGACCGGCTGGGCCTGTCGGCCCGGGCCCATGACCGGATCCTGAAGGTGGCGCGGACCATTGCCGATCTGGCGGGGGAGGAGCGCATCAACGAAATGCACATTGCCGAAGCCATCCAGTACCGTTCACTGGACCGCGACACCCTGTTATAAAGACATTACAAAACGTTTTCAAAACAGAATTGTGGAAAAGTCTGTGGGAAATGTGGATAACCCCACAATTCAAGGGCTTTTTTTTGCGGCGGCAAAAGCGAAATTACCGAAAAAAGCCACAACAGAAAGTTTATCCCCCTTTACAAAAGCGGAGATCGCAGCCTTTTGAAACAAACCGCGGCAGAACGCTCATGCGTCTGCCGCGGTTTTTCTGCAGGGATCGGCTGTTTAGTTTGTCAACTGTTCCATCTCGTCCAAAAGCTGGCCGAACATCTCCAACGCCTGCTCCACAGGCTTGGGAGAGGACATATCCACACCGGCGATCTTCAGCAGGGAAATGGGGTCCTGGCTTCCGCCGGAAGACAGGAATTTCTTGTAGTCCGCCACGGCGGGCGCACCCTCTTTCAGAATGCGCATGGCAATGGCGATGGCCGCCGAAAAGCCGGTAGCGTACTGGAACACATAATAATTGTAATAGAAGTGGGGAATTCGCGCCCATTCCATAGCGATGCCGTCGTCGATGACCGCGTTGTCTCCGTAATACAGCCGGTTCAGCCGGTGATATTCCTGACACAGTACATCGGCGGTCAGGGTCTGGCCAGCCTCGCAGGCCCGGCCCATAAACAGCTCAAACTCGGCAAACATGGTCTGTCGGTACAGGGTCGTGCGGAATTTCTCCAGGAAATGATTGACCAGATAAGCTCGCTGGGCTTTTTCGGTGGTTTTGTTCAGCAAATGATGGATCATCAGCACTTCGTTGCAGGTAGAGGCCACCTCCGCCACAAAGATCACATAATTCGCGGTGCACAGCGGCTGGTTTTTGCAGGAATAATAGCTGTGCAGGGAATGACCCATCTCGTGCGCCAGCGTGAACTGGCTGCCCAGGTCATTTTTGTGGTTGAGCAGAACATAGGGGTGGGGGAACCCGCCGGCGGAATAGGCACCGCCGCGCTTGCCCTCATTCTCATACACATCGATCCAGCGGTTTTCAAAGCCTTCTTTCAGGATGGCGGTATAATCCTCGCCCAGTACGGACAGGGCCTCCAGCACCGTCTCCTTGGCCCGCTCAAACGGGATCTCGGCAGAGGCCTCCGTGACAATGGGAGGATACAGGTCATACATATGCAGTTCTTCCAGCCCCATGCGTTTTTTGCGCAGCGCCATGTAGCGGTACATTTTATCCATGTTGTTGTGGACCGCTTCGATCAAGCTGTGATAGACCTGCACGGGCACCTCCGTCTGGTCCAGCGCGGCTTCCAGCGTGGAGTTGTAATGCCGTGCGTCGGCAAAGAACTTCAGCTGGCGGAACTGGGCGTCCAGCATGGCCGCCGTGGAATTGCGCCAGCTGTACAGGGTGGTATAGAAAGTGTCAAACGCATTTTTGCGGAGCACCCGGTCCGTGCTGCGCAGATAAGCAACCAGGCTTTCCTGGGTCAGGGGATGAGACGCTCCGCCGGCGTCCTGAACAGGCGGAAAATGCAGGTCCGCGTTGCGGAACACCGACCCGATGGAGCCGGGCGCTTCCGCGATCTCGCCAGCGGCGGCCAGCAGGGCTTCTTCCGCGGGAGACAGGGTATGCTCTTTCTTCCGGCGGATCTTTTCGATGGGACGACGGTAGGTCTCCAGCGCAGGCTCCTGGGCGAAAAAGCCTTCCAGGACCTGATCGGGAATGGCCAGGATCTCAGGCGTGGCGTAGGCGCCGGCACTCTCCACAGCCACAGCCAGGGACATGGCCTTGTTGCGCATATCCTGGTAGAAGCCGTTTCCGGTGTCTTCATCACTCTTTCTGGAAGCGTAGTTGCCCAGCATGTGCAGCCGGTAGCCGGCCCGGTCATACTCCTTGAAATAGCGGAGCAGATCCCCGGCGCTGCGGCCCAGCGTGCCTTTCAGCGCGGCGGCCTGCGCAGGCAGCGCTTTCAGTGCTTCATATTCTTCGGACCAGGCCTGATCAGACGGAAACATATCTTCTGTCGCCCAGGTATTCTCTTTTTTCACTTCGCTTCGTTTCAGAATGCGGTCGTCAGTCATGGTGTACCTCCTGATAATGATAGATGATATCAGCATATCACAGATCGGTCCGGGATGCAAACAAAACACCCTCTTGTAAAACGGACGGGAGTTCGATATAATAGAACTTGAAATTTTATGAGAGGAACGAATATGGCATGAGTAAAAAAATGCGCGGGAATCTGATCCTTCTGCTGACAGCTTTGATATGGGGCACTGCTTTTGTGGCACAGAGCGCCGGAATGGAACACGTTCAGCCCTTTACCTACAACGGCGTCCGCACTCTGATCGGCGGCCTTGTGCTGATCCCTGTGATCTTCCTGTTTGACCGGCTGAAGCCGGCGGACCAGCGGCCCTCTCCCGATGAGCAGAAGGAGATCCGCCGCAATTCCCTGATCGGCGGCGCGGCCTGCGGCGTCGTTTTATGCGTGGCCAGTTCTTTCCAGCAGTTTGGAATCAGCATGACCACCGCGGGAAAGGCGGGCTTTATCACCGCGCTGTATATCGTGATCGTGCCGCTGCTGGGCGTCTTTATCAAAAAGAAGATCCCCAAGATCACCTGGCTGTGCGTGGGCATCGCCGTAGTGGGTTTTTACCTGCTGTGTGTGAAAGAGGGCTTCTCCGTTTCTGCCGGCGACCTGCTGGTGCTCTGCTGCGCGTTTTTCTTCTCCATTCATATCATGGTCATCGACTACTTTAACGGGAAGCAGGTGGACGGCGTCCGGATGTCCTGCATTCAGTTTCTGGTGGCGGGCCTCATTTCGCTGGTGCTGATGCTGGTCTTTGAGCAGCCCTCTCTGGAAAACCTCTGGGCGGCAAAAGGCTCCATCCTGTATGCTGGCGTCCTGTCCTGCGGCGTTGCGTACACCCTGCAGATCCTCGGCCAGCGGGATACCGAACCCACCACTGCCACGCTGATCCTGAGCCTGGAATCGGTGTTCGCCGCCCTGTCCGGGTGGGCGCTGCTCCATGAGACTCTGAGCTTCAAGGAACTGGCGGGCTGCGCGCTGGTGTTCGCGGCTGTCATTCTGGCCCAGATCCCGCTGTCTGTGAAAGCAAAGAAAGACTAAGCCTTCAGAGCGGAAGCCCCGGCTCTGATGATTTCTGAAAGGTGGTTCTATGGTCAATTCCATTTCATTTCCCGGATTGTTTGATAAGGTGTTTGAGATCGACCGGGTGGCGTTCACCGTGTTTGGCAAGGACATCATGTGGTACGGCATCATTCTGGCAACAGCTTTTCTGGCAGCTGTCCTGTACGCCGTTCCCCGTTGTCCGGAGTTCAACTGGAATTCTGACCGGCTCATCGACGCGGTGCTTTGGTGTCTGCCCTGTGCCATCATCGGGGCGCGCGTCTATTACGTTTTGTGCGAATGGGATTATTACAGCGCCCATCCCGGCGAGATCATCGCTGTGTGGAACGGCGGTCTGGCCATCTACGGCTCCATCATCGCCACGGTGATCGTGGTGGTTTTGTTCTGCAAAAAAAACAAATGCGACCTGCTGGGCGCGTTTGACCTGGCCAGTCTGGGCTTTCTGCTGGCGCAGGGCATCGGCCGGTGGGCTAATTTCATCAATGCCGAGGCCCACGGCGGCCCCACCAGCCTGCCCTGGGGCATGGTCATCAATGGCGGCGTGCCGGTGCATCCCACGTTTTTGTACGAATCCCTGTGGGATCTGGCCGGATTTCTGTTCCTGCACTTTTACCGCAAAAAGCGCAAATTCCGCGGAGAGATCAGCCTGATCTATATCGGCTGGTACGGTATGATCCGTTTCCTCACGGAGTTTTTGCGCACCGACAGCCTGTATATCGGCAATACCGGTATACGCACCTCTCAGCTGGTAGGCGGCCTGTGCGTTTTGGCATCGGTCACGCTGCTGACGTATTTCCACGTGACCAAGAAGTATCCAAAGCCCTTTGCTGCGCCAGACAGCGAGGTCGTGTCCATAGAGTCTTCGGAAGAAGATAAGAACGAAAAACAATGAACAGGTAAACACACATAGAAAAAAGCCGGTATGATTGGCATCATACCGGCTTTTCGCATATTTGACACATATACAGGACAGGGATAAAACAGCAAGGGATGCAAGCTTTCAACTTTGCGCCTCTGATGCTCCGGCATAGGGACAGCCTGATGAAAAAACGGCAGGGAAAAACCCTGCCGTTTGCCTGATGAAGCATTATCGGTTTTTTCCGCCGAACTTGTCCTTCATGCGAAGCTGGCCGTTGAGGATCCGTTTGCGGATGCGCAGATTTTTTGGGGTGACCTCCAGCAGTTCGTCATCCGCCAAAAACTCCATGCACTGTTCCAGGCTCATCTGGCGGGGCGTCACCAGGCGCAGGGCGTCATCAGAGCCGGCAGCGCGCATATTGGTCAGCTGCTTGCGCTTGCACACATTGACAACGATGTCCTCGGCCTTGGGGGTCATACCCACCACCATGCCTTCATAAACGGGCACGCCGGGGCCGATGAACAGACTGCCGCGCTCCTGTGCATTGAACAGGCCGTAGGTAACGGATTCGCCGGTTTCAAAGGAAATCAGGCTGCCGGTGTTCCGGCGGGTGACGTCGCCTTTGTAAGGCGCGTAGGAATCAAAAACAGAGGCCATGATGCCCTCGCCCTTGGTATCGGTGAGGAACTCGTTGCGGTAGCCGAACAGGCCGCGGGCAGGCACCAGGAATTCCACCTTCATGCGGTTTCCGACAGGGGTCATCTCGAGCATTTCGCCCTTTCGGCTGCCGATCTTTTCGATCACGGAGCCCACAGCATCGGAGGGTACATCCACCACCAGACGCTCCACAGGCTCGCACAGAACGCCGTCGATCTCCCGGTACAGCACACGGGCAGGGGAGACCTGGAACTCATAGCCTTCCCGGCGCATGGTCTCGATCAGGATGGACAAGTGCATCTCGCCCCGGCCGGCCACGTTAAAGCTGTCTGTGGAATCCTCCAGCTCGCTGACCCGCAGGGAAACATCCTTCAGCGTCTCCCGGAACAGCCGGTCGCGCAGTTGACGGGAGGTGACAAACTTGCCCTCTCGCCCCGCAAAGGGGCCGTCATTGACGGAAAAGGTCATCTCAATGGTAGGCGCGGAGATCTTGACAAAGCTCAGCGGCTCCACGGCAGTGGGGGCGCAGATGGTATCGCCGATGGTGATGTCGCCGATGCCGCTCATGGCGATAATGTTGCCGGCAGAGGCCTCTGTGACAGGCGTACGGCCCAGACCGTCAAAGGTGTACAGCGAAACAGCTTTACACTTTTTGCTGACCTGTTCAGGGGCATGGTAGTTGCAGACCACGATCTCCTGATTCTGTTTGATGGTGCCGCGCTCGATGCGGCCGATGGCGATGCGTCCCACAAACTCGTTATAGTCGATGGAGGAGACCAGCATCTGGAAGGGGGCGTCAGGGTCCACATCGGGAGCGGGGATATAATCCAAAATGGTGTCGAACAGCGGCTGAAGATCAGTGCCTGCAGAGTCGGGGGAGTAGGAAGCCGTACCCTGGCGCCCCGAGCAGAACAGCATGGGAGAGTCGAACTGGTCCTCGGTGGCATTCAGATCCAGCAGCAGCTCCAGCACCTCGTCCACCACCTCGTGGATGCGCTGGTCGGGACGGTCGATCTTGTTGACCACTACGATCACCCGGTGGCCCAGCTCCAGGGCCTTGCTCAGAACAAAGCGTGTCTGGGGCATGGGGCCTTCCGCCGCGTCCACCAGCAGAATAACGCCGTTCACCATTTTCAGAATGCGTTCCACTTCGCCGCCGAAGTCCGCATGGCCCGGGGTGTCCACAATATTGATCTTCGTGCCTTTATAATGGACGGCGGTGTTTTTGGCCAGGATCGTGATACCGCGTTCCCGTTCCAGATCGTTGGAATCCATCACGCGGTCCACCACGGTCTGGTTTTCGCGGTAGACACCGCCCTGCTTGAGCATCTCATCCACCAGCGTCGTTTTGCCGTGGTCGACGTGGGCAATGATAGCGATATTTCTCAGATCATTGCGAACCATTGTCATATTCCTCCAAATGTAAATTTTTAAACAAGTAATTATACGCCTATTTTTTCGTAATTGTCAAATAAAATTACAGATTTTTCCTAAATATCCGTTTTAAATGGAAAACTTCAGAAATTCTTAAGGAAAAAACATTGTCACAGCCCCCGGAATTTGCTATCATGTCAAATTGGAGGGATATTTGCCATGCGTCGATTTGAAAAGTTTTTGTGTGTCATAACGGCAGTTTGCATATTGCTGTGCCTGTTCGGCTGTCAGCGCCCGGAAGAACCGGAAACGCCCCAGGTGGTGGCGCCGCCGCTGGAGGACGATCCCCAGCCCGAACCGCAGCCCGAGCCTGAGCACATCCCCGAACCGGAGCCGGAACCCATTCCAGAGCCGGAGCCGGTCTCCATCCGCATCACGGCGGCGGGGGACAACCTTTTGCATAACACGCTGTCCATGGACAGCGCTCTGGCCGGGGGAGGCTATGATTTCTCACACCTCTATGAGCATGTGGCCAAGATCATTCGGGGCAGCGACCTTGCATTTGTCAACCAGGAGGTCATGCTCACCGGAGAGGTCAGTGCTTATCCCAATCTTGCCGCGCCCGCCGAAGCTGCCGACGCGCTGATCGGGGCCGGCTTCAATGTGGTCAACCTGGCCACCAATCACACCCTGGACAAGGGTGTCAAAGGCTTGGAGGCCTGTCTGGAAAATGTACACGCCCGCAGCTTTGATGCCGTTCTGGGAGCGTTTCGGACCGAGGAGGAATCCACCCAACTGTGTATTGTGGAAAAGCAGGGGATCCGTTTTGGCTTTTTGTCATATACCTACGGTCTGAACGGCTACCAGCTGCCAGCGGACAAGCAATGGAAGATCGCCCTGATCGATGAAGACAAGATCCGCGCCGATTTGGCGGCCATCCGCCCGGAATGCGATTACCTCATCGTTTCCATGCATTGGGGCAACGAATACCAGACCACGGAAAGCAGCTACCAGAACCAGCTTGCGCAGCTTTTGTGCGACGGCGGCGCCGATTTGATCATCGGCACCCATCCCCATGTGCTGCAGCCCATGGAGTGGCTGGAGCGCGAGGACGGACACCGCACCCTTTGCATCTATTCTCTGGGCAATTTCATCTCCGGCCAGCACAAGCGGCCTACCATGCTGGGCGGCATTCTGGAGGTGGAGCTGCTGTTCGATCCGGACGGCTCCCTGCTCGAGACAGTATCCGCCGGTGTGATCCCCACTGTGACCCACTATAAGTCCGGCGGCGGCTATACGGTATATCCCCTGCATGAATACACCGCCGAACTTGCGGCCGAGCACGGCGTCAAAAAATACGAATCGGCTCTGACGCTGGACTATCTCAACAATCTGACCCAGGAGATCCTGGGAGAAAATGCCATCACCTGGGAGGGTGAACATGACTGATTTTTGCGGGTTCCGGCCCAAAAACCGTTTTTTTCTGGCGCCTATGGCGGGCATTACGGACGCGGCCTTTCGGACGGTGTGCGCTGAGTTCGGCGCAGCCGTGACCTATACGGAGATGGTCAGCGCCAAAGCGCTGGTCTATGACGATAAAAAAACCGCCGGACTGCTGGAAATGCAGCCGGCGCACCGGCCCTGCGGCGCCCAGCTGTTTGGGCACGAGCCGGAGGTGATGGCGGAAGCGGCCCGCCGTGCCCGGGACATCTGCCATCCGGACTTCATTGACATCAACATGGGCTGTCCGGTGCCGAAGATCTTTCACAACGGTGAGGGCAGCGCCCTGATGGGCGATCCGGCGCTGGCGGCTGGGATCGTATCCGCCATGAAAAAGGCGGTGGATCTTCCCATTACGGTCAAATTCCGCAGCGGTATCCGGGAAGATGACCGGAACTGTGCGGAGTTCGCCAAACGGCTGGAGGCCGCCGGAGCCGATGCCTTGTGCATCCACGGCCGCACCAGAACACAGATGTACGGCGGGCAGAGCGACCGCGCCATGGTGCGGTCTGTCAAAAATGCAGTCTCTGTTCCGGTGATCGCCAGCGGAGACGCGTTCAGCGCCCGTGACTGTCTGGATATCCTGGACGAGACCGGGGCCGATTTCGTGATGATCGCCCGGGGCGCAGAGGGCTGGCCCATGATCTTTGACCAGTGCCTGGCGCTGGAGACCGGACGGCCGCTCCCGGTGTATACCGCAAAGCAGCTGCTGGATGTGATGCGGCGCCACGCGGTACTGACCTGCCGGCAAAAGGCGGAAAGCCGGGCCATGCCCGAGCTTCGCAAGCATATGTTGTGGTATTTGGGGCGGCTGAAGGGCGCCAAGCCCTTCAAGGCCCGGATGGCGCAGATCACAACGCTGCCGGAGTTTCTGGCGCTCTGTGACGAGATCGGACAGCAAGAGCTTGACATAAAGGGGTGAAACCATGCCAGGTGAGCGAGAGCTGGTACAACAAGCCAAAGCGGGTGACCGGGCAGCGTTTGCGGGACTGGTCTCCGCATACGAGGGAAAAATCTATAATCTGGCCCTGCGGTATCTCGGCAGCCGGGAGGACGCCATGGATGCGTCCCAGGAGGTTTTCCTGCGGGTGTTCCGGTTTCTGCCCGGATTTCAGGAGGAGAGCGGCTTTTCCACCTGGATCTACCGCATTGGGGTCAATGTCTGCAAGGATATGCTGCACCGCCGGCTCAAGCGGGCAGAACAGCCGCTGGAAGTTCCGGATGAGGAGGACGAAGGACGGCCCGTGGATGTTCCGGACCTGCGGTATGACCCGGAGCGGATCATGGAGGGCGTGGAGCTGCGGCAGGCGCTGTCTGACGCTATCCTGGCCCTGCCGGAGCAGCAGCGTGAGATCATTATCCTGCGGGATATCCGGGGCCTGAGTTATGAGGAGATCGCCCTTGCCCTTGCCCTGGAAGCGGGAACGGTCAAATCCCGGCTGTTTCGCGCACGGGAAAATCTTCGAAAAAAATTATTACAAAACGGGAACATTTTCGGTGTTTCCGTGTCTAAACCTGTGAAAGGAGGGAAATCAGATGAAATCCTGTGAAGAATTTGAATTACTGATAAACCTTTATTTGGATGACATGCTGCCCTCCGAAGAGACACGGCCGCTGAAAGAACATCTGAAAGAATGTCAGGCCTGCCGGGAACGCTACAGACAGCTCAGTGCACTGAAGGCGGCACTGGGCGATCTGGACGAACCGGCGCCTGAGGGACTGCACGGACGCATCCTGGACTATGTGGAAAAGAACTGTCCGGAATCCGCCCCTACAGTCTCGGCCGCGCCGGCTTCGTTCCGGCCGCGCCGCTGGTGCCGTGTTCTGGCAGGCGTGGCCGCCTGTGCGGTGATCGCCGTTGCTTCCGCCCGGTATGTGCCGGAGTTTTTCTCTGGTATGTCGGCGAGCGCCCAGGACAGTATGATGAAGCAGGAAAGCCTGGCCGGCAGCAGCGCTTCGTCCTCGGAAGATGAGGCTTATACTGAAAACCTGACCACCGCGGATACAGCTTCCGGTGAACAGTACAAATTCCAGGAAGCGCCCACGGAAATGCAGATGAACAGCACATTAACGAACAATATGACAGATCCCGGTGAACCGGCAGGCACCGGCCAGATGGCCGAGGACCTGCCGCCCCTGCGGCAGGTGGAGCCGGATATGGTCACTTCCGACAGCGACCTGTCTGTTTGCAAGTGGCTGCGGGCAGAAGGCCGGCGGGAAGATCTGCCGGACTGGGTGGATCTGAACTATCTTTATGAAACCGATATGGACGGCGAAACCGTCTCCTATGTGGAGATCGCCGTTTGGGCAGAGGAACAATGGACAGATCAGCTCACCGCCTGCGGCTTTACCGTGGAAGAGATGGCCGGTGAAAACCTAACGGCAGACGGCGACTACCTGCTTCTGTTCTTCTTCTGGAACTGATACAATCCATGATATAATCATCAAAGCCCCTCTGTTTCCGGAGGGGCTTTGATTATTGCCCGGCTTTTGGGACACAATAGCCTAAAGCGGGGTGATTTCTTGAAACAGAAGATTACACGGTCATTGGAGGAAAACATTTCCGAAATCAAACGGATCTTCGGGCCGGATCAGACTTTGATCTGCCACCGGTTTCAGCCGGTGGCCATAAAGGGACTGC